>QCIB01000001.1 GCA_003216915.1 Prochlorococcus sp. AG-402-I23
TCTAAAAAAAAAGATTCAAAAAAGGTTTATTTAACTCAAGACGCTATAAGTCATTTAATTAAATTTTCTGGCGGTGATGCAAGAACTTTAATCAATGCGTTAGAGATGGCCATAGAAACAACTGCTGAAAATGATGCTAAAGAAATCAAGATTAATCTCTCAATAGCAGAGGATGCAATTCAAAAGAAAAATATTGTTTACGATAAAAATGGTCCGAATCATTACGATGTAATAAGTGCCTTTATCAAGTCCATAAGAGGTTCTGATCCAGATGCAACTTTATTCTGGCTTGCGAATATGCTAGAGGCTGGGGAAGATCCTAATTTTATTTTTAGAAGACTACTTATATCTGCCAGTGAAGATATTGGAATAGCTGATCCTAATGCCATAGTAGTTGTACAATCCTGTTGTGATGCTTTTGATAGAGTTGGTTTTCCAGAAGGATTATATTTTTTAACGCAGGCTTCTTTATATTTAGCTATGTCTACAAAAAGTAATAGTACGAAAAGTATTTTTAAAGCAATTGAAACAATCAAATCTACCAATACTTTTGATGTTCCACTTCATTTAAAAAATAATTCTAATAGCTATGTCAATCCTCATAATTATCCAGATAATTGGGTCGCACAAGAATATCTTCCTAAATCTTTAAGAGGTTTAAAAATATGGGAACCAAATAATAATGGATGGGAAAAAACTCAATATGAAGAATTGCTTAGAAGAAAAGAAAACTAAAAATTTTTCGAACAACAAATAATCTCAGGATTAAAAGAAGTTTTTTCTTCGTAGGCTAAAGCGATAGTCCAATTATGGAAGTTAATCTGTGAATAATTTAAATGTATGTTTTTCTTCTTATGAATTAACTCTTTTCGCTTGTCAAAAAATTGCCAATGGTTAATGTCTTTAGCTAATTTTCCATGATCCCATTTTATAGCCGCTTCAACAGCGCACCATTGATTTAATATCATATTCTTTGTCAAAATATTATTATGGTTTGATTTATTAGTATGAAAAAAATATTTTTCTGCAAATTTTATATGGTTAAAATCTCTATCTGTTCTCTCAATATCAATACCTATTTTGCCTTTGTGCCAGACTATAGTAATTGCATCTTTACAATGACTTAAACTGATATTTCCCATGCCAGAGGGTAAACTTGGAGGTTCTCCAGGATGAGCATTAATTGGAATTTCTAAGGGGTCTAAATCAAAAAGTGTTGAGAGTGATTGTCGCAAATAAGCTCTTGTTTCTAGGAAAATCTTTGATCTTGAATTTGTTAGGTTTTTTGCAGTTTTAATTTCTTTTACAGTTGCGACATCTTGCACACCTTTAATCTCATAAAACCAAATTTTTGGTATTTTATATTCATACTCATTTAATAATTTCAATGGCTCTTAAGGTTGGCGACAAAGCACCAGAATTTAAATTAAAAGATTCTTTTGAGAAAGAAGTTTCTCTTAGTGATTTTAAAGGTAAACGAATAATACTATATTTTTATCCAAAAGATAATACTCCAGGATGTACTAAAGAAGCATGTAATTTTAAAGAGAATTGGGATTTACTCCAAAAAAATAATATTGTTGTGCTTGGTATTAGTAAAGATAATGCATCCTCTCATCAGAAGTTTATAGAAAAATTTAATTTACCTTTTATTCTTTTAACTGATCCTGAACCTTTTAAAGTTTCTTCTGATTTTGATAGCTATGGACTTAAGAAATTCATGGGAAAAGAATATATGGGAATGATGAGAAATACTTTTTTGATCGATACTGATGGTAATATCGAAAAAATTTACTTAAAGGTAAAAGCAGCAATAATGGCTGATCATATAATTGCAGACCTTGGGTTAAGCTAATTTTTTTATGTACAGGTGGTGAATAATCATCCCCTCCATAACTAAATTAGGAGCATTGATAATATTTTCTTTTTGAGTCTTTAGAGATTTTGTGAGTAATTGAGAGTCTCCTCCACATGTTATCAAGATATCCTTTAAAGGATTAAATGAATTTTTTATAACACCAGTAAGAGAATTGATTACTCCTTTTAAAATTGCTTCTTCTGTATTAATTAAAAAATCTTTGATCGGAATATCATATTTTTTGGGAACTTTAAGATTTTTTGTATTTTGTTCCATTGATTTTAATTGTGTTAGAAAACCTGGAAGAAGTTGACCTCCAATAATAGATCCATTTGAGTTCAATTTTGTTATTGATAATATTGTTCCAAAATCTGCAATTAGCAAATCTTTTTTGAAAGGGTTTTCAATAATTTTTAAAGCGGCAATACAGGCAAGAGCTCTATCAACTCCAAAATAATCAGGAAGATTTGATAATTGGATATCTTTAGTTTTTATTTCATTTTCTTTTTTCAGCAAAAAATTTGGTAGTTTTCCTACAGAAGCCCAAATTAATTGATCAAGATCTATATTTTCAGGAACTTTTTGCTCTTTTTGGGTATGGAAGAATTGAGATTGATTTTTAGAATATTTTGCCCAATGAAGCCTACTATTGCCTACTAATAAAAAATTTATATCTGAGACCATTCTTCTATGATCAATTTAATTATTAGTGTGTATTCCACATTCTTGTTTAATCCCTCCAAATCTTGTATCTCTGCCCTTTGTTTCAATACCATCGGGACTGCTTGAATGCCAATCTCCTACAGAAGAATAACCTTTGATAAAAAGTGGATGGGCAGGTAAATTATTCTCTTCCATATAATAAAAAATATCTTTATTTGTCCAATTTAATAAAGGTCTTAAAGAGAGTCTTTGACGAATTACGTCTATGAATTTCATTTTGTTTCTATTTTCTGTTTGACTTGATCTAACACCGCTTGCCCAACAGAAAATATCATATTTTTCTAGACCATTTTCTAAAGGTTTTATCTTTCTCAATTCATGATACTTATCTAAATCACTCTCTTTTTTTGTTTCCCAAAGTTTTCCGTATTTGGCCTCCATTCTTGCTGGAGATAATTCACTTTGCAGAACTTCAACTTCTAAGGATAAATTATCAATAAGCTTTTCAGCGTAATGGTATGTTTCTGGAGGAAGGTAACCTGTATCTATCCAAAATATTTTGATTTTTTTTTGTAGAGATAATTTGCTGACCATATCTAAAAGGACTGATGACTGTATACCAAAACTTGTTGTAATAGCAAATTGATTATCAAACTTTTCATAACCCCATGAAAGCATTCCTTGAGCCTTCATATCTACAAGCTCTTGATTATATTTCCTCAAGTTAGTTTGAATATCTTTGTGGATTTTTTCAATCATTCTTCAGTTAGGTTATGAGTTTAATTTTATTTCGCTCAATTTAAAAATTATTCGTATAGTTTAATAATACATTTACGCATAACAATATTTCTCTAATGAAATCAATACAAAAACCAATAGTAATAGTTGGAGCAGGTTTTGCAGGCATGACATTTGCTTTGAATTTAAAGAATCTTAATCCTTCTTTACCGATTCTTGTGGTTGATTCTGAAACTAACTTTATATTTAAACCTTTAATGTACGAAGTTTTAAGTAAAGAAATAAGAAGTTGGGAAGCCACTCCAAAATTTGCAAATATTTTTTCTGATGCGGGTATAACTTTTTTAAGAAATTGTTTAACCAAGATTTCCTTCAAAGAAAATATTCTTGAATTTAGTGACGAATTAAAATTAAGTTATCACTATCTCGTCATCTGTACAGGATCTATTCCAAATAGTTTTTTTATAAAAGGTGTAGATGAAAATTGTTATTTTTTTAATGATGTTCATGATTTAAATAAATTAAATTCTTTTTTAAAAAAATCACAAGATAATGCGTTGTATAAAAAGTTATTCATAGTTGGAGGTGGTCCCTCTGGCATCGAGTTGGCATGCAAAATTAAAGATATATTTACAGACCAATTTGAAATTAATGTAATAGAAAAATCAAACGAAATCCTCAATAAAAACAAAATTTTTAATAGAGAACAAGCAGAGAAGGCATTAGAAAAAAGAAAAATCAACGTTCTTTTGAATTCCACAGTTAAAGAAGTCTCAGAAACTAAGATTAGTATTTCTACTGAGGTTGGAATAACTTCCTTGGATAAAGATATTGTTATTTGGACAGCAGGTGTTAAACCTAATTTGTCTTATTTAGAAACTGATCAAATAACAAAAAAATTTGGACGAATTTTAGTTAATAATAATTTGCAAATAGAAAACCATAAAAACTGTTTTGCTATTGGTGATATTTCAGTTATTGAAGGAATGGAGGATTTACCCATAACTGCTCAGGTCGCTATGCAGGAAGGAAATCATCTTGCTAATAATTTAGAACTTTTAATTCAAGGAAAAGATCCTTTACCCTTTGAATTTCAAGACAACGGTGAAATGATTAGCTTAGGAATAGGCGAAGCTTCAATTTCTGGGCTTGGGGTTACTTTATCCGGGAAATTGGCTTTTGAGGCAAGAAGACTTATATACGCTTCCAAGTTGCCTGATATTACAGAAAGCTTAAAATCTGCATCTTCATGGATATTCCAAAAAAAATCTATATTTAAAAAGTTTCTTAAAAAAGATTATTCGAATTAAACTTTTTTGAAATATTTTTTTTGGGTATATTGAGTTAAATAAGTTTTGTATGAATTTAATTGCAGTAGTTAGTAATAATTTTGATGCGTTTATAACGGTAGTTGTTTTAATAATGTCAATAATTTTGTTTATTAGAAATACTATTGCACCAGAATTGACTGGTTTGTTATGTGTCGGAATATTTATATCTACTGGGGTTCTTTCTCCTGAAAAAGCTTTAGCTGGATTTGGTAGCCCTTCTTTAATTACCCTTATGGGTTTATTTGCAGTTTCCTCAGCATTATTTAAAAGTGGTGCCTTAGACAGAGTAAGAGAATTGATTTCTTCTGAAAGTATTCGAACTCCAAGGAAATTAATTTCTTTAATAGCTTTTTTGATTGCTCCAATATCTGGAATTGTACCTAATACTCCAGTAGTAGCATCTTTGTTACCTTTAATTGAAAGTTGGTGCGAGCGAAGAAATATATCACCATCAAAAGTTTTATTACCTCTTTCTTTTGCTACTTTACTCGGTGGAACTCTGACATTATTAGGTAGCTCAGTAAATCTTCTTGTAAGTGATATTAGTCAACAATTAGGTTATGGAGGTTTGGAATTATTTAGTTTGACTTCAATAGGAATTCCTGTTTGGCTTATAGGTACAACCTATATGATTCTAGTTTCTGACATGCTTTTGCCAGATAGAGGGAGAGATAAGGAGTTTATTAAAAATGGTGATATGAATATATATTTTACCGAAGTTACTATTCCCTCTACTTCAGAATTAGTTGGACAATCTGTCAGAAATAGTAGATTGCAAAGACGATTTGATGTTGATGTTCTGGAATTGCAACGAAATGGAAAAGTTATTCTTCCTCCTTTGGCTGATAGAAAGATTGAACCGGATGATAGATTAATAATCCGCGTTACAAGGGCAGACTTATTTAGGCTGCAGCAGGAACATACTATTCTGTTAGGAGAAAACAAAACATCTTTCGATGGGGCTAATTTTTTCTCAGATGATGAAGGTACTAAGACCTTTGAAGCCTTGTTACCAGCTGGTTCAACTTTAGCCGGTGCAAGTTTGAGAGAATTAAGATTTAGGCAGCGTCATAATGCAACAGTTTTAGCATTAAGAAGAGGTCAACAAACTGTTCAGGAGAGATTAGGCCAAGCTGTTTTAAGGGCTGGAGATGTTTTATTATTGCAAGCACCGCTAGATTCAATAAGAGGTTTGCAAGCTAGTAATGATTTGCTTATTTTAGATCAATTCGAAGATGACTTACCTTTTTTGATAAAAAAACCTATATCAATTGCAATTGCAATAGGAATGGTGGTTTTGCCTTCGGTTTCTAATATTCCATTAGTAGGTTCAGTTCTTTTGGCAGTGATTGTAATGGTTGCTTGTGGATGTTTAAGACCTGCAGAGATACAAAAATCAATTAGGTTAGACGTCATTTTATTGCTGGGATCTTTATCGTGTTTTAGTGTAGCTATGCAGATAACTGGATTAGCAGATTTAATTGCAGTTAATCTAAACTTTGCCCTTAACGGAATGCCTCTTTATTTTGCACTAGTCGTAATTTTTGTATCTACAGTTATTCTTACGCAATTTATAAGTAATGCTGCTTCTGTTGCTTTGATTTTGCCTGTTGCTATTGAATTCTCAAATGTGTTAGAAATTTCACCAAGCGCTTTAATAATGCTTGTTTTATTCGGTGCAAGTCAATCTTTCTTGACTCCAATGGGTTATCAAACAAATTTAATGGTTTATGGTCCTGGAAGATATAGATTTTTTGATATCGCAAAATACGGAGCTGGATTAACACTTATAATGTCATTTACTGTGCCAGCATTGATAATTTTAAATTACGGGTAATATCGTGAAATTCACAAGTAAGGTTTATAAGTTAAAAGATGCTTACAAAAAGCTATCTGTACCTCAATTTACTATTGTTACAGGCTTGTTTATTATTTGCCTTGGAACTTTAATTTTGAGCTCTCCATTATGTTCATCTTCAAAGGTTGGTTTGTGGGAAGCATTTTTTACATCTACTTCTGCAATAACCGTTACTGGCTTAACCATAATAGATATTGGTGTTGATTTAAATTTCTTTGGCCAAGTTTTCTTAGCTTTTATGCTTTTATCAGGTGGTCTAGGATTAATGGCCATTACAACATTTTTACAAGGGTTTGTTGTAAAGGGAACAAAGCTAAGAACTAGATTAGACAAAGGAAAGACTTTAGATGAATTTGGAGTTGGAGGAATTGGTCGAACTTTTCAAAGCATTGCTATTACTGCGATTATTATCATATCCTTGGGGGCAATTGTCTTATATTCTTTTGGATTTGTAGACATTCAAAATAATTGGGAAAGACTATGGTCCTCGATTTTTCACAGCATTTCTGCATATAACAATGCAGGATTTTCGTTAATGTCAAATAGTCTTCAAGACTATAGAACAAATTATTTGGTAAATAGTGTTTTTGTTTTTCTCATTGTTATGGGTGGATTGGGGTGGCGGGTTATTGATGATATTTGGAGTCATAAAAAAAATCTTTCTTATAAGAAATTAAGCCTTCATTCCAGACTGGTTATTAGGACAAGTTTGTCTCTAATATTGTTCGGATCATTAGGATTCTTTATCACTGAATCATTGCTAAATAGTCAATTTTTTAATGATTTAAATTTGTTTGAACGGTTAATGTCATCTATCTTCGAAACAGTTAGTGCAAGAACTGCAGGCTTTACAAATTTTCCTATTTCTTTGAACTCTATCTCAGATACGGGCCTCTTATTATTAATGACGCTTATGTTTATTGGAGCAAGTACAGGAGGTACTGGTGGAGGCATAAAAACAACTACATTTATTGCTTTAATGGCTGCAACTAGGTCAACTTTAAGAGGTCAGAAAGATGTAATTATTAGCAATAGATTAATTTCAGATAAAGTTATTCTGAAGGCAGTTGGAATCACAGTTGGATCTTTGCTTTTTGTTCTTTTAATGGCAATGTTGCTTAGTACAACTAATACTTTTGTTAAAAAAGAATCATTCACATTCCTAGAAATTCTGTTTACTTGTATATCTGCATTTGCAACAGTTGGTTTTGATATTGGTTTAACCGCAAAATTAAATCATTTTGGTCAATTTATTCTTATTGTGGGTATGTTTGTGGGCAGACTTGGGATCCTTTTGCTTTTAAGTGCACTTTGGCAGGCTCTTTATAAGAGTAGAATAGATAGACAAAAGAGAATTGGCTATCCTAGGGCTGATCTATATGTTTAGAATTGACTGAGTTTTATTATGGCTGATTGGTGGCAGTGGTCTCAAAAGAGAGAAAATGAAGCACTCACTTTTGCAGTTGTCGGCGTGGGAAGATTTGGAACCGCAGTTTGCAGAGAACTTATTAGTAATGGTGCTGATGTTTTGGCTGCAGATTATTCGGAAAAAGCTATTGATGATTTAAGGCAATTAGAACCTTCGATAGAAGCGAGAGTTGTAGATTGTACTGATGAAGAGTCTATGAAGGAATCGGGAATTCTTGAAATGAATACTGTTGTAGTGGGTATTAGTGAACCTATTGAAGCAAGTATAACTACAACTCTTATTGCTAAGGATAGTGAAGGTAGCAAAGTGAAAAGAGTAATAGCGAGAGCTACCAGTGACTTGCACGAAAAAATGTTAAAAAGAGTAGGTGCAGATAAAGTTGTTTTCCCATCTAGGATGCAAGGAGAAAGATTAGGTTTAGAACTCGTAAGACCAAACCTAATCGAAAGATTGGAACTAGATAATCAAACTGGTATAGATGAAATAACTGTTCCAGAGGAATTTATTGGAAGATCTTTAAGAGATTTAAATTTGAGGAAAAATTATTTAGTAAATGTTCTTGCTGCAGGACCTGCTGAAGAGTTAACAGTTAATCCTCCAGCAAAATATATTTTGGAAAGAGGAAATATTTTGGTAGTCATGGGTAAAACTGTAGATTTACAGAAATTGCCTCAAAATTAATTATTTTTAATCAGATTTTTTATAATATCTAATCCTTTGAGAAGCTCTTTTTAATCTTCTGACGCTTTGTTTTTCAAGTTCATCTCTAAATTTATCAGTATTTAAATTATTTTCTGAAACAGGTGATTTACTTTCTTTTTCGAAATATTTTTTTATACCCTCTTGTATTAAAACTTTTGCCATATTACTTACTGTCCTAGATTCATTATCAGCCAAAATAGTTAATTGCTCACATATTAATTCTGGAAGAACTACTTGAATTCTGGGGGATTTAGGCTTCCCATTAGTTGAGTTTTGGCGGGTAGCCATGAGTCAAAGTTGATAACTGTTACTTATTAGTATACACAGTTAGTCAAGGATACTATCTTTGTGTATATTATTAGTAAGGAAATTTATGTCCCTATCAATTAATTGTTTTATTGTCCCATGAAAAATTCAAGAAAAATTGATTCTCCCAAAAGGTCGATAATTGATAAACCGAAAAAAAGATTAGTCAATTCTGATTCTCACGATAATGAAAATAGTGACGTTTTGGTATCAGCTGTAATTAGTCCATATTTGTTAACTCATCTTCACCATATTCTTCAGCAGTCTGAGTATTATGCCCAAAAAGATGGTAGAAAATCTCATGCAGCTAACTTTGCGAAACTAAGAAAAGTTTTATGTTTAGACGCAAGAAGTATGGCAGATGCCTCTGCAAAAGAGATAAAAGATGTGGATAATGATTTATCTAATAATAAATATAATGAACAAAATGTAGCTTGAAGTAATAATCTATTAATAAATAGATTTTAGAAACATGTCCAGTAATGCTGAAAAGCTCTATAAGTTAATAGCAAACGATTCCAAAAAGAAACAAAGTCTGTTTATGACAGCCTTAACTAATCCCAAAAAAGCCTTAGATAAAATATGCGATATTGGCAACGAGTTAAATATTTCTGTGACTAAAGAAGAGGTTATTGAATATTTGAGTACTATTGATGATGAGGCAACTAAAATGTGGTTAATCAAGGCTCGAGGAGGTCTTTAGGAAAAGGTTTCGAATAATTATTATTTGGATTAGGAATAGGTTTTATTCTTTTGTTGTAGCCACCTCCACCAGCCAAAGTCCAAAAAAACCAATAACTTGGAATTGCAAGAGCTGCAGCTATGAAAATTACTACAATTTGTTCTATTCTTTTCATGATTTAATTTTATTCCACAAAATATTTTTTAGTAAATAAGCCACAGATTTTGTAAATTCTATTTTTAAAACAGTGATTAGATTTGAAGGTGTAAGCAAAATTTATTCTACAGATGTTGTTTTAAAAAATATTAGTTGGGAGATTAAGAAAGGAGAAAAAGTTGGCTTAGTTGGTTCTAATGGTGCAGGTAAATCAACCCAATTTAAGATTTTAATTGGAGAGGAAGAGCAAACAAGTGGAACGATCATCAAAGAGGGAAATCCTAAAATTGCCCATTTAAAGCAAGAGTTTGATTGTAATTTGAATTTTTCAGTGAGACAGGAATTAGAAAGTTCTTTTAAAGATATACAAATTGTTGCCATTAAACTTTTAGAAATTGAGAATAAAATGAAATCGTTGGATATAAAAAAAAATTTCGATGAGCTTGAAATATTTGTAAATCAACTTGCAAAATATCAAGCAAAATTTGAAGCTTTAGGTGGTTATAAAATGCAATCTGATGTAGAAAAAATATTACCAAAATTAGGCTTTTCTATAGAAGATGCTGATAAATTAGTTGGCAATTTCTCAGGTGGTTGGCAGATGAAAGTTGCACTTGGAAAAATAATCTTACAAAAACCTGATTTACTTTTACTGGATGAACCAACTAATCATTTAGATTTAGAAACTATTTTTTGGTTGGAAGAATATCTATCATCGCTTAAAATTGCAGTTATAATAATCAGCCATGATAGATATTTCTTAGATAAATTATGTAAAAAAATAATTTTTGTAGATAGAGGAACATCTGAAACATATAATGGGAACTATTCTTTTTTTGTCGAACAGAAATCTTTGAATGAAGAATCACAAAATAAGGCATATCAATTACAACAGAAAGAAATTGAGTTACAGAAGAGGTATATAGATAGATTTAGAGCTAGTGCAACTAGAAGTTCTCAAGCAAAGAGTAGAGAAAAACAATTAAAAAAGATTTCTAAAATTGAGGCTCCCATAGCAAAATCAAAAAGTCCTGTTTTTAATTTTCCAGAGTGCCCTCGCTCAGGAAAATTAATTCTAAATATCAAAAATTTGTCTCATAGTTTCGAGGATAAAATTCTTTTTTTAGATATTAATTTAAAGATTTCTTCTGGGGAGAAAATTGCAATATTGGGGCCTAATGGCTGCGGCAAATCTACATTGCTTAAAATTATTATGAAAAAAATATCTCCTGAAATTGGAGAAATTAATCTTGGTAAACATAATATAATTACTAGCTATTATGAACAGAATCAGGCTGAAGCACTTTCACTTGATGAAAGGGTTATTGATTTAATATGTAATAAGTCTCCAGAATGGTCCCAAAAAAAAGTTAGAACATTTTTAGGGGGTTTTGGATTTCAAAATGAAACTGTTTTTAAATACATTAAACAACTCAGTGGGGGAGAAAAGGCAAGATTAGCATTGGCGCTCATGATTATTAATCCTTGTAATTTCCTTCTTTTGGACGAACCAACTAATCATTTGGATCTGCAATCTAAGGAAAACTTAGAATTAGCAATTAAAAATTATAAAGGTTCATTATTAATCATTTCTCATGATCGGTATTTTATTTCAAAGGTTGCAAATAGAATTATTGAAATTAAAGATTCAAAGTTATTTTCATATGATGGTAATTATGAATATTTTTTAGAAAAAACTCAAATCCAAAAAATTTGATTACCTTTAATAAAATTTACAATTGGCTAAGTAAGATCACTCATTTATCTTTACATAGTTTACCGTGCTTGATTAATCTTAAAAATACAAAAATAGGTTCTAACAATTTAAATGAAAAATTACGATTTCCAAGAAAAACATTTTCAAATTTCTGATCCTATTGAAAGTTATTTTGAATGCATTACTTCTTGCGATATAAGGGATGGTAGATGTATTTCTAGATGTGTGGAAATACTTAAACGGAATGACAATTAAATTTTTTAGTTATTTTGTAGATTAGTAATATCAGTTGGTATTACTTTTAATTTAATAAATTTATTTTTACGCTTTAATAATATATTTACTTGTTTTTTGATACCATTTTTACTAATTTGTTCTATTACGTCTGATGCGGTTTCAATATCTTTATTGCCTATTTTAATTAAAATATCATCTATCTTGATTCCACTTTTTTCAGCTGGACTGTTCGGTACTACATATCCAACTTTTACGACATTATTTTTTCTCTCAGAAATACTTTCTTCTATTAGGCTAATTCCAATCATAGGATGTATTACTTTCCCATTGTTTAACAGTTGATAGGCAATTTCCTTAGCTTTATTAATTGGGATTGCGAAACTCAAACCCGCTCCTGGACCTGATCTTATCAACGTATTAATACCAATTACTTCTCCATCGCTATTCAAAAGTGGACCTCCAGAATTGCCAGGATTAATAGCAGCGTCTGTTTGTATCAGTTCAAGTTTTTTATCATATATTCCTAATTGAGTTACGTTTCTATTTAGATTACTAATAATACCAAGCGTAACTGTGTTTTCCAGTCCGAATGGATTTCCAACTGCTATAGCCCAATCACCAACTTTAATCTTTGCAGAATCGCCCAATTTTGCTTTTGGCCAAGGCCCTTTCCCTTCAATCTTTAGCACAGCTAAATCAGTAAAAGAGTCTTGACCTATCAGTTTAGCGTTTAATTTTTTGCCATTTGTTAAACCAACAATTACCTTATCTGATCCATTCACTACATGAGCATTGGTCATTACAAGTCCATCTGCAAATATAAATCCACTGCCTTGGTTTTGCTCTATCCTTGGTCGATTTTCGTTAGGCAAATCTAATCCAAAAAATCTTTCAAAATATGGGTCTAGAAATAGTTGAGAATTTCTTGGAAAATTTCTTTTTTTAACATATCTTTGAGTATCAATTGTCACCACAGCTGCACCGGTTCTTTCTACAGCTTTAGTTATGAAAGATTTGTTTGAAAATAAACTAACTTCATTAATTTTTGGTTTGCTTAATGGTTGGGATATTACTTTTGCAGGATATGTAATGCCTACTGGAATTAAAGAGACGATTAGTAATAGCTTTTGGATGTATCTTTTCAATTTTGATTTTCTTATGTTTTTCGAGAGATTTAATCCACCATACTAGTGTAATTTAAATATAACTAGTAATTTAATTAATTGAATCTAGAGAATAATTTAGTGACTTAAAATAGCTAAATTTCTTTTTTTCGGGCTATGATATAAAACATACAACCAACTAATTTATAAGTTCAATGACTATCCTATTTCCAATTATATATTCTGCGGCCTTAACTTATTTAGTGTGGAAAGCTTTTAAAGTAATGTCTAATGGCTGGGGCATATCCGATAATAAAAATAAACGTTTAAGTACTTCCAGTTTTAAACAAAAAAAGTACACAATACATCCAGAACTTTTAGATAAATCAGGTAACATAACTGAAGAGGAGTTATTAACAGTAAGATTTTCTAATGATAATGATTCTTCATTAGAAGAAAAAGGTTCAACAACTGATTAAGCAAAATACATCTAAGGAAAAAATTGGAATTAAGAACAAAAATTGTTTCAGCGGTAATAAGATCTCTTAAATTGCCACCAAGGTTTCGTTTGAAAATGGTTAAAGAAGATCCAGTGAGACTTGAACTAAGTCTTACTCCTTCTTACGGTAAAAATCCAGTTATTGTTGGTATAGTTGAATCTTTAGACTTAGTCGCGAGAAGAGATAGAGAAGGAAGACTCCCCAGAGATCTTCAAGGGACTTGGGACTGGACTGTAAGACATGGAAAAGTTAGTACTGGAGGTTGGAATCCTATGTTAAAAGAAGCATTGCAAACAATGTTTGATACAGGATTGCCAGCCATTGTATATGAGGAATTAACTGGAGATGAGTATCGACCTGTTGATGGTGTAAGACATATTAGATAAATAATTTATTATTTTTCATGAAATCTTCCTTAAAACGTTAAAATAATTTGATAGATAATTTAGTTAATTATGAATAAAGACAATCAACAAAGATTTGGCTTTGTAAATTTTGCAGAAACTTGGAATGGCCGTATGGCAATGATGGGTATTTTGATTGGACTTGGTACTGAATTAATTACTGGACAAAGTATTCTTAGACAAATTGGAATAGGTTAGTATTTTACTTAATTTCTTCTGCTTTAACATCAATGGTACTTTCACTAGGTTTTTTATCTAATTGATTTTTCTTATTTATATTCTCTAAATCTGCACCGCAATTCATGCAGGTTTCACTTAAACCTAACGATATTGCCCCACAATTACTGCATGTATTAATTTTAGATTTGTAAGAGTTATAACCCATAAATACTAAAACTAATAATAGAAGAGGAATTAAAAATAAAAGAAGTAGAATATTTCCAATAAAGCTAAGGAAAAAATTAAATCCAAAAATTGGAATAACGATAAGTATGATTAATGAGTAGGTAAGAAGATTTTTATTAGGTTTATGAAAATAATTCACCTTAGTTATCCTTATCTATAATTTCTTTTTTTACTTTCTAAAGTCATACTAGCAATTACTACGCTCCAACATTGTCCAAAATATAAAATTACTCCTAATAGCCATACCCATAAAGTAAGCACTAGAAAACCTCCAATAAAACCGTATGCTTGAAATCTTACTCCAAGTGAGAGAATACTTTTACTTACTGCTAGGTTCAAAGTGGTTAGGCCAATTCCAATAAGAAAAGATCCAGGTAACAGTGGTTTCAATGGAACTTTTCTACTGGGTAAAAGTGCTTGTAATAAAAGAGCCATTAAAGAAAAGCCAATTAGTGGTATTGCAAACTGACCAACTTGTAATAACGGCAACTTTAATAATAAATCAGAAATAAGATTATTAGATTTTGAAAGATTTTCTAAAACGTTACTTGGGATCATCCTAAGATTCGCACTAATTTGATCTAGTACCATTAAAAAACCAATAAAGAATACTATTAAAAAGGCTTCAACTCTATTTCGGAGAAACTTCGAAGCTTGCACTCTCCAAGCAGCATTAACTTTTTTAGAAGGAATTTCATCCTCCCAAAGCCTATCCGAACCTCTTTGAAGAGATAGATATGCATTTCCTGCTGTAAAAAGTAAAAACATAGCCCCAAGAATTCCTGCTCCAAAACCTTGATCTATCAAATTAAATAATGTTGTCTCTACTAACTCAACTACTGAAGGAGGTAAAAGCTGAGCAGCAATGGCAATTATTTGTTGATCTAATCCTTCTTGTTTTCCTAGGAACCATGAAGCTATTGAAAGAGAAATTAGAAGGATGGGAAAAAATGATTGAAGTGTGTAGTATGCAAATGCAGCGCTTAAATCAACACAATCAGATTTGCTCCATCGCTCACAAGCTCCCCATAAACTTTTCAGTATCCATCTTGAACTTCTCTGCATATTAATTTTCTTCAAATATTTATTTATTTACTTAATTTTTATTGTATCTGATTAAGAAATTTTTCAAGCAATTTTTTATTTATGATGCAACTATTTTGCTAATAATAAATTGCCCCATGGCTTTAAAATTTCAAATTTTGCAATAGAACTACAAGCAATTAATGGAAAATTAACATCGCTCAAGTCTTCTCCTGAAACTAAATTTAAAGGATCTGTTTCTAACCACTCTATAGAACAATTGAGTTCTTCTAATAGCAGCCAGGCTGCTGCAATATCCCATATCTTAGGGGTTGATTCTATTGCTCCGAAAGTTTGTCCCATCGCTACACTCGTAAGATTTAAACTCGATACACCTAAGAGTCTGATTTTGCCAGGAAATACTGAGTTTGGTTTTTTTTGTAAAATTTTTATTGATCTACTACATAAAGAAATGCATTCACTTTGACGATTATTTTGGCTAGGATCAATTTTCTTATTATTTAACCAAACCCCTTTACCTTTAATGGACACAAACTTTTTTTTCAATGTAGGAATTATTAAAAAAGAAGATTGTGGTTTACCATCAACGAACCTTGCTACAGATATAGACCAGTAAGGAATACCGGCAGCAAAATTTGTTGTTCCATCTAGTGGATCGACCACCCAGTAAGCTTTTGAATTTGGAATTAACTTTTGCCCTTCTTCACTAAGGACGCCTTCACCTGGGGCTATTGAAGCTAAGCCATCTACAATTGTTTTGTCACTCCATAAATCACAACTTGTTACTAATGATCCATCTGCTTTATTGCTGGCGCTAATATTTCCAAAATCTTTTGTTTGACGTTGACTAACTAAATCAAATAAAGAATCTAATTCAAGTAGTTGCTTATTAGTTAAATTTGGTGGATTCATCTTTATATATTGCAAATAGACTCTGTATCTTTAATTTTAGTACTATTACTACCCAAACAATTTTTACTTTTATTAAGGAAAGTTAGTCTTTCTAATTCATCTATATTCAGATTGTAATTATATATTGCATTAATATTTTTTGATTTCGCATTACTTAATTCACTTTGCCTAACAAGAACATCTTTTAGAGTAGATATTCCGACATCATATCTAAGTCTGGAAAGCCTTACAGACTCTTTGCTAGATTCAATTTCTTTAAGAGAAGATATTATTTTTTCTTCATTTAATTTAAGATTTAAATAGGCTTTACTAATACTTGTGGTTAAAACATTTTTTAGATTTTCATAAGCATATTTTTCGGAGTCTGCATCTGCTATTTTTGATTTGTAGGAGTTCTTATTTTGTCCGCCATCAAAAATACTCCATGAAAAATTTAGACTTATGGTATTTGTATAATTAGATCCAGATTTTTCAGATTCTATATTACTTACTAGAGATTCACCCTTTGAAAATGTACTAGATAATGAATTACTGATATAGATATTTGGCTTGTTTTGAGCTAAAAAGCTCTCTGCTTGGCTCTTTTTGATTGATTTTTGAAGAATAAGGTTTTTTAAGGAAAGATTTTTGTTCAAACCCTCATTAATATTCTTATTCAATTTATGATTCCAAAACCCTATAAGATTTTGCTTTTTATTAGTTTCGAAATCTCCCTTTACATTAAGAATCTCTTTAAGAGAAATTTTATTAATTTCATGTTCTATTTTCTTTTCATTAAGTGATTGTTGATCTCGAGATAATTGAGCTTCTGCTTCAAGAACTTCAAATTTTGTACCAATTCCAGCATCTTGCTTCGCTTTGGCATTTTCTAAACTTGTAATTGATAAATCAAGTGTGAATTTTTTATTTTGAATATCTTGATATGACTTTTTGTATTTGTGATATCTGATTCTTGCTTCTTGAAACAAATCTTTTTTCTTAATCTCATAATTATTTTCTGCAATTTTGTAATTTGTTTTGGCAATTTTAATTTCAGATCCTCTTAGCGGGGCAATTACATCCCATTTAATATTCAGAGAGGGATTAGCCGTAAATTGTGATGTTTTTAAAGTAGTTGAATTACTATTATTGTACTTTTTACCTGCGACATATTTTGGTAACCCATTGGCTTGAAAATCTAAGGATGGGTATCTTTTGGCAATTTGACTGGAAAGATTAAAGCTTGCAGAGGCTACTAGGTTTTGTAATGATTTTAATTCTTGATTATTTAATATAAGTTTTTCTATTTCTTGATAATCAACAAAAGTAATATTTGATTTTTCTTCTAAAATAGTATCAATGTAATTTTTTGTTTCGCTTGATAGAACATTAAAGGTATTCATACTTAGAGAAAGCGGCAATAATAAGAAAGGATTTATTACTTTTCTAAGCATGTTTTATAGTTTCGAAAATATTCGATTAGCCAATTAAAGTATTAATAATATCATTTGAATCATCAAGAACGTGAATTTTAGTATTTATTTGATTCTCAACTTCTTGAATATTTTTATCATCTAAAAATAAATCAGTATTAATTTTTAACATAATAGATGGTATGTAAACAGCTTCACCTAAATCCTTATTTTTCAGCCCGTAAATTAGATCTTCTCCAGTAAGAAGACCAGTAACAACTTGATCTTGACCCCAATAAATACTTGGCAAACCATATAAATTAATTGTTAATCCATTAATTAAGTTTAATTTCTTAACTGTAGGAATTAGGGCTTCATAAACTAATTTACCAACTATCCAACTAACTTTTTTTGGCTTTTTTACTTTTTGGGGTAGGTTTTGAGTTTTCTCTCTTAATGCTTCTAGAAAGTTTCTAATAGTCCCAACTCCATTAGATTCTTGTGGCATATTTTCGTAGGTTTTGTAACTAGGTAAATTTGTACCAGCAATTAAATACCATTCGTCTGCTAGCCAACAAAAACGAGTCCCAAGAGTAATTTGTAGAGAGGCTTGAATTCTCTCTACTTGTTTAATAGTTTTTTTTGCGTATTCTGGGCTGATTGATTTCAATCCATCATTTTCAGGTCTAAATTTTGTAAGTCCTACAGGAACTATTGCAACTGAAAGTACTGTTTGAGAGGTTTTTTTGTAGAATTCAGCAAGTTCTAAAATTGATTTCTCAAGAATATCCCCATCATTTATATCTGGACAAACAACAATTTGAGCATGTATTTGAATAGAGTTTTTTTCAAGCCACGAAATTTGATCAAGTATCACTCCTGCTTTTTTATTTTTTAATAATTTTTCTCTTGTGGCGCGATCAGTAGCATGAACTGAAATAAAAAGTGGGGATAGTTTTTGCATAGCAATTCTTTCCCAGTCTTCTTTTTTTAAATTCGTAAGAGTTAAATAAGAGCCATATAGGAAACTTAATCTATAATCATCATCTTTTATATATAGGCTTTTTCTTTTACCACTTGGCTGTTGATCAATAAAACAAAATGGACATCTATTGTTGCATTGCTTGATTGAATCAAATAATGCATCTTTAAAATTTATACCTAAATTAACGTCTTGATCTTTTTCAATATTTATATTGTGAATCTCATGATTTTTATCTAAAACTGATATATTTAAAATTTCTTCACTAATCAGAATCTGATAATCAATTAAATCTCTTGGTTTTTTCCCATTAATACTAATAATTGAATCGCCTGATTCAAATCCTATTTCTTCAGCAATAGAATTAGCTTCAATACTTTCAATTTCTGCAGGGTTTATTTTATAAGTAATATTAGGAACCAAAACATCAATGGGATCTTCCGTGTAATTAATTTCTTGCCACACAATTTAATGCCAAATACTCTTGTATATATTTATTCTAAACTTATATATGACTCAAAGTGTATTAAATACTTTTAAAAAACTAAATATAGGTTTGAAATTATGGGCCTTTTATTTATTAAAATATGGCATTCGCAGTTTTCTAAAACACGATTTAGATTAATTAAAATAACCTTTTTCATTGAAAGAATTAATTACAAAAAATTTAGAAGTAAAAGATAAATTCAACTATGAATCCCATAAGACAGTTGATTTATACGAAAATAGTTTTTTATCAAATCCTATATCTTTAAGATTGTGGTCTTCTTTTTTTGTAATTTTACCTATTTTTGTTCAAGCCCCTTGGGTTAGATTAGAACCAATAAGTGCTCTTTGTTTTACTTTTGTTATTGTCTTAGTGGCAATTGTTTTGAATCAGAAAGGATCAAATAAGTGGTTTATTGTCAGTTCATTATTACTTGGTATATCAGGTAGTTGGCTTGGTGGATGTTTGTTCTGGGGATGGTTAAGCCCATTTCCTATCCTACACATACCTGTTGAAGCTGTAGTTCTCCCATTAGCTTTAATTGGATTTGGTACTAATTGGAAAATAGGTTCAAGTTTTTATATTTCTTCTTTATTCGGAACCGCAGTTACCGATATTACAATATTTTTAATCGGGATCATGGATCAATGGAGGCAGGTAATTACAGCAGATTCTGAAAATGCACCCATGATTCTTCAAAAAACTTCAGAGAGTCTTATTCAAATAAAATCATTATCTATTATCGTTTTTGTTGCTCTTATACTTTGGTTTATTTCAAAAGAAATTTTAGATTCTGGCACAATTAATACTACTAGTGGTAAAGCACTCTTAGTTTCTGGTTACGTAATTCAAACGACATTAATTGTTGATGGTATTTTTATTGTTATAGCAATTCTGCAACCAACTTTTAGTGGGTTGGTTTAATGTTAAGGCCTCCATTTTCGCAAGAACCGATACCAATAAATAATTGGGATGTAATCGTTATAGGCGCTGGAGCTGCTGGCCTTATGACTTGTCTTGAATTACCCTCTAATTTAAAAGTGCTTCTTTTAAATAGAAATACTAGTAAGGTATCCTCCAGTAGATGGGCTCAAGGGGGAATTGCATCTGTTGTTAGACAAGATGATTCATTTGATCTTCATGCTGAGGATACTTTAAAAGCAGGAGATGGACTATGTGATTTTCAAGCTGTAGAAATGCTAGTTAAAGAAGCTCCAGGTTGTGTAGAAAGGTTGCAGAATTTAGGGATGATTTTTGATCAAAGTTCTGATCAACTAGCTACTACCTTGGAAGCAGCCCATTCACGAAGAAGAGTCTTACATGTTAAGGATCGTACTGGACGAGCATTAGTTGAAGTTCTAGAAGATCATATTGAAAATCAAAAAAATATTCTTCACTGCAGGGGTGTAAGAGTAACTGAACTTCTCATTGAAAATAAAGAATGTAGAGGAGTTCAGGTTCTTGATGGAGCAAATTTATATTGGATTAAATCTAGAGCTGTTGTTTTGGCTACAGGCGGGGGTGGGCACTTATTTACAAATACAACAAATCCTGCTCAATCCTCTGGTGAAGGGATTGCTCTTGCATGGAAAGCAGGAGCTGCTATCGAAGATTTAGAGTTCGTGCAATTTCATCCAACAGCTTTAAAATTTTATGGTGCACCTTGCTTCTTAATATCTGAGGCACTTAGAGGGGAAGGAGCGATTTTAGTTGATAAAAATGGTGAAAGTCCAGTTAAAAATCTTGAAAATCGTGATTTAGCTACTAGAGATCAGGTAAGTAGAGCTATTATGCAAAATATGCATGATAACAATGTAGACCATGTTGGCTTAGATCTTCGTTATATTGACCCAGAAACAATTGTAGAGCGCTTCCCCACGATATTAAGTCGATGTCAGGATTATGGCGTAAACCCTTTAAATGAGGTTATTCCCGTAGCTCCTGCAGCACATTATTGGATGGGAGGTGTTAAAACTGATCTGAATGCATCTTCAACAAGAAAAGGATTATATGCGGTTGGAGAAGTTGCTTCTACAGGTGTGCATGGTGCTAATAGACTGGCAAGTAATTCACTGATGGAGTGTCTTGTTTTCGCAAGAAAAATGTCTTCAATTGTTTTGAATAACCTTTCTAAATTTGAAAAATTTGATAGATCATTTCAAGAGTTTGATATTGAAGATCCTAAAGAAGATCAAATTTCTATAATTGCTGAAAAAATTGATGAACTAAGAAAACTATGTTGGTTAAATTTAGGTGTATCTCGAAATAAGGTAAATATGAATAAATTTTTAAATTACATTCAAAATGATATAGATAAATTAAATAAAAATGATTTACTAAATAGTCTTGAAAAAATAAAATTTGATCAAAAAATAAAACTTAGTGAACGCAATAGAAGAGCATTAAATCTTTTACTTGATTTAAAGAATAGACAAATAACCACCATAACTTTATTAAAAGCTTGTCTATTTAGAGAAGAAAGTAGAGGAGGTCATTATAGAGATGATTTCCCTGATAAATATAAAAATTGGGAATGCCATACTAGACAACAGTTAGATCAAAAAATTCAAAAAAGATTTATTAAAAATTAAGATCTCCCTGATAGTTGGTTTTTGTTACTAATTCATTTAAGTCACGCGTACCACTAATAATTTCTCCATTTATTTCCCAAGAAGGAAATCCACTGATTCCTTTCGTTTGGCATAGCTCATACTCATTATCTTTACCATCTTTAGCACACTCAACTACTTTTAATTCTTTAACTGCTTCCTTACCAAATAATTGTTTCTGATCGTGGCAATGCGGGCACCAGTATGCACTATACATAACAATATTGTTTTCACTTAAAAATTTTGCAAACTTTACCTTCTGGGGAGAGCTTGAAGTGGTAATTATTGGCGATACATTTTCAGTGGGGTTTGCAACATCAATAGCATTAGAGGGGTCAACATTTGTTGACCAAATTAGGCTCCCCAGCAGGACACTAATGGCTACAATAAAACCTCTAAAAATCATAGGTTCTCTACTTTCGAACTTTGCTCCAATCATAGAAATTATAAAGATAGAAAACGATAAAATTGCTGAAAGTATACAAAAAAAGCAATATGCTTGAATCTTAAAAAACATTATATTTATCAATAAAAAGCTAAATGTTGATGATGCACAAGAAATTAGAAATACTAACCACCATAAAAACTTATTTAGTTTTTCTTTTGGGGAAATTAAATTAAGCGAGAGTATTGTTGTGAGAACTAATATTGATAAATATGTTATAAATCCAGCTAATGAGAGTGGTATATTAACTTGATTATTTTCAAATAAAGTACCCCAAGGACTATTTAAAACTGTTTCACAACCATTTTGTATCCCTGGGCATGAAAGCGAAGTAAATAATCCCCAGTTTTTTAAAGTAATCGAACCTGTATCAACTATGCCTATAGTGCTAAGAATTGCGATTATGATTTTTGGCCATTTCAAATCTTTGTTATTTCTTCTGTTTAAAGTCTTAAGGGCCATACAAAAAGAAAGTTTGTTATTTACATTATCTATCCTAATATTATCTTGGCATTAGAGTTATATACGAAATGCTGTTTAAATCTTTTAATTCTTATTTTTCAAGTTGTGAAACAAAATAGTCTCAATGTAAAAGAAAAAAAACTATCTAAAATTGCATTCAGTCATGTTGGTTGTGAGAAAAATCTGGTTGATACTGAACATATGCAAGGCTTATTAGATAAAGAGGGTTATGAAGTTGACAGCAATATAAATGATGCAAAAGTTGTTGTTGTAAATACTTGCAGTTTTATTGAAACAGCTAGAGAAGAATCTATTAGAAAAATTCTAGAATATACAAATCAAGGAAAGGAAGTAATAGTTGCAGGCTGTATGGCTCAGCATTTTAAAGATGAGCTTATAAAAGAAATCCCTGAAATAAAAGGTTTGGTTGGAACAGGAGATTATCAAAAGATAGCCAAGGTTTTAGACAGAGTAGAAAAAGGGGAAATCGTTAATGAAGTTTCAAAAATACCTGAATTTATTGCAGATGAGGAAATGCCTCGTTTTGTAGATAAAAATAAATTTGTTGCTTATCTTCGTATTGCTGAAGGCTGCAACTATAATTGCGCTTTTTGTATTATTCCTAAGTTGAGAGGTCCTCAAAGAAGTAGAACAATAGAATCTATAGTTTCAGAAGCCAAAAGTCTTGCAAAAAAGGGTATTCAAGAAATCATATTAATTAGTCAAATAACAACTAATTATGGTCAAGATATTTATGGAAAACCATCATTAGCCAAACTTTTGAAGGAGCTTTCTAAAGTTCCAATTCCTTGGATAAGGATACATTATGCTTATCCAACAGGTTTAACTGATGAAGTTATTAGAGCTTTCAAAGATTCAAAGAATATAGTGCCTTACTTTGATTTACCACTTCAGCATAGTCATCCAGATGTGTTGAAGAGTATGAATAGACCTTGGCAAGCTTCTTTGAATGAATCAATTTTGGAGAAAATTAGAGAAGAAATTCCATCTGCTGTATTAAGAACTAGTCTCATTGTTGGTTTCCCAGGAGAAAAAAAAGAACATTTTGAACATCTTCTCGAATTTTTGGACAGGCATAAATTTGATCATGTCGGAGTGTTTATTTTTTCTCCTGAGGAAGGAACTGCAGCTTTTCATTTGCCAAATAAAGTATCTCTAGAGGTTGCAGAGGCAAGAAAAGATAACGTGATTTCAGTGCAACAAAATATCTCTAAAGATAAAAATCAGATATATGTTGGTTCAAAAATGAAGATTTTGGTAGAAAAAATATCAGACAATAACGAATTAATAGGTCGGTCCTACAATTTCGCTCCTGAAATTGACGGAACTGTAATTTTATCTGTTAAAGATAAAATTGATTTGAGAAATTATATTGGTAAATTTGTTGAAGCAAATATTTCTTTTGCGGATGAATATGATTTGTATGGAGAGACTATTAAAATTTTGTAGTTTTTTTAAATTAATTTAACTGCTCTTAAGAGCTTATCTAATGCGAAAGCAGCTCCAAAACCAAAACCAATAAATGCAAAATAGAAAATGATGTTCATTAATTTTTTTATTTTTATTTAATTTAACATCAGATGAAAAGATTAGATTTTTTCGTTTAATTTCTTAATCTTGAATATAGGGTAATTTTTTGTATAAACATTCTTCTGCTTTTTGTAGTTCCCGGCCTAAATATAGAGCATGGTCGAATCTGGTTATTAAGTCATTTCTTTCTTCAGTGATCAATATTCCAAGTTGTTTAGCACTAATACCTTTAAAAACTTCATTACTAACTCTTTTATTTTGAGAGTCGCATTTGATTGGTTCATTTGTTTCTGGGTCAAGCGCATAGCCTTCCTCATCGATGTTATTTAAAAAGTGCTCTAAAATTATTTCATTTTCTTCTAAATCTACTTTTATAATAAAATAACCATTTGGATCTAAGTCTATATATCGGTTGGATAGATTATTATCAATCTTTATTTTTTCATCTAAACTTTTACTAGAATGCATCCTTAGAAGTTAATAAAAACTATATTACTAATATAATCTTTCGTAAAGCCAAATAATTTTTTATTTAAAGGGTATAGAATTATTCTCAAATTCAATTTCCGTCTCGGTTTGTTTATTAACTTCATTTAGCCAAGGATAAATTATATTTTCCATATTTTTGTCAAACCACTTATGCAAGCTAATGGTGCTTTTTGCAAAAAATCCCCTCCGCCTTTTATGTTTACCGCCTGCTCCAGGATCAAAAAAATGGATACTATTTTTTATTGCCCATTCAATTGGCTGGTAGTAACATAATTCAAAATGTAAATTAGATATGTCTTCTTGACTACCCCAATATCTACCCCATAAATTGTTTTTATTTTTAATGCACATCGACATAGCAAAAATATTATTTGAATCATTTTTTGATGCGCTAAAAAGTAAAAGATTTTTTTTATTATCAACAATTTTTTCGAAAAATGTAGATGTTAGATATTTACTTCCCCAAACTCCCCACCTCGAGCAATGCTGTTCATAAAAATTATGCATTTTTTTGAGGATTTCTTGGTTGATATCATCTTTATTAAAAATTTCTATTTTAATATCTTGTTTAGTAATTGATTTCCTCTCTTTTTTGATATTTTTTCTCTGATTAGAGTTAAATCGAGAAAGAAAATCATCAAAAGTTTTTTCTCCATTACTCCTCCATTCACTGCTGGAATTTATCCATTCATGGTATCCCAAAGATTTAAGATGATTGCCCCAGCTTTCATCAATATATAAAAAATTACAACTTAAAATTTTGTTTGTAATCGCAAAGCTTTCGATATTGTTTATGAGTAAATTTGTAATTTCTTTCTTATCTTTATTTTTTTTATAAAGAAATTGATATCCATTTACAGGACTATAAGGACTCATTCCAATTAATTTAGGGTAATAATTCAAATTCAGCTCTTGAGCCAATCGTGCAAATGATTGATCAAAAATGAATTCTCCGTAGCTATGATTTTTTAAAAAAAGTGGAGCAATTCCTAATATTTCTTCATTTTTATAAGCAACAAAATATAGAGGCTGCCAACCAGTTTCTCTTGAAACACTTTTTGATATTTCAAGGTTTTTAAGCCAAGTCCATTCATAAAATGGATTATTGATTTCATTTGCTAATTCATTCCATATCTCCTTGGAGATTTCTTTAATTGACAATTTGACTTCAACTTTATGTATTTTTTGGTTCATTTATTATTTAATCTATTTCAAATTTTTTTGTAATGAATATGGATTTCATTATTCATTAAATTTTTAATTGATTTTATTTCCCATAGTCTTTTGAGATTAAAAATCTCATTTGTTTGTTCTGGAGGGATCCATGTATATCTACCTCCAATAATTCGTGGAATTATTGTAATTTTTATATCTGTTATTAGATCCTCTTTTATAAATGAATTTATAAGTTTTGCACCTCCTAAAAGAGCTAGGTTATTGATCCCTTGTTTTTTTAGTGAAATTAAAGTTTCCCCCCATGAATCTTCGAAAAAGAGTTGTTTCTCGAAGTCATTATTTGACGAATTATCAACTTTACTTGAGCTTATTAGCCATCTTCTAATTGGTTGGCGAAAGTATTTCCAATTACTGTTAAAGTTTTTGCTATTTGAAGCAACTATAGAAATTGGTTGGCTTTTTGATATATTTACTTCGTCATTATCATTGAGATTTTTAATTAAGTAAGTTGATTGATGAGCTATTAAAGTACCTAAACCAAAAATGGTGGCGTCAACCAGTGATAAGTTTTGATTTAACATCTTTTTATCTTCTTCACTTCCAAGATGCGATTCTCCACCTCCAGGTAATGCAATTCTCCCATCAAGACTAGAAGCTATAATAATTATTACTCTTGGGATACTCAAGTTTGTGTGACTAAACTATTTTCAAATTTCAACTTCAATGAATTGGATAACTTTTGATCAACATAAATTTCTGCAGCATTATTTGGACTCTCTTGGAGTCTTATTTTGTGTAATGTTGCACCAAGGTTATGTATTGGTTTTTTAAGGATATCAGAAATATATAAAGCTATATTTTCAGCAGTTGGAACACAATGATGGAAAAATTCGATATCTTTATTTAGAAACGTATGATCTAGTTGTTCAACAACCAAATCATTAATTATCTCTTGGAGGGCAGATAGGTCGCAAACCATTCCTGTTCTTTTATCAATGTCTCCTTTTACAGTTATTTCGACAAGATAGTTATGACCATGTCCATTAACTCTGGCACATTTCCCATAGATTTTTTTATTTTCATCAAAGGATATCTCTTCTTTTGCAAGTCTATGAGCGGCTGCAAAATGAGTTTGTACTGTTAAAAATGCTTCCATGTTTTTTCCGAAATAATCTGCCCATAAATTTGGGTTTTCATAAAGCCTTAGACTTGTAAGAGGTAAATCATCCTTTAGACGACTCCAAATAACCTTTACTAATGCTTCAGTTGTGGGAAGTATACCCTCTTGATTATTAATATTAAATTCAGGCCAGACATCATTTAAAAAACGAAAATCTAATTGTCCAGTAACCTTATCTTTAATAGAGTGTTTTACATCAGAGAGATTAAGTACCATTCCATCAGAGTCTAGTTCTCCACCCATTGAAACAATAAGTTCATAATTATGACCATGACCTGGTGCAATACTGCACTTTCCAAAAAGAGATAAATTTTCTTCTGGGCTTTTTTCAGGGAGCCAGTAACGGTGACTAGAACTAAAGCACGCACGTCGAGTTATGACGCATTCACGTCCTTTTCCATGTAATGGTTTGGATTGTGTAGAAGTCATACTTGTCTGCGATAATACTATCTTAAGGTTTTACATACGCTTTTGTCTTTATGGAACAATCCATTATCAAAAAAACAGTTCATACTTTAAAGGGCAGAAGCATATTTTTAATAGGAATGATGGGTTCTGGTAAGTCACAAACCGGTTTGAAGCTGGCTGAATTATTGAAGTATAAATACATTGATTTAGATTCATTAATAGAAAAGTTGGCAAAAAAATCTATCAATCAAATTTTTAATGATGAAGGAGAAGATAATTTCCGTGAATTAGAAGCAAACTGCCTTAAAGAAACTATCAAAATTCCTTCATTAGTAATCTCCACTGGGGGAGGAATAGTTACCAAATCGGAAAACTGGGGAATCTTAAGACAGGGAATAATTGCTTGGATAGATCTCGACAAAGATATAGCAATTGAAAGATTGAAAAATGAAATTGAAAATAGGCCACTTCTTCAGGGAAAGAATCTAAATGATTTATATATGAGCATTTTTCTATCTAGAGAAAATTTGTATTCTCAAGCAGATTTAAGAATTCAAGTAAAAAGGGAAAATATTGAAGAAGTCGCTATGAAAATAATTAATGAAATTCATAAAAAAATAATTAGTTAATCTGGTTCAATTCTTACTGCAAACCATTTGATAATGTATCCTAATTTTATTTCTAATTCATAAGTGCTTTCCAATAATTCTTCAAAAAATTCCTGATCAGGATCATCTATATTTTGATATATTGTTTGTGTTTCCGTCTTACTAAGCCAATTCTTCAACCATAAAATTGCTTCTTGCTTTGATACAATTTTTTCTTTTGAATCTGGCTCTAATAATACATAATGATCTGATGCTCTTATTAGTGGATTTGACATAATGAAGATTCTTCTTGGATTAATTCTTTGCTTGATTTTTCAAGTAATTTTTTTAGAAAGTTCTTTTGCTCTAGTAGATTCTAACGTACGAGAGTTTTTGGAAAATCGTGAAAATCAATGGCCGGAATTATATTTGCCAAATTTTAAATTATCTGACACTTCTAAAGATTTAATTTATCCTAAATGGTTCGAGGGGAATTGGCTTGTTACTTCTCAAGATATAGTTAATGATTCAGAAGAGCCAGTTATTTATAAAGTAAATTTCTTTAAGAATGATTCAGATTTAATTGTTGGTAATCGTGCAAAAAATTCCGAATCTATTGGAAAAGCACTATTTGGTGACACTTTAATCAAAGTTGTAAATGATCCTCAATCTATTAATAATCAAATTACTTATTTAAAATCTGATTTTTACATCGATTCAAGAATTACAGGGAGAAATCAGATCCAAGATGATGATATTTTTTTCGCAGATGAGCTAGTTATACAAACAGCTCATAAGCCAGGTGCTTCAAGGATTAATCAGGTAGAGACCATTAGTAAATTTCAAAAATGTTCCGAAGAAATATTGGAAGTTGATAATTCAATCAAACCAAAAATTTGTGGAGTGCAATATGTTGCTTCTTATGGTTCAAAAGTTGGTGATCCTTCCATTCATGCTATAAAAACAAATAAATATAAATTGACGTTTGAATTTATTGAGAGTTAGCACTAAAAAGATATTCTTCTAAGTTGTTCCTCCACATAAAAAGATTTTCTAAATAAGGGTTATTTATGTATTCTTGGCTCCCCTCTCCTGAAAGAATTGGTCCGGCAGACTTTGGAAATTTAAGAAGGGATAATTGAGCAGCAATTGAAATATCTGCAATTGATAAACTATCTCCAACTAAATATTTTTTGTTGATCAACGATTTTGATAAAGCTTCCAGTAATTTTTGGAGTTCTAAATTATCTTTAGAAGACAAAACTACATTAGAAATTTTACTAAGATTTTCAAAAGGTAATCTATCAACAATACTTTTAACTGAAGAAGGTATTTCATCTGGAAGTAATGCAGTTCTTAGCTGTGGATTTTCTATTGCAGATTTTATTAAAGTTTTTCTACAAGTTGTAGCCATTGTAGTATCAGCCCAGTCTTCAATTAGTTTGCATTGTGCAAATAATATTGGGTCCTCAGGAAATAGTGGATTGTTATCATTTTTTTTATCTATATATTCGCAAATAGTTGAAGAGTCATTAATAACTTGATCATTACTATCAACTATTACAGGTACTTGTTTTTGACCTGATAATTTAAAGATTTCAAATTGGCCTATTCCAGGTGTTATTTCTTCAACTCGATATTGTAGTTTTTTTGCATGAAGAGCCATTCTTGTTTTTAAACAAAAAGCACTATGCCTAAATTGATATAATGTAATCATGCTGTTTAATGTTTGTTAAAACCTAGCTAAAAAAGTAATCTATTTGTGGAGCTGATGGGCGAATTTTTCTCTAATGTTGCAAGATATCCAAAGTATTTGATATCCATCATTTTTGGGGGACTTGTTGCTTTGCTTGAACCTTTATTCAAGAATAGATCAAATCCACTCACAATAGTAGGTTTGATATCTTCTGTCTTCAGTGCTTTCATAACTGTTTATTTTGTCTTGCAAGCAATGACAAACCCAATAAATTTACAACCATAATGCCAAATAATTACCGTCTTGCAAAAGTTTCTTCTCTTTTGAAGAAAGAAATGACCCTTATTTTGCAGAATGATTTGGAAAATGATCTTATTAGAGATCATTTCGTAAATATTTCTAAGATTGATTTATCAGGTGATTTGCAACACTGTAAAATTTACATAACTTCAACTGCTCAAGAAAAAGTGAGGAAAGAGATTGTAGCAAACTTGAATACTGCTAAAAGCTCTATAAGGCATAGTTTAGGAAAAAGAATAGAGATGAGAAGAGTTCCAGAGATAATTTTTAAAGACGATGTTGTTCTTGATAAAGGATTATCAGTCTTGAAACTTCTCGATGAATTAAAAAATAAAAATCAAAATAATAATTTTGAGGAAAAGGATGCCAATAGTTGATCTACCCCTTGATCAAAGAAATATAATTATTACTCGATCAAAAGAAGGGATATTGGATATAAAAAAGATATTCATAAGCAAGGGCGCTAATGTATTTGATTTGCCTGCAATAAGTATAGGTGATCCTGATGATTTGAATCCTCTTGACGAAGCATTAAATCAAATTAATGATTTTCATTGGATTATTTTTTCCAGTAGTAATGGGATCAAATTTGTGGATAAAAGACTTAGATACTTAAATAGTTCAATAAAAGAATGTTCTAAAAAAACAAAAATCGCAGTAGTCGGAGAAAAAACCTCAAAAACTCTTGATGATTTTGGGATTAAGGCTGATTTTATACCTCCAGAATTCGTTGCTGAAAGTTTAATTGATAATTTCCCAGTATCTGGTTATGGACTTCGAGTCTTTGTACCAAGAGTTCAAACAGGTGGTAGGGATCTAATTGCAGATCAATTTAGAAAGGCTGGTGCCCGTGTATTTGAGGTTGCTGCATATGAAACTAGATGTCCTGACTCAATTCCGGAAGAAACAGTTGATATTATTTCTAATCGAAAAGTAGATGCAATTATTTTCTCAAGCGGTAAAACCGTAGTAAATGCTGCTTTTTTATTAGAAAAAAAACTTGGTAAACAATGGTTAGAATATTTTGATCAGATTAAGTTGTTAACTATTGGACCTCAGACAACAAAAATATGTAACAAGATTTTTGGAAGAGTTGATAGTCAAGCACAAAAATATACTTTTGAAGGACTGCTAGATCTGGCAATTAATATTTTTAGTTAGAAAATTTTTTTGAGTAGTTCTTTTCAACTAAATCTTTGAACCTATCAATATTGGCCTGCAATTCGTTTGTAACCATTTTGCCTAAAATATTTTCTTCCATAAAACGTGCAATCATTTTAGGCAGCTCATATGTTATTTCTAAAGTTACCGTTGTGATTTGATCAGTTTTACTTTCAAAAACTACTGATCCCTCAGTTGGTAAACCTCCTATAGATTTCCATTTAAGTTTGCTTTTTTCGACCCTTTCTGTAATTTGTGCTTTCCATTTAAACCTAAAGCCATTTGCAGCTAAAGTCCATTCTGTTAAATCTGGTAACGTATTTGTTTCTTCATCAACTGTTTTTACAGATTCAATCCAGCTCATCCAAAGTGACATTGAGTCTAAATCGCTCCATGTATTCCAAACATTTTCAATAGGCGCATTAACAACTGTTATTACGTCATGTTTTAGCCAAGTACCCATGAATTAACTTACGGCAAGATTTTTTGCTAATTCTGCTTTCTTTTCTAAAATTGCAGCAGCAGCTAAATGACCACTCATTGTAGCTCCCTCCATAGAGTCTATGTAATCTTGTTTGGTATAACTTCCAGCCATGAAGAAATTAGATATAGATGTTTTTTGATTAGGTCTGAAGGGTTCCATACCGGGAGCTTCTCTGTAGAGTGATTGTGGAATTTGCACTACATTACTCCAAAGCAATTTAAGTTTTTTTGAGGATGGGAATAGACGGCGAACCTCTTTATCTATTTCTTTTGTAATTCTTTCTGTAGATCTTCCCATCCATCTATCGCCAGGAGTTAAAACACATTGGAGGAGTGATCCCATATCTTGTTTTCTATAATCTGTTGGGCTTGCTAGTGCTAAATCAGCAAAACAACTGAAAGAGGCATCAGCAGAATAAAGAAGGTTATCTAGTCCAATTGGTTCGTTTCCAGTATTATCTCTTTGTAATTCAGTAACCCAACCGTCATATCTTAATTGGATTGTGGCAACAGCAACAGCTCTAAGTTTTTTTAAACCTTCAAATTCTTTAAATTGATACCATTCTTTTGGAATTATTTTTTTTATTCCAGGAACATCACAGGCAGCTAGAAATTTATCTGCAAACACTGCCTTAATTCCGTCAGAAGAAGATATTTTTAATTGATTAACTGAATAAGAGGAGGATTCCTTTTCATAAATGATTTCTTCTACCTTATGGTTAAGATGGATTTTTGCTCCTTTGTTTGTGATGTAGTCGACAATAGGTTGAGTTAACCACTTATGTGGAGAACCTTTTAAAAGATTCAGTTTTGAGGCTTCTGTTTTTGAAGCAAACATCATGAAGATAGTTAGCATGCATCTTGCTGAAATATCTTTGCAATTAATAAAACCTAAAGCATATGCGATAGGATCCCACATTCTTTCTAAGCTTTTTTCACTTCCACCATGGTTTAAAAACCATTCTTTAAAACTAATTCTATCTAGATCTCTAATTATTTTCATTGCGCCTTCATAGTCTATCAATCCTCTAACTATTGGGCTTGTCCCTAAAGCTAAGGCATTTCTGAATTTATCTACCCAAGTAAGTTGTTCGGTGGTAAAAAAAGCTTTTAGTCCATTAAATGGAGCACCTAAAGGGAATCTGAAGTCTAAAGATTTTAAATTCCCACCATTATTGATAAATAGATGAGTATGATCTTTCGGGAGTAAATTGTCTAAAGCTCCGACTTTTTTCATTAATTTGAAAAGATTTGCATAATTGTAAAAAAATACATGTAAACCCATTTCTATGTGGTTCCCATCCTTATCTTCCCAACTTCCGACTTTACCTCCCCAAAATGACCTGCTCTCGTAAATTTCTACTTCGTGGCCTTCATCGACTAAATTGACTGCTGCTGTAAGACCAGCTAATCCAGAACCAACTATTGCAATTTTCACTTTTTCTTAAAATTATAACAAATCAAGTTTGGATTTTGTTTGTTCTATGCATCCTATCAATTAAGTTTTTATATTATAAATAGTATAAATCCTTTGTTTATGGAAAATGTAGAAGTTGAACAGGAAATTAAGAATTCTGATGATGGCAAAGGTATCTTAATTACCAATGATGCCATAGAACAAATTTCAAATTTATTAAAGGGCCAAAGTGATAAAAAAGTACTAAGGGTAGGAGTAAGATCAGGCGGTTGTAGTGGGATGAGTTATACGATGGATTTTATAGGAACTAATGAAATAAATCCCGATGATAAAGTTTATGATTATTCATTAAAAGCTGATCAAAGCTTTCAAGTAGTTTGTGATCCTAAAAGTCTCTTATATATTTATGGAATGCAATTAAATTTTAGTAAGGAATTAATTGGAGGTGGCTTTAATTTTGTTAATCCCAATGCTTCTCAAACTTGCGGTTGTGGAAGCTCCTTTGCAGTTTAATAAATAATGAATAACGAAATTAATCCCATCGAAGAGGATTTTAATGCAGCTCTATCAAGATATAAAGCAGGGCAAGATTTAATTCCAATCGTTCAAGATTTTCAAAAAATTTTACAGCAAATACCAAATCATTTTGCTGCTTGGACTTGTTTATCATGGCTTCAATTACTTTTGAAAAATAATGAAGAAGCTTTGGCAGCTGCCAGACAAGCTGTTCGATTAAATCAGCAAGATCCACAAGCAAGAATGAATTTGTCCTTAGCTCTTTTGGCTACCAATAATAAAGGTGTGAGGGATCATATTGAGTTAATAAAAAAAATGTCTATGATGATGCCAGATGTGAAAAGTGAGTTGAAAGAATCTGTTGAAGACGGATTAAGTAGATATCCAGATTGGCCTGAGTTAACCAAAGTTAAAAAATGGTTGGAATTTTAAATTGTTTAAAATTTTAATATTAAGTAATGGGCATGGAGAAGATCTATCTGGCAGTCTAATAGCTAAGCAATTAGTAAACAGTGGTTATTCTGTTCATGCTTTGCCAATTGTTGGTATGGGAAACCATTACGAAAAAGAAAAAATTAAGATTATCGGTAAAACTAAAGAATTTAGTACTGGAGGAATTGGCTATAATTCTTTTAAGGGAAGACTCACTGAGATATTAGGAGGTCAAATATTTTATTTTCTAAAAAGATTATTTTTAACTTTTAAGATAAGAAAAAAATATGATTATTTTTTTGTAGTTGGAGATATTGTGCCAGTTTTTTTTGCATGGGTTTGTAAGAAAGATTTTTTTACATATCTAGTTGCTTATTCCAGTCATTATGAAGGGGAGTTAAAATTACCATGGCCTTCTAAATTTTTCTTGCTCTCACAAAACGCAAAAAAAATATATACGAGAGATTCTCTTACAGCTCAAGATTTAACTCTGCAATTAAAAAAGAAAGTGTCTTTTTTAGGCAACCCATTTATGGATAAGTTTTTTTTAAGAAACCATGAAATAAAGAAAGCTGAATTTAGTATTGGATTATTTCCAGGAAGTAGATTCCCTGAGACTTTAGATAATTTTGTTTTGATTTTAGAGGTATTAGAGGCATTGTCAGATTTAAGATATGTTCAAAATATTAAGTTTAATTTTGCAATAGTTAATGCTCTATCTTCATTAAAAATAAGGGAGATATTTAAAAAAAGAGGATGGTTAAAACTAGAAAACATAAAAGATAATAATCTGGTGAAATTCCAATATAAATTTTTAGAAGTGAATATATATTGGAATAATTTTGACAAAATATTATTGAAAAGTAGATTCTGTATTAGCATGGCAGGAACAGCAGCAGAGCAAGCGGTTGGATTAGGAAAACCGGTTATTCAGATTGAAGGTAAAGGTCCACAATTTACAAAAACTTTTGCAGAAGCGCAAAGACGTTTGCTTGGAAAATATGTTTTTTGTGCCAGTAACTATAAAGATAAGAATGATCAAATCAATCAGACAATAAAATTGATCATAAAAATAATATATCTTATACAGCTAAATAAGAAGTTTATGATCTCATGTAATGAAAATGCCAAAAATAGACTTGGTGAAAACAAAGCTTGTCCTAAAATGGTTGATGATATGAATATTGTTATAAAAAATGACTAAGAAGAAGAATCAAAATAAGTTAAAACAAATTATCGATAATTTGTTATTAATAAATTTATTTACAGTGATTTTTTTTGCAATATTTTTTATTTTTGCAATCATCATGCAAATAAATGGCATATTTATTTTTATTAATTTTATTCAGATAGTTTGGAATCCTCTTGTAGTGCCATTGATAACAATTCTTATTATTGGTGCTTTAGTAAACGGTATTATTTCTTGGTGGAGGCGTAAATTGCTTTCTCAAGAAGAGGATACTTAAAAGTATAATTTTTGAGTTTACTGCTAATTACTTTTTGTCCTTCTAATACAACTTTTGCTCCATCTCCTAACAATATTTTTAAAACCGCTCCAGGTACTGGAAGTAAATTAGGTCTATTCAGACATTTGCCTAAAGCCTGAGAAAAGTCTTTCATTAACACTGGATTTGGTGCAACAGCATTAAAAACTCCCGAATACTTTTTATCAACTAATGCTTGAGTAATTAATGCACATAAATCAGTTCTATGAATCCAACTCATCCATTGCTTACCATCTCCAATTGGTCCACCTAATCCAACTTTAAATATAGGGAGCATTTTTCCTAATGCTCCTCCATCTCCCTCTAGAACAATTCCAATTCTAAAAATAACTAACCTTGAGAAAAATGGTTTTTCAGCAGCGACAGCTTCCCATTTTTTGCAAAGATTAGCTAAAAAGTCTTTTCCTCCAATACTATTTTCAGTGAATTCACCAGACAAACTTGTACCGTAATAACCTATTGCTGATCCATTTATAATGACTTTTGGGTTTATTTGTAAATTTTTAAGAGTCTTCATCATAAATTTCGTGGTGTTAATACGACTTTTTTCAATCTCCTGTTTTTGTTCAGAAGTCCATTTTTTTTCTGCTATTGGTTCTCCCATCAAGTTAATAATTCCATCTGTCTCTCTTAAAATATTTTGAAGATTTTCGTTATTCCAGTTTTTTTCTTTTGATAAATCTATTTGAAAAAATTTAAACTTATTGAAATCTAAATCAACCTTTATTTTACTTATGGGTTTTCTACTTACAATGTACATTTCGTGATTTTCATTGAGTAGTGTTGGTACTAATTCTTTACCAACAAATCCAGTGCAGCCAAGTAGTAAAAGACGCATATCATAAAGATGTTTATCATTTAAGGTTATAAAAATTTTTAGAAGTTTGTAATTATTATTCCGGTATAAATTTTTTTCAATATTTTTCAAACAAGTTTTTGTATAATAAATTTCAAATAACTTTCTTGAATTTATTATGACAGATTCTATTCCAACGAAACCTCTCAAGAAAGGAAGCTTAGTTTTTGTCGATAGAGAAAATTATATAAAAAGTATCGAAGCGCTAGCCAATGATAATGATCTACCTAATTATGTCTTTGAAGGTCCTGGGGAGATTCTTTCACTCAAAGACGAATATGCTCAGGTTCGTTGGCGTAGACCTGTTCCAGATGTTTGGTTTAAATTAGATCAACTTAAAGAATATACTCAATAAAATTTTTATATCTAAAAGTTTTTATTTTTTTTCTCTATAGACATCTTTGCTTTGATTCTTTTTGCTTCTTTAATCATTTCTTTACCATCAAATAAGTAATTATCTACGTATCCTTGTGTATATCTATCAAATTCTGATAGCGCATCTTTAACTTGTGAAAAACAATGATAAAGATCTAGGCCTAAAGCTGAAATAGACTTTGGTACTATTTTTTTGTTATAAATTTTTTCAACTTTTTCTATTTTCTTTTGTGAAAGAATTATGTAACTGCAAAAATTTTCCATTAGTTGGTCATCATATGGATCAGCAGATAGTTCTTTTATTTCGTTATTCAAAGGTTTAATTATTTGACTAATTAATCTATTTATCGGACTATAAATTTCTTTAATCCATGTTTCAACTTCTTTGTCCTTAATTGAAGAATTATATTTTTTTGAATTAAATTTCTCTTCCCAATTTTCATTTAATGAATCAAATGATGAACTTGAAGAGAAGAAATTGCTATCGTATTGTTTTTTTTTTATAGGATCATTTAAAGTTTCCCAGGCATTTTGTATTGCAAGAAATCGTTCTTTCTTGCCACCTGCATCAGGATGATGTTGTTTAACTAAATAGCGATATGAAGATTTAATTTCACTTCTGGTTGCATTTTTTTTGAGACCTAATTCTTCATATAAATTTTTTCCCATTTTTATAAATTATGCATTAAAGATAACCATCTTTTCTGGCTTGAATTGAGGTATTAGATTCAAACATTGCTGTTGATAAATATCTTTCTCCAAAACTTGGAAGAATAACTATCAATCTTTTATTCATTAGTTCCTTTCTTTTGCCGATTTTTATAGTTGCTGCTAAAGCTGCACCGCTGCTGATGCCAGATAAAAGACCTTCCAATCGAGCTAATAAACGCCCATAATAAAATGCTTCATCGTCATCTATTTTTATTATTTCATCAATTAATTTAGTATTAAGTACTTTCGGTACGAAACCCGCTCCAATTCCTTGAATCGAATGAGATCCTGCTTTTTCTCCGGAAATCACAGCACTTTTTTTGGGCTCTACGGCATAAATTTTGCAATTTGGATTAACTTTCTTCAGAAAACGTGCACAACCAGTAATTGTCCCTCCTGTGCCTACTCCTGTAACTAGTCCATCTAAATTCTTATTGGATTGGGACCATATTTCTTGGGCCGTTGTTCTTTCATGAATATCTGGATTAGCAAAGTTTTCAAACTGATTAAATTGATAGCTATTTGCAATGGTTGAAGATAACTCATTAGCTAAATCTAAAGCTCCTTTCATTCCGTCTTTCCCCGGTGTTAGCTGTAATTCAGCTCCATATGCTCTCAACATTGACCTTCTCTCAATACTCATCGTATCTGGCATAGTTAATATCAATTTATAGCCTTTTGCTGCAGCAACCATTGCTAATGCGATGCCAGTATTACCACTAGTTGCTTCAATTAACGTTGTTTTATCTGGTGTTATCAATCCTTCTTCTTCAGCTTTACATAGCATTGAATAAGCGATCCGATCCTTAACGGATGCTGATGGATTGAAACTTTCTAGTTTGGCTATTATTTCTGGATAACAATCAAAATACTTTCTGATTCGATTTAATTTAACTAACGGGGTATTTCCAACTAGAGAAGTTATATCATTTGCTATTTCCATGAAATGATTTTTAAAATGCAAAATAAAATCTCCTATATTCATAATAATTGTATTTAAAGATCTTTTATATAATTTTCTCAAAAGAATTTAATTTAAATAACTTCCTGCGGAAAAATATTTAGTAATATAAAAGGTAGTTTTTATTATTGTTATGTATTCGTTAGAATTAAGTCTGAGATATTCACCTTTTCCACTTTCAATTCAGAAGAAAGAATTTGATGATGTTAAACGAATTTATGATGAAATAAAAAGTTCTATGAATGAAACTTTAGAAGCCTCAAACTTGATCGAATTAAGGTGTGACAAAGTGCAAGATAAATTAATTACTGTAAGAGCTAAAGAAATCATTTCTGTTCAGATATATGAAAAATCGTCAGTAGCAGGAGGAGCGAAAAGACCCGGATTTTCTCTCAACATAGATTGATAGAATTAATGCGAGATTCCCTTGAAAATGAAATACCTCATATTAAATTCAAAGATGTTTCTTTTTCATATCCTAGAGAAAAAGAAAATTTAATTTTTAAATGTAACTTCTCAATAAAAAAACCTGGATTTTGGATGGTCGTAGGTAAAAACGGGAGCGGAAAAAGTACTCTTTTAAAATTAATTAATGGAATAATCAAACCCCAAAATGGCGTAATTGACTCTAATGCAAATATTGGTATGGTGTTTCAAAACCCTGATCATCAAATATTGATGCCAAATTGTAGGAGTGAACTTTTGATTAATATTAATCAAAATATAAGTCAAAATGAAATTAATAAAAAAATTGAATATGTGCTTGATCAGGTAGGAATGACTGGTTTCGAAAAAAGGCCAGTTCATACTTTGAGCGGTGGACAAAAACAACGCTTAACTATTGCATGTGCTCTGATTAGTAATAGAAATTTTATTCTTTTAGATGAGCCTACAGCGTTACTTGATCAAACCAGCCAATTAAAAGTTTTACAAACTATTAAAAATCTTACGAGTGACCATAAAAAACCTTTATCAGCTTTGTGGATTACTCATCGTTATGAAGAATTAACTTATGCTGATGCAGTAGCAGAGTTGAAAAATGGTTTTTTATCTAGCTGGCAAGAACCATCAAAATTTCAATATAATTAACTCTTGTACTTGTCATAAGGTACTTTAAAGAGCTAAATTCATTTTATATTCCTCGGTAGCTCAGCGGTAGAGCGATCGACTGTTAATCGATTGGTCGCAGGTTCGAATCCCGCCCGGGGAGTTCCTTAACAAAATCAAGAACAATCAAGAGACCTCATAAGTCTCTTTTTTTGTTTCTATAACTGGAGTTAGGAAAGAAATAGATATTCAATACATTCCAATAATAACCACTATATTTGGTATTAAATAAATAAATTTTTTTAAAAAGTTAGTGTAAAGTTAGTGTAATTCAGTAAATATTTGAAAATAGGTAGTCAAGAGTAGTCATACCAGTTCATTAGAGACTTGCTCGAAAATTGCCCGGGGAGTTTATAAATTCCAAAAAGTTATCCAAAGGCACCCTAAAAAAGTGACTTTTTATTTCTTTGACCTCTTTTTTAATAGTGGTTAGCCGATGATATAATCAAGTATATTTGACATAGTATTAATAATAGTAATTAGAACATCATAAATCATTTAATTTGTTATTTATGATGGAATTTCAAATAAAAAAAATGTTTTTTTAGAACAGTAATTAGAACATTTACTAAATTCTCCACAAAAATGAAAAAAAAAATAAGTTCCTTGAGTAATTTTAATTTTTAAAACTAAGACATATTTTTGTTGGTATCGTTTGAATTACTACACCTTTCAGGAAATTCTAGTCATCCCACATATCCTTTTTTTCTTGATCCAAATTATTTCTTTCAAGTAATTCTATTCTTTTCTTCTGAGAATCTATTTCTGTTTCAATTACGTTTTTAACGTCAATGTCTTTTGTTTGTATTTCTAAGATAATTATTTCAAATTGTTCTCCAAAAAAATCTGACATTTCTCTCCATGCTTCCATTTCCTCTTCTTTGCCAATAGTATCGTTTATCTGATGAGAAATAATTTCTAATACATATTGTTTAAGATCTTGATGGCTCATTGATTCAACTTTTTTTTGAATGTAAAGTTCTTTAAGAGTTTCTAGTTGTTTTTTTGATAATTCAGAATAGATAATAGACTTCTTTTTCATAGATACTTAAATTTTTTTTAATATAGACAAAATTATTAGTTTAAACATTTTGGAAAATTTAAAATTTTAAACTTAGTTAATTCCTATTTGAAAACTGAAAATCTCCATTTAATTCAATTTTTCTAGAACTTATAATGTTAATCCGAATTAGATATTCTTTCAATTTGAACCATTATTTGTTTCTAATAAACCTTTGATTATTAAGAAAAAGTAAATAGAATCGAAAGAAATTCTAAAATTTCAAATTTTTTAAAATTTGCAATTTCTATCTAATCCATTGCTATTACTATGTTATTTGATAAATCTAATTGATAAAATTGTTTACAGTAATTCAGCAATCTTTATAAATTCTTGAGAGAATTATAGTGCCAAAACTTAATTTTAGTTTAATAGTTCATAAATATGAAAATCTCAATCCTTTTAATTGAAGACGATCGTGATATGCGTGATTTGGTGGCTAGGCATTTAGAACATTCTGGTTTTGATGTCCAAAAAGCTGAAGATGGAATTAAAGGACAAGCATTAGCTCTTCAATATTCACCAGATTTAATACTTTTAGATTTAATGCTGCCAAGTGTTGATGGATTAACTTTATGTCAGCGACTAAGAAGAGATGAAAGAACATCAAATATACCAATTTTGATGATAACTGCGTTAGGTGGCCTTAAAGATAAAGTTACTGGGTTTAATTCTGGAGCAGATGATTACATTACTAAACCATTCGATTTAGAAGAATTATATGTACGCATAAAAGCTTTACTAAGAAGAACCAACAGAGCTCAATTAAATTCTAGTAACCAGCAAGAAATATTAAATTATGGTCCCTTAACTCTTGTTCCGGAAAGATTTGAAGCTATATGGTTTGAATCTCCTGTTAGGTTAACGCATCTTGAATTTGAACTTCTTCATTGTCTTTTGCAGAGACATGGTCAAACTGTATCGCCCGCATTAATTCTTAAAGAAGTATGGGGATATGAACCTGATGATGATATTGAGACAATAAGAGTTCATATTAGACACTTACGCACTAAACTTGAACCCGATCCACGCAAACCTATTTATATAAAAACTGTATATGGTGCTGGATATTGTCTTGAGTTACCTATTGGTTCTCAAGTGGAAACTGCTAGGCAAGAGTTCATTCAAGCAAGAAATCCTGGATTGATAAATTCTGCAGTAGATTAATCTCATATATCTTCCATTAAGATTTTTAAAAACGCTATTTCCCATGCCAATCTTGGTTGAATGTTTTTTCTTAAGAGGTATTTTAATTTTTCAAGTTTTTTAACCAAACCGTTATTTTTTGTTTTTCTCCACCAAATTGTTTGAATTAAATTTACTAAACTAATCTGTTGAAAAATTTCTAATTTTTCAGATATTGATTTAGATATTTCTAATATTTCCAGACTATTTTTAATTGGAGAATCCAATTTACTTATAATTTCATCTGAAAAATCATTCCACATTTCAATATTTTTCAATAATTGATTTGGAGATCCATTTGAATAGTTTATTAAATCTTCAAATTTTAATTTTGTATTTATCTTTAATTTAGAAGAATCTAAATATTCTTTTAAAATTGACTTTATTTGTTTACTAGAAAAAGATCGAAATCTGACGATTTGACATCTTGAGATGATCGTATCTAAGAGAAGGTTTAATTTAGATGTTAGTAAAATAAAAATGCCGTTACTAGGTTCTTCTAAGGTTTTTAAAAGGCAATTTGAGGCTGCTTCATTTAAGAGGTGTGCATCAATAATCAAAACGATTTTTTTTTCTGAGTTTATTGATTTTTGACTAAGAAAAGTTTTGATATTTCGTATTTGAGCAATTTTAATAATCTCAGATCCACTTTTTATTGTTTTTTCAAGATCGAAACTTCCTGAACTTTTTGTTGCTAAAAGAGAATCAGGTTCAATAATTAAAAAATCAGGATGGTTATTGTTAGTAATTTTTTCTTCAACATTTTCGCTTGGTGAAGACTGTTTGAAAATCTCTTTTATAAATTGAAGAGCAGTTTGCTTTTTGCCGACTCCTTCAGCACCATAAAATATATAACCATTAGCCAATGATTTGTTTTTAATTATGTTCTTAAGAAAGGTATTAACTTCTTCATTCAGGAAAAAATTATTTTTTTTAACCTCAATCATTTGTTATTAGAAAAATTATTTAGCAAAGTCTCTTTAATTTGATTCGAAATAGTTTTAATATTTTGTGAAGCAGATATTACTTTCCAGTTTTTTTGTTTGGCAATTAGTTTAAAGCCTTCATTTACTTTTTCTAAAAATCTAATACCTTCTGATTCTATTCTGTCTGGAATTTCATTTTTTCTTCGGAATATGCTCTCTTCTGGAGAAATTTCTAAGAAGAAAGTGAGATCAGGGGATGCTCCTTGACACACAATAGATTCAATATTTTTAATTATTTCTAAATTTATATTTCTTCCATAACCTTGATAGGCCAGGGTGGAATCGGAAAATCTATCACTTATTACCCAATCATTATTATTTAAAGCAGGTGAAATAATTTTAGAAACGTGTTCAGCTCTATCCGCTGAATAAAGCAATAATTCCGCAAGGGAGGAAGGCTTGTTATTGTCATTATTATCAAGAATCAATCCTCTAAGTTTTTTTCCTAAAAGACTGCCTCCAGGCTCTCTAGTTGTGATTAATTTAGACCCTTTTTTTATTAGACCACTATTAGGAAGCCATTTAGATAGTTCATCTATTTGGGTAGTTTTACCACATCCATCAATACCCTCAATAACGATAAATTTTCCTTTCATTTAATCCAAAGATAAGGCATTAATTACAACTGTAATAGAGCTAATAGCCATCAATAATGCTGCTATTGAGGGAGTAAGAAGAATTCCGTATTTAGGGAATAAAAGGCCTGCGGCTAAAGGTATAGCTAGTAAGTTGTAACCAAAAGCCCATGTTAGATTTTGCTTTATTTTTCTTATAGTTTTTTTTGCAAGATTTAAGGCGTAGGGTAATCCATTTAGTTGATCTCCCATCAAAACTACATCTGCATTTGCTTTTGCTATTTGAGTCCCTGATCCCACCGCAATTCCTAAGTCTGAGGATGCTAAGGCTGGGACATCATTAATACCATCACCTATCATTGCCACTTTATTATTAATTTTTAAATTTTCTATAGTCTTTAGCTTCATTTCAGGAAGAAGATCCCATTTTACTTCTTTTTCTTTAAAACCAATTTTTTTTGCTAAAGCTAAAACTGTTTGTTTCCTATCTCCACTTAAAATATTAATTTTAAATTTTTTTTCTCTTAAATCTTGAACTGTTTTAATTGAATCATCTCTGAGTAAATCTCCTAGCAAGATAAAGCCTAATAACTTATCTTTGATACTTACTCCAATGATGGTGTTCGTTTTTGTCTCTTCATTTTCAATGACTTTTTTTGCATCACTATCAATAATTATTCCTTTACTTAGTAGCCATTCAATATTTCCGATATTAATAAGTCCATCAATTGACTCTAATTCTCCAGAAATACCTCGACCTGAATGAGTGAAAATTTTTTTTATTGGAAATAAACTTAAATTTTGTTTTTTTGCCTCTTGAATTAAGGCATCTGCGATTGGATGTCTGCTTTCCTTTTCTAAACTGGCAGCTATTCTTAATAAAAATGAATGATCATCATTATTTTTATAATCAACAATGAAAGGCTTACCTTTTGTTAAAGTACCTGTCTTGTCAAAAATAATGTGATTAATTTTTGAAGCCATCTCTATTTTGTCCCCGCCTTTAAATAAAACTCCTTTTTTTGCTGCTTTACCTGATGCGACAGTTATTACAGTTGGGGTGGCTAAACCTAGTGCACAAGGACAAGCTATTACTAAAACAGCAATTGACAATTGAATAGCTAAGCTAAGGAAATTCTCAGCATTACTACCAAGCGAACTATGAAGTGTATGGCTTGACTGAGTGATGAATTGATTATTATGACTTAATAAATCTGGCCAAATGTTTCTTGCCCCCTTCCACCAAAAAAAGAAGGTTAAAGTAGCAAAAATTAGTACAAAGTAAGTAAATTTGCCCGCAATTTCATCAGCAATTCTTTGAATGCGAGGTTTTCTAGAGTTTACAGACTCAATAAGATTTACTAGTTTTGCGAGAGAAGAATCCCCTCCGACCTTCTTTACTTTAAGTCTAAGAGTTGAATTAAGATTTAAAGACCCACTAGATAGATTTTCGCCTTCTTTTACCTCTATAGGTTTGGATTCTCCAGTAATATGTGAAACATCAACATATGAATTGCCTTTAGTAACAATGCAGTCAGCAGGTACTCTGTCTCCTGCTAAAACTTGAATCTCTTGATCAGGTATTAAAGTATTTACTCTTATTGATTTAATTTGATCATCTTCTGTGTAGATATTTGCCATTTCAGGTTGAAGATCTAATAACTCTCCAATGGATGAACCAGTTTGGTATCTTGCTCTTTCCTCTAAGAAACGCCCAATCAATATAAAACCTAATAGCATAACTGGTTCATTAAAAAAACAAGGAAAACCAGTGGCAGGAAATATTAAGGATAGAAGACTGGTTGTATATGCACTAGTTACTCCAAGAGCTACTAAAGAATCCATATCCGGACGGTTTTTAATAAATGATTGAAATCCATTAATAATTATTCCTCTGCCAGGAAATAATAGAGCTAATGTTCCTAATGAAGCGTGAAAAAAAATATTACCTAATATTGGAAAATTTATATATCTTCCTTCTGCTAGATGACCTAAACCTGAAAACAATAAAAGTAATAAAGCAAAAGTTAGTTTTTTCCATTGATTATTCCACTTCTTTTTTTTTTCTAATTCTGCCTTATTTATTTTTTTTGAAAAATCATTTATGTAAATCTTTGATGGGAAACCATTCTCTTTTAGATTGTTGAGAACTGTTTCTATTTCTATATGTTTCTGGGTAATTTCAAAATATGCACTTTCGGTTAGTAAGTTAACAGAAACATTTTCAATACCATCAGAATTATTTAATATTTTTTCAACAGTACTAACACAACCTCCGCACTTCATTCCTGTAATGCTTAATTGAATGCTTTCCATATTTTTCACTATTTATGCAAATTAATGCTTTAACTTTTTTTTATAATTATAATAATAAATGTAATAGACTTTTTAAATAGTTATTTTTTAATTACTATATTAATTTTATTAATTTAAGAGCGGTGCCTAGTAATCAAAACAGAGACAATTTTATCGATAAAGCTTTCACTGTAATTGCTGAATCAATAGTAAAAATAATGCCTATTGCAGAGAAAGAAAAAAAAGCATACATCTATTATAGAGATGGCTTAGCTGCACAAAATAATGGGGATTATTCGGAAGCATTAGAGTATTACAAAGAGAGTTTACTACTTGAAGAAAATAAAATTGATAGGGGTGAGACTTTAAAAAATATGGCAATAATATATATGAGTAATGGTGAAGAGGATCTGTCTATTGAAACTTATGAAAAAGCATTATTAGAAAATCCCAAACAGCCATCATGCCTTAAAAATATAGGTTTGATTTATGAAAAAAGAGGAAGATATGCTGAGCAAAATGGTGATTTAGATCAGAGAGATATTTGGTTTGATAAAGCTGCTGAAGTCTGGTCTAAAGCAGTAAGATTATATCCAGGTGGTTATCTAGATATTGAGAATTGGTTGAAAAACTCAGGAAGAAGTTCTATCGATATGTATCTCTAATTTTTTTAATCTGACAAAGAATAGTCAACTGCTTCTTTAATATTCGATATCTCTTGGATATTGATTAAATTTTGAAAATTATTATTTAGTTCCTCCTCTAATTTTGGCACTACGATATTTTTGATCCCTAGTCTTACAGCTTCTTCTATCTTTGTGCGAAGGTTATTCGATTTTCTAACCTGACCGCTCAAACCCAATTCCCCAATAAATGAGCTACTTGCCAAAGGAGGAATATTTTTCAAACTTGATAAAATTGATATTGCTACACCTAAGTCAGATGATGGATCATTAATCTCAAAACCCCCACCAGTAGCTACATAACAATCAAATTCAGATAATTTTATACCCACGTGTTTTTCAATAACAGCTAGAATTTGATGCAATCTATTTATGCTTATTCCAGTTGTAGTACGTCTTGGATTACTGTAGAAAGTTTTATTTACCAGTGCTTGTATATCAACTGCTAATGGTCGACTGCCTTCATTTGTAATCGTAGTTGTTACACCTGAAATATTTTCTTTATTTGTAAAAATTGAGCTTGGGTTTTTTATCTCTCGTAAGCCCTCTTCAAACATTTCAAAAATTCCAATCTCGAAGGTTGATCCAAATCGATTTTTTATACTTCTTAATAATCTATGTGAGGAAATATTATCTCCTTCAAAGTTGATTACTGTATCAACTAAATGCTCTAGAGTTTTAGGACCCGCTAAAGCACCATCTTTGGTTACATGACCAATTATTAGAAGAGAAATATTATTGTTTTTGGCAAGATTCTGCAATTCAGATGAACATTCTCTAACTTGAGAAACCGATCCTGGAGAACTTTGCATTTCATGATTATGGATAGCTTGAATACTATCAATAATTGCGAAACTTGGATTTACACGTTTGATCTCTTCAATAATTATGGATAAATTGGTTTCTGCAAAAATTTGTAAATCAATACTGTTTTGATTTAATCTTTCCCATCTAATTTTTACTTGTTCTAAAGATTCTTCTGCAGTTATATATAAAACTTTCTCATTAAGAGATATTTTTCCTGCTGATTGAAGAACTATTGTGCTTTTACCGATGCCTGGTTCTCCTCCTAGTAAAACAACAGATCCAGGTACTATTCCACCTCCAAGCACTCGATCAAATTCTCTAAAACCACTTGTAAATCTTGCTATTTTTTTTGATGAAATCTCATTAAACGGTATAGATTTTTTATTATCATTTATATTTTTTATTTCTTGATATTTAGATCTCTTACTTTTTATTTCTTCAACAATGGAATTCCATGAGTTGCAATTTAGGCATCTACCAAAGTATTGAGAAGTTTCAGATCCACAATTCTGACAAATAAAAGTAGATAATTTGTTAGACATTTAGTCTCTGAATGAAGTAATGGAACTAGAATGTTTGGGATATTGCCCCTCTACAAGTTAGATTAGGTTAATAATAAATTCTCTTACTGATTAGCTAATAGAAACAAATGGCTCTATCTAGTCAAACTAAAGAAACTATACTTGTCGCAGATGACGAGGCAAGTATTAGAAGAATTCTGGAGACACGTCTCTCCATGATTGGCTACAAAGTTGTAACTGCAAGTGATGGCAAAGAAGCACTAAAGTTATTTAAAGATTATGAACCTGATTTAGTAGTACTTGACGTCATGATGCCAAAACTAGATGGTTATGGAGTTTGTCAAGAGTTAAGGAAAGATTCTGATGTACCAATTGTCATGTTAACTGCATTAGGAGATGTTGCAGATAGGATAACAGGTTTAGAATTAGGGGCTGACGATTACGTAGTAAAACCATTTAGTCCAAAAGAGTTAGAAGCCAGGATTAGGTGCGTTCTTAGAAGAATCGACAAAGAGCAAATTCCTGGAATGCCTAATTCAGGATTAATTTTGGTTACGGATATAAAAATTGATACAAATCGAAGACAAGTTTTTAAAAGTGATGAGAGAATTAGATTAACTGGTATGGAATTTAGTCTCTTAGAGCTTTTGGTAAGTAGGTCAGGAGAGCCATTTAGTAGAGGAGAGATTTTGAAAGAAGTTTGGGGATATACCCCCGAGAGACATGTAGATACAAGAGTTGTCGATGTTCACATATCAAGATTAAGATCTAAACTGGAGGCTGATCCAGCCAATCCAGAATTGATATTGACAGCAAGGGGTACAGGATATCTTTTTCAACGGATTGTCGATATTGCTCCCTTTGATGGTAAATAAATGGGGAAAGAAGCAGCGCAAAAAATTAACAAGCCCAGAGCTATTAGAAGATTAGTTATTTGGTACAAAAGAAATTCAGCGGTGACTTCTATAGTTGATACTGCTGCTAGTTCTGCAGCAACGGCAAGTAATGTTGCGGGTAATATGGTTTCTGGTGCTGGATCAGTAGTAACCACAGCTAGTAATGTTGCAGGTAATGTTGCAGGTAATGTAGTTTCAAGTGCTGAATCTGTTGTTAATACTGCTAGTAGTGTAGTTTCAAATGCTAGTTCAATAGCTAAGAATACATTACAGCCATTAGTGTTTGATCCATTAAAAAGATTACAAAGTAGCGATAATATATTAAACAAGGTCGAAGACATTCAATCTAAACGTATTTGGATTGCAGTTGATGGGATGGGTGGAGATTATGCTCCTGGGCCTATTCTTGAGGGTTGCCTCGAAGCAATAAGTAGATTTCCAATAAATATAAAGTTTGTTGGCAAAATTGAAAAAGTTAAACATGCAGCAGAAAAAATTGGTTTAACCGAATTATTAGAGAATGAAATAGATAATAATCGTCTTGAATTAATTGATAGTGGAGAGCCTATTGGAATGAACGAAGAAGCTACTGCGGTGAGAAAAAGGAAAAATGCAAGTATAAATGTTGCGATGGATTTAGTAAGAAATAATAAAGCGGAAGCTATCTACTCAGCTGGTAATTCAGGAGCTATGATGGCTTCTGCCATATTTAGGATAGGTAGGTTGAAAGGGATTGATAGACCAGCTATAGGCGCATTATTTCCAACAAGGGATCAAACTCGACCAGTTTTAGTTTTAGATGTTGGTGCAAATACTGATTGTAAGCCGTCTTATCTTCATCAATTTGCTCTTTTAGGTAATATTTACGCAAAAGATGTCTTACAAGTAAAAAAGCCAAGAATCGGCCTTTTAAATATTGGAGAAGAAGAATGCAAAGGTAATGATTTATCCCTAAAAACATTTGAATTATTATCTTCTGAAAAAAGTGTTGATTTTGGAGGTAATTGTGAAGGCCGAGACGTATTGTCAGGTAGTTTCGATGTAGTAGTCTGCGATGGTTTTACAGGTAATATTTTATTAAAATTTCTTGAATCTGTTGGAGGAGTTTTATTAGATATTTTGAGATCTGAGTTGCCACGAGGCAGGCGGGGAAAAGTTGGTTCAGCTTTCTTAAAAAGTAATTTACGCAGGATAAAGAAAAGGTTAGATCATGCTGAACATGGAGGTGCCTTATTACTTGGGGTAAACGGTATTTGCGTTATCGGTCATGGTAGCAGTAAATCTTTATCAGTAGTTAGTGCTCTTCGCTTGGCTCATTCGGCAGTTAATCACGGTGTTATGGAAAATTTAAATCAACTGCAAAAGCTTCAAGTTTTAAATTCATAAAACATATTGCGTCAAATTTATGTTTGACTTATATAAGTAACTAAAAAACTCTTTTGGAAGGAATAAATTTTAATCAGATTGGGGTATCTTTTAAGGGAAGTGGAAGTTATGTACCCGATCAAATACTTACCAATCCAAAAATCAGTCAAAAGGTTGACACGAGTAATGAATGGATAAAATCTAGAACGGGAATTTCTGAGAGAAGAATTTCCAGCATAGGAGATAATGTTACTGAGATGGGTTATGCGGCGGCTCTAAGTGCTATTGAAATGGCTCATTGGGATATTAAAACTATTGATCTGATTATTTTAGCTACTTCTACTCCTAATGATTTATTTGGATCAGCGCCATCTGTTCAGGCCAAATTAGGAGCCTTTAATGCTGTAGCTTTCGATTTAACTGCAGCTTGTAGTGGTTTTTTATTTGCCTTAATAACAGCCTCACAATTTTTAAAAGGGGGTAGTTTTAAAAGGGCTATTGTTATTGGAGCAGATCAATTATCAAGTTTTGTTGATTGGAACGATAGAAGAAGTTGTATTCTCTTCGGAGATGGTGCCGGTGCATTAGCAATTGAAGCCACAAATGAATTTGATAATTTTATAGGTTTTGATATGAGAACTGATGGGGGGAGGGGTTCTTTTCTTAATCTTCCATCAAAAAATAATAAGGATTCAATAATTGATGACATTGACTTTTTAAGTGGAGGTTTTTCTTCAATTCAGATGAATGGTCAGGAAGTTTATAAATTCGCAGTTAAAGAAGTTCCCATAATTCTTGAAAAGTTGTTGAAAAAAATGAAATATAATTCTGATCAAGTTGATTGGCTTTTGCTGCATCAAGCTAATCAAAGAATATTGGATTCTGTAGGAGAAAGGTTAAAAATTCCCAGAGAAAAAATTCTTAGCAATTTAGAAAAATATGGCAATACTTCTGCAGCAACTATTCCACTAATGATGGATGAGGCTGTTAGAGATTATAGAATTAAACAAAATGATATTATTGCCACAAGTGGTTTTGGTGCTGGGCTAAGTTGGGGTGCAGCCCTTATTAAATGGGGTTAAAAACAAAATAGGAACATTATGACAGTTGCATGGGTATTCCCTGGACAGGGTTCGCAAAAAATTGGAATGGCAAAACAAATTGAAAATTTGCCGAGCACAAAAGAGAGGTTTAGTTATGCTTCTGAGATATTTGAGAGAAATTTATTGGAAATTTGCGAGTTAAATTCTGATCCAACAAATCCTCTTTGTGATTTGAATAATACAAGAAATACACAAATCTGTCTTTTTTTGGTTGAATCAATTTTATTAGATGCCTTAAAGGAGAATGGTTTTAAACCAACTTATGTTGCTGGACATAGTCTGGGAGAAATAACTGCATTATATTGTGCGGATGTTTTTTCATTCGAAGACTGCGTATCACTAATAAAAGTCAGATCTCAATTAATGGTAAATGCTGGGAAAGGATCTATGGCAGCAGTAATTGGTTTTGATAGAAATGAACTTGATTTATTAATAAAAAAAAGTGAAGATGTTGTAATTGCTAATGATAATAGCTCTTCCCAAGTTGTCTTATCAGGATCTAACGAAGAGTTAGAGAATTTATCCAAAGAAATTTCTTGTAAAAGATTTCTAAAATTAAATGTTTCAGGTGCATTCCATTCACCATTCATGGATGAGCCTGCAGTTAAATTTTCTGAGTATTTAAAACAGATTAATTTTAAAAATCCTTCTTTCCCAGTAATAAGTAATTATTACCCTTCATTTTGTGAAGATCCAGATGAGCTTAAAATGAGATTGGAAAATCAAATGTGTAATGGCGTTAGGTGGCGAGAAACTATGGATTTAATGGCAAAAGATAGCGATCTTCATTTTGTTGAAATTGGCCCATCAAATGTACTTAGCGGTTTAGCAAAAAGACATCTGAAAGAGTTAAAAATTTCTCAAGTTTCATCTTCTAATCAAATAACTTATTAATTTAATATGAAAAATGATGTTTTTCAAAAATTAATCTATCAATTAGTTAGCAAACTTTTTGTATTACCTATTTATAAATTTGTATTTAGAGGTCATTTATTAGGTAGAGAAAATATTCCGCAAAAAAATTCTTTTATAATGGTCTCTAATCATGGTTCTTTGCTTGACCCTCCTCTTTTAGGACATGCTCTTGGACGTAATATATCATTTATGGCCAAGGCAGAGTTATTTAAAATACCTTTACTTGGGTTTGTTATTAAAGCTTGTGGAGCTTATCCTGTAAAGAGGGGAGTTGCCGACAAAAATACCATTAAAACAGCATGTAAAAAATTATCAGATAATAATTGTATTGGAGTTTTTATTGATGGAACTCGTCAAAAAAATGGGCGAGTTAATAAGCCAAAACAAGGCGCTGCTTTATTAGCCTTTAAAAATCAAAAAATATTATTGCCTGTTGCGATAGTTAATTCACATAGACTAATAAAGTTTAAATTCTGTATTCCTTTTTTTTCAAAAATAGTGATTAAAGTCGGGAAACCTGTTCAACCTCCTCAAAATTCATCAAGAAATGAACTTAATTCTGTAACTATGATGCTTCAAAATAATATTAATAATTTGATTGAATGAAAATTTAGTTAATTGGAGAAATAGGGTAAAGGGGTAAAACTTTTTTCCATGAATTTACATTTGTATTTAATAAATTTTTATTTGCTAAATCTAATAATTCCCTTAAATCTTCTTTATCCTGATAATTAGCCTCAAAAAAAAGTTCTTTACTTTCTAATTCTTTAACAACTTTTGGTGTAACTCTTTCTCGAATAACTAGATCCCCATTTTTTTCTTCGTTATCGCAAATCTCATACTTACCTGCAATAAATCCTTTTCTTTTTAATTTTTTGTAAATCCAGAATGATTGTTTTTTCGTAAAAATATTATTTTTTGATGCAATTCTTTTTGCCATTAATTCAAATGAACTAAAGCTTTCTAAAGGACAATTTATTTGTTGTGAGATAGTTCTTGCTAAAACTACAATAAGTCTTGAAGCATTAAAATTTGCTGGCCCTATACTGACAGATATCTTATTTACTTTTTTTAAATTTTTTTTGGAAATGAATTCGTTAAATTCAACAATTAAGTTGTTATTTAAGTCATTATCAAATTCTTTAACAAATAATTCATCAGATTCAATATTATTGCTTTCTCTGTATCCAAAGCCAAAAGAATTGTCTGTGCTATGTATTCCTAATGTAGGGTAGTTCAGTCTTCGCTTAAGATTATGTGTCATCTATTAACTTTAAGCAGGCAATTGCATACCTGGATTACACTTAGCCCACTTACCAAATTCATTTGTAAAACTTTCACAAGATTGTACATCCCAATCAGTTTTATAATCACCGTACTTATCTTTAATTATACTGACGTGAATGAATGGCTTTTTTGCTTTAAAATCAGGAACATCACAAATATTATCAACACCATGATTATTTTCTACGTCATGATAAGTGATACATCTATCAACCCATTTACAGTTGATGCAAATGCACATAGCAAATACTAAAAATGAAAAGAAGTAATATTCTTACCGATCATACACTAATTATTGATGAATTAGAAAGAAGTTTCAAATTTCATAAATGGGATTTTATCTTATCTTTTTTACCTTCAGGTTCCTATTTAGTTGGTGGTTACATAAGAGATATTATTTTGAAAAGAGTAACTGAAGAAGTAGATGTTGATATTGTGGTGCCTTTTAATGCTATTGAAATTGGGAAAACGATTGCAGAGAATATTAAATCTAAATTTATAATCTTAGATAAGGAAAGAGAAGTTGTGAGAATTATTCTTAATAATATCTCAATTGATATTGCTAATCAGATTTCCTCCACGATTGAGGGCGATCTATGCAGTAGGGACTTTTCGATAAATTCAATTGCTTTTTTATTTGATAAGAAGCTTTTGTTTGATCCATTGAATGGTCTTAAAGATTTAGAGTTTGCTTTACTTAAAACTTATTCAGCAAAAAACTTGCTTAATGATCCGTTACGAATTTTAAGATGTTTTCGGTTTGTTTCAGAATTGAATTTTAAAATCGATCTAAAATTGGTTGATTTAATAAAAAAAAATAAAGGGAAATTATATCTTGTTGCCAAAGAGAGGATTAAGCATGAAATAAATAAAATAGTAAATGGGGAAAATGCACTTGAGGCTGTAATTTTGGTTAAAAAATTTAATATATTTGGATCTGATGATTTTTATAAAAATTCTTTTTTTTTGGATTTACAAGAAATTAACTATGCTGAATTTAATAAGTTCGAGAAAGAGAAATATTTACCATTATTTTTTATAGCCCAAATTTTAGATGAAGTATCTCTAGAGCGATTTAAATTTAGTAGAGCTGAAATTGCAAAAACTAAGTTATTAAGAAAATGGTTCTTTTTCTTGGAGGAAAAAAATATCGCTCAATTAACTGAATCAGATAGATTTGCATTACATAAAGAATTAGAGATGTTTCTTCCAATTTTTATTTTTCATTTACCTCAAAACTTACGATTAAATTGGCTTAGTAGATGGCGTGACAATGATGATAAATTATTTCATCCTTCAAACTTACTTAATGGTGACGTAATCAAAAAAAATTTAAAAATAAAGGATGGGCCTATCTTAGGAGAGCTATTACGGTATCTTTCTGAGGAACTTGCGTATAAGAGATTAAATAATTTTGATGAAGCTATTTATAAAGCAAAGCGATGGATTGAACAAAATGCACCAAAATGTGATTAAATACACATAGCTTAGTTTTGTTTAGAAGTTCAGACTTCAAAATCATTTTTAAAAATTTATGAGTATTCGCATTTACATTGGCAATTTACCACAAGGATTTAATCCAAAAGAATTTGATACACTTTTAAAGTCAGTTTCTGATTCGATTAGATTTAAAGCAGTTCTAGATAAGGAAACGAAGGAATGCAGGGGGTTTGGTTTCGCGACAGCTAATAATGAAGATAATGCTAATTTATTAATTCAAAAGTTAAACGGTTTTGAATTTAATGGTTCTAAATTAAGAGTAGAGCTATCAGAAAAAAAAGATTCTGCTTCAAACAAAAGAAATGGTGGAAAATTAAACAAAAATAAGAAGAGGAAAGACTTTAAGAAAATTGTCCATAGTGATGCACCTAACCTCGAAGCTCCCGATCCAAGATGGGCTGGAGAATTATCTAAATTGAAAGATTTGTTGGCTAATCAGAAGACGCCTGCTTAGTTACTTATTACTTAATTCGAGAAATTAAAAAAGAGATTGGAATCTCAAGAGCTTTCACTGAATTTTTTACAAAAGCCCTATTATTAAATACATCATAATCTAATCTTTCAATAGAATCTAATATTCCTCTGTAAAGACGTAAAGACGTCCATACTGGCCATCTTGCATCAGAAGATAGCCACTTAATACCATCCTCAGACTTTTGGAACCATTCGCGTGCTCTTTTTAATTGAAAGTTCATCAGTGCTTTCCACTGCTTGTTTATTTTTCCTTTTAAAAGTTCCTCTTCAGAATAATTAAATTTTTCAATATCCGCTTGCGGTAGATAAATTCTTCCTCTGTGTCTATCTTCTCCCACATCTCTCAATATATTTGTTAATTGATTTGCAATTCCTAGAGCTATAGCTGCTTCAGAGGGGTCAGGCATGGCACTCCATGGGGCTGATGTGTAAGCACTATCAATCCCCATTACATTTTGAGTCATTAAACCTACAGTTCCTGCCACTCGATAACAATAGAGTTTTAATTCATCAAAATCTTTGTATCTAAATTTATCCAGATCCATTCTCTGGCCATCTATCATGTCTAAATAAGGTTGAATACTTTGTGGATATTTCTCGATGGTATCTAATAAAACTGAATCTAATTCAGATTTAATATTTCCTTTAAATACATTTTTTGTATTTTCTTCCCATTCATCTAAATTGTCTGAAAGCTCATCTTTTGATTTAGTTGAGGCTTCAACGCTATCCATTATTTCATCTGTTCTTCTACACCATACGTAGATAGCCCAAATAGCTTTTCTCTTTTCTTGAGGTAATAGAAGAGTACCCAAGTAAAAGGTTTTAGCCCATTGTTGAGTTTCTTGTCGGCATATCTCGTATGCTTGATCTAGTTGAGAAATTGAATTTTTCAAAAAGTTTTAGCTGAATTTAAGGGATGTTGCAAATGTTATTAAGAAACATTTTGAGAGGTTTTGGAATATTCTTTATTTATTGATTCAGCGCATAATTTACCACTTAAAACAGCTCCTTCCATAGAGGCTAAATACTTTTGCATTGTATAATCACCAGCTAAGAAAAAGTTTTTTATTGGGGATTTTTGACTAGGTCTGAACTCTTGACATCCAGGAACTGCCTTATAGACAGATCTTGGTGTTTTAACTACTTTATATTTTCTTAATTTTGTCTTATCGTCACCCATGAAATGTGTGGGAAATAATTTCTTTAGCTCTTCCATGGTTGCATCAACGATGTCTTGATCGCTTCTATTTATCCAATCTTTTGCCGGTGCGAAAACTAATTCAAGCATTGATCTATTTGGATCTTCGTATTCTTTACATGTAATACTCATATCTGCATAAACACTGAGAAGTGGTGATCTGCTAAATAGTAGATGGTCAATTTCTGTTAATTTTTTGTCAAACCATAAATGGATATTAATGACTGGCACACCATTTAATCCATCTAATTTAGAAAAAGCATCTAAACCTTTCCATTGTTTAGGGATCATCAATTTCAATAGATCTACAGGCATTGCACTTACATAAGCATCGGCAGTTAACTCTTTTTTTTCATTTTCATCTAAAGTGGCAATAGTAAAACTTTTAACAGTGCTGTCTTCATTAAGATTGATTTGCCTCAATGGGCTATTAATGTGAACTTCTCCACCACGAGCAGTGATATAATCAACCATTGGCTGACAAAGTCTTTCTGGAGGAGCTCCGTCAAGGAATGCCATTTTAGAACCATTTTTTTCTTGTAAGAATCTATTTAATGCTGTTAATAAAACTGTAGATGATATTTCATCCGGCCCAATAAAATTTAGGGCTTTACTCATTGCTATAAAAACTTCATCATTAACTCTTTCTGGGATATTGTGCTCTTTTAGCCAATCTGTCCATGATTTCTTATCACATTTGTCTAAGTACTTTTGGCCTCTTAACATTGCAGGCACTAAACCTAATCCGAATAGAATCTTTTCATTCCAAGTAAGCATATCATTATTGCTTAGTATTGCTGAAACTCCATTTACGGGAGCAGGTATATCAGGAAAGTCAAATCTACTGTAAGTTCCGGGCTCTGATGGCTGATTAAAAATCATTGAATGACTTTTCCATTGGAGTCTATCTTCTATATCTAATTCCTTGAAAAGTTGCAACATATTTGGGTAGGCTCCAAAAAATATATGTAAACCAGTTTCATACCAATCTCCATCTTCATCTTTCCATGCGGCAACTTTCCCGCCTAGTACATCTCTAGCTTCTAGTACAACAGGAATGTGACCATTATCGACTAAATATTTAGCACAAGATAAACCTGCTAAACCTGCACCTGCAATTACAACACGCATTATAAAATTAAGAAATAAATTAACACTTACTAATAAGCTACATTAAAGTTAGAACATAATAGTTTTTTTCGTTGATTATTTCGTAAAATTATGGAAAAAATGCTTTTAAAATCGACCACTAGACATGTAAGAATATTTACTGCCGAAGTAGTTGATAAGGAATTACGGTTTCATCCCAACAAACTGACTCTTGATATAGATCCTGATAACGAATTTATTTGGAACGAAGATTCCCTAAATCAAATAAATGAAAAATTCAATGATTTAATCAAAGATAGAGCAGGAAAAAATTTAGATGATTATGAACTTCGAAAAATAGGATCAGAAATCGAAGGTTTAATAAAATTTTTGCTTCAAAATGGTCAGCTAAGTTATAACCCTGATTGTAGAGTAATGAATTATTCAATGGGTTTACCAAAAACAAATGAAGTGCTGTGAATAGATCATCCTCAAATAGAAGGCCAAGGAGAGGCTCAAATAGAAATTATTACCCTCCAAATCCAAGAGATATGGATTCGTATGGACAAAGAAACAGTAGATTGCCTGCTTCTTCTGAACAAAAGATCAACTTCAGTACAGGAACCATTGCTGTACTTGCGGGAGTACTCATTTTAGGAGTTGGTATTGGGAGTGCCATTACCAGTACAACAGATGGTGGACAGGGAAACATAGCTAGTCAACAACAATTAGATATGGCTGTTCCAGACCCTGAATTTTGTAGACAATGGGGAGCTAGTGCTTTTGTAATTGATGTTGAAATGTATACAACTCTGAATCCATCTACGAGTTTTGTAACGCAACCAGCTCTTCAGCCAGGTTGTGTGATTAGAAGAGAGAATTGGACAGTTTTACAAAAACAGGGCGCTATTAGTAATGAAGATGTAAGAGAATGCAAGCAAAGGATGAATACTTTTGCTTATATTGGATCTATAAGAGATAAGCCAATAGTGAAGTGTGTTTATCAGACCGATGTAAACGAAAATAAATTTATAATAAAAGGCGATGGACAAGCCGAAGATGGAGGAGTTGGTATTAATAAAGAAGCAATTCAGTTTTGATCAAATTATGTATACCTTAAAGGGCTTTCTAAACTAGCAAATTGTGGCAGGATATTTTTTTTAAAGGCTTCTGATGCTCTTGATGTATATCTTGAAGGATTAGTAATTAATTTAAGTTCTCTTTTGACCTCTAAGTCAGCAACAAATGCTTTGTGGATTGTTCCAGCAGATAATTCTCTTTCAATAGAAACAACAGGCAAAAAGGAAGCTCCTAATCCTGATTGAACTGCGTTTTTGATTGCTTCAAGAGAGTTAAGTTCCATCTCAATTTTTAATCTTTGAATATCAAGCCCAGAGTCTTGAAGAAGTTTGTCAACAACTTTTCTTGTTGTGGATTGAGAGTCTAATGTTACAAAATTTAATTTGTATAAGTCTTCTTTTAAAAGCTCTTTTTTGGCCGATAGTGTGTGTTTAGAGGGTAAAACTAATGCCAATTCATCTGTGGCGTATGGAATTACTTGTAGCAAATTTTCTAAATCTCCAGGTAATTGTCCGCCAATAATTGCTAAGTCAATTTGTCCATTAGCGACACTCCAACCAGTTCTTCTAGTACTGTGAACTTGAAGCTGAACAGAAACATCAGGGTATTTTTGTCTAAATACTCCTATCATTCTCGGCATTAAATATGTTCCAGTTGTTTGGCTGGCTCCAATGACAAGAGTTCCTCCTTTTAAGCTATTTAAATCTTCAATAGCTTTACAAGCTTCGTCACATTGATTCAAAATTCGTTCGCAATAATCAAGTAATAGTCTCCCTGCTTCAGTCAATAGAGCCTTCCTACCACCTCTGTCGAAAATTGTGATTTCAAGTTGTTTTTCTAGATTTTGTATTTGTAAACTTACTGCAGGTTGGGTTACATATAAGATGTCTGCAGCTTTTTTAAAACTTCCTTGAGCTGCTATAGCTTTTAGTATTCTTAATTGGTCGAGTGTAAATGGTAATTCTGGCATCTATTATGCCTACAATTAATTATAATTCTAATGCTTAAGAGCATTCTTGTTAAGAACAAAAATTATTTGAATAATTTAAATATATGGGGACTCATAAAACTTCTCTAGTAATCCTGCTTTTGATTTTAATTTTTGCCGTAATTCATAGTGGTGGAGCAGCTTTAAGAATCAAGGCAGAATCTATTATGGGACCGAGGTTATGGCGTTTATGTTTTGTTTCTTTAAGTTTGCCATCTGCAGTAATCTTGATTAGTTATTTTTTGGCTCATAGATATGACGGAATCAGATTATGGAATTTACAAGGTAATAATTTCGTTTTCATGATGGTTTGGATCTTAACTGCAATAAGTTTTTTATTTTTATATCCCGCTACTTACAATTTGCTAGAAATTCCGTCGGTTTTAAAACCTAAAGTACGAATTTATGGAACTGGGATAATGAGAATCACAAGACATCCGCAAGCATTTGGTCAGATAATTTGGTGTTTTGCTCACACTTTATGGATTGGGACATCATTCACATTAATAACTTCTATTGGCTTAATTTTGCATCATCTTTTTGCAATCTGGCATGGGGATAAGAGATTATCAAATAGATTCGGAGAAGAATTTGAAGAGTTTAAAAAAAATACTTCCATAATTCCCTTTATGGCAATACTTGAAGGGAGGCAAGAATTTAAGATTAAAGAATTTCTTAGGATATCTCAACTTGGTATATTGATTGCAATTGTTGTACTTTGGTGGTCTCATCAGTATATAAATATTGCTGTTAAAACATTTAATTCATCATTTTTGACTGAATTTTTCAATTGACAGTTTAAAATTAAGATACAAGACCTTTAAAAAATGCCACAAGCTTCAGAAATTGCCTGGTTAATTCCTGTTTTCCCACTTATTGGAGCAGTACTTTCTGGCTTAGGACTAATTAGTATCAACAAGAAAATTAATAATTCAAGAGAAATTGTTTCTATAGGTCTGATTTCTTTCGTTGGGATTTCTGCAGTAATTAGTTATAAAGCTCTGATTGAACAAGTTAATGGTTATCAATCAGTAGAAAAATTATTTGTATGGGCAAACGCTGGAGATTTCACAATTCCAATGGGATTTGTCCTTGATCCTTTGGGGAGTGTAATGCTTGCTTTAGTAACGACAATAACTTTGCTGGTAATGATTTACTCTCATGGTTATATGGCCCATGATAAAGGTTATGTCAGATTTTTTACATACTTAGCATTATTTAGTAGTTCGATGATGGGATTAATAGTTAGTCCAAACTTATTAGAAATTTACGTTTTTTGGGAATTAGTTGGAATGTGTTCATACTTATTGGTTGGTTTTTGGTACGACAGAGATGGCGCTGCACATGCAGCACAAAAAGCATTTGTTGTTAATAGAGTGGGAGACTTTGGCTTATTACTAGGAATTCTTGGTCTATTTTGGGCAACAAATAGTTTTGATTTTAATGAAATAGCTATTGGAATTTCTCAATCAATATCTGACAATTCGATACCCATTTGGGCTGCTTTACTTCTTTGTTTTTTAGTTTTTTTAGGACCAATGGCAAAATCTGCTCAGTTTCCCCTGCATGTATGGTTGCCTGATGCGATGGAGGGCCCGACACCAATTTCTGCGCTGATCCATGCCGCAACAATGGTTGCTGCAGGAATATTTCTTGTAGCGAGACTAGAACCTTTGTATTCAATATTCCCCTCTATTCAGTTTATTATTGCTTTAGTTGGCACCATTACTTGTTTTTTAGGAGCCTCTATAGCTTTGACCCAAATGGATTTAAAAAAAGGTTTAGCTTATAGTACTGTTTCTCAGCTTGGTTATATGATGCTCGCAATGGGTTGTGGAGCACCAGTAGCAGGAATTTTTCATTTGGTCACTCATGCGTGCTTTAAAGCAATGCTATTTTTGGGATCTGGTTCCGTAATACACGCTATGGAAGAAGTAGTTGGCCATCAGCCGGTATTAGCTCAAGATATGAGATTAATGGGCGGTTTAAGAAAAAAAATGCCATATACATCAACAACATTCTTAATAGGATGTGTAGCAATTAGTGGAATTCCACCATTGGCAGGTTTTTGGAGTAAAGACGAGATACTAGGAAATGCATTTATATCATTTCCTGCTTTTTGGTTTGTAGGACTTTTAACAGCTGGAATGACTGCTTTTTATATGTTTAGACTTTATTTCTTAACATTTGAAGGAGATTTCAGAGGGGAGAATAAAGAATTGCAAAAGGAGCTTTTAATAGCTTCTAAATCAAATCTAGATGAAGAAAATGAAGAGGAGCATGAAGAACATGGCTCTATTCATGAGTCACCCTTTTCAATGACATTTCCCTTGGTATTTTTAGCGGTACCTTCTGTAATTATCGGTTTTATGGGACTTCCATGGGATAGCAAAATTGCAAATTTACTAGATCCTGAAGAAGCAGAAACTGCTGCAAAAGCTTTCGAATTAAAAGAATTTTTGCCTTTAGCAATAGCTTCAGTTTTTATTGCATCAGTTGGAATTATTATTGCTTATCAGGCATATTTTGTGAAAAAAATTAATTTATCAGTTTTATTTTCTGAAAAGTTTCCTAATATCAATAAATTCTTATCCAATAAATGGTATCTAGATGATATCAATGAAAAACTTTTTGTTAAGGGTAGTAGAAAACTTGCTAAAGAAGTCTTAGAAGTTGATTCTAAGGTTGTTGATGGAGTCGTAAATCTTACTGGACTGGTAACTTTAGGAAGTGGAGAAGGTTTAAAATATTTTGAGACTGGTAGGGCTCAATTTTACGCTCTTATTGTTTTTGGAGGAGTCATTCTACTAGTTGCCATATTTGGTTTTCAATCTCCTCAAGTTCCTTAATTACAATTGTGTGTCTTCACTGTCCATTGGGTGAAAAAATACAGAAAATTTCTAGACTTTAATTAAGATAAATTTCTTAACTAAATTGAGTACTTATTCTTTTATACATTTTGCGACGCAAATGTTGGGAACTTTAGGAGGTGGATTGTCTAATTTTCCTTGGTTATCTGCCTCAATTTTATTCCCAATTGCTAGTGCATTTGTGATACCTTTTTTCCCAGATAAAGGAGATGGCAAAGAGGTGAGATGGTTTGCATTGTCTATTGCATTAATAACTTTTTTGATAACTGTAGGTTCATATATAAATGGCTTTGATATTAATAATGAAAATGTTCAACTGAAAGAAAATATTAGTTGGCTGCCTGATTTAGGTCTAACTTGGTCTGTTGGTGCTGATGGCATGTCTATGCCGTTAATATTATTAACTAGTTTTATAACTGCTTTAGCAGTTCTTGCTGCATGGCCAGTCAAGTTCAAACCAAAGTTATTTTTCTTTTTGATATTGGTTATGGATGGTGGGCAAATCGCTGTTTTTGCCGTACAAGATATGCTTTTGTTCTTTCTAACTTGGGAACTTGAGTTAATCCCCGTATATTTATTACTGGCAATATGGGGTGGTAAAAATCGACAATATGCAGCAACAAAATTCATTATTTATACAGCTGGCAGTTCTATCTTCATTCTTCTAGCAGCGTTAGCAATGGGTTTCTATGGTACAGAAATTCCTAACTTTGAGTTCTCTCACTTGGCAGCTCAAGATTTTAGTCAAAAATTCCAAATATTATGTTATGTGGGGCTATTAATTGCATTTGGAGTGAAACTTCCAATAGTACCCCTTCATACTTGGCTTCCAGATGCTCATGGAGAGGCTACAGCTCCAGTTCATATGCTTCTAGCAGGAATTTTATTAAAAATGGGAGGATATGCTCTTTTAAGATTTAATGCACAATTATTACCGGTTGCTCATGCTCAATTTGCCCCATTATTAATAGTTCTTGGGGTAGTCAATATAATTTATGCTGCATTAACTTCTTTTGCTCAAAGAAATCTTAAAAGAAAAATTGCATACAGTTCTATAAGTCATATGGGTTTCGTTCTTATTGGAATAGGGAGTTTTAGTAGCCTTGGAACGAGCGGAGCTATGCTGCAAATGGTTAGTCATGGATTAATCGGTGCAAGTTTATTTTTTCTTGTTGGTGCTACCTATGACAGAACAAAGACTCTTAAACTTGATGAAATGAGTGGTGTAGGACAAAAAATGAGGATCATGTTTGCCCTATGGACTGCTTGCTCCCTGGCTTCTCTGGCTTTACCTGGTATGAGTGGATTTGTTTCCGAATTGATGGTATTCACAGGATTTGTTACTGATGAAGTGTATACACTTCCGTTTAGGGTAGTGATGGCCTCTTTAGCTGCTATCGGTGTAATACTTACTCCTATTTATCTACTTTCAATGTTAAGAGAAATTTTCTTTGGTAAAGAAAATCCTAAATTAGTCGAAGAACGAAAACTTATAGATGCAGAGCCAAGGGAAGTTTATATTATTGCTTGTTTACTTTTACCGATTATTGGAATAGGTTTGTACCCAAGATTAGTTACTGAAAGTTATATTGCATCTATAAATAATTTAGTCGATAGAGATTTAACTGCAGTTAAAAGTGTTGTGAAAGCAAATATTTTTTCAGGAACTAAAAAAAATGACATCCTAAAAGCCCCAAATATATAATTTTTAAATTAATGCAATATTGTTTGGCATTAAATAAATTAAAAGATATCTTGTGAGTAGATTTTATTTATTTCAAAATATCTTATTCCAATCCTATTGATAGGCAACAATTAGGCCCTAGATTGTTGATTAAGTTTCTTCAAGATGCCGCAGGTAAAGGTGAGCTTGATCCATGGGATATTGATGTAATAAGTGTAATTGATAGTTTTTTAGAACAATACACACATACTTTCAATAAATCCTTAAATAGTCGCAGCTCATATCATAAGGATTTAGCTGAGACAAGCGAAGCATTTTTTGCAGCTTCCGTACTAGTTAACTTAAAGGCGCAAGTTTTGGAATCTGACGTTTTCAAAGAAAACTCTTCAGATTTTGAAGATGAATATGAATTGGATGAGCAAGATTGGATTGATAAAGAATTTGATATCCCAAAATATCCTGAAAAATATCTAAGGAGAAGATCAATTGCCCAGCCAATTCTTAAACGTACAACAACGTTGGGAGAACTTGTAAGTCAGTTAGAGTCTATAGCAGAAGTTATAGAAACCCAAGATCTTCTTCTTATGAAGAGAAAAAGAAATAAAAAATATTCTGATAAGGCTTTAATTTCTCAAGTAAAATCTTTAGCACATCGCGAGAAACTTCCAGAAACAACTAAAGCATTAGGGAAATTTATTGACGGATGGGAAAAAGCTTTACAATGGACGGATTTTGAATATTTAGTCAAAAAATGGCAAACAGTTGTAAAAAATGATTTAGATAAAGATCGTTTGGGAGTTTTTTGGGCTTTGTTATTTTTATTATCTGAAAACAAAATTGAAATTAAACAAATTAATTCCTTATATGGTCCAATTCAAATTAAAAGAATAATACCTGATGGTGGCTTAGCTCAATTACCTATAGAAAATCTTGAGGTAAGCAATGTCTCTTCCTCGGCTGCTTAGAAGCTTAATAGTAATAACGTATAATTTTAAAAAATGGTTTTGAATTTATGAAGGCAATGATACTTGCGGCAGGTAAAGGCACACGTGTTCAGCCAATTACTCATGTTATTCCGAAACCGATGATTCCGATTTTGCAAAAACCTGTTATGGAGTTTCTCTTGGAACTTTTGAGAGAACATAACTTTAAGGAAATAATGGTAAATGTTTCTCATCTTGCTGAAGAAATTGAAAATTATTTTAGGGATGGGCAAAGATTTGGAGTGGAAATTGCTTATAGTTTTGAGGGAAGAATTGAAGATGGGGAATTAATAGGTGATGCTTTGGGATCCGCAGGAGGATTAAAAAAAATTCAGGATTTTCAAAACTTCTTTGATGAAACTTTTGTTGTTTTATGTGGTGATGCTTTAGTTGATTTAGATTTAACTCAAGCTGTTAAAAAACATAAGCAAAAAGGAGCAATTGCTAGCTTGATAACAAAGAAGGTAACTAAAGATCAAGTATCCAGTTACGGTGTTGTAGTTTCAGATGAAAATGGTCGAATAAAGGCTTTTCAGGAAAAGCCATCAGTTGATCAAGCTTTAAGTGACTCTATAAATACAGGAATTTATCTTTTCGAACCAGAAATTTTTAATTACATTCCTTCAGCCGAGAAATTTGATATTGGAGCTGATCTTTTCCCTAAACTTGTTGAAATGGATTTGCCATTTTTTGCATTACCAATGGATTTTGAATGGGTAGATATTGGAAAAGTTCCTGATTATTGGAGTGCTATTAGAAATGTATTGCAAGGTAAGGTAAGACAAGTTCAAATACCAGGTAAGGAAATTAAACCAGGAGTTTTTACCGGTTTGAATGTAGCGGCTAACTGGGAAAAAGTTCATATTACTGGCCCAGTTTATATAGGAGGCATGACTAGGATAGAGGATGGAGCAACTATTATTGGCCCTTCCATGATTGGACCAAGTTGTTGTATTTGCGAGGGAGCAACTATAGATAACTCAATTATTTTTGATTATTCTAAAATTGGTAAAGGTGTACGACTTATGGATAAGTTAGTGTTTGGTAAATATTGTGTTGGGAAAAATGGAGATCATTTTGATTTGCAAGATGCATCTTTAGATTGGTTAATAGCAGATTCAAGAAGATCTGATTTGACTGAGCCATCCCCTCAGCAGAAAGCTATGGCAGAATTATTAGGTACTGATTTAATTAATATTCCAGACTAAGACCAGCTTTTTCAATAATATCAGGAATTAAATGCTCGGCCTTTACGGCCATTAGATGCACACCGTTAGCGATATTAATAAAATCATGAGCTTGTTCAGCTGCAATTTTAATACCTTCTTTTAATGGGTCTTTAGCATCTTTAAGACGATTTAAGATATTTTCAGGGATGTTTGCGCCTGGAACGTATTTGTTTATAAAGAGAGCGTTTTTGTAAGACTTTAATAGGAATACACCTGCAATTACAGGAATTTCAAGAGGATTGCTAATTCTTTCACAAAACTCTTTCAAATTTTCTTTTTCCATAACCATTTGAGTTTGTATAAATCCAGCTCCAGCCTCTTTTTTCTTTCTCATTCTATTTTCTAAACTTCTTTTATTTCTGCAACTTGGATCAGCTGCAGCACCAGCAAAAATAAATGTTTTTTTATCGGAAAGTTCTCCTAGAGTAGGATCAATTCCTTTATTGAAAGCCTGAATTTGTTGAAGTAATTTAACTGACTCAAACTCATGTACAGCCTTGGCATCTTGTTGATCCCCAGCTTTTACTGAATCACCGGTAATGCATAAGATGTTTCTAATTCCTAAAGCATTTGCTCCTAAAATGTCTGATTGTAAAGCAATTTTATTACGATCTCTGCAAGAAATTTGCATTACCGGTTCTATTCCATTTTCCAGTAATAGTTTGGACATTGCCAAGCTGCACATTCTCATTACAGCTCTGCTTCCATCGGTAATGTTAACAGCATGTACCTTATCTTTCAAAAGTTGTGCTATCTTAAGAGATCTTATGGGGCTTCCACCTCTTGGCGGCATTAACTCTGCCGTTATTACCTTAGATCTTTTTTCTAAAGTCTGCTGAAGTTTTGATTTCAATTGCTTTTGTTTCCTAGTTGGTTAACAAGTGTACTGAGATTGCTAAACTTAATTAATATAAAAAAGGAACTGTTTAAATGCAAATGGTTGAAGAAGAAGTAAACAACATTGATATGATGGGTCTCTCAGCAAGAGAGATGGAAATCATTGATCTCGTAGCTGATGGGCTTACAAATCAAGAAATTGCGGTAAAACTAACTATTAGTAAAAGAACTGTTGATAATCATGTAAGTAATATGTTTACAAAAACTGGTTCTAAAAACAGAGTAGCACTTTTGAATTGGGCAATGGACAACGGCAAGATTTGTAGAGATGGATTTAATTGTTGTACACTCCCAGACTCTGATCAAGATTAGTATTAACCTTTACTTTTTTTGTATCATTAGCCAAATCCATTAGACAATAATTTGTAGAGCCTAGTTCGAAGAGTTCAGCATATGCAATACATGCATCCTTATCTGAATCAACAAATCTCAATATTCCTTCTTTGTCGTAAAGACCATACATCTGAAGAAAATAAAAATTACTTTGCATAAATATAAAGAAAATATAAAGGATGAGTGGCTCCTTTGACTAGTTAATTTTGAAAGTTGTTAAATTGTCTTCTTTCCACTCTGAAAAAGGATTGTTGGCGAGATTGAAATTTGAGTAATGTGTCAGCCCAGTAATTTCTTTTGATATGAAAGATGGAAGAAATAAATCTTCTTTTTCATTAGAAAGTTCAATTTCAGCAATTTCAAGTGGATAATTATTTTCTTTAAAGCAATCTATAATCCAAGATTTTTTTTCAATTTCTAAAAAGAATCTATCTTTTTTAATTGTATTTGAAAGATTTGACATTATTGTTTCAGCATCGCTTCGTGGAATGGAGTATTCATATTCAAAGTTCGTAAAGCCCTTGATATGTTTTTTAAGTGCGATTTTAGAGTTTTTGCCTATAAGCCTTACCCTAATAATCCAACCATCTAAACTTTTGGATAAATATCCTTGTTCAATATAAATTTTTTTATTTATGAATTCTTTCCAATTATCATTTTTTATAAGAAATCTTCTTTCTATCTCTATGGCCATTTAATTTTCGAAATTTTTTTTAGATAAATCACCTTTCCAATCTAGTTTTTTTATTAGGGTATTATAGTAACTTGTGCTTTTTTTAAACTTTATTATTTTGCAGGGTGATTGCCCTTTTTTGATCTCACAATAATAATTTTCCTTAATAGTCATACATTTTGAACCGTCTCTCCATAATTTAATTGCCCCTTTACTTTTTTTTACAGGTTTAATAATTACCTTACTTGTATTAGGTATAACTATTGGTCTACTAGCCAAACTCATCGGGCAAATAGGGTTAATTATCATTGCATCAATACTAGGATGCACTATTGGCCCCCCTGCAGCCATTGAGTAGGCTGTTGAACCAGTAGATGTAGATATGATTAATCCATCACCTTTGTATTCATTAACCTTCTCGTTATCTATTTCAATTTGTATTTGGTTGGTTGGAGAAATGTCTTCTTCAACAGATTTAAAATAAAAATCATTTAAGGCATCGTAGCTTTTTATAATCTTTGTCTCAGAACTTTTCCCATTAATACAAACATTACAATTTAATCTATTAAGAAAGTCAATTTTATATTCTTCGTTTTCAAGGATTTCAATAAAAGATTTGTCAAACAAAAAATCTTTTTCTTGCGTAAGGAAACCAAGATTACCACCAATATTAATGCTCAACAAAGGAATATCATATTTCGCTAAAGCATTTGCACATTTAAGGAATGTTCCATCTCCACCAAGAACTATGCCAATATTTGGTTGTAATTCTAAATTACAAAAATATTGTTCAATTTCATCTTTGTAAAAATCACTTTCGATTCTGTTTGATTTTATATTTTTAGCGTTGAGGACTTTTTCACAGAATTTAGAAGCCTCTTGAGCTATAGAACTATCTGAACGATATACAATAAGCACTAATGAAAGTTTCATTTAGTGGTTTTACCATTTTAATAAATTAAAACTTTCCATATCTACAGTTACCCTATTCCTATATAGAGATAATAAGATAGCTAATCCAACTGCTGCTTCTGCGGCAGCAACAGTAATTACAAAAATTGTAAAAACTTGTCCTTGAATTAAATTATTATCAACATAGGAAGAAAACGCCATTAAGTTTATATTTACTGCATTGAGCATTAACTCAATGCTCATAAGAACTCTTACTGCATTTCTACTATTTAATAATCCCCAGATCCCAATACAGAATAGTGCTGAAGATACTATTAAAAATGCTTGAATAGGAATTGATTCTAAACTAATCATAAGAAAGGTGAAATGTTAATTTTTATTTGTAAGTAATGGTTCTGATGATTTTTCAATTAACTCTTGATCAACGGGTAATCCAGTGGAAATATCCTTGCTCATTACATCTCTTCTAGCTAAAACAATAGCTCCAATCATTGCCATTAAAAGTAAAACTGAGGCTACTTCAAATGGAAGTAAATAATCACTAAAAAGATGTTCACCAATTCTGATAGTTGATTCTTCTCCTATAGAGTTTTGAGGATTTGATAAGCTCCATACATTAGTCAAGTCAACTCTTATTAAAAGGCTTAGCAGGGTTAAACATATTGATGTTGATATGATTCTTCTCGATTTTATGTCATTGATGGGCTTTAAATCTTCTTTTTTATTGACTAGCATTATTGCGAAGATTATTAATACATTAACTGCACCCACATAAACTAAAACTTGTGCTGCAGCAACAAAACTTGCATTTAAAAGAAGATATAATCCTGCCACACTCATGAAAACTCCTCCTAGAAGAAAGGCTGAATAAACAATACTTTCGAGCAATACAACACCAAGTGCTCCAATAAGTATAACTAAAGATAAAATTGTAAAACAAATAATTTGAGTTGTTATTGCAATTGACATAAATTAATGGAAATTAATTGTTTGGATTAGAAACTTTATCTTTATTTTCATTAGATTCCTTTCTCATCCAATCATAGACTTCTTCAGGTAATTTACCAGCTCTAGTATCTGAAGCTGGAATTTCATGAGGGTCCATGACACCTTTAGGAAGATAGGCAAGTTCTCTTAGAGGTTTAACTGAAGGATCTGTTGTGACATTTGTAGGCAACCTACCAAGTGCAACATTATCAAAATTTAGATTGTGTCTGTCAAAAGTAGCTAATTCATATTCTTCAGTCATTGAAAGACAATTAGTTGGACAATATTCAACACAATTTCCACAAAAAATACAAACTCCAAAATCTATAGAATAATTTCTTAGTTCCTTTTTTTTGGTTTCTTTATTCATTACCCAATCAACTACTGGCAGATTTATGGGACATACTCTCACGCAAACTTCACAAGCAATACATTTATCGAATTCATAATGTATCCGACCTCTATATCTTTCAGAAGGTATTAATTTTTCATATGGATATTGGACAGTAACAGGTCTTCTTCGAAGATGATCAAAAGTAACTGATAAGCCATTATATAAATATTTGCCAGCATTAAATGCTTCTTTGATATAGCTATTTATTTGTTGAAGGAAATTTTTCATTTTGAAGAATTTACTTAATTATTTTATTTTAGTGGATTAATTTTTAATTTAAGTATTTTTACTTAAGTTTAACCACCAAAGATTTGCGGGAAAGCAAGTTTTAATCCTGCAGTTATCAAAAGATTAGCAAGAGAAATTGGAAGAAGAAACTTCCATCCTAGATCTAATAGTTGATCTATTCTTACTCTAGGAGTTGTCCAACGCAATAATATTGCAATGAAAACTAAAAGATATGCTTTCAATACAGTCATTACAATTCCTATTGATGCAGTCAAAACTTGTATGAAGGGTGCATTAATTGGCAAATTTAGAAACTTAGCTATTAATTCAACTGGAATAGGAAAACCCCATCCTCCCAAATAAAGTATTGATACCAATAAAGCTGAAAGGATTAAATTAATGTAACTCCCAAGGTAGAACAGTGCGAATTTCATCCCTGCATATTCAGTTTGATATCCTGCAACTAATTCTTCTTCTGCTTCGGGTAAGTCAAATGGAAGTCTCTCGCATTCTGCAAGAGCACAAATCCAAAAGACTATAAAACCAACTGGTTGTCTCCATATATTCCAACTTAGGATTCCAGCACCACTTTGTTGGTTGACAATGTCAATAGTACTTAGAGAATTTGTCATTAGTACGATAGCCAGTACAGATAAAGCTAAAGGAATTTCATAACTTATTGATTGAGCTGCTGCTCTTAAGCCTCCTAATAAAGAATACTTATTATTTGATGCATATCCGCTCATAAGAAGTCCAATTGGCTGGATACTGCTTAAAGCGATCCATAGGAAAATTCCAATACCAACGTTACTTATTAAAAGGTTTTGCCCAAAAGGAACAATTAACCAGGACAGAATCACTGGAACAAGAACTAATATAGGTCCTGCAGTGAAGAGAATTCCATCCGCTTTAGCAGGAATAATATCCTCTTTGACAAGTAACTTAAGACCATCTGCAATTGGTTGGAGGACACCAAGGGCTCCTGCATATTCGGGCCCTATTCTTTGTTGAGCAGCAGCAGATATTTTTCTTTCAAGCCAAACTGTTACTAAAACGCCAACAACTGCAGCTACCAAAACCAAAAGCATAGGTAGAGGGAGCCAAATAATATGAGCGATTTCGCTGGAAAGGCCAAAACCTTTTAAGAATTCATTAAAACTATATTCGAGATCTAATCCGTATTCCAAGAATTTTTATGTTATTTACCTTATAGATTAACTCTTCATAAACAATATGTGTGTTTTTTATGAAAAGCTGCAAATATTATTCTCTATTTTCTAAACTGATCCAATCTCTTGGTGCTGAACCTGTATAAATTTGCGATGGTCTGAAAATTCTATTTGCTCCAAGTTGCTCTCTCCAATGAGCTAACCAACCAGCCACTCTAGATATGGCAAAAATTGGAGTAAATAAATCACGAGGAATACCAAGTTTTCTATAAACAAGACCAGAATAAAAATCCACGTTTGGGAATATACCCTTAGGTCCAAGTCTTGGTATTGCTTCTGCCTCCAGTGATTTAGCAACTTCATACATTTCATCTGCTCCAAATCTAATAAAAAGCTCTTCTGCTAGTTTTTGAAGAATTATTGCTCTTGGATCTTTGACTTTATATTCTCTATGGCCGAAGCCCATTATCTTACTTTTATTTTTTATTGCATTATCTAAAAAAGAACTAGCGTTTTCTGGGGTTTTAATCTCTTCTAACATTGCAATCACATCTTCATTTGCTCCTCCATGAAGTGGGCCAGCCAGAGTTCCTACTGCAGAGGCGATGACAGCATATGGGTCTGTAAGAGTACTTGCAGTCACTCTAGCGCTAAATGTACTTGCGTTTAAACTATGTTCTGCATGTAGAATTAAGCACCTATCAAAAACTTTTGCAGCTATGGGATCTTGTTCTTTTTCAGTTAGCATGTAAAGAAAATTTGATGAGTAAGTCAAATCATCTCTAGGTTGAATTGGGTCTTGTCCTTTTCTAATGAGTTGAAACGCAGCAATCATTGTGGGTATTTTTGCTATTAGTCTTATGACTGCGTTGTAGATGTAATTAGGATCATCTATTGCCCTACGCGAATAGAACAGTCCCAAAGAAGCCGCACTAGATTGCAGAGCATCCATAGGATGACCTGTCGCAGGGAAACATTTCATCATATCTCTTACTCTAAAACTTAACCTTCGATGCATCTGAACTTCTTGTTCAAAATCTCTAAGTTGAATAGCCGTGGGCAATTCACCCCATATCAATAGGTAAGCAGTTTCTAAAAAACTGCTTTTTTTGGATAGTTCCTCAATGGAGTACCCCCTGTACAATAATTTACCTTTGTTGCCGTCAATATCACAGATAGATGAATTAGTAACTGGGACACCCTCTAATCCTGGTTTTAAAATTAGTTTGTTATTGTCCAATTGCTTAATTCAATATCAAATACTTATAGATTAAAGATAGTCAATTAATTTTTAATTAACCACAAGTTATTAACTTCACAAAAATTTCAAATGATTGTCTTTGAAGCTTATTTGAATAACTTTATTAGGGTATTTTAAAACTTGTTTCTGTGTAAAGAATTGGATTTTTTTCTGGAATAGATTGACTTAAGATTTCTAGATATTCTTCATTTGATATTTTTAAAATATTTCTAATGAGAAAATTAAGATCTTCCAAATCAGGCAAATATCTAATTTTATTGGAATTTTCATCTTTGATATCAACTTTTGTATAAAGGAAAGTAGATTTATCTTTATAACTTTTTAGGTTGAAAAATTTTTTTGAGATTGTTTCTAGTTTTTTACTATCTATTAAAAAATTACTTATGAATTGCAACCCTCTTGATTCTATTGAATAGATATTTTCAAAAGTTAATTGTTTTATTGCATCGTTTTTTTCTTCAAGAATATCTTTGGAATATATCGAGTAAATATCTTCATTTTGTTTCAAAGTATATTTGTTGAAATCTTTTAATTTTTTCAAAGCACTTAAATCAAATTGATTGTCAGTATTTTTTTCAAATGTAAAAAGCCAATCTTTTCTTGAATTGAGAATTAAGATGTTTTGATTTGTATTTTGGTTAAAATCTTCAAAAAAACTTAGTTCAAAATTATTTATAAAAGGTTTTAGATATTTTTCAAAATTTGAAATTTCAGTAAAAATTGAAACTTGAGGATTATCTTTATTAGTATTTTCTTTATTTATAAATTTATCATAAGCAAAAATATCAATATTTTTTTCATTATTTAGTAAATATGATTTTAAAATTAAATGTTTATTTTTTAAGTCAAATATTGTAGCTACAATATCCTCATTTCTATTAGTAAAAATTTCTTTATCAAAAAATATACTTTCCCCAAATTTCTTTGTAAGTAATATATTTTTTTGATTTTTGAGTCTAAAAAGTTCTCCCTCATATTGAAATTTTTTTTCTCCAAAATCATTGCTATAGTTAATACTATTTTTGATCAATTCTTTATCTGATGAAGCAATTATATAATTGTCTTCGGTTCGGTATATAAAGTTGAGGAAATTTATTTTGTTGTCTCTATTAATTGAAATTATCTCATCAATCTGATCAATTTTATTAGGCAAATTTAATAAATCTTCTATTGTTTTTTCTGGCTTAATTTTAAAAACAATCAAAATATCATCTTTAAGTTTTTTATTATTTTCAAAAGTTGAGATTATGAGTTCATTATTATAGATATCTTCTAATTTATTGTTGCCTAGATCTATACCTAAGTAATCTAATATAGAGTCTTTTATTAAAAAAAAGTTATCTTGATTTGTTGGATTTTTACCTTTTTCATTATTTTTAACAATATTAAAATTATCAAAATTTGAAATAAATAATAATTTATTGTTTTCAGGTATATATTTTAAGATATTTAGTTGCTCAATATTTGTACTTTGCTCATTATTTTTATTAGCACAAACTTTTTTAAAACCAAAAAAAAGTAATAAAGATAATAATAGTATTATTGCTACTACTCTAAGTTTCATTATCAATGTTTATTTTTATTTTTAACAATAAACTTCCTACTGCAACTTAATTTATTAAATTGTAAATAACACATAATTTATCCTATAAATTGGGAAGTTATCCAAAATCTATAAACGCTTCTAATCTCAATGATTGGTTTAATTCTGAGAAAGAAGATCCAGTTTTGATTGATGTAAGAGAACAGTCAGAGCTTGAACTAGCTCGTTTCTCAAAAGAATTTTTACATATACCAATTAGTAAAGTCACATCTGAATACGTTGGAGAAATATTTGCTGGTTTATTAGAGAGAGAAATTGTGGTTATCTGTCATGCAGGAATAAGAAGTTATAACTTTTCTCAATGGTGCTTGGATAATAATTTTGTGAGCGAAATATGGAATTTGGAGGAGGGTATAGATGGATGGAGTAGATATATTGACCAATCAATTCCAAGGTATTGATTAAATATCTAATGAAGATGCAACAGTATTAACATCTTTGTCGCCTCTACCAGAGCAATTGATAACTATATGGCTATCTTTTTCAAGAGTAGGGCATAATTTATCTAACCAAGCAAAGGCATGGGAAGTTTCAAGTGCAGGTATAATTCCTTCTAGTTCACTAACAAGTCTTAAAGCATCTAAAGCTTCTTGATCTGTGACTGATCCATATTCTGCTCTACCTATATCTTTTAAATGGCTATGTTCAGGTCCTACTCCCGGGTAATCTAAACCTGCACTTATTGAGTGAGCTTCTTGTACTTGACCATTATCGTCTTGTAAGAGAAGACTCATTGATCCATGCAAAATTCCAACTGATCCTTTAGTGATAGTAGCAGCATGTTTGTCAGTATCAACTCCGCTTCCTGCGGCTTCAACTCCAATAAGACGCACAGAAGTTTCTTTAACAAAAGGATGGAAAAGCCCCATTGCATTTGATCCCCCACCTACACAAGCAAGCAAAATATCGGGAAAAGATCCAAATGATTCCAAACATTGTTTTTTAGTTTCTTCACCTATAACTGCATGAAAATCTCGCACAATCTTTGGGAAAGGGTGCGGGCCGGCAACAGATCCTAAAATGTAGTGTGTGGTTTCGACATTAGAAACCCAATCTCTGATGGCTTCACTAGTAGCATCCTTAAGTGTTGCAGTTCCAGAATTTACAACTTTAACTTCAGCTCCTAGAAGTTTCATTCTGAAAACGTTAAGGGATTGCCTTTTTATGTCTTCAGCACCCATGTAGATAATACATTTCAAGCCAAATCTCGCACAAACAGTAGCAGTAGCAACTCCATGCTGACCTGCTCCAGTTTCTGCAATTATTCTTTTTTTGCCCATTCTTATTGCCAATAAAGCTTGTCCAAGGGCATTATTAATTTTGTGAGCACCAGTATGATTTAAATCTTCTCTTTTAAGCCATATTCTGGGAGTTGCTTGTTTAGTTTTGTAATGTTCAGTAAGTCTTTTAGCTTCATAAAGTGGTGTTTCTCTTCCTACATAAGTCTTAAGAAGATGATTTAATTCTTCTACAAAAAGTTTATCTTTCCATGCATTAGATGCAGCTGTTTCAAGCTCAAAAAGAGCAGGCATTAGCGTTTCAGGAACATATTGACCACCATATTTTCCAAATCTTCCCTCTTTGGAGGGTTGATTTAAATCGTCATTTTTATAGTTTTGATCTTTGCGAGAAAATGTACTTACCACTTTTTCTATAGAATAAGTATTAACTAACTATAGATTATATTGAAAATAATGGGAAAAAAGAATTGGATCGAATTTGACAATCAAGAAAAAAAATCTGAAGAAACAGCTAAGGTAGGTACTTTTAATAAAAGATTAAAAATAAATATTTCAAAACAAAAAAAAGGTAAAAAGGGCAAGACTATAACTTTAATTAGAGGTTTAGGCACTGAGGATGAAATCTTATTAAAAGAATTACTAAAAAAAATTAAAGTTTTTTGTGGGACTGGAGGAACATTAATTGATAGAAATATCCAGTTACAGGGTGATATGGTATCGAAATCAATTGAGTTTCTTCGTAAAGAGGGATTTCATAATTTATGAAGCAAGCGTTAGGATAGGTTTTTAATTTTGATGATGCAAAAAATGAAAGAACAAGATCAAACAAAGTCAACCAATATAAAATGGCACAATTTAACTATTGATAGAGAAAAGTTAGAGAAAATGAGAGGTCATAAAGGTATGGTTATCTGGTTTACAGGTTTATCCGGTTCTGGTAAAAGTACTTTGGCCAACGCTTTAAATGAAGTTTTACACTTAGATGGTTTTTCGACTTATGTGTTGGATGGAGATAATATTAGACACGGCTTATGTAAAGATCTTGGCTTTTCGGATGAAGATAGAGAAGAAAATATAAGAAGAATTGGAGAAGTTGCGAATTTATTTATGAATGCTGGGATAATAACTATTACAGCATTCGTTTCGCCATTTATTAGCGATAGAGATAAGGTGAGAAAAATTATTGGATATAAGGATTTTATTGAAGTTTATTGTGCTGCTGATATTACAGTTTGCGAAAATAGGGATACTAAAGGTCTTTATAAGAAAGCTCGTTTGGGTGAAATTAAGGAATTTACAGGGATTTCTAGTCCATATGAAGCTCCTCATAATCCAGAAATTGTTGTTGATACAGGTTCATTAGATTTAAATGATTCTGTTGAAAAAGTAGTTAACTACCTTAAAAAAGAAAACTTTCTTAACAAGGCTGAATAAAAAAAATATTAGTTTATTTATTTTGAAGATAATTGTCAGGTCCAATAGTTGATAACTTACTATTTTTTGTTCTTACCTGAGTATGAAGATTTTCTCTGAATTCTTTTAAATTTTTCTTTATGGATTCATCAAATAAACTGATCATCTCTATTGCCAATAATCCAGCATTCTGACCTCCATTAATTGCAACTGTTGCAACTGGAATCCCAGCGGGCATTTGAACGATTGATAAAAGAGAGTCAATCCCCTTAAGTGTCTTACTCTCTACTGGTACTCCAATTATAGGAATGCAAGTTATGGATGCCAGCATTCCTGGAAGATGAGCAGCACCACCAGCACCGGCAATTATTACTTTTATGTTTTCTGATTCTGCATTTTTTGCATATTCCAACATTTCAATAGGTGTTCGATGAGCAGAAAGTATACAAACTTCAGTTTTTATTCCAAATTCGCTTAAAATGTCAATGGCTGGTTTCAATGTTTTTAGATCTGAATCACTACCCATTACGACAGCAATTTTATAAATATCTTTAGAATTCAATTCTGACAAAATAACAAATCAATTCTTTCCTATAATGGCGTGCAATTAATTTGGCGCCAGTTAGTTAGTATAAAAAAATAAATTTTTCATAGAATATTATGACGTCAAATAAGATTATCGAAAAAAGTGAAGTTAGGGAGTATTTTAATGGAACTGGCTTTAAAAGATGGAATAAAATTTATAGCAAATCTGATGAAATTAATACAGTTCAGAAAAATATTAGAAAAGGACATCAAAAAACTGTAGATGATGTAGTCTCATACATCAAAAATTATTCTGAACTAACAAAAAAAAGTTATTGTGATGCAGGATGTGGTGTAGGAAGTCTTTCGATACCTTTACTAAGACTTGGTATAAAAGAACTACAGGTGAGCGATATTTCTTCTGAAATGATTAAAGAAACGAAGAAACGCATTAAAGAATTAGGTTTGAATCAGGGTAAAATCAAATATGAAGTCTGTGATCTGGAAAAATTAAAAGGATTATTTGATGTTGTAGTTTGTTTGGATGTATTTATTCATTATCCTCAAAAGGTCGCAGAAGAAATGGTTCAACATCTATGCGATTTAAGCAAAGAAAAACTAATCGTTAGCTTTGCTCCTTATACTCCAGTTCTTGCTGTTCTAAAAAATATTGGAAAATTATTTCCTGGGCCAAGTAAAACTACAAGGGCATATACATTGAAAGAAAAGGGTATTATTAATGCTGCTAAAGAAAGAGGATTTAAAGTTGTTAAAAAGAAATTAAATCAAGCTCCTTTTTATTTTTCAAAACTAATTGAATTCGAAAAAATTAAATAATTTATTTTACTAAATGATTTTCAAGTGCATAACGAACTAATTCTGTTCGGCTTGATGTACCTGTTTTGATAAAAAGTCTACTTACATATTTCTCAACATTTCTAATAGATGTTTCAAGCTGTCTTGCAATTTCTTTGTTCATCAGTCCCTCTGCTACTAGTTGAAGCACACTTGCTTCTCTAGGAGTGAAACTAGGAAGATTTATTTTATTTTCTGGATTAGTCTGGTTTTGGTCTGTGAGCATAGATTTTATTTCAGTAATTTGTTTTGCCATTTTGCTTACGTCAATATCTGCGAATCGTGCTGCTTCTTTTAATAATCGTTCTTGTCTGTTGATTACATTTTTGACTCTTGCAGCTAATTCATCGGGATCGAAAGGTTTGGAAATATAATCATCAACTCCTGCAAGATAACCTTCTGTTCTGTCTAGGGTCATTCCTTTTGCAGTTAGAAAAATTACTGGAGTTCCTCCTAATTTTTCATCCTTTCTAATTTTTTCTAATAAAGCATAACCGTTGGCTCGAGGCATCATAATATCGCTAATTATCAAATCGGGGAAGACTGTTTGAGCTTTTTCCCAACCATCCTCTCCATCAACTGCAATAAATATTTCAAAGCCTTCATCTTCTAGAAATGTTTTAACAGCTGTTCTTAAACCAGGCTCATCATCAACTAATAAAATTCTTGATTTTCTTACCGGTTCATTATTTATTTGATTAATTTCATTCATTTTTTTAATTCTTTAATTTGATTTTCTAGTAATAAACAGAATTTTATATACTAAACATAATGCTATCAACTCCCATACTACTAGACTATCAATCTTCGACTCCTTGCTCTAAAGATGTCGTTGATTCTATGAAACCTTTTTGGAGTGAGATATTTTCTAACCCTGCAAATAAATCTAATTTGGCGGGGATTAACGCAAGCGCTATATTGGAAGCCTCAAGAGAAAAAATAGAACAAAGTTTATTTCTTAAGAATAAAAAAGTTATTTTTACAAGTGGGGCAACTGAATCTAATAACTTAGCCTTATTAGGTTTTGCAAGAAATTTCTATAAAAAAACAGGAAATTATGGACATATTATTACCTTAAAAACGGAGCATAAAGCTGTTTTGGAGCCCTTAAACCAACTAAGAAAAGAAGGATTTATGGTTACAGAAATTAATCCTGAGAAAGATGGCTTAATTTCAGAAGAACAATTCAAAAAAAAAATAAGAGAAGATACATTTCTGGTTAGTGTCATGTTGGCAAATAACGAAATAGGAGTTATTCAGCCCATAGAAAATATTTCAAAGATATGTAAATCGAGAGGAATAACATTTCACTCTGATTTTGCACAATGTTTAGGTTATATGGCTTTAGACAATCTTTTATCAGATGTAAACATGATAACGATGAGTTCTCACAAAATATACGGCCCTAAAGGGATAGGGCTTCTTTTGATTGATGAAGAAATTAATCTTGAGCCTTTAATTGTTGGAGGAGGTCAGGAATATGGTCTTAGGTCTGGTACATTACCTCTTCCTTTAATAGTTGGCTTTGCTAAAGCAATAGAGATAGCAGTTCTTAATCAAAAAAATAATGCTGAGAAATTACTTTTTTATAGAAATAATCTTTTAGAGGGGTTGTTAAAAAATAATTCTGGTTTATTAATTAATGGCTCCATAGAAAAAAGATTACCTCACAATTTAAATTTGACTGTATTGGATTTAAACGGAGCAAAGTTTCATAAACTTTTAAAATCTAAAATAATTTGTTCTACTGGATCTGCATGTAGTAGTGGTGAACCATCTCATGTTTTACTAGCCTTAGGTAGATCGCTTAAAGAAGCAGAATCTTCAATAAGGTTAAGTATTGGATTAAGTACTAATTCAAAAGATATAAAACAAGCAATTCATATTCTTACAAATACAATCAGATCATTACGATAGAAATTATTGGCTTTTAATTTAATTGAGCAATTCTTAATTTTCCACTTCTAGCTCTTTTATTAAGTTCGACTTCTTGTTCGGAAGGAGTTATTGGCTTTTTTGTCAGGTTTTTTAGTCTTTGATCATTCTTAAAACAACTTTTAACTAACCTATCCTCAAGAGAATGAAAACTAATAACAGAAATAATACCCCCTGGCAAAAGCCATTCAGGTACAACTTGCAAAAATTTTTCTAATACTTCAATTTCTTTATTAACAGCAATTCTTAGTGCTTGAAATGTTCTTGTTGCTGGATGTATTTTTTTATATCTTTGTTTTGGTGGGAAGCATCCTGCAATAGAGTAAGCTAACTCTTTTGTCCCAGAATATTTTCCATTTTCCTTCAAATCCAATTTTATTTTCCTAGCAATCTTTCTTGATAATCTCTCATCTCCATATTTATAGATTAGGTTAGCTAGATCTTTTTCATTTAAAACCTCAATTAATTTCTCTGCATCAACATCAAGCAAAGGATTCATGCGCATATCAAGTGGACCATCTTTTTGGAAACTAAATCCTCTTTTAGGGTCATCAAGTTGGTTACTATTTACTCCAAGATCTGCAATCACAAAAGAAACTTTTTCTTTTGGTACAAAATCCGCAAAATTTGAAGCCCTTATATCAATCCTACTTTTAAACTCATCAAGTTTTTTTAATGCTGATTTTCTTGCGAATGGATCTTGATCAAGTCCAATTATATTTAAATCCGAATATTTTCTCAATAAATGATAAGAGTGCCCGCCTCCGCCTAAAGTTGCGTCTATTCCCTTAAGTTGATTGTTATGTATAAGTGGGTAATGCTCTAATGAGGCCATAATCTCATCTGTCATAACTGATTGATGATTGAAAAAAGATGAATCAGATAGGTCAGTTTGCATAACTTTCGACTAAGATTTGTTTAGAAGTTAAATTTCGAATGGCTCAGCTAGAGACTAGAACAGAACCAATGGTGGTCAATTTTGGCCCTCACCATCCTTCAATGCATGGGGTTTTAAGGTTAGTTGTAACTCTTGATGGTGAGAATGTCATTGATTGTGAGCCAGTAATTGGATATTTACATAGAGGAATGGAAAAGATAGCTGAAAATAGAACAAATGTAATGTATGTCCCTTATGTAAGCAGAATGGATTATGCAGCAGGAATGTTTTATGAAGCTATTGTAGTAAATGCTCCTGAAAGATTAGCTAATATTCCAGTTCCCAAAAGAGCCAGTTACATCAGAGTTCTTATGCTCGAACTTAATCGTATTGCTAATCATCTTTTATGGCTTGGTCCCTTTTTAGCAGACGTAGGAGCTCAAACTCCATTTTTCTATATTTTTAGAGAAAGAGAGATGATCTATGATCTCTGGGAAGCTGCTACTGGACAAAGGCTAATAAATAATAATTTCTTTAGGATAGGCGGTGTCGCATGTGATCTCCCATACGGATGGTTAGAAAAATGTATAGACTTTTGCGATTGGTTTGGTCCTAAGATAGATGAATACGAAAAATTAATTACAAATAATCCAATTTTTAGAAAAAGAATTGAAGGTCTAGGAACAATACAAAGAGACCAGGCAATTAATTGGTCTTTGTCTGGGCCAATGCTTAGAGCTTCTGGAGTTTCCTGGGATTTAAGGAAAGTCGATAGTTATGAATGTTATGACGATTTTGATTGGCAGATTGCTTCGGAAAAAGAAGGAGATTGTTATGCGAGATATCGAGTAAGAGTTGAAGAGATGAGACAATCACTAAGCATCATTCGCCAAGCCTGCAAAATGATTCCAGGAGGTCCAACAGAAAATTTAGAAGCTCAAAGAATGGCGACTGAAGATAAGAAAAGTGAAATATTTGGTATCGACTATCAATATGTAGCTAAGAAGGTTGCTCCAACTTTTAAAATTCCTAACGGAGAATTATATACAAGATTAGAGTCCGGCAAAGGAGAAATAGGTGTATTTATTCAAGGAAATAATGAAGTTACCCCATGGAGATTTAAAATCAGAGCAGCTGATTTAAATAATCTGCAAATATTGCCTCATATTCTTAAAGGTGCCAAAATCGCTGATATTATGGCAATCCTTGGTTCAATAGATGTCATTATGGGATCTGTTGATAGATAATTTCTTTAAATGAACCCCTCTGACTGGTTAATATTGCAGAAGAAGGTAAGGTTTGGTGATTGTGATTCTGCAGGTGTAATTCATTTTCATAACTTATTAAAATGGTCGCATGAAGCTTGGGAAGAAAGTATTGAAATCTATGGGATCCCTTGTCATGATATTTTTCCAGATTTTTCTATACGTAAAAGTCAAATTATTTTTCCAATAGTAAATTGTGAAGCAAACTTTCATGCGCCTATAAAAATTGGAGATTTATTAAAAGTAAAAATTGCCCCTCATAAAATTAATACTCATTTGTTCCAAGTAAATAGCTTTTTTATAAAAAATGGAAATAAAGTAGCCGAAGGGAAAATAATACACTGTTCTTTAGATGTTGATTCAAGAAATAAAATAGAAATTCCCGATCAGCTAGAAAGATGGATAGAGGCTTCTAATGTGAGTACAAATTTAAAAGAATGCTGATTATTATTTTTTAAATTTATAGTTTATTGTTTCTGTAATGCTATTTTTGTTTTTAACAATCCACTTTTCAGGCTTTTCATGTTTAGGCCAACTTTGAGAAAAATTTTTTAATAAATTTAATGAAATTTCAATCTTTTTATCATTTGTAAGTTCTCTAAATTCAACTATTACTTTAATTTTATTTCCCCATAATTTGTGAGATACTTTCGAAATATTGAATTTATTAATTGGGATATTTTCTTTCATAATGAAATCATTTAATCTAGATTCAATTACTTCAGGGAAAACAACTTCTCCTCCTGAATTAAAGGCATTATCACTTCTTCCAACAAATTTTAAATAGTAAGAATTATTGATTTGCTTAATTTCACCTAAATCACTTGTTTGCCACCACCCATTTTTATTTTTGAAATTTTCAGTTTTTAAAGAATCTATTATTTCGATTCCAATTCTGGCTGATTTTATTTCGATTAATCCTTGTGCGTTAATTCTTATTTTTGTATCAGGTAGTATTTCTCCAACATTTTTAAAACCCATTAAGAATTCTTTTGGTTTTAAACTCGTAACCATTGCTGCTGTTTCAGTTGAGCCGTAACAAGGTGCTAATTTTATTTTTTCTTTTATACATTGTTCTGTAGTTTCGTCTGAAATTGAAGCTCCACCTACCCAAATTAGATCAAAAATTTTTAGCCAACTAATTCCATCTTTTTGAGCTAAAAGTCTTTGTAATTGGGTAGGTACTAATGACGTAATCAAGTGTTTTTTGTTTTTTTTAAATTTAATTGTGAAAAGTAAAAGTTCTCGAGTTTTTTTTATCAAATTCGGAGAAATATTAATACAATCACATCCCCAAGTTTGACTTCTAAAAATTGGCATTAATCCACTTATATGGTTCAGGGGTAAAGTATTTAAAATTACGCAGTTTTGTAATTCAAATCCTTGCTCTATTAGCCATTGACCTGATGTAGTTGCAGATAATTTAAGATTATTTAAATGGTGAAAACATTGTCTCGGTTTTCCAGAACTCCCACTACTGTTTAAGATAATTGCTGGCCCATTTTCAGTAATTAAATCTAATTCATCTTTGTCTTCATAAAATTTGTTTTTTACATAAATAATTTTATTCTCTCTAATTTTTTCAATAATTTTTTCTACAGATTGAGTTTCGTTATTTTCAACTTCAATAGTATGAATTTTATTTTTCATAGTTGATCCCATATCTTTTTTGCTTCATTTAAAAATAGAAACGAATTAGGGAATTTATTCATTGCTAAACCAGGAACTTTTGGCGTTGGTCCTTGTAATTGTAGAGAAGATAAATGATGGAGCCATCTCTTTCCTATTCCAGTTTCAAATGAGGTACTTATAGATATTAAAGCTTTTTTATTTTCTAATTCTCTTAAAAGCTTAACTGGATTATTTTCTTGAGAAGGCCTTCTAATTTGCCAACCCTTCCACTCATCAATCAAAGTTGGAAATTTTAAAAGTGATTCGTCTAAAGCTATTGGAATTTTTTTGTTTAGTTCTGTCAGTCCATCAATATCATCAACACAGAGAGGTTGTTCTAACCAATCTATATTTTTATTATCTTTCAAAATATCAGCCCATCTATTAGCTATGTCTCTTCCCCAAGAACCATTAGCATCTATTCTTAACTTAATATTATTACCTATTTTGCTTAAAATTTCTTCTAATTTTGCTTCTTCCTCATGGTTATTTTTTAGTGCTACTTTCCATTTTAAGGTTAATGATTTTCCAATATCACAATGTCTTTTTTTAATATCATTTAGATCTGAAACTACATTTTCATGATTTAACAATATGGCTGTTTTACCAATTTCATCAAAGTAGTAGTTTTCTTTAAAAATTATTTTTCCATTGATCTCAGCTAATGCAGAATTTATTGCAGATTGAATGCATGGGTGAAAAATATTTATTTGCTCAGATAAATTAAATTCCTCTATATACTCAGGGATCATATCTAGTTGTTTCGCACACTTTTTTAAGTCTTTTTTATGTAGCGGTGAAACTTCTCCAAACCCTATTTTTTTATCATTACTTATTAATTTAATTACCCAACCCGATTTTGTATGGTAATTGGTTTTAGAATTTTCAACTTTTGCCGATAACTTAAAGCTATAAGATTTTTTTTGAAATATTAAGTTCATTTATTTAGCAAGTAATTAAATATTAATCCTGTGATTAAACCAATTCCATTAAGAGTTTGAAATTTTATTGCGACGAATTTGCAATTTTTTATTGCAGAAGGTTTTGCATACGAAGATTTTAATAAATTTATAAGTCTTATTGCTTGAGGGAAACTAAGCAAATAAAGGATGCAAAATACTGGAATAAATCCATAAACTATTGTGAAAAGTTGAAAAATATATATTGTAAAAATTATCCAAGGCACAAATTGAGAACCTTTTTTTGCCCCTAAGCGAACTAAAGGTGAATTTTTCCCATGCTTTTTATCTTCAGAAATTTGATGAAAATGAGAACAAAATAATACAAGAGTTGTTGCCAAGGAAGGTCCTGAACCAAGTAATAAAGAAACTTTCCATGGAATATCTTCGAAGTAAATATTAGACGGATTTAACGCAATTAAGACTGCAGAGTACGCAAAAGGTCCAAATGCAAGCCAGCATAATGGTTCTCCTAAACCTTGATAGCCCAATCTAAAAGGAGGACCTTGATATAAATATCCTAAGAAGCAGCAAGCTGCCACCAAAATAAAAATGTTTATACTTGTTGATACTGAAATAATTAAAATTATTAATAAACCAATAACTAAAGATGTATATGCAATAAATGAAATTATTTTTTTATTTTTTACAAGATTTACAATTGAATGGAATTTAAATTCATCGATGCCTGTTTCTGCGTCGTATAAATCATTAGTTAGATTTTCCCAAAGTAATATCAAAATTGCAGCTAAAGTAAATGAAATCAAATTATAAATTTTTACCTCTTCATATTGATTGAGCAAGTAAGCCCCTGTTATGAAAACTGGAAGTATGGCAACTGAATAAAGAGGCCATTTTATTGCTTTTTTCCATAATTTTTTTTTATCTTCGTCCATTTTTAATTAACACGCAAAATTAGATAATTATTGAATGTAGTTTATAAATTGAGTTACATTTTTTACTTTATTGCATCATTTTTAGTTATTTTCAATAAGTAATGAAAAATGATTTAAACTTAACAGATTTTTTAAAAGATGTATTTTCCTCTTTCGATAAGAAAGTTGAAAATTCTGGATTAGTAAGTATTTGTGTTGAGATTCCTTGTATTGATTTATTTCAAGTTTATGAATTGTTAATAAATCAATATCCTTTTTCTTCATTTTGGGAGGAAACTGATGGCATTTCATATATAGCTTTCGAGAAGTGTAAATATGTTACTCTGGATGGCCCAAAAAGATTTGAGGTAGCAAAAGAGTTTAATTCTGAGAATTTTAAAAATTTAATTAACTTAACTAATGAATCGCATAATTCTGCACTTTCAAAAATAATTTATTTATTTTCTTTCTCTGAAAATTTGAATAATAAGAATTTAACTTCAGATATCCCTAGTTTTGAAGCCATTTTGCCAAAAATATTAATTACTAAAAGTGGCAAGAATTGCTGGTTAAGAATCAATGGTCATGTTGAAGGTAAATCATCATTAAGAACATTAATTGAAGAAATATGGACAATTAGAAATCAAGTTATTAATTCTGGCTCAGAATTAATAAAATCATCTGGCTTAAAAACTAGTTTTGATTCCCCTTTTATTGATGATTTCTCACGCTCCTTAGAAACTTCTAAAACAAACATGAAAAAAGTAGTAAATAGAGGAATTCAATTAGTAGAGAAAGATATCCTTGAAAAGATAGTTTTAGCGAATAGGATTAAAATAAAACTTAAAAATAAATTAGATTTAGTAGAAATTTTAAAAAGATTTAAAAAGAAGCAACCAAATACATGTAGATACGTTTGGAAAAGGAATAGTAAGGATATTTTGTTTGGAGCATCTCCAGAAAAATTATTTTCTTTCTCTAAACCTAATTTAACTTTAGAGGCTCTTGCTGGAACTATCTCTACTAATTCAAATTTTAAGAAACTCCTAAAAAGTACTAAAGACTTAAAGGAACATAATTATGTAATACAACATTTGATTAAATCTTTAGAAGTTTCAAAAATAACAAACTTTAAAAAAAGTGATATCAAGGTAAATTCATTTGGAGATATTTCTCATTTGCAGACACTCATTTTCTCTAAAGTTGAAAATATTTGTCCTTTCGAATTGCTTAAAAACTTACATCCATCTCCCGCTGTTTGTGGATACCCAAAAAATGCAGCATTGGATTGGATAAACACTCTTGAGTCTTTTCCTAGAGGAAATTATGCTTCTCCAATGGGTTGGGTTGATTCATCAGGCAATGCTTCATTTCTTTTGGCAATAAGAGGTGCAAGATGTATTGAAGAAAATATTGAATTTACTGCCGGTTCAGGTATAGTTTCAGGCTCCGTTTTAGAGAAAGAAATAGATGAGATTAAATTAAAATTTGAATCTATAGTAAAACAGATATTTTGCGCTAAAAATCTTAGATAATTTCTACTAATTTTTCAATAACTTCCTCTGAAACATTCTTATTGGATAAATTTTCTATTTCTCTTAAACCTGTTGGACTGGTAACATTAATCTCGCTAAGCATTCCATTTATTACATCAATACCTACAAAAAATAAACCCTCATCTTTGAAGTGTTGAGATAATTCTGAGCAGATACTTTTTTCTTTTTCTGTTAATAATGTGGGTTCAGCCTTGCCTCCCATCGCTAAATTACTCCTAAAATCGCCTCCTTGAGGAACCCTATTTATTGATCCAATTGCTTCTCCGTTTACGATAATTATTCTTTTATCACCTTCTATGACTTGAGGAATAAATTTTTGCATCATAACGGGTAATTCTTCTTGAGAAGTGATTAATTCAATGATTGATTTAATTCCTGGAGAATTTTTATTTATTCTTATAACACCTTGACCACCTTTTCCTCCAAGAGGTTTTATGACTACTTCATTATTTATATTTGCAAAATTAATAAGATCTTTTACCTTACTCGCAACTATTGTAGGTGCCATTAAGTGGCTGTATCTTAAAGCACCTAGCTTTTCATTCCATGCTCTTAACGATGAGGGTTTGTTAATTACTTTTACCCCTTTTCTTTCGGCAACTTCTAAAAGATGGGTTGCATATAAATAAGCCTCATTTACGGGAGGATCTTTTCTCATCCAAATGCAATTAAATTCGGCGAGAGGTATGCAATCATTCTCTTTGAGAGAAATCCATGGATTTACTTCAACTTTTACGGAAGATGCCCATACTTCATCACCTCTAGCTTCAAGGTCTTGAGGAGTACAACTCCAGATTTCAATATTTTTTTTTGATGATGCTTGCATTAAAGCAGCAGTTGAATCTTTTAAGGGATTTATATTTTTAATTGGATCTATTACGAATAGAAATTTCATAAGATCTAGTTTAATAATACTTCTAATTTATTTTCGTTTTCTAATGCGTAGAGATCATCGCAGCCTCCTATACCCTCATTATCTATAAATATTTGTGGTAATGTTCTTCTACCATCCGCTCTTTCAATCATCAATGCTCTGGCATCTTCGTCGCCATCTATTTTATATTCTGTAAAATTTACATTTTTTTTCTTGAGTAGTGATTTTGCTCGAATACAGAATGGGCAATATTGCCAAGTATAAATTTCAACTTTGGACATTTTTTTAAAATAATACTTAGTTTATACTATTAAACAAAAGTGCTTGTTAGATTATAAATAACGATTAAATTCTATTTTGATAGATATTACAGATTTCAAAAAAGATCTTTCTGAACTAACAGAGCGCCTGGGTAATGCTCAGGATTGTCTTTGACGTTCCAAGATTAAAAGCGAAAAAGAAAGAGTTAGAGCAAATTTCTTCTCAGCCTGAATTTTGGGAAAATCAAGAAGCAGCTAAAAAGCAAATGTTAATCCTTGATGATGTCAAAGCACAAATCGAATTGTTAGATAAATGGAAAACTTTTATTTCTGATGCTAATGCCTCGCTTGAGCTTTATTCTCTAGAACCCGAAGAGGAAATGATTTTAGAATCGCAGCTGGGATTAAAGAAATTAAGAGAGAATTTGGATAAATGGGAATTTGAAAGATTGTTATGTGGTGAATACGATAAGGAAGGAGCAGTAGTTTCTATTAACGCAGGTGCGGGTGGAACAGATGCGCAGGATTGGGTAGAGATATTATTAAGAATGTACTCAAGATGGGCCGATAATAATCAAATGAGCCTTGTTATTAATGAATTATCTCAAGGAGAAGAAGCAGGTATTAAAAGTGTAACGTTCGAAATTGATGGAAAATATGCATATGGCTATCTGCAACATGAAAAAGGAACTCATAGATTAGTAAGAATTTCTCCTTTTAATGCCAATGGCAAAAGACAAACCAGCTTTGCTGGGGTAGAGGTTATGCCAAAATTAGATGATAATATTTCACTTGATATACCTGAAAAAGATTTAGAAATTACAACTAGTAGATCCGGTGGAGCTGGAGGACAAAATGTTAATAAAGTAGAAACAGCAGTGAGAATTGTTCATTTGCCTTCAGGGATTTCAGTAAGATGTACTCAAGAAAGATCTCAATTACAAAATAAAGAAAAAGCTATGTTACTTTTAAAGTCTAAACTATTAGTGATTGCTAAAGAACAACGAGCTGCTGAAGTCGCTGATATTAAAGGTGATATTGTGGAAGCTGCATGGGGCAATCAAATAAGAAATTATGTTTTCCATCCCTATCAAATGGTAAAAGATCTTAGGACTATGCAGGAGACTAACGAGTTAGATAGTGTTTTAGATGGTGGACTTGAACCATTTATTCATGAATTATTACGTATGAATATTTCTTCTAATGAATCTATTGAATAACTAATGGAAAATAAAAACGAAATTTTAGAAAAAAAAGTTTCTCCTCCAAGCTTTATAAAGCTTGCTATGAGAAATATGGTAAGGAAAGGCTCAAAAAGTATTTCTCATTTTTCAATAACCTTTCTAGTTTTAATTGGGATATTAATACTTGTGGCCACAATAGGTAAGCCCAATATTCCAGTTTAAGAATGTATGAAAGAAAAAATTATTTCTGAAATAAATTTAGATTTGGTTTTTCAATGTAATGATTTCTCTCAATTTTCAAATAAGTTAAAAGATACTAAAACTCATCTTATTTTTGAATCTATTTTTTGGGAGAAAGTTTTTTTATCTTGGATAAATACTATATTAAAAAAAGAGGATTATGAATTACCAAATTATATTTTTGAAAAAAAATCTTTTTCATTAGGCTTACAGATAATATCTAATCAAGAAATTGCTTCTTTGAATAAGAAATGGATGCAAAAAAATGGTCCAACTGATGTTCTATCTTTTCCAATTATTTCTGATGAATCTCTAAATAATTTAGATCATATAGAGTTGGGAGATATTTTTATATCATTAGAGATGGCACTTGAGCAATCTTATGAATATAAACATTCAATCTATAGAGAGATGATCTGGTTGGCTAGTCATGGATTTTTACATCTTTTGGGATGGGAACATAATAATGAGCATGATTTAGAAAATATGTTAAATTTCCAAGAATATTTAATTATTCGATTAGATTAAAAATCAATGGAAAAAAAAATAAACTATTTAGAAAATAGAAAAGAATCATACAAAACTTCTAGTAATGTATTTATAAGTTTTAAGTATGCTTTCAGTGGTATTAGTTATGTATTAAAAACTTCAAGAAATTTTAAAATTCAATTAATTTTTGCAGTTACAAGTTTAATAATTGGTTTTTTACTCAAAATTAGTCTAAGTAATTATGTTATTTTGATTGCAACAATAATGTCTGTTTTAATATTAGAAATATTGAACACATCTATTGAATCAATCGTTGATTTAGTAGTGAAAAAAGAATTTAGTATTTTGGCTAAAATTTCAAAAGATACTTCTGCAGGAGCAGTATTATTAGCTTCCATTAATTCTGTTATTATTGCTGTATATATCTTTGTTCCTAAAATAAAGTTGTTATTTTAAATCCATATAAATATGTTTCTTGTTATTGATAATTACGATAGTTTTACTTATAACCTTGTTCAATATTTAGGAGAACTTTCAGTTGAACATGAAATAACTAAAGAATTAATAGTTAAAAGAAATGATGAAATTACTCTAGAAGAAATTATCAAACTAAATCCTGGTGGAATTCTCTTATCTCCAGGTCCAGGTAATCCAGATCAATCTGGAATTTGTCTACCAATTCTAAAAAAATTATCTAAAAATATTCCGATCTTGGGAGTTTGTTTAGGTCATCAAGCTTTGGCCCAAGCTTTTGGAGGTAAGGTTATAGTTGGGAAAGAACTTATGCATGGTAAGACATCCAAAATATTTCATAATCAAAAAGGATTGTTTAAAGATATCGAGACTCCATTTGTGGCTACTAGATACCATAGTCTTATAGTTGATTCAAGTTCTTTACCATCTTGTTTCGATATAACTGCGACTTTAGAAGACTCAACAATTATGGCTATCTCTCATAAAGAATATAAACATTTACATGGGGTACAGTTCCATCCTGAAAGTGTGTTGACGCAATTTGGTCATAAATTAATTAGTAATTTTCTAAAAATGGCTGAAAAAAAGTAAAATAAAAAAAAATTAATTTTATGATTTCTCAAATTAAAAACTTTTTATTTTTGATATTAGTTAGCTCTTTTTTACCTACCTCTTTATTGGCAAGGAACTTAGGAATAAAAAGTTTGGGACATAGTAGTTTTTTAATTACTAGTGCAGATAAATCTATTCTTATAAATCCCTTTAAAGCAATAGGTTGTGCAAGTAATTTAAAGGAGCCAAAAGAAGTCAACGTAGATTTTATTTTGGCTAGTTCTAGGCTTCTAGATGAAGGATATAACCCTAATGAGCAATTAATGTTCGTTGAGCCAGGAATCTATCAATTTGAGGATATTTTATTAAATGGAATTTCTGTACCACATGACAGAGTAGATGGAAGAAGATTCGGGATGGCAACTGTTTGGAGTTGGGAGCAGAATGATTTTAAAATTGTTCATATGGGAGGAGCTGCTGGTGATATTGATATAAACAGTCAAATTATTTTGTCTAGTCCAGATATATTGTTTATTTCAATTGGAGGAGGAATAAAATCTTACAATGGTAAAGAAGCCTCAAAAATAGTTAAGCTTCTAAAACCTAATGTAGTTATTCCTGTTCACTTTGAACGCGGCAAAAAAATTAATAAAGAATGTGATTTCTCAAATGCTGATTTATTTATCGAAAATATGAAAGATTTTAAAGTAAAATATGTCGGAAAAGATTTTCAAATAAATCCTAAAAGAATCGATCAAAATACAATTTATATTTTCAGTAATTAATTTTTTAAATCTAATATCTTGTAATTGTCCCAGAAAAAAATCATTTGTTCTTTAGTTCCAATACTAACCCTTATAGAATTACCGATATCTTTTTTGTTTTCCATACTTCTAATAAGAATACCTTTTTCTCTCATCTGTTGTATTAAGATTTTAGGATCTTTTTTTGGCCAAATTAAGAAATAATTACCTCCACTAAAGTGAGTTCTGATTTTTGTTGATTTAAATTTATTTAAAATCCATTCCCTCGCCTTTTTTACTTCTAAAACATAATTATCAATATATGATTTGTCTTTAAGTGCTGCTAATGCAGCTGTTATAGCAAAGCTGTTTACATCATATGGTCCTGTAACTTTATTAATGTACTGAATTAAACTTTTATTGCCAAAAGTAAAACCTATTCTTAAACCAGCTAGACCTGCAGTTTTTGAAAGAGATTGGATTATTAGTATATTTTTATTCTTTTCAAAATCTATCGATTCAAGAAGACTATCTCCATTAAATTTTTCATATAGTTCATCAACAACTATTAATGAATCGTTATTGATATTGGCTAAATTAATTATTTCATGAGAGCTTAGAACAGTTCCTGTTGGATTATTTGGATTGCAAATAAATATTAACTTTGGATTATGCTTTATTATTTTTTCCCTAAATTCTTCGATGGGGAATAGAAAATTTTCTCCAATGTAAGAACAACTTATTTTTTTCATTCCTCGGATTTCTGCACAAGGAGAATAGTAACCAAAAGTTGGATTTGTGGTTAGAAATATCTGATCTTTTTCTCCAAAGCAATTGAAAATTGCATTTATTGCTGCATCTGCTCCATTGAAAATTCCGATTTCATCATTACTAAATTTTCTTGAATCAAGATATTTATCAGATAAAAATTTTTTTAAAAAATTATATTCTGGATAAATTGAAATCTCATCTAATTTTATCGCTTGTAATGCCTCTAAAACCTTAGGACTTGGACCTAAAGTATTTTCATTAAAGTCTAAGCGGAGTAAATTTCTTCTATTTTCTAAAGGTGCAGAGTAAGACTGCATATTTATTATTTCTTCTCTTGGTTTTGGGAAAAGATTATTTAATGGATCAAAATCATTCATTACATTCTTTCTAAAGTTTCAATTCCTAAAAGCTCTAAGCTTAATTTTAGTGTTTTTGCAGTTAGGTCACATAAATTAAGCCTAGAGATTTTTATATTTTTTTCTTCTTTGAGGATTGGAACTTGATCATAGAATCTATTAAAAGTCTGACATAGCTCGAACAGATAATTGCATAGTCTATTTGGCATTAAGTCTTTTTCAATAGAAATTATGACTTCATCGAACCTAAGTAATTTTCTGATAAGTTTCCACTCAGATTTATGTTCATAATTTACGTACTGAAAATCTTTAGATTCATAAACAAAATCATTTTTTCTTTTAATTCCTAAAATTCTTACAAGTGTATATAACAAATAAGGAGCAGTATTACCATTAAGGGAAAGCATTTTATCAAAACTAAATTGATAATTAGTAATCCTATTTTGACTTAAATCTGCATACTTAACAGATCCTAATCCAATAATTCTTGAAGTATTTGCTATAAACTCTTCGGTCTCATAACGATCTTCATCTTCTAATCTTTTCAATAAATCTTCTTTTGCTCTTCTAACTGCTTCATTTAATAAATCTTTTAGGCGTATTGTTTCACCTTCTCTTGTCTTTAGTTTTTTGCCATCAATTCCTTGAACTAACCCAAAAGGGACATGGTCTACTTGACAATTTTCTGGGATCCATTTTGCTTTTTTTGCAACTTGAAAAACTCCAGCAAAATGATTTGCTTGCCCATGATCAGTTACATAAATAATTCTTGAAGCATCATCGCCATTAGGAGGTTTATTGAATCTGTATCTTATAGCAGCAAGATCTGTGGTGGCATAATTAAAACCTCCATCTTTTTTTTGAATAATTAGCGGTAAAGGTTTGCCTTCTTTATTAGTCATCCCATCTAAAAATACACATTTTGCTCCTTGATCTTCTACTAATATTTTTTCTAAATTCAAATCATCAATAACTGATTTTAAGAAGGGATTATAAAAAGATTCACCTCTTTCTTCTATTTTTATTTTTAAATTTTTATAGATTTCATCAAATTCTTTCCTTGATTGATCACATAATAATTTCCAAGCTTTAATCGATTTAATATCTCCACTTTGTAACTTAACTACTTCCTCTCTAGATCTTTTTTGGAATTCAGATTCGTTATCAAATCTTTTTTTTGATTCTTTATAAAATTCAACTAAATCACTTATCTTGATCTTTCCTATTTCTTCTAGATCATTTGAATATAAATCTTTGAGCTGAGTAATAAGCATGCCAAATTGTGTTCCCCAATCACCAACATGATTGAGTCTTAATACTTCATAACCTCTTAACTCGAAAATCCTAGATATTGAGTCACCTATTATGGTTGATCTTAAATGCCCTACATGCATTTCTTTAGCAATATTAGGGCTAGAAAAATCTACAATAACTTTATTGGACAAACCACTATCTAAATCTTTTCTAATTAGAGGTATGCCAGCCCTATTGCATTGAATATTTGACTTAATTTCATTTATTAGAACCTCATCTTTTAATTTTATATTTATAAATCCAGGTCCAGCTATTTCTAGACTCTTACATAATTTTGCTATGTTTTTATTTTTATTTAAAAGGTTAATAAAATCATTAGAAATATCTCTTGGGTTCTTTTTATATATTTTAGATAAACTTAAACAAACATTACATTGATAATCACCAAATTCCTCTTTTGATGATTGTGTAATTAAATTCTTGCTAAGAGTTGCGAATTCTCCTTTTTTATCATTTTTTTCAAGACTATCTAAAAGAGATTGTTCAAATTGTTTTGTTAATTCTTTAAAAATGATTAGCATTAATTATTCAATTATTTATCTATATGATTAATTAATATAACGCATACTCAAATCAATCCAATTACTTTTGGTGATTGAAGAACTTGTTGAAATCAAATCAATACCTTTTATTAGATATTTACTAATTTCTTGAGGGTTTATTCCAGAAACTTCTATTATCAAATTTTTATTGACTTCTTTTTGTAGACTATTAATTGATAAATCTCTTAATTCTTGAACGTTTTTTTTGATTATTTCAGGACTAATTTCATCTAATAAGACACTATCCGCTCCTGCTAATACTGCTTCTTTTGCCTGTTCGATATTCTCAGCTTCAATTATGATATGAGTTGTAAAAGGCGAATTTAGGCGAATATTTTGTACTGCATTCTTAAGATTATCTGTCCATGCAATATGATTTTCTTTGATCATAGCAGCATCGTATAATCCCATTCTATGATTCACCCCACCTCCGCATTTGAATGCATATTTTTCAAATATTCTTAAGCCAGGAGTCGTTTTCCTAGTATCTGCTAATTTTATATTTGTGCCTTCTAATTTATCTGTAAGATTCTTTGTATATGTTGATATTCCAGATAAATGCATTGCTATATTTAAGCTGATCCTTTCACTAGCGAGTAAACTTTTTGAAGGCCCATATATTTCTAAGAGTTTTTGATCTTTAACAAATTTATCTCCATCAGAGATATTAAATTTTGGACTGATTTTTAAATCAATTTTTCTAAAAATTTCTTTTATAATTTCGACACCACAAAATATACCCTCTTCTTTTGCAATCCAATATGCATTACCATTCTCTGCTGTAATAGAAGGACTTGTAAGATCTCCCCTACCTATATCTTCATCGATCCAATTATCAATGATTTTACTTATTATTGGAGTATTTAAATCCACTAAACTAAGAAATAATTAATTAATAAAAATTAAACTGAAGTTAGAGAATCAACTATATATCACTATGTAATTTAACTCAAATTTATTTACCAATACAAAACTTAGAAAAAATATTATCTAGAAGTTCCTCTGTTAATTCTTGACCAGTTATTTTAGATAAGTTTTGAATTCCATCTCTCAGTTCAATTGATAACAAATCAAATGGCAATTTATTTTCAATTATTTCATCAGTATCATTTAAATTAGATAAGCAAGCAGACAAATTTGTTAGATGTCTTTCGTTTAAAAATATATTGATATTTTCTACTTGTTTTAATCCGCATTTTTTTATAATTGTGTCTATTAATAATCTTTCACCATCATTATTCTTAATACTCATAAGAATTGTGTTTTTTAACTCATTTGAATTAATATTTTTGCAATCAATTAAATCTTTTTTATTGCCCAAAATAGTAATTAATTTTTCTTTGGGAATTTCTTGTATTATTTTTTTGTCTTCTTCATTAAATCCTTCTTCAAGACTATAAATATAAATTATAAAATCTGACTCTTTTATTTTCCTAAAACTTTTTTTAATTCCAATACTTTCAATTTGTTCATGAGTTTCTCTTATGCCAGCAGTATCAATTATTTTCATTGGAATATCATTAATAGTTAAATTAACTTCAATAACATCTCTAGTTGTTCCAGGAATATTAGTTACGATTGCTTTCTCTTTTTTTGCAAGCAAATTTAATAAAGAGCTTTTACCAACATTTGTTTTACCTATAAGCGCAATGGATATTCCATTGTGAATATATGAATTTCTTTTTGCATTTTCTATTAGTAATTCTATTTTTTCTTTGACTTTTTTAATGTTTTTTAGATATTTGGTGTAATCAAAATCTGTGAAGTCTTCTTCAAAATCAACTCTCGCTTCTATTTCGCAAAGTTGATTTATAAGGTTATTTTTAATATCATCAATTTTTTTCTTTATTTCTCCTTGAACCCCGCTAAAGGCTAACTCTGCTGATCTGGTATTGCTTGCATTAATTAATTGATTAATCGACTCGGCTTGAGTAAGGTCTATTTTTCCATTAAGAAAAGCTCTTTGACTAAATTCTCCTGGGTTTGCAAGTCTAACTCTAGAATTACTAGATAATAATATCTTTAAAACTTTATTTACTATGATAATTCCGCCATGGCAATGAAGTTCAACTACATCCTCTCCTGTGAAGCTATTTGGGGATTTCATCACTAAAATTAAAACCTCATCTATAAATTTATTTTGTTTATTTTCCTGAATAAAACCACGAAAAACCCTATGTGATTCCCATGCAAATTTAGATTTAGTTTGAACAATCTTTTTGCAAGAATTTATTGCGTCTTTCCCTGATACTCTTATTATCGCAACTCCTCCCTTCCCAATACTTATAGCTGAAGCAATTGCGGCTATCGTATCTTCTGTAGTAACTATCGAATCCATCTCTCGCTTTGTTATGGATAATTAAGTAAGATTATCAAGAATTTAATTTTGAAATTTTCTTTCTGAATGAGATTTAAAAGAGATATTACCTATAAGAAAATTCTATCATTATTTAGGAATCAGAATGGAAGTCCTTTCTTTAATGCTAAAGGTTTAGCTATAGGGGTATTTAGTGGCTGCTTTCCTTTTTTTGGTTTTCAGACTTTAATAGGGGTATTTTTTGCAAAAATAGCCAAGGGAAATATTGTTCTAGCTGCAATTGGTACCTGGATAAGCAACCCTTTTACTTATATTCCACTTTATTATTTTAACTATAAAGTTGGTTCGATTTTTTTAAATAATTCTTCTAATAAAATTCTTGAAAAAAGTTTAGTTATTGATGACTTATGGAAACAAGGTAGAATTTTTTCCCTAAAATTACTCTTAGGTTCATCTTGTGTAGGTATTTTACTAGCTTTGATTTGCGGCAGTATTGTTTTCTTTATCTACAAGATAAAAAATAAAAAATAGATTGAGCTGATTTTAAAATTAACTTTGTCCAACTCTGGCAATATCTAAAACATCTGCCATTGATTTTATTTGTTCAATTGTTTTATGAAGTTGATTATAACTTTCAAGACCTACACAAAGATTTATTATAGCTGGTTTACCATAAGCAGTTTTAACATTGGCATCGCTAACGTTTATACCTTTATCAGATAACCGCATAAGAATATCTTTAAGAACTCCAACTCTATCAATTACTTCTATTCGTAGCTGAATTGGAAACTTATTATCGCCAGTTTTATTATCTTGATTCCAACCTACAGGTAATCTTCTCTCTATTGGAATTGGTATTACATTTTCACAATCTTCCCTATGTATAGTTATCCCATGGTTGCCGAGCGATACAGTTCCGATAATATCCTCGCCTGGGAGTGGGGTACAGCATTTACCTATTCTGTAATCAAGACCTTCTATCCCGGAAATTGGCGATTTAGCTGCTGTATTAGATTGATTAGTGGATAAATTACTATTACTTTTAAGAGATTTTGCTATTTCAGAGTCAGAATCATTTTTTACATCTTCTGTCTGTAATTTTATTTCTTCTCTTAGTCTGTTTAATACTTGATGCAAAGTTAAACCACCAAAACCAAGAGATGCAAGAAGGTCTTCAGTAGTTTTTAAATTGCATCGATTTGCAACTTTTTTCATGGCTTCACTAGAAAGTAATGCTTCAAAACCGTTTCTACCTACTTCTTTTTCAAGTAAATCTCTACCTCTTTTAATCGTTTCATCACGATGGCTTTTCTTATACCATTGGCGAATTCTATTTTTAGCAGTTGGCGTGACTACAAAGTTCAGCCAATCCAAGCTTGGAGTAGCATTATTACTTGTCAAAATTTCTATGAAGTCACCATTTTGAAGTGCTGTAGATAATGGAGAAAGCTTTTCATTAATTCTTATTCCATTACAGTGATTTCCAACTTCAGAATGAATTCTGTAGGCGAAATCTATCGCGGTAGATCCTTTCCTTAAACCAACAACATCTCCTTTTGGAGTGATCACAAATACTTCTTCATCAAATAAATCTTCTTTAATTGAAGCTAAATAATCATTATGATCCCTTTCATTACCTTCTTGTTGCCATTCTACTAATTGTCTTAGCCAATTAAATCTCTCGGCATTACTTTTAGCAGGAGAACCACCCTCTTTGTATTGCCAATGAGCGGCAATACCATATTCAGCAATTTGATGCATCGAAGTAGTTCTAATTTGAACTTCAATAGGTCGATGTCTTCCAATCACAGAAGTGTGTAAGGACTGGTATCCATTGGGTTTTGGTAATCCTATATAGTCTTTAAATCTACCTGGAATTGGTTTGAAAGTATCATGAACGACTGCTAAAGCTCGATAACAACTATCTGAATTGTCCACGATAATTCTTAGGGCAGCAACATCATAAATCTCGTGAAAATGCTTTTGTTGTCTTTCCATTTTGCTCCAGATGCCATAAAGATGTTTTGGCCTTCCTGTTATTTCAAAATTTTTCAAACCTGCTGAAACCAAGTTTTCCTTCATAAGATTCAAAGTTACTTTTAATCTTTTTTCTCTATCACTTCTTTTAACAGCGATTTGATCTTTAAGATCTAGATATTCTTTAGGCTCTAGGAATTTAAAAGCTAAATCTTCTAATTCCCATTTAAATCTGTTTATTCCCAGTCGATTAGCTAATGGTGCATAAATCTCTCTTGTTTCTCTCGCTATTCTTAGTTTTTTCTCATCATTTAGCCATTCAATTGTTCTCATGTTATGAAGTCGATCTGCAAGTTTTACTAAGACAACTCTGATATCGCTGGCCATAGCCAAAAACATTTTCCTAAGATTTTCAGCTTGTGCTTCAGTCCTGTTGTTAAAGTGAATGCCGCCTAATTTTGTTACGCCCTCTACAAGTATTTTTACTTCTAATCCAAAATTTGTTTCTAATTCGGATAAATCAATGCCAGTATCTTCAACAACATCATGTAAAAGGCCTGCAGCAATAACAGATGAACTAGCACCTATTTCTTTGAGGAGATTTGCAACAGCAACAGGGTGGATAATGTATGGCTCGCCGCTCGCACGGAATTGTCCATCATGAGCTTTATAAGCAAGTTTAAAAGCCTTTGCTATAAGGTTTTGATTCTCATCATTTTCTTTATTTGATTTTTCAAAATTATCAATATCTTTAAGAAGCCAATCGGGAATATTTATTTGATAATTAAAAGATTCACTTTCATATTTTTTATTTTCAGGCAAAATAGTTTTGGAAACTTCAATCTCGTTTTTTTCTTTTGAATTTGCAGCTGCCTCGGACATTTTATATTGCTTTAGATGTATTTTATTTATGTCTAGAAAAATTTGCTATAAATCATGGAAAAAAATAAAGAAAAAATTATTGTAGTTAAAAATCTTACTGTAAAATATGGTCTAAAACAGCAACCTATTATCAAAAATTTTAATTTGGAAATAGATACTGGAGATCATTTGGCCATAATAGGACCTTCTGGATGTGGAAAGACCACTTTTGCAAAAACATTAGTAAATATATTGCCTGCAAAGGCCACTTCTAAAGGGTATCTATCGATTTCTCATGTAGATCCTAGGAAAATAAACAACAAAGATGCACAATTATTTAGAAGAAAGAATTTTGGATTTATTTATCAAGACTCTATAAAAAAACTTAATCCGCTAATGAGAGTTGGGGATCATTTATATGAATTATTTAAAACACATGATCAAACTAAATCATCTTTAGCTATTAAAAAATTAGTAAGAGAAGTTTTTCAAAAAGTCGGAATTGAAGAAAGTAGACTTGATTCTTTCCCACATCAATTTAGCGGTGGAATGAGACAGAGAGTTTCTATAGCAATGGCACTTGCTTTGAAACCTAAATTATTAATTGCTGATGAACCTACGACAAGCTTAGATACCAAAACAAGTTTTGAAATTATGCAAGAAATAATTCATCTATGTAATGAATTTGATACAACTTTAATTTTAATTAGTCATGATATTAATCTTGCAGCAAAGTGGTGTAAAAAAGTTGCAATAATTGAAAGGGGATCGATTGTTGAAAAAGGGAATATATTAGATATTTTTCAATCACCAAAATCAGATATCGGGAAAAAGTTAGTAAATGCTTCAAAAATAGTATTAGAACCAAATACTAAAAATAATGCTCGAGATGAGGTCGTTCTAGAGGTAAATAACCTAAGACATTGGTATAAATTAAATTCTTCAATTTTCATTAATAAATGGAATAAGGCTTTAAATGAAGTTAGTTTCAAGTTATATGAGAATGAGACTCTTGGAATAGTAGGTTCTTCAGGGAGTGGTAAAAGTACATTATGTAGGGCTTTAATTGGACTTCTTAAAGTAAGAGGTGGTGAAATCAAAATTTATGATAAAAATCATGCATCGAAAAAAAATAAATCTTTTAAAAAGAACAATAAAGTGCAAATTATTTTTCAAGATCCTTTTTCAAGTTTGAACCCGAAAATGACAATTAAAAGTATTTTGGAAGATATATTTTTTATTCAAAAAATTTCAGATAAAAGAAAAATCGAAAAAGAAATAAGATTAATGTTAAGAAATTTAAATCTTCCCTTAAATAATGATTTTTTTAATTCTTATCCTAACCAATTATCTGGTGGTCAATTGCAAAGAATTTCATTGGCCAAGGCGCTATTGTTGAAGCCAAAAATTTTAATTTGTGATGAGAGTGTAAATATGTTGGATGCTTCAGTAAAAATAGAGATTCTTGAATTACTAAGAGTCTTTCAAGAAAAAATGAATTTAACGATTATTTTTATTACCCATGATTTAGGCATTGCTAAAAGATTTTGTAATAGGTTACTAGTTATGAATCATGGAAAGATAGTTGATGAAGGAGAAAGTTCTACAATATTCACTAAAACTCAAAACCCGTATACAAAATCGCTTCTAAATTCCTCTTTAAATCTCATTTAACTTTAAGAACACTTAGTAATTTTTTAAAATCTAATGGTAATTCTGATTCAAATATCATTTCTTTACCATTTATTGGATGTATAAGTCCAAGCTTGATGGCGTGTAAAGCTTGGCCATCTAATTTACATGGTAGTTTTTTACATCTTCCATATAATGGATCACCCACAATTGGATGATTAATGTGGGCGCAATGAACTCTTATTTGATGCGTTCGCCCCGTATCTAGTTTGAAACTCATTAATGAGTAATTGCCAAATCTTTCTTTTAATTTCCAATAGGTACAGGCATACCTTCCTGAATTTTCTTCAACTACTTTATATTTCAATCTATTTAATTTATCTCTGCCAATGTGTCCCACTATTTGGCCTTCTTCAGAATTAGGTGCTCCATGAATTACTGCAATATATTCGCGTGATGCTATTTTTTCTTTAATTTGTTTCTGGAGATTTACTAATGCCTCTTGGCTTTTTGCAACCACTATACATCCGGAGGTATCTTTATCTAATCTGTGAACAATCCCAGGTCTTAGTTTCCCATTAATTCCAGGCAGATCTTTACAGTGAAAAAGTAATCCATTCACTAAAGTTCCAGATTTGTGTCCAGGGGCTGGATGAACTATTAGACCTGATTGTTTATTGATGACTATGATGTGCTCGTCTTCAAAAAGAATATTTAAATCCATTTTTTCAGGTTTCAAATAAATAAGAGGTTCTGGAGGAGGCATCCATATTTGAACATTGTCGCCATTTTTTAATGGGGTCTTTGCTTTTGCGGTCTTATAGTTTACAAGTACTAAACCTGAATTTATAAAATGTTGAATTCTTGCTCTACTTTGTTCTGGCCTTTTACTTACCAACCATCTGTCTAGCCTCATAGGCAGAGGTAGCTCATAAATGATTTCTATAAGCTCACCTTCTCCAATGCCGAAAGAATTTTGATTATTTAATTCCATAGTGGGACTTCTAAAGCAATTTTACCCAGCATTTGATTTCTATAATCTTCCAATAACTTATGAGACATTCTCCTTTTATCACCTGAGGTATGTTTTGAAGCTGCTTCGTTGATCCAAGCAGAAGGACTCTTAAAGCCTTTGGTAATATCTACTCCATATCTATTAGATATTTGTTTAACTGAGATATTCGCATTCTTATCTTTGTTGAGAGTGGATATAATTTTAATAAACCCAATTGCGACACTCTCTATTTCATAAGCAGCTTCACCAATATCGTCACACAGTGCAAGATTAAGTGCTGATTTTTGATCTTCTAAATTTGGAGGTATAACACCAGGAGCATCTAGCAGATCTATACCACTTTCTAATTTTATCCATCTTAAATTACGAGTCACGCCTGCTTTCCTAGCACTATTTACAACTCTTTTTTTTGCAATTCTATTAATTAATGCTGACTTACCTACGTTTGGGAAACCAAGTGTAAGGGCTCTAATTGGCCTAATTCGCATTCCTCTAGAGAGTCTTCTATCGTCGATTGAAGACCTAGAATCTTTGGCTGACTTACAAATTTCTTTAATCCCTATTCCTCTTTTAGCATCACACCAAAGAGGATATTGATCCTTAGCATTAAACCATTTGTTCCAACTATTGATTGTATGAGGGGAGATCATGTCTGATCTGTTAATAACAAGAATATGTTTTTTATTATTTATCCATTTATTTAAGTGTGGATGTCCTGTTGACAAAGGAATTCGTGCATCTCTAACTTCTATGACTAAATCTACTTTATTGATAACTTCAGATAATTTCTTTTCTGCTTTTGCGATATGGCCTGGGTACCATTGAATTTTGGGTATGTCCACTTCAATAAATCAAATAAAATTTTGTATTCTTTTTAGTTTTTATCAGTTTCAAAAGTATTTACTTCTAAAGTTTAGTATAAATTTAATGACTAAAAAATTTTTATAATCGTTAATTTTTAAAATTTATTAAGGCATAGGTAACAGTAACTACTTTTTAACCCAATAAGCCCAAATTAACGTTAGGGTCTTGAGATTATAAATATAGCTTGTTTAATGTCAAAATTATCTCTTTCCAGTCTTGATAAGACACATTTAGAAGGAAAAAAAGTTCTTGTAAGAGTAGATTTTAATGTTCCATTAAATGAAGATGGTCAAATAACCGATGATACCCGTATTCGTGCAGCTATCCCAACTATTGAATATCTCATTAATCATTCCGCAAAAGTTATTTTAGCTGCTCATTTTGGTAGACCAAAGGGTCAGGTAAATGAAAAAATGAGATTAACTCCAGTAGCAGCAAGATTAAGTGAATTGTTGGGGCAAAATGTTGCTCTTACTAACAGTTGTATTGGTGATGAAGCAGTTGCACAATCAGATAGCTTATCTAATGGAAATGTTCTTTTACTTGAAAATGTTCGTTTTTTTGGTGAAGAGGAAAAGAACGACGTGGAGTTTGCTAAAAAATTAGCATCACATGCAGATATGTATGTAAATGATGCTTTCGGTGCTGCTCATAGAGCTCATGCTTCAACTCAGGGTGTTACAAATTATTTAAGTCCCTCAGTAGCTGGATTCCTTTTAGAAAAAGAATTGAAATACCTACAAGGAGCTGTAGATTCCCCAAATCGTCCATTGGCCGCAATAGTTGGAGGTTCAAAGGTTAGTAGCAAAATAGGAGTACTTGATTCTTTACTAGATAAGTGTGACAAAATCATGATTGGTGGAGGTATGATTTTCACTTTTTATAAAGCTAGAGGTTTAGATGTCGGAAAGAGCCTTGTAGAAGAAGATAAACTCGAGCTTGCTAAAGATTTAGAAGCAAAAGCAAAAGCAAAAGGAGTAGAATTGCTATTACCCACTGATGTTGTTTTGGCTGATGAATTTTCTCCTGACGCCAATAGTAAAATATCTCAAATTGATGCAATTAGTGGGAATTGGATGGGTCTAGATATTGGTCCAGATTCCATTAAAGTTTTTCAGAATGCTCTTGCAGAATGTAAGACAATTATTTGGAATGGTCCAATGGGAGTTTTTGAATTTGATAAATTTGCGGACGGAACAAATGCAATAGCTACGACTCTTGCGGACTTAAGTGCTTTTTCTGAAGTTTGTACAATAATTGGTGGTGGAGATTCCGTTGCTGCAGTTGAAAAAGCAGGATTAGCTGAGAAAATGTCTCATATATCTACTGGAGGTGGGGCTAGTTTGGAACTTTTAGAAGGCAAAACTTTACCAGGCGTGGCTGCGTTAAACGACGCTTAGGCTATATCTTATCAACAATATCAATGCTCTTTGTGAAAGTAATCATTCCTTCAGGATGAGCTATGATACCTGACCAAATTTGTATCCCTGGTTTTGAAGGGGCTCTTGTTATTTTAAAAATCCCTCCAGACGCCAATGGCTCCAATAATATTTCTTGTTCAAACAATGAATTAACTTGATGAGGTTTTATAGCTCCAGCAATAATCACTTCTTCAAGAGGCTTATTTAGAATTATATCGATATCGTATTTTGAACCAGTAAGAACTCTATCAGGAATTTTAAAACTAATATCTATTTTTTTATTATCGTTTCTTATTGTGGTGAATAAATTTTTGATAATCCCTTCATCTATTTTCCCATTTACGATTGAAAATAAATAATCAAATTTGGATTCGAGTATATATATTTCTCCATTAACTATTTTTTCCCCAAAAACTTTTATTTGCAAAATATCTTCATCTGGAATATTAGATTTTAATCTTTTGATCTTCCATTTACTGTTAGGGAAATCATTAATAATCTTTGAAAATTGTTTTGGTATATTTTGGCTTTCTTCATTTCTAAAATTTTTTCTAATGAATTCTAAATCTTTTGCATTTAAGGATTTTTCTAGATTTCTTATAAAATCAACTCTCAAAGTTTGCGTTATTGCTGAATAGGGAAAAATAAGATAAACAAATAAGTAGAGAAGAAATCCTATATTTTTGGAAAAGTTTAAATTAAACATATTAATCATTTGTTATCTTATTCTACTATTTTAGGTTTTTATGTCTAAAAAAAATAATTTATTAATTGCAGCAAGTGGGACAGGGGGACATATTTTCCCAGCGTTAGCAGTTTCTAAAGAGGTGGAAGATGAGTGGAATATTCATTGGTTGGGTGTTCGTCAAAGACTTGATGCAAATTTTATTCCCAAAAAATATAATTTGAGGACTTTGAATATGAAGACACCAAGAAGAAATATTTTTTTGTTTTATCAATATATAGAAATTTTAATGTCAACTTTCCAAATAATTAGGATCTTAAAAGAAAAAAAAATTAACTTAGTTTTTACGACTGGTGGTTATATATCAGCACCTACGATTGTTGCTTCAAAACTTCTCAGGATACCTATCATTATCCATGAATCAAATTTAATTCCAGGAATGGTCACGAAATATTTTGGTTTTTTATGTAACTATGTTCTTTTAGGATTTAAGAAAACAAATTCTTATTTAAAAAATTGTAAAACTATTTTCACTGGAACACCTTTAAGAGAGCAATTCTATAAATTTAATTTTTTGCCAGAATGGGTTCCAAAAGGAAATGGACCTCTTTTGATTGTTATGGGAGGTAGTCAAGGAGCAAAAGCTATAAATCAAATTCTTTATGAATCTCTAGAATTTTTAGTAAAAAAAAAGTTTCGGATAGTTCATATTATTGGCGAATCTAATCAAAAACCTTTTCATGTAAAAAACTCCAAAAATTATATTCAAAAGAAATTTACTAATGAAATAGCAGCTTTAATTCAAAACTGTGATCTTGTAATATCGAGATCTGGTGCAGGAACAATCAATGAACTAATAGAGGCTAAAAAACCTTCAATTTTAATTCCATATCCAGATTCTAAAAATAATCATCAGGAGAAAAATGCAATGATTCTTGCTGAAAGTGGAGGCTCAGTTTTAATCAATCAGAATAAAATTTCTAAAGAAGTTTTTGAAGAAACTCTAGAAAGAATTTTTAAAATAAAATCAGAAAAGGGAAAAAATCATTATGAAATATTAGATCTCATGAAGAAGAACATGGAAAATCATAATAAAATTAAATCTAAAAATGAGATTAAAAAATTTATTAATTATTTTTTAAAGGAATTCTGAATTTCTTTACATAAAAGAGTGTTATTTTTCCTATTCTGCAAACTTATTCTTGCCCACTTTTCGTCAAGAAATCTAAATGAAGTGCATTCTCTAAGCAATATTCCCTTATGTTCTAAGTATTTTATATTTGGCGACAAGGATGTTTTACTTTCTATTAAAAAAAAGTTGGTTGAAGAATTATGAACTTTAAGGTTCTCTATTTTTGATAATTTTTCAAATACTCTTTTTTTTTCAATATTTATCCAGCTGTGAATCTGTTTTGTCCATTGTTCATAGAATTTCTTATTACTTAGCAGATCAATTCCTGCTTGAATAGCAAATGAATTTAAAGGCCAAGGATCTCTATTTATTTCCCATTGTTTAAGTTTTTTAGATGAGCCAATAACATAACCTAATCTAAGACCAGGAATATTGAAGATTTTGGTCAAGCTTCTCAAGACTAATAAATTATCAAATCTTTGGGTTAATGGTATTAAAGATTCTTTGTCTCCATTAGGTGTTATCGATAAGAAAGCTTCATCACAAATAACTAATTTATATTTTTTCACAACTTCCTCCAATGAATTCTTTCCCCATAATTGGCCGGTAGGGTTATGTGGATTTGTTATCCAAATAACATCACCTTTTGGATGAATCGGAAATGATTGAGGAAAAATGTCATTCCAGTTTTTTGGTAATTCGCAATGTATAAACTTGCTATTCCAACAATTTAAAGATCTTTCATAATCAACAAATGATGGAGAAGGAATACAACTTATTCCAAATTTGGATGCTTCATAACCTGCCCAGGTTATTAGTTCAGAAGCTCCATTTCCAGGCAATATATTGTCTGGATTTATCCCATGAAATTTACCGATTATTTCTTTCAGGTCACTCAAGTTTCTCTCTGGGTAATATCTAAATCCAAGATTCATAATTCCCGCATTTAATGAATCTATTAGTATTTGAGGTGGATCAAAGGGTACTAACGAGGCACTTGCGTCAATGATTTCAGAGGGTAATAAATTTAATTTTTTTGCATTTGCAAATACATTTCCTCCATGCTTTAAGTTTGATATTTTCATGGCTAATGTTGAGTAATCATTAGTTTCCGATTTGTTCATTATTCATTTTCTAATTTTTATTTAACCCATTTTAAATCTGATCCAATGGCCTCTTTAATATTGGACAATTGATGGATATTGAGTTGCTTTAAAATCCCTTCAAGTATATTGGGGACTAATTGTGGCCCCTTATATATCCATCCCGTATAAAGTTGAATTAATGATGCTCCAGAACAAATTCTTTCCCAAGCCGACTCAGGACTATCGATGCCACCAACGCCAATTAAAATAATCTTTTTATCAATATTATGAATATGTTTTATTATTTGATTTGCTTTTTTTTGTAGAGGCTTTCCACTTAATCCTCCATTTTCTTCAGAAAGTAATAATCCTGTTTGGCTGATCTTCCTATTTTCAAGACCTAATCTATCTATGCTGGTGTTAGTAGCAATTATCCCATCGATATTTTCCTCGATTATTAACTTGCAAATATCTTCAATATCTTTAAGGCTTAAATCTGGCGCAATTTTTACAAATAATGGTGGACAATTAGGTAAGTTTTTAATTTCTCTAAGAAGTTCTTTTAGAAGTATTGGATCTTGCAACTTTCTTAGTCCTTCAGTATTTGGAGAACTTACGTTTATTGCTGCGTAATCACAATATGGAATTAATAATTTTAGAGAAGTTAAATAATCATCTTTTGCTTGAGATAAGCTTGTGATTTTAGACTTACCGAAATTTATCCCTAAACAAATATTCTCCCTGTTTTTTTTGAACTCAATACCCTGCTCAAGAAAATTTTTAACCAGATTTTCTGCACCATTATTATTGAAACCCATCCTATTTAATGCTGCTTCTTCTTCGGCTAATCTAAATAACCTTGGTTTTGGATTACCATTTTGTGCAAATTTAGTTACTGTCCCAAGTTCTGCGAATCCAAAACCAAAATCTTTCCATATATTTGCAGCATTTCCATTTTTGTCAAAACCCGCAGCTAAACCAATTGGATTACAAAAATTTATTCCACATATGTTCTGACTTAACCTTTTATCGATTACAGAAAATTCTTCATTTAGATTTTTTAGGATTGATGAAACTAAAGGCCAATTATGTTTTCTTGAACTAAATGATAGAAGGCTAAGAGATAAATTAGTTAAATATTCTGCATCTATTCCAGAATCTTTTTTTAGTATAGGGGTCATCAAGTTTTTATAAAGATTTTCAAATCCCCCCTTCTGTTCATTCATAAAAAATTAGGATTCTTTTTTTCTATTATCCAATATTTTTTATCTTTAGGAATCAATCTCCAATTACGCCATTCAAAAAGTAAGTATTGTTTTATCTTTATGTGGTTTTCTTCACCTAATAAATTACTTAGTTCTAGTGAATTTAATAAGTACTTTTTGTCAGCAAATTTTTGAATTAATTCATTTCTTGAAAATAATTCCTGAATTTCTGAAGGTGCATTTTTTTCAAAAAATTCTAATGAAGATTCAGACTCTTTTAAGTTACTTTTTAGAGATATACCTTTGCTATAATTGGTTGCGATTTTATCTACCCTATCATTTTGTTTGTCACCGCTATGGCCTTTAACATATTCCATTGCAAGACCATTAATTCTTAATTGATCAATTTTTTGCCATAAATCAAGATTTTGAACTGATTTTCCTGAGCTTGTTTTCCATCCATTTCTCTTCCAATTAATAATCCATTTTGTATACCCTTCTATGACATATTTACTATCAGTTCTTAATTTAAAGTTTTCTTTTAATTTATAGGTTTTTAATTTCTCAAGTGTTTTTATAGCCGCAGTCAGTTCCATTCTATTATTAGTAGTATTTTGCTCGGAACCACCTATTTCTAATTCACTTTTGTCGTCAAAAATTATTAGTCCGCCCCAACCACCTGGACCTGGATTACCACTGCAGGCTCCATCTGTTGCAGCTTCAATTGCAATACTATCAATATTCATAATTTTTGAAGCCGATATAAAGTCTATCGGCTTGAAAAAATATTCTCTTACTTAAGTGTAACTTTACCGCCAGCTTCTTCAATCTCTTTCTTTAAAGATTCAGCATCTGTTTTAGCAATTCCTTCTTTTACTGTTTTTGGTGCAGATTCAACCAGTGCTTTTGCATCGCCAAGACCTAGACCAGTTGCATTTCTTACAACCTTAAGTACTTTGATTTTTGCAGCTGCATCAAAGCTTTCGAGAACTACATCAAATTCGGTTTTTTCTTCAGCAGCGCCACCATCTGCGTCACCGCCAGCTGCTCCTGGAGCTGCCATTACTACACCTGCAGAAGCTGCAGCAGATACACCAAAAGCATCTTCAATTTGCTTTACAAGCTCAGATGCTTCTAAAAGTGATAGAGATTTTAATGATTCAAGAATTTCTTCAGTTTTTGCGGACATTTTCTTAAAAGTTAATTAGGTTTTGAATTTAAGATTCTGATTTTTCAGAATGTTGTTTAAGTGATCTAGCAAGTCCAGAAGGTACTTCATTAATAGAGATCGCAATTTTTGTTGCGACGCCATTAAGAGCGCCAGCAATTTTTGCCATCAATACTTCTTTAGATGGAAGACTTGCAATTTCTTTTATTTCAGAATCGCTTAGAAGTCTGCCTTCAAATAAAGCTCCTTTGGTTTCGGATTTTTTGGTGTCTTTTTGAAAAGATTGGATAGCTTTTACAGCACCACCAACATCATCTTTGATTAAGACAAAAGCATTTGTTCCGGACAGTAAAGATTCAAGATCATTCCAATTACTATCTCCATCAATAGCTTTACGCATTAATGAATTTTTAGTAACTTTGCAAATGCCGTTAGTTGTTTGCAATCTAGATCGCAAATCTGACATCTCTTTGATAGTTAAACCTTTATAGTCAAGAACTACAGCCATTTCCGAGTCGTTTAATAGAGATTTAATCTCAGTAACGATTTGTTGCTTATTCTCTAGTGTTCGGCCCATTGATGTTTTTTGGATCGTAATTTAGGGAGAGCAGGAAATGCGGCAAAGTCCTTTTAAAGAGGCCGCTTTTATTAGATCCAAAAAGAAATAATTTAAGACGAGTCCTCGGTAGGAATTAAAAATTTAGAATAACTAAATCAACCTACTTTCTTTGGCCGTATTATTGCATTTAAATTATACTACAAAGCGTTAACCTTCAGGTTGGTAATCTTGAACTGCATTTATGTCTACTTGAACTGAAGGCCCCATTGTTGAGGTTACATAAAAAGTTTTCCAATACTTTCCCTTAGCTCCACTTGGTTTATTTTTATCAATTGATTCTTGTAAGGTTTTTAAGTTGTCAAATAGAGCCTCTTTTGTGAAACTTGCTTTTCCAAAGCGGACATGAACGATTCCAGCCTTATCTGCTCTAAACTCGAGCTTACCAGCTTTGAATTCTTTTATTGCGTTAGCAATGTCATTAGTTACTGTCCCAGCTTTAGGATTAGGCATTAAACCTCTAGGTCCTAAAACTCTTCCTAATTTTGCAACCTTTGGCATCATATCTGGAGTTGCAATAAGTAGATCAAACTCCATATTCCCTTTGTTGATGCTTTCCACAAGATCTTCCTCGCCAAATAAATCTGCACCAGCAGCCTTAGCTTTCGATACATTCTCACCGCTTGTAATTACTGCAATTTTGATGCTTTGGCCAGTACCATTTGGTAATGCAACAGTGGTCCTTAATTGTTGATCAGTATATTTTGGATCAATACCTAAACGTATATGTGCTTCAATAGTTTCATCAAATTTTGCATTAGCATTTTCCTTGATAATACTAAGAGCTTCAAGTGGTGCGTAAATGCGATCTTCTATCTTTGTTGATAGAGCTGCCATTCTTTTGGATAGTTTTTTCATAATAATATTGGGTGCAAACGGTTATTAACTAACCTCCCCTAAATAGTGAGAAATTTTGTATTGAACTCAATCAGTGATAGAGACGCCCATATTACGAGCAGTACCCTCAATTACTTTCATTGCTGATTCAACACTAGAACAGTTTAGATCAGGAAGCTTAGTTTTGGCTATTTCTTCTAATTGAGCTTTACTTATATTCCCAACAGAGCCTTTTGCGGATTCACCTGATCCTTTCTCTATACCAGCTGCTTTTGTTATTAAGACGGAAGCAGGAGGTGTTTTTGTGATAAAAGTAAAGCTTCTATCTTCAAAAACAGAAATCTCGACTGGAATTACAAAACCTGCTTTATCTTGTGTCCTAGCGTTGTATTCTTTGCAAAATGCCATGATATTGACACCATGTTGTCCTAAAGCAGGCCCTACAGGAGGAGCAGGATTTGCTTTGCCTGCTTGTAGAGCAAGCTTGATAACTGCAACAATTTTTTTTGCCATTAGATTAGAGAATTTAAGCTGAAGTAGAAAATCATAATTTTACTCGATAAACAAGAACAATTAGAAATTAATTTTGTTTATTGATTTGGGAGAATTCTAATTCTACAGGAGTCTCGCGCCCAAATATTGAAAGTAATGCTTTTAATTTATTTCTTTCTCCTGAAACTTCTATGACTTCTCCCTGGAAATCCTTGAATGGACCACTAGTTACAATGATTCTATCTTTTTCTTCAATATCTAGCTTGATTACAGCTTTTTTCTCTGATGCGCGCTTAAAGATTCTATTAACTTCTTGTCTTGATAATGGTCGAGGTTTGATATGACCTCGCGATCTTCCGCTACCTCTACCATCTTCAGCACCGACAAAGTTAATTACATTTGGAGTACTTTTAACAGCCATCATTGTATCTTCATCCAAAATCATTCTTACGAGGACATAACCTGGGAAAACTTTTTCTTCAGTAGTTTGTCTGCTTCCATCTTTTTTTAATTTAATTCCTGGAGTTTGGGGAATTTCAATTTCAATGATTCTATTATTAACACCTAAAGTTACTGATCTCTGCTCAAGAGTCGCTTTAACTTTTTTTTCACAGCTTGATGCTACTTGAACTGCATACCATCTTGCGATGCTTGTATTTGCTTTTGAAGAAGCAAGGCTTGTAGTTAATTCATTACTCATTTTTCTTGAAGCTTAATTAAGATCTTTTTAATGGATATTCTGGAGATAATTCAACCAAAAATTTGCGAGGATGCCCATCCATAGAATCTGCTAACAGAAGCAATGGCTGCAGCAGAAAACGATACCATAATTATAACTGCTACTGATTCGCTAAAAAGTTGTTGTTTGTTAGGCCACACGACAAGTTTAAGCTCATCGTAGGTAGATCTAAAAAAATTATTCTTTTTTTTAGGCTCTTCAACTTCAGGAGAATCCTTTTTAAGAGGTTCTTTATTAGTAGTAGGACTTGTCACAAAATTTTTTTTGAAATTAAGCTTTACGCTTTAGTATTTATTTTAGCTTATTGATTTACTCCTCAGCTAGGTTTGAAAACGATCTCATCTTTTTTAGCAGGGTTAAGTTTAATTGTTATATGTTTTTTGTTTTTGAAGTTTTCCTCTAAAAGTTTTGCAGCCAAGGGATTTTCTATTTGTCTTCTAAGTTCCCTGCTAAGTGGCCTAGCACCATATTCAGGTTCGTAAGAATCGTTTGCAATTTTATTAATAACTTTTTTGTCTATAGCGATATTTATTTTCTGTTCAAGAAGCAGGTTTTTTAAATCTTCAGTTTGTAAAATTATTATTTTTTGAAGTTCATTAATAGATAATGGATTAAACTTTACTACTTCGTCAATTCTATTTAAAAATTCAGGTCTAAAAATTGAAGACAATGTATTACTAATGGAATCATCTAAGGTTTGTTGGTCTTTTTCTAACTTTCCCTCATCACTTTTAGAAATCTTTTGTGAATACTCCAGTATAGATTTACCAGCTAGGTTGCTTGTCATAATGATTACGGTATTTTTGAAGTCTACGGTTCTTCCTTGAGAGTCCGTTAATCTTCCTTCATCTAAGACTTGTAAAAGGATATTAAAAACTTCTGCATGTGCTTTTTCTATCTCATCAAGAAGTATTACTGAATAGGGTTTACGTCTTACAGCTTCAGTTAATTGACCTCCCTCTTCATAACCAACATAACCTGGAGGAGCTCCCAAAAGTCTCGCTACGGCATTTTTCTCCATATATTCACTCATGTCTAATCTTAAAAGTGCGTCTTCTTCATCAAATAAAGCTGTTGCGAGAGATTTTGCTAATTCTGTTTTGCCAACACCTGTAGGACCCATAAATAAAAAAGATCCGATAGGTCTTTTAGGACTTTTCATGCCAACGCGAGCTCTTCTAATTGCAGCAGAAACAGCTTCTATAGCTTTTTCTTGTCCAATAACTTTTTCACTTAGTTCTGTTTCTAGATTGACTAATTTCTTACGTTCATTTGAAACTACTTTAGAAATTGGAATACCTGTAATTTTTGAGACTACATCAGCAATATCATCAGGTTCAACTTGATATTTAAAAGGGAAATTTCTATTTTTCTTTATTTTATTAAAGTTCTCTTCAACTTTTTGTATTTCATTCTCTATTACATTTAACTCCTCTTCAAGCTTTTCTAAATAATCCAGATCATTTTCAATTTCGCGATTTGATTTATCTTTAATTTGTTTGGTTAGCTTATCTTCTTCTTTCATTAAAATAGATAATTGCTCCATTTCTTCCCTCAAATTGTTCCAATTGTCCAAAAGAACGTTCAATTTTGCCTCTGATTGTTGCCTCATATTCAACAGTTTTTCTTGAGCTTCAATATTTTCTCCTTGCAAATTTTTCAGTTTTTCATTAATAGTATGAAGTTTGTTTTCTTGTTGGAGAATTATTTGAGGCTTTTTATTAGACTCGATTTTTAACTCTGCAGCTGCTTCATCAATTAAATCTATTGCTTTATCAGGTAGACATTTATCGCTGATGTATCTGTCGGCTAATTTTGCAGAATAGTTTACAGCTTCTTCAGAAATTTTTATGCCATGATGTGATTCATATTTCTTTTTGATACCTTGCAGTATTTTTGCGCTTAATTCTACTGAAGGTTCATTAACAGCTATCTTTTGAAAGCAATTATTAAATGCCTGATCTTTTTCAATATTTTCACGAAATTTCTCAGGTGTTGTTGTACCGATACATCTAAGTTCTCCTTCAGCCAGTAAAGGTTTTAAGATATTGCTAATGTCGGTAGAAGATCTGTCAGAACTTAATATTGAATGAATTTCATCAATAAATAGAATCATTCCTTGGCTTGGATTGTTTAGTTCCTGCATTATTAAGCTTAGCCTTTCTTCTAGTTGGCCTCTGAATTTTGTCCCAGAAACTAAAGCACCTAAGTCAAGCGAAATAATTTTAAAGTCTTTTAAAGAATCAGGAACTTTTTCGTCTACAATTAATTGTGCAAGTAATTTTGCAATTGAGGTTTTACCAACTCCAGGATTGCCGATTAGTATAGGATTATTTTTGTTTCTTCTGCAGAGTACCCTCATTAAATTGTTGATCTCATTTTCTCTCCCTAAAACGGGATCCAGTAAGCCTTTTTTAGCTGATTCTGTTAAATCTTTTCCATAAATTGAAAGAGCATTTTCATCTTTCTCAACTTGTTTTTTGGTTTCAATTTGAAGTTTACTTTTGGATAATGGAACAGTACCTTCTTTAAATTTTTCTTCTTTAACTAAAGTCTCTTTATTTGATTCAAAATTAGATTGATTATTTATTTCAAGTACGTTCTCATAATTAAAAGAATCTTTTGATTGATTAATATTTGGGAAAAACTTTAATTCTTCTTCTAATTTTTCCATCGAAAGGTTGCCTTCTTCAAAAACATAATTTCCAATTCTTAAATCTCTTCCAAGAGCAATTAGTAAATGAGGGATTTCTATGAATCTCGATCCCCATTGGATTTTAATCTGATTCGCATTATCTAATAAAATTTCTAAATCTTCTCCGATAGTAAAAATATCTGACTCATTTGTTGGTGTCTCTTCTAAAAAATCTTCTGTTATATCTAAAACTATATCTTGGTCGATTGATAATTTTTCAATGAAAGCAAAGAATTCATTTGATGAGAACAATGTATGAATTATGTGTTCAATATTAAATTCACTATGATCCCATTTTTTTGCTGTTTCTTCCCCTAATAAAAGAAGATTCCAACTGATATCGCTAAATAGTTCAGGACTGGATGTAAGTGTTTCTCTCATAAACTATAAAAAATATAGTTGATTATTAATTAATATTCTAAATAGTATCTGCATTAATAATCATCCAATAATTTTTAAATTGTAAGATGAATTTGAAAAATATGTTTATGAGAGGGGTTGCAGGGACTTTGGAATTAATAAAAGCGTTTACTAATATTTAAGTTGTTTTGAAATTAAAAATTATAATTGGTTAACATATATATTTCAGATATTAGCCAAATAGTTCAGCTATTAATAGGATTTAAATAGTAATAATTAAATTGTGAAAGAAACTATTGATTTTCTTATTGATACTATTGAAGCAAGGCAAGTCCTTGATTCAAGAGGTAATCCAACTGTAGAGGCAGAAGTATTTTTGGAATGTGGTGTAAGTGGTAGAGCAATTGTTCCCAGCGGAGCTAGCACTGGTGCTCATGAGGCACATGAATTAAGGGATGGTGGTTCAAAATATATGGGGAAGGGTGTTTTAAATGCTGTTAATAAAATTCATGAAACAATATCCCCGGCTTTATGTGGTTTGTCAGCTTTAGATCAAACTGCAGTAGATAAATTAATGATTGAAATTGATGGAACTCCTAATAAATCTAACCTTGGAGCAAATTCAATCCTTGCAGTAAGTCTTGCAACTGCCAGAGCATCAGCAAATGCTTTAGACGTTCCACTATATAGGTATCTTGGAGATCCATTATCCAATCTCCTTCCAGTCCCATTAATGAATGTAATAAATGGTGGTGCTCATGCACCAAATAGTCTTGATTTTCAGGAATTTATGCTTGTCCCACATGGAGTTAATAATTTTAGTGAATCATTAAGAATGGGTACTGAAATTTTTCACTCATTAAAATCATTACTTGATCAAAAAGGTCTATCTACTGCTGTAGGCGATGAGGGTGGATTTGCCCCTAATTTGTCATCAAGCGAAGAAGCAGGGGACTTGTTATTAGAAGCAATTCAAAAAGCCGGATTTAAGCCTGGTGAGCAGGTATCTTTAGCTTTAGATGCTGCTAGTACTGAATTTTATAGTGATGGTATTTATAAATATGAAGGTAAAAGTTTAAATAGTTCTGAAATGATTTCATATCTTTCAAGATTAGTTTCTAATTATCCAATAGTTTCAATAGAGGACGGTTTAGCTGAGGATGATTGGGTGGGTTGGTCAGAATTAAACAAAGAATTAGGAAATAAAGTTCAGCTTGTAGGTGATGATTTATTCGTTACCAATACAGAAAGATTAAGGAAAGGGATTATGGAAAAATCTGCCAATTCAATCCTAATAAAGGTAAATCAAATTGGAACATTAACTGAAACTTTGGAAGCTATTGAGTTAGCTAAAATTTCAGGTTACACAAGTGTTATTAGTCATAGAAGTGGTGAGACTGAAGATACAACTATTGCAGATTTATCTGTCGCCACAAGATCGGGTCAGATCAAGACAGGCTCTTTGAGCAGAAGTGAAAGGATTGCAAAATACAATAGACTTTTAAAAATTGAGGAGGAATTGGGAAATCAAGCAAGATTTGCTGGGGCTTTAGGTTTAGGTCCTAAAAATATATAGTTTTTTAGCGCTTAAGTTTTTCTAAACGTGAGCCTTTTCTCATACTTAATTGGCACTTTATCCAATCAATACTTATTGGTAGTGCAAAAAAAAGTGGCAACAATGCAAAATTATTTTGTTTATTGGTTACAAGTAAAGCAGATGCAATTGATAAGCTTCCTATAAGAATTGAATGACCTAAAGTTTTTTGAGCAGTAAACATTTTTTTGAATTGCCTATCAGATTCTCCCATTCTTATTTGCAATTGTAAATCGCCCTGCTCTAATCTTTCCAAACTTTCATCTATTCTTTTGGGAATGCCAACAGCTTTCGATCCTAGTTCACCTACTTGCCTTCCAAATTGGTTAATTAAATCGTTGGGAGTTTGATTATTTGAAGTCATAAGTTCTATTAAATAAGGCTTGGTAACTGATACAAGGTTAAACCCTGGATCAAGCATTCTACCAACTCCTTCAAAAGTTGATAACGCTCTCATTACAAAGATTAAATCTACTGGTAGTTGAAATGGTGTTTCATAAACAAGTTCGTATAAATCTCCAGATAATTTTTCAATAATATTTGGACTAAATGGTGGAGTTAAGGCTTCTTTAAGCATCAATCTGACTAATCTTCTGACTGGTCCTACATCAATATCTTTTGAAATTAGCCCAGCTTGTTGTAATTGACTGACAAGTGATGAGGCGTCTCTTAAAGCAGCAGCCTTAACCATCCCCCCTAAGCTTGTTTGAAGATTATTTGAGATATTGCCCATCATTCCAAAATCATAAAAAATCAATTTACCTTCATTTGAAACTGCTAGATTACCTGGATGAGGGTCTGCATGAAAAAAACCGTAATTTACTAATTGTTTTAAATAACTGATGGCCCCTATTTCTGCAATTTTAGGTAAATCAATTTCTTGTGATTGTAATTTTTCTAACTCGCTTATTTTTGTTCCTTCTAGATAGCTTAAACAAAGGACTTTTTCACTGCTCATATCCCAAATTACTTCAGGAATTTCAACATTTTCATCATCAAGAAATTGCTGTCTAAATCTTGCTGCATATTGTGCTTCACAATTAAAATCAAGTTCCTTCATGAGAACTTTCCTACACTCTTTAGCAATCTCAATCCAGTTTCTACCTCGACTCCAATTCTTATTTTTCTGCAATAATCCTGCTATTTGCTGCATTATGCCCAAATCTATAATAAACAATTCTTTTAAATTGGGTCTTTGAACTTTAAATACTACTTTCTTACCATCTTTTAAAGTCGCCCTATGGACCTGAGCTAGTGATGCTGATCCAACCGGATCACATATTAATTGATCTATTTCATTAAACTTAGATCCTAGTTCTTCTTTTATAGTTTCTTCAACTTGCGCAAATGAAAAATTAGGAACTTGATCCTGCAATTTAGACAATTCCTGTATCCAGGTATTAGGTATTAAATCAGGTCTCGCTGATAATAATTGTCCAATTTTAATAAATGCGGATCCAAGCTTT
>QCIB01000002.1 GCA_003216915.1 Prochlorococcus sp. AG-402-I23
AATTATTATCATTCATATTTTTGACTACTCTGTAATTAACAGAAATTGTTGGTTGAGTTTCTCTAATATCCCTTTGTGGCGGAATCTCAACGTTTGGTTCCATTTCTTCCTCATTATTATTAGATACAAAATCATCTTTCACATTTTCGAAAGTTTTTTTTCTGAAACTAGTACTTGTAATTGTTATATTCAATAAAGTGCTTACAAATAAACCAGAAAAAAACGAAATACTGATTAACTTACCTATACTCACTTCTTGGAGGGTCCATTTAAAGTATCTAAATGAAGTCTTCTGATTATTATTTGTATATAATAAAATTTGAAAAATAATTATTATAAAAAGAGTTAAAAGTAAATATTTTTTCTTAAACATAATTTTAAAAATTTATCTTAAATTTTTTTTACTGTTTTTTTGGTTTTTAAAAATTATAAAAATTTATCTAAAATTTTTTTTGGGTAATATTTCCATAATATATTTTGTGAAAAATTCATTTATGTTGATTCTAAATCAATTTGATATTTAAGAATATCGACTTTTATTATTTTTACTTCTATTGCATCTCCAACTTTATATGATTTTTTAGATTTTCTTCCAATCAATAGATTTTGCCTTGACCTGTATTCATACCAATCATTATTAAGAGTGCTTACGTGTACTAAACCCTCTACATTTAGTTCTGATATCTCAACAAAGAAACCATATGTTTGCACTGACAAAATAAACCCACTATAAGTATTACCTAGTAATTTTTCTGCTTTTCTTACTTTTTTTATATTTATCATATTAGATTTATATTGGTTAACTTTGTACTTGAATTCATTATGTTTATCTATCACAAACTTGTTAAATAATACTTCTAGATTTTTTGAAATTGATGAATTAAATATATCCCAATTTACTAATTTTAATGAATTACTCTCAGATATATTAATTTCATTTATATTATTTTTCTTTGATTTCTTACCATTTATTATCATATTAAAAATACAGTACTGATTTATAAGATTTGTGAAGTCAAATCCGGGAATTGTCCATGGAGAAATAAAAAATTTTTCTGATTCATCATTATCAGGATCTTTAGATATCAACTTTATTTCATTGTCCTTAAATTCATTAATTAGAAGTTTATGTAAGATTCTTTTTTTATTATCGTCGTCACATAATTTAATTACTTGACTAAATGTCAAATTGCCATCTTCATTAAGCTCTACATCATTTTCAATAAATTCTGAATATTTGATAATTTCATTAGCATTAACGTAATCTATTCCATTTGAGATGTATCCTGCACTTTTTAGGCCATATTGATTTGAATGTTTGAACCATATTAAATTAGCTTCATACAGTATTGGTGAAAGGTAAGTTTGGCAATCTTCTTTATTTAATGATTCAAAATATCCTTTTGAATATTCAGCTGGATTGTGAATAAAAAATTCTTCTAGTGCTTCAATCTTATTCAGTGGCGCAGGAATTTCCACCTTACCCTCCATAAGATGGTTATCTCTGAATGAACATGAAATTTCTAGTATTTTATCTAGATCGTCGACATATTCCTTTATAGGTTTTAATACCCGAGAGGTTATTCTTGATTTGCTTTTTCTAGATAGAAGCGCGTCAGTATGATCACTTTCAACAATAAGACTGCATTTTACTAAAGTAAGATGAAATGACCAATCAATTATTTCATTATCACTATTTAAATTGACACAGAGGCTTATTGCTTCATCCTTTTCACCAAATTTAAATTCAGAATCATTTCTTATGGCTTCACCAAGGTAGTTTTGCCAATCATTTAATAAGGGAAATGATTCAAAGCCTTTGAATAATATTTCTAGAGATTTTTTACTATTTAGATCTACTCTTTCTGCAAGATTATTTGTGTGTATCCATAATTTAGTGTTTTTATTTTTTCCATGTTCTATTTGAATCATTGGGAGCATTGGAGAATTATTAGAATTCCAACTTTTGAATAAATAAGAGTTTTTATCTGTAAGGTCTATCCTCTCCCTTTGTTCTATTATTTTTGATTCAATATGGTTTAAATCGTATGATTTAACGATATTGCTTTTAGATAAAACAAAGTCTGTATCATAGTCTTCATTATTGTTTAGTTTTAGTTCTTGTATCACATGACCTAGTCCTTCTTCTTGACCTATGGGGAATCTATCAATCTCAACTTTTACTATATTCTTATTGTCTGGATTGAAAGTGTATTTTTTATTCTCTATTGGAAGTTTAATTTTAGAAAGGATCCTATCGTCTATTGGTATTGCATATACATCATTGTTTATTATTTCTACTTTAGAAAGAAGTATTTGATTTGATCTTTCAAGAATACAATCAACTATTCCTTCAGGTGATCTTCTTTTATATCCCTCTTTTATTATCCTTACTAAAACTTTATCTCCATTCCATGCATAGTTAAGTAGATTTTCTTTAATATAAATATCTTCTTTGTCTTTTCCTCTTACAGCAAAGCAATAGCCTTTGCTACTACATCTTATTTTGGCGACAAGATGATCATTATCCTTTATGCAAGTATATTCATCATTTTCATTTTTATTAATTATTTCAAGTTTTTCTAGAGCGGTTAAAGCAATATCTAATTTATCCTTATCAGATTTCTTTGTTATTTTTAATAATCTGCATAATTTTTTATATTCTAACCCTTCTGACTGATTAAGATTATCAATTATTGAAGATGATGTGAACATAATCTAAATGAAATTATAAATTAATTTAGGGGTATACACTTCATTATTACACCTTATTATCCAAGCTTAAAACTAATTATTTTCTTTCTCTTCTTTTTCTTCTTTTTCGATGGTGAAAGAATTTATAAAAAGCCTTATACCAATGATGAAAAATGTAATGGAAGCTATTGACTTAAGAACTACTTCGGGTAAAAAACTTGAAATAGAACCACCTGTTAAAGCTCCTAGTAAACTTGCAAAAACAAGTGCTGATGAAGATCCTAGAAAAACTGCTAATGGTTTATTTGAAGTGCCACTTATAGTTAAAGTAGCTAGTTGAGTTTTATCACCTAATTCAGCTATGAAAACGGTTAGAAATGTTGATAGTAATAAACTTAAAACCATTTATAAATAATTTTTGAATGTTTCATAAGCTAAAAATATACTTATCAATATCATTAAAGTACCAGTAGATAAAGCAAATTTGCTAGGGGTTATTTTTTTTGATACCCATTTACCAATAAGAACTCCTACTATGCTAGAGCTTATTAATGCTAGAGAACTTCCAATAAAAACAACTATTGGCCTGCCCGATTCAGCAGAAAGCATTAATGTGGCTATCTGAGTTTTATCGCCAAGTTCAGCAATAAAAATTGTTGTAAAAGTCGTTATAAATATTGAAAAGAAACTTTTTTCTAGATTGTTTTCTTTTTTTTCTAATTTACTATTCATTTTCCTGAAACAGCAATTCTAAAAGTTTTCATCTCTTTACTTTGGTATCCATAATTTGATGAAATATGTTGTTTGCAGCAATCTATTAAAAATTTATCACCAGATTTCAAATATCCTTTAAATAAAGTTGAAAATTCACTTACCCGGCAAAAATGTGGTCTGGTTTCATAAATTAAGCATTTTTTATTTTCTCTGTCCAGGTTTTTACACCAACCGTCTTTAGCCGTCATAGAATTTATCAAAGCTATATCTTCTTTGTTAAGTTTGTTAGCCAAATCGCTTCTTTCGTTCAAGTCGAATTTACAACAAGCTCCACAATTTTCTATACATGTCCATGATTTCATAATTTAATTCAATCTTGTAACGTATCAGTACAGTTTCGTCATTTATTTGTAAAAATAGTATCACAAAACATATTCATTAATCATGGCAACACTTATTCCTTTGGCTGTAGTTGCGTTAGCAGGACCAGCAATAATTGCTCTTGTATTTTACCGTAAATAAAAGAAATTCTTTTTGGTGACCTTTTTGGAGGGTGTTTATTGGGATTTAGATGGTACCATCGCAAATACTGAATTAGAGGCCCATTTACCTGCTTTTAATAATGCTTTTAATGACCTTGGTATTGATTGGATTTGGGATACTAATACATATATAAAACTTCTTAAGATAAATGGGGGCAAAAATAGGATTGCTTATTACGCTAAATATAATAATGATAATTTCTCGGAAGATTTAATTCTAGAAATTCATGAAACAAAGCAGTTTCATTATTTAGAAATTATAAAAAAAAATTGCGTTAGTTTAAAAACTGGTGTTTTTAGATTAATAAATGAATTACATAGAAAAAAAGTAAGACAATTTATTGTTACTTCAAGTTCAAGAATTCAAGTCAACCTACTTGTTGATTATCTTTTTAATGGCTTCAACCCTTTTGAGTTCATTATTTCAAGCGAAGATGTTGAATTAAAGAAACCAAATCCATTGCCATATTTAAAGGCAATCCAATTAAGTGGTATAAACAAAAACAATTCAATTGTTTTTGAAGACTCCAATCCAGGATTAAAATCTTCCCTGGCAGCTAACTTGCCAACAATTTTTGTTCCTTCAAATATCCCAATTGTTTTTGAGGAAAATATTAAATTAGATTGTATTTTAGACAGTCTTGGTGATCAGAATAATGTGGCAAATGTAATTAAAGGCCCTAAACTAAAAAAATCATATGTTGACTATAACTTTCTAAATGATTATTTAGTGTCTTTTAGTAATGCAAAAAACTAATTTTTCAAGAATTACCTACCAGTTAAATAATTTATTTTTTGGTTTTCTAAGTGATACTTGGAGAACAAAATCTATTGGTCTAATTTCTGTTTTGACAGGTTATTTTTTGTTCGCAAATTTTATTACAAAATTTATATCTGAAGGTAAAAATGAGTTGATAATGGTCCCAATAATTATTATTTTTATTGAAATCATTATAAGAATTAAACCTGAGACAAGTTCAAAATTTTATTATTTATGGACCGTAGTTGATAAATTAAGAATTGGTGCAATTTATGCCGTTATACTTGAAGCATTTAAATTAGGATCTTAAAAGCTACTCTTCTTCTTCTTCTTCAATAGGATAAACAAATCCTTGAGCTTTCCCAGTTAAAACTGATTTACCTAAAGATATAGCTTTTTGAGCTGCTATTACTGCTTTTCCTTTCCAAACAGCGTGCCTTTGGTTCCTTTTGCTCTTTGATTTTTTCTTCTTTGGTACAGCCATTCTGTTTCTTTGTTTCCATATAATAATATAACCTTTAACTGGTTATCTCCAAAACTTTTGAGTATATTTTGTTTATATACGTCAATTTTTTAAATAAGCATATATGCTTTATTAATCACTTATAAAGATTAGTGTTTAGATCAAAATTCTCATATTCAGATTCTAAATCAAGTTATTCGGATCTTCTAGAAGATATAGAGACGGGGAAAATAGAATCAATATTTTTCTATCCAAGGCAGAGAGAAATTGATGTTCTGTATAAAAATGGCGATAAATTTAAAATACCTATCCTTTACAACGATCAATTAATCCTTGAAAAGGCTAGTGAAAATAAGGTAGATCTAACTATTAACAATAGTAGAAAAGAAGCCTCAGCTGCTAATTCATTTGCTTCAATAAGTCTTTTCCTGATTTTCATTTTAGCTATAGTCTTAATCTTGAGGAGTACATCAAAATTGGCTTCCAGAGCTTTTGGTTTTACCAAAAATCAAGCTAAATTTGTAACTATTGATGATGTAGAAACGAGATTCGATGATGTAGCTGGCGTCCCTGAAGCCGCTGAGGAATTAAAAGAGGTAATAACATTTTTGAAGGAACCCAAGAAATTTGAAAATCTTGGAGCAAAAGTTCCTAAGGGAGTTCTTCTAATAGGCCCACCAGGAACAGGTAAAACATTATTAGCTAAAGCAATTGCTGGTGAATCAGGAGTACCTTTTCTCTCAATATCGGCATCAGAGTTTGTAGAACTTTTTGTTGGTGTTGGAGCAAGCCGAGTTCGTGATCTGTTCTCTAAGGCTAAGGAAAAATCTCCTTGTATAATTTTCATTGATGAAATTGATTCCATTGGTAGACAAAGAGGGTCTGGGATCGGAGGTGGAAATGATGAAAGAGAACAAACCCTTAATCAGCTTCTAACTGAATTAGATGGTTTTGCTGATAATTCTGGGATTATTGTTTTAGCAGCAACAAATAGACCAGATATTTTGGATGCAGCATTATTAAGACCAGGTAGATTTGATAGAAAAATTGAAGTAATGCTTCCAGATTTAGATGGAAGAAAAAAAATTCTTTCAGTTCACTCACTTTCCAAACCACTTTCAAGCGAAGTTGACTTAGGATATTGGGCTTCTAGAACAGTTGGATTTTCGGGAGCAGATCTTGCAAACTTGATGAACGAGAGTGCTATTCACTGTGCAAGAAACGAATCTAAATTAATCAGTGATCTTCATATAGAAAATGCTCTTGATAAAATTACCATTGGCCTGAGAAGCTCATTAATAACTTCTCCTAATATGAAAAAAATTATTGCTTATAACGAAGTAGGTAGAGCAATTGTATCTGCTGTGAGAAATGGAATTGAATCAGTTGATAAAATTACGATTTTACCTAGATCTGGATCTATAGGAGGATATACAAAAATATGCCCTGACGAAGATGTAATTTCTAGTGGATTAATTTCAAAAAAATTATTATTTTCGAAAATTGAAATTGCTCTAGCTGGAAGAGCAGCAGAAACGATAGTTTTTGGGAAAGGTGAAATTACACAATGCTCCATAAATGATATCTCTTATGCGACAAGTATCGTAAGGGAAATGGTTACAAAATATGGATTTTCAATTATTGGTCCAATTTCAATGGATTCTGATAATAATGAAATGTATTTAGGAGATGGATTATTTAGAAGAAAGCCTCTCATAGCAGAAAATACCAGTTCTAGAATAGATAATGAAATCATAAATATTTCTAAAATTTCATTAAATAATTCAATAAAAATATTGAAAAAAAATAGAGTCTTACTAGATAAATTAGTTGATATACTTTTAAATCAAGAAACTATAGATAATAAAGTTTTTAAATTAACAACTTCTAAATTGTTGAAAGTTTGATTTAATTGCTTTAAATAAAAAATTTATTTTCTTGATAATTAAAAACAATACTACGAAGTTATTAGTTACACTTTTATTTTTACTTATTCTTCCATTTGTACAAAAACAATGGTTTAATTTGTATTCACTTAATATTAATGATATTTCCTTTTATTCAATCCTTTACTATTTGAGCGGAGCAATATGTCCATCTTTGGTGTATGTAAACTCTTTAAAAAACTATACATACTATAATTTTACTAAGGATAAAATCCATAGTATAAAAATAATTAAAGGAAAAAGATTATTATTCTTAGTAACAATAAATTTAATATTTCTCTCTTACTTTATAGCTGATTATATATATATAAATTTTGATCTTATATTTAATTTATTTCTTGAAGGAATTAATGTACCAAGACCGGATTTTCCACAGTTAAGTTTTTTCATATTTTTAATTTCTATCCTATTAATTTTTAAGAAATCTAGGTTTCTGTTAAAAAAAATAATATTGGTAAATTTTATTTTGATTTCTCTCTATCTTTGGCATCTTCAAATTAATAATATTAGTGTTGATGATCAGTTTCATATTTATAGATATTTTGGTTTAAATGACTTAAATTTAATTAATCTTTTTATCCTAGTCGCCATAGAAATTTCTTTTTATACGTGGTGCTTCTTATCATATAAAAATAATTTGAGCGATTGGATCGTGCCCAAACCTCAAAAAGGGGATGTTATCCCCTTTTTGAATATATTTGTTTTTTATTTTATTATTATTATTTACTACTCAATACTAACTTAAATGTTTCTAATTCTTCTATAGCGAAGAAAAATATTCCTTACTACCTTTGGGGTCCTCTAACATTGTTTTCTCCCCGGGGGTCCAGTTTGCTGGACATACTTCATCGGGGTTTGCCGCAACGTATTGATAACCTTGAAGAATCCTTAGCGTTTCATCAACATTTCTACCTACAGGAGCCTTGTTAACAGTCGTATGCATAACTACTCCTTCGGGATTGATAAGAAATAAACCTCTATCAGCCTCCCCATCATCATTTAGAACATTGTACGCCTGGCAAATTTCTCTTTTTAAGTCAGAAACTAAAGGATAGTTAATATCACCTATACCACCTTCATTTCTTGGGGTTTGTATCCAAGCCAAATGACAGTGTTTGCTATCAACTGATACCCCAAGTATTTCCGTATTAAGTGCCGAGAAATCTTGATATCTATCACTAAATGCAGTGATTTCAGTTGGACAAACAAATGTAAAATCTAGTGGGTAAAAGAATAGAACAACCCATTTACCTCTTAGACCTGAAAGTGTAATCTCCTTAAACTCTTGATCATATACTGCTGTAGCACTAAAGTCTGGTGCTTCTTGGCCAACTCTTAAGCTCATGAAAAAATTTGTCCTTATTTAAATTATGTATGGTCTGAATGACCGTAATAGGTATTATAATTTTATTAATAATGAATTAGCAAGTTTTTTTTTAATTCAATGAAATGGCACTACTCCTTTACTAGGAAATTTACAATTTTGAATCACAATAAACTTTTAAAAAATCTTAAAAAGGAGTTAATTAAATATCCCATTAACAGGCTTGACAATAAAAATTCGAATTAAAAGAAATTTTATTTTATTTTATTTAAGATTCCTTAAAATTTAACTCTCTATAATTAGAAATATTCTTTTTAATATTTTTAAATATGGCTAAATATATTGAAAGACTAAAGGAAAAAGTTAAAATAAAAAAATTTGATTCTAATCAGCCAATTGGAGCTTGGATTTTTGTTGTAATCTTGAATATAGTTGGATTTGCGGGTTATTTTTACTTAAAGGTAAATCATATACAACTAGGTAGTTAAAAACTTATTTTATTTCCTTCTTAATTGAGCGACAAAAATTTTTTAGTCTTTCATTTCTCGTTAAGTCAGGTAAAGTCCAAATTGATTCTGTATCAGGTAATGGATCTTTGCTCCATTCTTTGAATTCTTCCAATATCGAAGCATTATTTAATTTTGATGTATACTTTTTTCGTTTTTTTAAATATTTTCTTATCACTGTAAGATTCGCCTCAATATATTCCCTCATAATAAATACTTAATCTTATATTAATTTATCATCTAGCAAGCTCTACTTTAAAGAAAAGATTAATTAGACATTTTGAACTGCTTGAAAAAGTCCAAACGAATAACCTCCTATTAGAATCCAGCCAAGTACGCTTGATATTATTGTAGATCTTCTATTATGTCTCCTTAAAGCTGATTCAATCATTTCATTAACTTCATCTCTATTAAGGTATTCTTTCTTGGAGTTTTTTTTCATTTTTTTTCTTTTTACAATAAACGAATTTATAAGAAAGTGAGCTTAAGATATTTTCTTATAAGTAAGATTTTTATTTTTGATGATTTTATAAATAATTTTTATATTTAGCACAAAATATATAATGAAATTTTAGGAGAAATTTTTAAAATTATAAGATAAAGTATTTGAATTGAAGGATCATAGTTTTTTATACAAACAATGAATATTAAAGATAAATCTGTTTTAGAAATGCTTAATAAACTTATTATTATTAATAGGCTAAATAAAAGTCAAATTCTTCAAATGGTGAATTTAGTTTCAATATCGAATGATATCAATGATTTAAAGGATAACTTGAAATGGGAAAGTTCTAAATCATTTCATCAAAATATTTAAAATACATAAACTCATTGTTTGATAATTATTAATTATTGAAATTTACATAAGAGATACTTAATAGTTAATTGAATTAATTAAGAGTTTTATAAATAATTTATATAAGCTATTCAAATAAATTTTTGATAGTAATTTTTCTTATAAGAAACTTGCTCTTGATTACTATAATTAAGTGTTGTTTTCTTATCCTTGCTAAATGATTTAATTAATATTGTAGAAGTGATTATTATTATTAGTATTATTAGTAAATCTCCTACAGTAACCCCTCTCTCCTTTAGATTCATGATAAAATATATATTTTATTTAAATATAGCCTTTATTATTTAATAAACTAATATTTTTTACAAACGTGCTAAAAACACAAATGAAGGAAATATAAAATGAATATAAAAATATTGAGACTATAACCTTTTAAGTCATATAAAAAAAATAGATGAATTCTTTATATGGAACTCAAAAAAAAAATTAGTAGTTCTAACACTCCTTATTTTTTCTCTAAAGAGATGATTATCACGAAAAAATCACTTAACGAAAATCAACTCAAATTTACATATCAAAAACAGTTAATCTCAGATCTAGATAATAAGCACAAGGAATGGTCAAAATCGATTAACAGTAAATTTTAAAAGCTTTCGTTGATTATATTTAAAAGTTTATTTCTTTTAATTGTATTTTTTTCTTCCCAATTAAGTGTTACTTCATCATTAATGATAGGTTTTGCTTCATAAGCTAGATACCAAAGAATAAATCCGACAGGAAATAATAAAATATGCATAGCAAAATTAGTTGACTTAAATCAAATATAGTGCAACACTTATAATGTGCAAGTGTGACACTAATTTTTTTTAATTATGCCCTCTCCGAGGAAAAGAATTGGTTTTTTGCCAAGTGAAGAAGTGCATGAAATTATTGAAAAATTGTGCACAGCTAATGAGTTTAGTCAGTCAAAAGTCACAGGTTTATTGGTTGAAGAAGCATTGAGGTCTAGAGGTATGTTAAATGAATCTTATTGTCAAAATATGAATGTTAAAAGTAATTTTATAAACTTTTCTTTTGATCACGAAACATTTTCTAAAAATAATAAATCTCAACTTAATGTAGACGAATATGAAGTTAATAAAAAAGTATTATCTGATGATATCAAAATGATGCATGAATTTATTGAGTTTAAGTATTTTAAGAAAGTTATGAAGCGAAATAACAACATTATTGAATAAATGGTGTCACACTATTAATGTTTATATGAGAATGCTTTTCAATGGAATTTAGAAATTAAGCAAAGATAAATATTTTTGAATATTTCTAATCAACTTCTTAAAGAGGGATCCAAAATAAATTGAATCTTTAAAAATTCAGCGGACTAAATCCTCGTGGAGATATGAACCTTAGCCCGCATTAAAAAAATAGCAATAAAAAAATATAAATACAATTAAGTATGTAAATTTACTTTTGACTTAAAATTGGAAGATAAAAACTCTAAATATAAATGGCAGTAAGTGAATTAAATGAAGATACACAGGATCAAATATGTGATCTTCTTGAAAATCTTCAGCAAATAGAGAAACTTAAAAATAAAGATATACGAATTTTGCTTGATAAGATAGTTAGAAAATATGGAGGAAAAGTAGTAAATAAATGAAACGCCTATTAATACCATTATTTTTGCTTACTTTACCAAGTCTTGTTCATAGCTCCCACTTAAATAATCAGAGAGAACTTATAGTCACCTCAGAAAGCACTAGGGAATCAATCGAGTTGGCAAAATACCTTAAAGATAATGGTGTAGTTAAATATTCAGCATATTGGTGTCCTAATTGCCTTAATCAAAGTGAATTATTTGGTAAGAAAGCTTATAGAGAACTTAATGTAGTTGAATGTGCAAGAGATGGCATAAACAGTCAAACTCAATTATGCATTGATAAAAAAATTAAAGGGTTTCCCACATGGGAAATAAATGGAAAACTAATTTTAGGTGTACTTTCACTAAATGAGTTATCAAAGTTGACTGGATTTAAGAATTAAGGAAAATGTAAGATGATTAATGGCTAGATATTAAAGGTTAATTCTTGAGTACCTTTGATACAACCACCAGCTGGATAGTTAATTACTTTTTTTGATATTAATCCAATACTTATAGCAACTATTCCAATACCAAATAAAGCTCTTGTCCTTTTGCTTGAGATGAGATACTTCATTGGGTACTCATAAGTATTAAATAATAGGATTATTAAATTATAACGTGGATTAAAAAAAAAATAACAAGTACCCCTATAATTTTTTAAAATAAGTTTTAGATATTAGATATCTCGAAAATACTAAATCAATAAATGCTTATATATCTTTTTTTCAGTATTTTTAGTTTGTAATTGACAGTCTTTTTATAATAAAATGAGACTTTTATTTTTTTATGAAAAATAAAGAATTTAATATGACTCAAGGAATGGCTTTGTTACTTTTGAAGCCATTAAATTTACCCGCTAACTACGTCCTAAATCTCATAATTTATATAACTAATCCTAGTAACAATATTGGATACTAATAGTCTTCCCAAAAAGGTTTGGTTCTCCTCCAACCTTGAGCGATTAATTTTCTCCATTCATCTCTAGCTTTATCAACTTTAAGTTCTTCTCTGGTTGTCATAAGAGGTGTTTCCTTTCCTAAAACACCAAGAATTCTTCCAGAGTCAATAAACATATATTCAAAAAATTTATCTTTATTTTGATTATTCTTTGAAAACCTTTTAACCCTTGAACGATTCGAATTTATAAGCCAAAAATTTTCTGTCAATCTTACTTATTTTACGTTTTCTCAATTGGAGCCATTGTTAATCCTTTGTTGAATAGTTGCTCATGATATAGCTCTGCCTGTTCAAGATTACCTCTCCATACCTCTGCAGATCCTGTCTTGTCAACTTTGATGGTTAGATCCCATGCCTTTTTTTCATTCATGCTTGGGATTATTGTTAGAAGACAATTTGCGACATGCTGAAAAGTATTAAAATTGTCATCAAGAACTATAACTCTTGCTTCTGGATATTTTGCTTTAGATTTTTTTGGATCTAAGACTGTGCCGAGTGAATTAACCATTATTGTCTTTAATAGATTAATTAAATTAAAATTTCACCTATGTTCTTCAATTGTAAAGTATTGAAAATGTCTCGAGCGTGACTTGAACACGCGACCTGCGGGCTATGAATCCGCCGCTCTAACCAGCTGAGCTACCGAGACATGGGAATATTGTAAGGCATTGGTTGTACTTAATTACCATTTTGAAAATTTATTTGTTTGTGGGCCTCATATATAGCAATTCCGCATGCTACAGAAAGGTTTAGACTTCTAACACCTTTTTGATCATTGTTTCCAGTCTGTATATTAGGCATAAATATTGATATTAAAAAGTCGCTTTTATCAATAATGGAATCGGGTAATCCTGAATCTTCTCTCCCAAATAGCAAAATATCATCTTGCTTAAATTTAAAATCCTTCAAATATAATCCATTTTTTTTACTAAAAGAAATTATTCTTTTTGTTGATTTTGACGCTAAAAATTTTTCAAAATTCTCATACTGATTTACAGTAACTAGAGGCCAATAGTCTAATCCTGCTCTTTTTAAATATTTATCTTCTAGCTTAAAACCTAAGGGCTCTATAAGATTTAAAGGTATATTAAACGCAGCACATGATCTGGCAATATTACCAGTATTTTGTGGGATTCTAGGTTCAAAAAGAGCGACTTCCAATTTTAAGTAGGTATTTCAATACTTATTTCATCTATTTTGATTGCTCTACCGTTTATAGCCAGCCAATTATCTTTTGATATTTTGGTTATTCTCTTTTGAAGTTCGCCGATTCTTTCAATATATGTATTACCAATTTTATATTCAGAGACCAGACTCCAACCTACTTGTTCTCCAACAATAATTGTTATGCTTTTTCTTTTCATTAAGAGACTTATAAGTGAATTCATTATTGTTGACCATTTATTTTGTTCTTTGCCAATACTTTTCATAACGAATCCGCCAATAGAATCTATTAATAATGGACCTTCTTCTTTCCTTAATGTATTTAATAGATCTGTCGTTTCTATTAATTTCCAATCTTTTGGCCTTCTTTTTCGATGTAAATTAATTTTATCTTGCCATTCTTTATCATCTAAATTGTTTTCAGATAAGGCAACATATGATAATTTTTTTACCTCCTTTGCAAGATGCTCCGCGAATTCACTTTTGCCACTCTTTGTGCCACCTGTAATAAAAACTATATAAGATGAATATTCACTAATACTTAAATCCTTGGCATTCATAAATTCTCTATTATTTAGAGAAATACCACCATGTTGCTAAAGGAATTATTGTGGCAGCAATTAACAATCCTACAACTATATAAGTAGCAATTGAGCTTTCAGTATCTTTTGATCTCATAGTGTTAAAATTTGGATCCAATACAGGGTTGTCAATAGATGAAGGCTGACTTTTTTCGTAATTTATAATAGTCTTCTGTTGAGTAATACCAAAAACTTTATTTATACTAGGAATTTCATTTGCGTATGTAGTCGAGGGGTTAAGAATAAAAATTAAGCCAATAAAGATTAAAGAAAGTATATATTTATTGATGTTTAGGTTCATTTTAAAAGGTTTTGGTTAATTATATATTAAAAACCGTATTATTGAGTAATTTAAAATGTACTAAACAATATAATATCTGCATAATTTAATTAGAAATAACCTATATAAAATATGGGATTCAATGGGAAATCATTAATATTAATCGGTGCCATACTCTTTATTTTTCAGATAGCAAATTTCATTTCAATAGAAACAATCACTCCTGAGCTTGAAAGAGCACAAGTGTTAGCCGCAATAGCTTCATTAATTATTATTTTGATAGGTTTTTTATTTAAACAATTCGAACCATTAGCTGGTGAGAAAGCTGCTTTAAAAGGAGAAAATAAGTTTCTATTCGATACAAACATGCCGGATGAAGTTATTGATGAACTTGCATGGGGTTCTGAAGCAATATTAACTTCTACAGCAGCAGCAGCAATATTAATCCACAATGATGGCGTTAATATATTGAGGAGGGGAATCACATCAAGTAATGATTTTAAACCTGGGGAAACTTGTCTGAGATCTATAAAAGATATGAAATTAATATCATTAGCAAACACTAAATTTTATCCTGGAAGAGATGAATTTTTTAATTTTTGTGCCGAAATTCCATCTATCCTAGTTGTACCTATAAATAATAAAGCTTTTATATTGATTGGAGGCTGGAGTGCTAAGTGTTTTACGAAGTCTGATGAAAAATGGATTAATAACTGGTCCAAAAAAATTAATAATATTTTTTCAAAAAATAAAATTTAAAAATAAATTATTGATTTTACTCTTTTATCTTTTGCTTTAAAACTTACTGATTCAGTAGTTAAATTATAGTAAGCATTTTCTGAATTTATTTCATATTTATTTTCGTTATTTTCATCTTTTATTATATATTTTACTGGATTGAAAAATTCAATTATGTTATCTGAACCTAATATGGCTTTTCCTGAATTTAAGATGATATTTTGATTTTCAAATCTTATATTACCCTCTAATAGATAGTTAGTATTTTCTATATTCCAAATAAAATTATCAGCATATAAAAAATCCCCATCTTTTTTAAGAGTTTTTAATTTAACATTTCCTTTCAATTTCAGGAGTTTATTGTTGTCTGATAATGTAGATTCTTCTGAACTAATAATATATTTAGTTTCTTCTCCATTGAGAATATTAATGATAGGTTTTTTTAATTCGAATTCTAATTCAATATTGTCATAACTAGAATTAGGACTGGTAATTGAATATATTTTATCTCCACTTTTAGAGAAAATTGTCATATCTAAACTTTCTATTTTTTGTATTACTTTATTTTCATCAATTACATTTGGTGCGCAACCAAGCATAAATAATGGAAGGAAAATTATTAATCTATAAATGTTGCTCATACTCCAGTTTATTTATTATTGGAGTGGGTCTTGGAAGACTTAAGTTACTTACTAATAATCCCCAACTTAATTGTTGTTTCCAAGGAATTTCTTCTGTGTATATAGAACCAAGTTGTGCATTAATCTTTGTAGATAATTCTGGCAATAAAGGTATCAATAACAATCCTATTATTCGGGTACTTTCTAAAACGTTATAAATAATTTGTTTAACTAGAGGTAGATTATCTTTATCTTTTATTAACAGCCATGGCTGATTATCATTCAAATACAAATTTGTATTAATAGCTAAACTAAGGACTTCATTAGCTGCTAGATCCAATTTGTAGTTATCAAAGTTATAAATATAGTTTTCGACTGCAATTTTGGCAGAATTCTCTAATTTATTTTCACTTAAAAATTTTTCATTATTTGGCACTTTATTATCAAACCATTTTCTAGACATAGATGATGTTCTATTTAATAAATTACCAATTGTATTAGCTAAGTCATTATTGATAATGTCAACAAATCTTTTATCTTGAAAATCCCCATCATTTCCTAGTGATATGTCTTTAATGAGGTACCACCTTACAGGATCATTTCCATATTTTGTAAGCAATAAATCAGGGTCGAGTACATTTCCCAAACTTTTACCCATTTTTTGCCCTTCTCTTGTAAGAAACCCATGCCCAAAAACCTTTTTAGGAACTTTCATATTGGCAGAAATGAGCATTGCGGGCCAATATACAGCATGGAATCTCAGAATATCTTTACCAATAAAATGAACATCAGCTGGCCATCTTCCATTAATTGATTTTTCCAATGAATGTTCTTTCGCGTCAGAGCTTATGGCACTTACATATCCAAGTAAAGCATCAAACCATACATAAAAGGTATGGTTATCGTAACCAGGGACAGGAATTCCCCATGAGACATTTGTTCTTGAAATTGAAAAATCCTTTAAACCTCTAGATACAAAATTTATAATTTCATTCTTTCTTTCTATTGGCTCTATAAAAGAAGGTTCGTTGATTATTTTCTCAATTTCTTTTTGATATTTTGAAAGCCTAAAAAAGAGATTCTCTTCATTTTTCCATTCTAGATTTTTTTGATGTATGGGGCACTTGTATGTTGATGAGTTTTCTGGATTATCTTTAAATTCTTCACAACCGACACAATACCAACCTTTTTGAACTCCCATATAGATATCATCTGATGCTTTTACTCTTTCATAAAATTCATTAACAACAAATTCATGATTTTTTGAGCTTGTTCTTATAAATTTATCAAAGGATATATTCCAATTTTTCCAATTATTATTAAAGACTTCTGAGATTTCATCACAATGTGATTTTGGTTCAATACCCTTTTCATTAGCTGTTCTTTGTATTTTTAAACCATGTTCATCAACACCAGTGATGAAAATAACATCTTCACCTGCAAGCCGTTTATACCTAGCTATTGAGTCACAAATTATTGTTGTATATACACTTCCTAAATGAGGTTTATCATTAACATAGTATAAAGGTGTAGTAATGACAAAAGTCATAAAGCTTTTTTTATTAATACTAACAGATTTTTTTAAACTAATAACAACCTATTATATTTATTATCTTATTAATAAATAAACTCTAAAAGATTACTATCATTTATAATATATTTAACTTTATATATTTTATTACTATATATTTCTATTGATACAAAAAGAGTAATAAGTAATTCTAGTGAATAATCTGGAAAATAAACCAAAGCAATATTTTTTTTATGATTAATCCACTTAACGAATATTATTTTATAAAAAGCTTTTTTTTCATTTTTAAAAAATAATGTTAAATACTTAGATTTATCATTTTTAAATATATTATTATTCTCTGATTGTCTAATCTTTGAATAATCAATAATCTTAGAGACTGAATCTTTACTTAGAACTTTGTAATTATTAATTTTATTATAGACTTGCCTTTGTATAATTAAATCAAGATATCTTCTTAATGGTGATGTACATTGTACATACGTTTTAAGGCCTAATGATTCATGGAATCCTGGCTTAGTAGTTAAGTAACTTCTTCCCATATATTGTTTTAATATTATATATTTAATATCACTATCATTGTATCTATTAAGTATTTCAGATGGATTGCAGTTTAATTTTTGAATCCTAAATGGAGCCGCTAAATTATATTTATCTATAAATAAACTTGTTACATAACCCATTAATATCATTGATTCTGCAACTATAATTTGTGATATTGTTTTCTCTAATTTAGTTAGTATAATCTTATCCTCATATAAATTAATTTTACTATTAGGACTATCAAAAATAATTGCTCCTTGTTTATTTCTGAATTTAATACTTTTTTCTAATAAATTTTTAATCTCAATTAATTCTAGTTCTTCTTTAGGTTCTAGTTGTAATATTTCATTTGCATCTTCATAGGTTAATTGATATTTTGGTTTTATTATTGCTTCAGTTATTTCATATTTATTTATTGATCCATCGTCATTGAATTCTATTGCTGCACTAATAGTTTCTGAAACTTTATTTTGAGCTAGATTTGCCTTTTCAAGAATATCATTAGGCAGCATTGGGACATATTGATCAATTAAATATAAACTGCTATTTCTCTTTCTTGCATTTAAATCAACATTAGAGTCATGCAGAAAGAGTTTGCATGGATTTGTAATATGTATCCATAATTTTTTTTTATTTCCTTCTCTTATTTCTAATGAAAAAGCGTCATCAACCTCATGTGGATCATCAGAGTCAATAATATATGTTTTTAAATTAGTTAAATCTTTCAAATATTTGAGATATTAATTATAGTGCCAACTATATTCAATATGAATTTATCCTTCAGGATTTACGAAGGGTAAAAGAGCTACAATTCTGGCTCTCTTTACAGCTAATGTAAGATCTCTTTGTTGCTTAGAGGTTAAACCTGTCATCCTTCTTGGTAGGATTTTGCCCCTCTCAGTTATGAATTTTTTTAGTAGTTCTACATCCTTATAGTCAATAGGATCTCCAGGTTTGATAGGTGATAATTGTTTTTTAAAAATTGAATTAGGCATGATTTAATTTAATTTGATTACTTAATTTCTTTGTGAATTGTCATTCTGTTTAAATGAGGATTAAACTTTTTTAGTTCTAATCTTTCAGTTGTATTTCTACGATTCTTTTCAGTAGTATATCTTGAGACACCATTTGATCTCTTAGGATCTGTGCTTGTCCTGGCTTCAGTACATTCCAGGGTCACTACAACTCTTGTCCCTTTTTTGGCCATTTTAATTAATACTTTATTGTATAATTTTCTATTGTACATCTTCAACAAACTTTTTTGAAGATATACTCATTTCTTTTATCATCATTGATTTAAAATATATATGAAAGTTTCTCAAAATTGGTTGAATAATTTAGTAGAAATTACTTCTACGCCTGAAGATCTCTCTGAGAAATTGTCTATTGGTGGATTTGAGGTTGAATCATTAGAAGATTGTTCAGAAAATGTAAATGGTGTTGTTTTAGGTAAGGTATTATCTGTTTTAAAACACGAAGGATCTGATAAACTTTCAATTTGCCAAGTCGATATTGGTAATTCAAGGAATTTGCAAATTATCTGTGGTGCGCGCAATATTAAACCAAATATTTATGTTTTTGTTGCTACTGTCGGCGCGAAATTAAAAGCTATTGATTTAATTATTAAAAGAAGTGAAATTAGAGGTGTCATGAGTGAAGGAATGATATGTTCACTGCAGGAACTCGGTTTAGAGGACTCTAGCGAAGGGATAGAGATCATTGATGATGATTTAGCCTTAAAACATGAATTGGGCACTCCAGGGTCTGACTTGCTTCAATTAAATGATTTTATATATGATTTAGCCATTACAGCTAATAGACCTGACGGAATGTCTGTTATAGGTATAGCCCGTGAAATTTCTGCCCTTTTAGAATCCACTTTAAATTTTCCTGAATTAAACCATAAATACAATATTCATTTACTTAAGGGAATTAAACTTTGTCCAGAGGCTATAGAATCTAACTGCATTTATACAATAAGCTGCATTGATGGAGTAAATGGAGATAAATTATCGCCAAATTGGCTTAAAGACCGTATAGAAAAATCAGGTATAAAATCTATTAATCTTCTAGTTGATTTGACAAATTATATTCTTTTAGAACAAGGTCAACCTTTGCATGCGTTTGATAAGGATAAACTTTCAAACTTAATTGGTAAGGAAGTTTCTCCTGAAGATTTTTCTGTAAGGAAAGGCAAGGATACTGAAAGCCTTATTTGTTTAGATGGTAAAGGATATGACTTAAATGACAATATCACAGTTATTACTTGTTGTGATAAACCGGTAGCTATTGCAGGGGTTATAGGCGGTTTAGAGACTTCTGTAACTAATACTACCTCATCTATATACCTTGAAGGCGCTGTTTTTAATCCAGTTACTATAAGAAAATCTTCAAAGGCGATTGGCATAAGAACAGAATCTAGCAGCAGGTATGAAAAAGGGATCTCATCAAAAAATACAATTAGTGCAGTAACAAGGGCAATTAATCTTTTAGAAGAATATTTTTGTATTAATTCACCAATCATCAATACTTCCAATTTAATAAGTAATGAGGATATATTTATTAAACTACGGAGAAATCGAATACATAAAATTCTTGGTCCATTAATAATTAACGATCAATCTGAAAAAAGAAATTTATCTGATAATGAAATAGTTGATAAATTAAAACTCATAGGTTGTACTTTAAAGAATAAAGAATATGGCTGGGATGTAGCAGTAATTCCTAATAGATCACATGATTTAATAAGAGAAATAGATTTAATTGAAGAAATAGCGAGATTAATAGGGTATGACAGATTCGACTTAAAACTTCCTAATCCAATTAAGCCTGGAAAATTGTCATCAGAACAGTTGGCATTGAGAAAAGTAAAAAATGGTTTTATAGAAAACGGTTTTAACGAGGTACTAAGCTACTCTCTTGTTCCTGAGGATAATGAAAAACTTATAAAGATTTCTAATCCTTTGTTATTAGAAACAAGCTGTCTTAGAGATAATATCTGGAAAGAACATTTGGAGATAGTGAACCGTAATATAAAAGCTGGACAAGCAAGTTGTTATATATTTGAAATTGGAAATGTTTTTCATAAGAAAACTGAGTTCATTCAAGAAGAAGTTCTGAATGGTGCGATTTATGGAAATAAAAAATTTGGAAAATGGATAAATTCGGGTAAGGATAACGATCTTAATTATTACCAGGCCAGAGGAAAGTTAAAGGAGGCTTTATCATCTTTGAACATAAAAATTGAGGATAAACCCACTGAATCAATTGATTTTCTTCATCCAGGAAGAACAGCGAAATTAGTTATTGAAGGGAAAGATGCAGGTTATTTTGGTGAAATACATCCCAAACTAATATTAGAAAAGAAGTCATTAAAAAAAGTTTATTTATTTAACATTAATGTATCTAACCTCTTGGGAGCTAGTACAAGAAAAAATAAATGGATTCCAATATATAAGCAATACCCAATTGTTCCGAAAATGGAAAGAGATATAAATTTTGTTTTCAGTAAGAAATTTTTAATAAGCGAAATAACATCACAGATAAGAAAAACAGGAAAAAATCTCTTAGAGGATGTAAATTTACTTGATGTTTTTGAAGATAATAAATTTGGAGATGATCATATAAGTTATACATTTAGATTATCTTATAGAGATAAAGATAAAACATTATTGGAATCGGACATTACATCAATACATTCAAATATCATTTCTGATATTGAAAAATGTTTTAATACTAAATTAAGGAATTAATTGTATTATTAATCTTATATGAGACTATAAATTAGTCTTTATATAATTCTTATATAAGATAGATAATAATCGTATAAAACTAATTAATGTTGTATGATAAGTTTCATGATCAATTTACTATCTCTACTTCTATCATCAGTTTTGTGGGTACAAGTCCCTCAGTGGTCAGATGATTGGTCAAAATGCGCTGTCGACATACCAGATGCTTCATGTCATTGGTATATAACTGCACCAGATAATACTTTTGGCGAGGGATTTGATTGGGCTAGCGCCCCTTGGTTTGATGCTAACGGATTAAGTGATGTCCCTAGTATTGAAAAACAAACTGCCATTGAAAAACTTCAATCTAGGTAGTACTGTCTTTAAGGCAGTACGGGTAGAAATAAAAATCAATTGTAGCAATGCTTTTTAGATATAATTATTTTTTTGGACATTGTTAGGACATAATTTATTGATTTATTAATTATTTTTTATTTCTTTCTAGCATTAAGCAATTTAGGTATAGCGAATTCAAATCGTTAAATTAATATATCTTACTGATCTATTATGAGACTATATAATAGACTATTAATAAGTCTTATATAAGAAGTTGTATACAAAAAATTCTTTTATTTTTACGTAGTAAATTCTATTTTAATTTCCTATTATTCAAAATAATAATACCCAGTAATTTTGAATATTAAATAATTGAAAATTATCAGATATTTTATTAATCGCAGTTATCTTATGCAAGACTAATGACTAGACTTATACTTAGTCTAATATAAGACTAAATATACTAATTTCGATATAGATTTTTTAGCAATTGATACGCTTCATTTAATTTTCTCATTTGATCTGTTGAACCTCCAGCATCTGGATGCGTCTCTAAGGCTATTGATTTATAGGCCTCCTTAATTTTTCGCAATGTATGAGCTGATCCTGCGGATGTTGATAAATTCAATAATTTAAGTGCTCCTCGTACAGTCATTGTTGAGTCCAAAGTTTCAAATGAATTTGATCTGTTATTTCGCTTAAATCTACTTATAAACCTCCTCATTAGTGTTGGTATCCTATTTATTAAATCTGATGTAGCAAAAGGGTCTTCTAAAACGCCAATCATTAATAAAACAATTTCAAGGGATGGATTTTTCTTTATCCAAAATGGGCATAATTCAGACATAAATTTATTGGCTGCACTCCACGTAAAGGGTAGATTTTCTGTTCCATCAAGATTTGGCCATATATCCCTTCCAAACCAATCCATCGCAGCTTCTACTACATGATCATTAGGAACTGTTCCATATAAGGTTTGCCAATGACTAATTAACGCTATTCGACATTTTATTATTTCAGTTTCTTTAATTGTATTAATTTGAATATCATTAATATTCTCATTTAATTTATTACTATTAATACTTCTTCTTAGGTTCTTTACTTTTTTTTCAACAAAATTGGGAAGACTTATATTTAAGTTGGTTTTTTCTTTATATTGATCGTTATTTATAACTTTTTTATTTAAAGATATCTCATTAACTTCTTTTTTAATGTCTGATTTTATTAATACCAATGCTGTATTTTCATCAATATTTAAATTTTCATTTTTATTATTTTTCTCGTTAAAGTCTATTTCTTGCTGTTGGTTCTTAGGTAGTAAATCATCATCTTGAAGAAGTTCATTAAGTATCTTCTCAATTACAGGTCCTCTTGCTCTAAATCCCCACTCTTTTCGTAATTGATCAAACCTGGAAATTAGTTCCTCAGGTAAATCAATTGAAATTCTTTTTGTATTTGAATTTTCAGGAATATTCAATAATATTTTTCTTGAATAGTAAGTAATTTATTTAATTTTATTCAAAAAAAAATTGAAAGTCCACATGGAATATTGTTTTTAAATTAAAACTTATTTATTTTCATGTCACAGGTCAGTTAAGGATCTTTTTATAATTAAAAACAAAAATGTTTAATTGTTATTTCAAATCATCTAAAGAAAAAAAGAGTTTTTATCAACATAAGAAATTAGAAATGCTTAATTATATTAAAGATTCACTTGAACGTAAAATCGCCTCCGTAACTGCTTCTATAGAAGTTTTAGAAAACCAAATAAGCAGGAATAACGAAGTCGAAGTAACTAACTAGCATTTAAACAAAGTTTTCTAGAAGTTTTTCAGGTCCAAATTCCTTTAAATAATTAATATTCGATTTTTCAGTTACTAATAGATATCCTGCAAAACCTAAGCCGTTAATACTGAAACCATGAATATGATCTTTTTTTCTCTTTATAATAGCGATCCATTTATTAGTTATTAAAATATTGTAAGGATGTATTGGTTTCTTATCACTAATAGGGTCACCTAGTCCTAATTTCTTGCATAATTCTAAATAAAATTCAAAAAGAAAAGATGAATTTTCTAAAAAATTAAATTTGGATACTATGATATTTTTTTTAAGCTTACTATTTATATCTTGATATGAGTTCAACTCTAAAAACCACTTTTCTCTTGGGCATGATATCTCATCTCTAGTTCTACGCAGAAGTTGAAAATGCCTGTGTGGTTGACTTGCTCCCGCAATTGGAGAACTGTTGAAAAACCATAATCCACTAGTATCTTTATTAACTTGTTGGAGCGCTCTCCAATCATTAATATCTAACCATCCATTTTGAGGTTTCCATTTATTTGTAATAAGTAAAATATGGCCTTTTTGTACAGGGTACTTGTTTAATATTAATTGATGATTATAACCAATTTTATCAATTTCTAATATCTTTTCCCAAGGACAAAATGGATTCTGCTTAGGACCATAAATTTTTTTTTTATTAAATTTTGAAGTATCGAGTTTCCTAATTATGAAGTCGTCTTTTTCATATAAATCGCTTGTAATAATATCAGTTTTGAGAGGATATAATGATTCATTATCAATTGATAATCGAGTTTGATCTAGTGCTTTTTTCCAATATATTTCTAAACTCATTTAAAAAAATTTATAATAATTATTCTAAAAAAAAAAATAAATTTGTAATTACTTTTTATTAAATTGATATTCTTTCAATTTTTCTAGAGGTACTGATTCTAAGACTACAATATTTGTTGATTCTAATATGACTTTTGGTGCAAGACCGTCTAATAATGATTGTTTCCACCTATCAAGACAAATACACCAATGATCACCATCCTTTAATCCTGGGAAGGAATAAATAGGCATAGGAGTTATTAAATCATTACCTTGTGATTTACTATATTTCAGGAAATTATCATCCATTACACAACATATAGAATGATTCCCTCCATCATTTTTGTCATAGTTACAAAATCCATCTCTGAACCAGCCTGTCATAGGTGCACAACTACAAACTTCAATTTTTTCTCCTAGAACATTCAATTGATCTTGATTATTTGTGGTCATAGATTTTTTAATAATAATAAAACACCAACAATTCTTTAAAAAAGGTTGACGAGTATGGGGGGTAAGGAGGTAATAATTCTAATAAGGTTTTTTTCATTATGGATTGGGACTTTACTGCAAACATAGCATTTAAAGCTCTTTATGATGCTTTTAAGGATAGTGATGAAACTTCCGCATTAGAATTTTTATCTAGTGATGGTGCTTCATTTTATCTTGAGTTAACACAGGACGCGGCGGGAGAGGGACTTGATTTAGGTGATAATGAAACGATGGAAGAACTACAGGAAGAAATTATTGAATATTTAGAAAACAACTAAAGATATAGCTTAAGCGCTGAAATATTTAGCTTTTGAGTGTAGTGAAATGATAGCTGTAGTACTTTGTTCTGGATGAAGCTGTTCAGATTCATCCATGGTCAAGTTTATTCTTTTTGCATCCAACAATGATAATTGTATGTTTGAATCAGATACTTTAGGACATGCAGGATATCCAAAAGAATATCTAGCCCCTCTATATTTTTGAGCCAGTATTTCTCTATTTTTGTCTGGTTCTTCAGTCCTAAAACCACATTCAATGCGAATTAATGCATGGACATACTCAGCTAGAGCTTCTGCTAATTGCACTGTAAGTCCATGGAATAATAAATAATCGCTATATTTATCATCTTTAAATAATTTTTGAGAATATTCACTAGCTATATCGCCCATCGTTACTGCCTGCATAGGAAATATATCTATCGGTCTATCATTAATTAAATCACAATAGAAATCAGCTATGCATAAATTATTTCCAGATTTTTGTCTTGGAAAATTAAATTGGGAAAGTTTATTTAATGATTTATCATCAAATATAAAAATACTATTATCTTTTCTCCCGCATCTGAAATATCCATAAACTGCTTTGGGTGAAATTAGTTTTTTTTCTATAATTGTCTCTAACCATTTATCTAACAATGGTTTAGCATATGAATCCAAATAGTTATTGTATTCATCTACGCTTTGGTTTTTTCCTTTTTTTATTTGCCATTGTCCGCTAAATAGAGATTTTGTATCTAAATAAAAAATTAACTTATTTAAATCTATATCAACATCATTCAAGACTTTCGTACCCAAGAAAGGAGCTTGAATTGGTTCTTCTTCATTTATGAATTTAGATCTTATAAAATTTTCTTTTAAATTTAATTTTGATGTCTCGGAATGTATAGATATTGATTTTTTAACAGCTTGAGAGTTGGATTTTGATGAGGCTAAATTAATATTTATTCCCTCATTATTAATGAACCCCTCTGTATTTGACCAATTACCCTTTTTTTTATTATCCATATATTCATTCATGAATTTAAGATCAGTGAACGCATCTTTTCCGTACAATATTTTCCCTTTATATATTTTGCTGCAGTCCTCATTTACAAATTTTGGAGTTAAGGCTGCGCCTCCTAATATTACTGGTACATTAATATCTTCATTGTTAAAAGCCTCTAAATTATCTTTCATAAAAGCAGTTGATTTAACAAGTAATCCGCTCATAGCGATGCAATCGGCATTGTGCTTCTTTTGTGCATCTATAATTGCTGAAACATCTTGCTTTATTCCTAGATTTATTACGTCATAACCATTATTTGTAAGTATTATGTCAACCAAATTTTTTCCAATATCATGAACATCGCCTTTGACAGTTGCAATTAAGAGTTTTCCATTTGATATGTTTTCATCTACAGTTTCCATATGTGGTTCTAAAATTGAAACGGCAAATTTCATTGTTTCAGCGGATTGGAGTACAAATGGCAATTGCATTTGACCTGAGCCAAATAAATCTCCTACAACTTTCATCCCATCTAGTAAAAAAGTATTAATTATTTCAAGAGGTTTATATTTTTTTAACGCTTTATTTAATTTATCCTCTAAACCTATTTTTTCTCCATCAATAATATGATTTTTTAGACTTTCTTCCAGAGTTAGATTTTTATTTTCTGATGATGCTTTTTTGAAATCTTGAAGAGATAAATTTTGAAAAGCCTTTGTTAATTCTACTAATGGATCATAAATACAAATATCATCTTCAAATTCTCTTTTGTCATATATCAAATCTAAGCAAAGCTTTTTAGTTTCTTCAGAAATTTTTGATAATGGCAAAATTTTATTTGGTGCAATGATAGCAGAGTCCAATCCTGCTTTAATGCATTCATCTAAAAATATTGAATTTAGATTAATTCTGGTTAATGGTGAAAGACCAAAACTAATGTTTGATATACCCAGTATGATATGAATCTCTGGGAAATTTTCATGAATTTTTGATATAGCAGTAATTGTTTCTTTAGCGTTTAATCTATCTTCTTCTATCCCAGTAGATATTGGCAGAGCTAATGGATCAAAAAAGAGCTCATAATCAGACAAACCACATTGTCTGGTTCTATTAATAGCTCGTTTAGCAATATCAAATTTTTTATCTGCATTCCTTGCCATTCCATCTTCATCAATAGTTCCGACAACAAGACCTGAACCATAGCCCAAGGCTAAATTTAGAACTTGATCAAACCTTTCATTACCGTCTTCGTAATTGGTTGAATTTATAATACATTTACCACCAGCTGACTTTAATCCACTTTCCATTTTGTCAGCATCTGTAGAGTCAATCATTAATGGCAAATTTATATTTGTAACTAGTCTTGAAGTTATTTCTTTCATATCATTCACTCCGTCTCTCCCCACATAATCAACATTCACATCAAGAACGTGTGCATTTTCTTTTTGTTGTTGCTTGGCAATTGAAACTAGTCCATCCCAATCGTCATTATTTAACAACTCCCTTACCTTTTTGGATCCACTTGCATTTAATCTTTCTCCTACAATTAAGATAGAATTTTCTTGTTTGTAAGGTACAGAATTATATATTGATGATGCAGAAGGAATATAACCACTTAAATTGTTCTTACCATTTTTGTTAGGCCTTTCGTTATCAATAATTTCATCGATTATTGAAGAAAGATATTTAATATGTTCAGGTGTTGTCCCACAACATCCACCTATTAATTGAACATTAAAGTCATATATAAAATTCATTAACTGCATCTTTAATTCTATAGGCTTTAATCTGTAGTGAGCTACACCACCAATATTTTCAGGAAGTCCTGCATTGGGAATACAGCTTATAGCGAAGGGAGAATTTTCAGACAAATATTTAATATGTTCCTTCATTTGTTCTGGACCAGTAGCACAATTTAGTCCAAGGATATCTATATTAAATGGCTCTAATATTGTTAATGCAGAGGCAATGTCAGATCCAACAAGCATAGTACCTGTTGTTTCCATTGTTATGGATACCATTATAGGTATATCTATATTTTTACTATCAAGTACTTCTTTAGATGCTAATAAGGCCGATTTTATTTGCAATACATCTTGACAAGTTTCAATTAAAAGAAGATCAACTCCTCCATCCGTAAGACCATATATTTGTTCTTTATATGATTGCTTTAATTCATCAAAATCTATATGTCCTAATGTGGGTAATTTAGTTGTTGGTCCAATTGAACCAGCAACAAATCTTGGCTTATTAACTGATGCATATTTGGCAGCAGCTTTTTTTGCTATTATTGCAGCTTTTTTATTTATCTCATATGCCTTATCCGCAATATCGTATTCATCAAGAACTATTGATGAGGCTCCAAAAGTATTAGTTTCTATAACATGACAACCTGCTTCTAAGAATGAATTATGAACCTTTTCAACTACCTTTGGTGTGGATAAAACAAGGTTTTCATTACAACCCTCTAATTCTTTTCCTCCAAATTCCTCTGCTGTAAGATTTAAGTTCTGAAAAGATGTTCCAGTACCCCCGTCAAAAATTATTAATGGCTTTTCATCTCTATGAAGATAGGTTCTGAAAGATTCCATTTTAGGTAAAAATCAATTTATTGTAGAGAAATTCTTGTTACCCAATTATCATAGTCTTGAGAACGACCTTCTGTTATTTCTATAATCTTACTTTTTAATTTATTCGTTATTGGTCTTTCAACATTTAATTCAGTTGATTCAATTTTTTTAACTGGTGTAATTTTTGCTGCTGTACCAGTTAGAAAAACTTCATCTGCTATTAATAATTCTGTTTTATCAACAGGCCTTTCAATTACATTTAATCCAAATGATTTTGCTAATTCAATTACACTAGCTCTTGTAATCCCCTCAAGGATATCTTGATCAACACCTGGAGTTATTAAGTCTCCATTTCTTACAATAAATAAATTCATACCACTAGCTTCGCTTACCTTACCACTTGAATTTAACAGCAAGGCTTCATCAAAACCCGATAAACTAGCTTCTGTTTTAGCTAATGAACTAGTAATATAAGCTCCACTTATTTTTCCTCGCAATGGGAGAGATCTATCTTCTTGCCTGGTCCAACTACTCATTCTACAAGAAACACCATCTGGGGATAGATAATCTCCTAGTTCAATACAATAAATAAAGAAATCTGTTTCAATATTGTGTAACCTTGGAGCTATTCCTAAATCGCTTGTATATACAAATGGTCTTATATAAATAGGGTTTTTTGGCTTGTTTATTTTTATAACTTCTTCTAAGGCTTTAAAAATATAATCTTCAGAAATATCAGTTAAGAGTAATTTTGCACTTTGAGATAACCTTTTTATGTGTTTATCAGTTCTAAACAAAAGGAATTCATCTTTATTAGAAGGGTTAGGTATCGCTCTCATTCCTCCAAATGCTGCCGTACCATAATGTAGTGCATGAGTAGCTATTGATATTTTTGCTTCTTTAAATGGAATACATTTACCTTCGAACCAGGCGTATGGAAGAAATTCATGCATATTTAATTTATTTAATTAAGGTAAACTTGTTTTATCCTACTTACGTATTCTAAACCCTATTTATCTATAAAAATGCACAGGATATTGAATATAGCAGGAAATGAAAAGAATAAGGATGATTTAATTGAGCAACCAGTTGCAGATTTTATTTTTATAACAAGTGTCAAAGCTGATTTAAATCTCTTATCGAACTTATTGTTAGAAAAAGAATTTTCTTCATTAAAAAATAATATTAGAGCTTTAGAAATTTCTAATTTAAATTCCTCAGCTCAAATAGATAATTACCTATTAAAAACAATTAATTATGCAAAAGTTGTCGTACTACGATTATTTGGAGATAAAGGAACATGGAACTATGGAATTGAACAACTTTTAAATTGGCAAGCAGTTGATAAAAAAAGGAAGTTAGTAATCCTATCAGGTACCCTTGATCAGGAAGTTTCCTTATCTGAAATTAGTAGTATAGATAAAAATGTAGCATTAAATATTTCTAAATTACTAAGATCTGGAGGACTGGATAATTATAGAAAATTTCTTAATTGTTTAAATTACCTAAAAAAAGATGAAACATTAATTCCTAATGAGTTTTTAAAAATTTCTTTTTATGAAGATCCTTATTTGTATGATTGGAAAATTGAAAAAGGAGAAAAGATAGGAATAATATCCTATAAATCGCTTTTTTTGGCTAATGAAATTGAAGTAAACGAAAAACTTAACTTGCAGTTAAGAAAGTGCGGACTATCTCCTAAAACATTTTTTATTTCAACTCTAAAAGATCAAATTATTCAAAAGAAATTAATAGAAATTTTTAAAAAAGAAGACATAAAAATAATAATTACCACAACTTCATTTTCTTCATCTCAAATTAAAAATAATGATTTAATTGAAAATTCTACAAATATTTTTACTTCTCTTAAAATCCCAATTTTACAGCTTCTTTCTTCAAATATATCAAAAAAAAATTGGTTAAATTCATCAATTGGAATGAATTCATCTGATTTATTAATGCAAATAATTATTCCCGAATTTGATGGAAGAATTACTACCTCACCTTCTGCTTTTAAAGAAATAATATCAAAAGAGAATACACTTTACAGTGAAATTACTAGTTACAAAGCTGATCAAGTAGGGATTGAATGGATTTCAAAATTTGCAACAAATTATGTGAAACTACAGAAACTTAATAATATTGATAAAAGAATTTGTTTAGTAATAAGTAATTATCCAGTAAAGAACGGTAGAATCGGAAATGGCGTTGGTCTAAATACACCATCTTCAATAATAAATATTCTTAATTGGTTAAAAGAAGAAGGTTATGACCTTGGATCTTGTAATTATCCTCAAGATTCTTCGGAATTAATGTCAATGCTTATAAAAACTAGAACTAATGATATTGAATCTCAGAATAATAAACCATTAGATTACTTACCACTTAGTGATTATTTAAAATATTGGAATTATTTAGAACATGCTCCAAAAAATACTATTATTAATCGTTGGGGTAAACCATCTGATGCGATCGATCTAGATAATGAAGGCTTCTCAATAAATGGTCTTAGATTTGGAAAAATAACATTATTGATTCAACCTCAACGTGGTTATGACGCTTACACTGATAGAGATATTCATTCTCCTGATCTTCCACCTCCTCATAGATATTTAGCACAATATTTTTGGATTGAAAAAGTTTTTAATGCAAATGCTATATGCCATATTGGAAAACATGGGACTGTTGAATGGTTACCTGGCAAATCTATAGGTCTCAGCAATAAATGTTTTCCAAATATTATTTGTCCAGCAATACCTAACATATATCCTTTTATTGTAAATGATCCTGGAGAAGGATCCCAAGCTAAAAGAAGAACTGCTGCGACAATTATTGATCATTTAACCCCTCCTTTGGATAGGTCAGAATTATATGGAAAATATTCAATATTAGAAAATTATTTAGACGAATATTTTGAAGCAAAATTATTAAATTCTAATCGTATTGAGATAATAGAAAAATCTATTTTTGAATTAATTAAAAAAGATTTTAGTGAAATTACTTTAAAGAATAAAAATATTCAAATAGAAGAAATTGATTCCTTTCTTTGCAAAATTAAAGAATCTCAAATTAGAACAGGTTTACATGTATTTGGCAATAGGCAGAATGATATTAATGAAATAAATTTATTCTTGTGTATTGCAAGAGTACCAAATGCCAACCGAATTGGTGTTATTCAATATATAGCAAAAAATTTAAAACTGGATTTGAACCCTTGGACAAATAAATATGATCAAAAGTTAACTGAAAAGGATAAAAAATTATTATTGAGGTTTTCAAACAAAAAAATCTTAAATTTTAGAATGGCTATTGAGTTTTTGGAACAACAAGCAAAATATATTATATATTTGTTTTTTTACAAAAAGAAAAACAATATAAACTATTTAGAAAAATATAAAAATCAGAAAATAATAGACTATTTCTTTAATGATAAAAAACATAATAATTATTTTTTATTATTAAAAAATGAGATACTAAATCCAATCATTAATTCTTCATATAATGAAAAATTATCATTTATTAATTCATTAAATGGCAAATATGTAAAAAGTGGTCCATCTGGAGCCCCTACGAGAGGTAAAACTGAAGCTTTACCCACTGGTAAAAATTTCTTTTCAGTTGATGCGAGAGGATTGCCAACTGAATCAGCATGGAGTGTAGGTTGCAAATCTGCGTCTCAAATTATTGATTTATACAAACAAGAAAATGGAGAAGATTTAAAAAATATAGCAATATCTGTATGGGCAACATCCACCATGCGCAATGGTGGAGAAGACATTTGTCAAATATTATATTTATTAGGTGTACAACCTATTTGGGATGGACCCTCAAGAAGAGTAGTTGACTTAGAAATCATCCCTTTATCTGTTCTCGATAGGCCAAGAGTAGATGTAACATTAAGGATTTCGGGAATGTTCAGAGATGCATTTCCTCAGTTAGTCAAATTAACTTCTAAAGCAATAAATCAAATATCTAATCTTAATGAGAATGATAAATTTAACCCTCTTGCTGGGGCTTTAAAGGATGGTGATCCAATTAATCGTATATTTGGGTCAGCACCAGGTTCATATGGAGCTGGTCTACAAGAACTAATTTCAAATTCTAATTGGGAAAATATAGATGATTTTGGAGAATCTTTTCTTAATTGGAGTAAGTGGATTTATAGTGATAATCTTGAACCTATAGAGGATAAAAAATCATTAGAAAATGCTCTTAAAAATGTGCAGTTAGTTGTTCATAACCAGGATAATAAGGAACATGATATTTTAGATTCTGATGACTATTATCAGTTTCAGGGTGGTTTATCTTCAGCCGTGAAAAAATTGAGTGGTAAATTACCTGAAATGTATCATGGTGATTTATCTAAATTTGGATTATCTAAAATTTCAAAATTACAAGATGAAATTAATAAAGTTGTTATTTCAAGAATACTTAACCCTAAATGGATAAATGGAATGAAGGATAATGGTTATAAAGGAGCTTTTGAATTTTCAGCGACACTAGATTACTTATATGCTTTTGATGCTTCTACTGAAGTAGTGTCAGATTGGTGTTATGAGGAAGTTTATAAATCATGGTTATGTGATCGTGATCTTAGGAATTTCTTTCTAGAAAATAATCCATGGGCTTTAAGAGATATTGCACAAAGATTTCTTGAAATTGTCAATAGAAAAATGTGGAATGATTGTTCATCTGATGTCATAGAAAATTTAAAGAACATAATTATTAATACTGATTCAATAATTGAAAAAAACGAATTTTGAATTATCTGCCTAATAGTGATAGTCCATGACTATCTGTTCCGCATGTTTTTAGCATTGAATATTTATCTGCTAATTTATCTATTTCTGAACATACAAATAAACTAGGATTCCATATTTCATTAAGTTCATAATCGTACCAAACTTCTATTCCATCAATACCTTGTATTTTAGCCTCTGGAATTAATTTATAAAAGGGAATCCTGTACCTCGCTGGATGTGCAAGAAATGATAAACCACCAGCTAAATTTATTGCTTTAATAACTGTTTTAATATTTAAATCATTACCTATTGGAGATTCTCCAAGGATGTAGGGATTTAGGTATCTACTTTTAATATCTATTCCTAATCCAATTACATGTACTAAACATCCTAGAATCAAACAATTAATTTCTATTCCGGAAATTAATGTAAGCGAATCTTTAGGGTAATTATTGAGTATATTATTTTTTTTTATATATTCATGAGCTTTAATTGTATGATGATCGGTAATTGATAAAAATTTCAAGTTATTTTTATAAGCTTGTTCTAAAAGTTCATGCGGTTCTAGACTTCCATCACTAAATTTTGTATGAATGTGAAAATTAATATTTTTAGGACAACTATATTTATTAATATTGGAAGTTAATTTTATTAAGTCTTCCTTATTCATTACTTAATGAATTCTCATTTTTCTTTCTAATCTTTGCATATAATTGTATTGAAGCCAACATGAAAATAACAAGTCCAACTACACTCCATGTAGCAACACTGGTTGGAAAATTATTTTTAAAAATAACTAAAAGTACAATTATAAATAATAATAAAGTAGGCAATTCATTTAATAATCTTAGTTTTTTTGCTGAGATGGTTGAGGTACCATTTTGTAATGAATACATTATTTTATAACAATAAGAATGATAAATTACTAATCCCAAAACAAAAGAAATTTTAATTTGCAACCACTTCTCACTTAACCAACTTGGCTGCATAATAACCATGCATATAGCCATACTTAAAGCTAATATCATCCCAGGAGTTGTGATTATATTTGCAAGCCTTTTTTCCATCAAGGTGTATTGTTTATTAAAGGCAATTTTTAATTCATTATCCATATTTTTAGATTCTTCATGATATATAAAAAGTCTTACTAAATAAAAAAGTCCCGAGAACCAAACAATTACACCAATAATGTGTAGTGATTTAAACCAGAGATATGTTTCAGCTGTCAAATTACTAGATTAATTTCTAAATATATATTTTTAATATAGTTATATTAAACAATATCAAGAAATCTATTTTTCAAAAATTAATTAATATTTATAACTCGTGAAAATATTCATATATATCATTTACTGAATTTTTTCCAAGTCCTTTAACTTTTGATAAATCTTCTTTAGTAGCTATTCTTATTGCGTCAATTGATTTAAAATGCTCAAGCAATTCTCTTATTCTAGATGGACCTAATCCACTGATTTGGGACAATTGTGATCTATTCATTCTATTAGATCTTTTGTCTCTATGAAAAGATAATGCAAATCTATGGGCTTCATCTCTAATCCTTCTTAATAGAAGGACTCCTTTTTGATTTTCATCAGTATCAAGAGAGTTTGTAAAACCTGGAATAAATATTTCTTCATTTTTTTTTGCCAATGAACATATAGTAACTTCTTCCTCAAGATTTAATTCTTTTAATGCTTTAATAGCAGCATTTAACTGACCTTTACCTCCGTCAATCATTATTAAATTAGGCCAATCTGATAGAAGTTCATTGTCTAATTTGCTATTCGTTTTATCATTTAATATTGAAAAATCCCCTCCGTTTTTTTTAAATATTGACCATTTCCTAAACCTTCTATGTATTACTTCATATATCGAAGCAAAATCATCACTATGTCCTATAAAAACGTTTGGATCTTTAATTTTATATTTCCTATAATGCTGTTTAGAAGGAATTCCATCAATAAATACGACTTGTGATGCTACTGGGTCTGTGCCTTGAATATGGCTTATATCATAACCTTCAATTCTTTTAGGTTGTTCGCTTAATTCAAGAATTTGGGCAAGATCCTCAATTGATGATTCATTATCTTGTATCCCATTTAATATTCTATCTAATTCTAATTTCGCATTTTTTAAAACCATCTCTACAGTTTCATGTTTTTTATTTCTTTTTGGGATTATGATTTTTACTTTCTTTTTTCTTAACTCCGTTAACCAATCCTCTATGGTTGTTTGTTTTGGAAGTTTATATTGAATAATAATTTCTGATGGTATTTCTACGCCTTCAACATTCGTATAATGCTCTTCTAATACCCTTTGAAGAATAAGATTTTCATCTTCATTATTTAATTTTTGACTATAACCAATTCTCCCAATGAGCTTACCAGATCTCATTTGGAAAATTTGTATACTAGCTACATTTTTTTCTGAAACTATTCCAAAGATATCTCTATTAATTGAAGAATCTGGTATTGATATTTTTTGTGATTCAGTTAATAATTTTAAACCTGAAATTTGGTCCCTTAATTTTGCTGCATTCTCATAATCTAAATCATTTGAAAATTGAAGCATTTTTTTTTGCAAAAATATTTCTAAGTCATCATTTCTTCCCTGAAATATCATAGATACTTGTTTTATTATTTTTTTATAATCGTCGGATGATATCACTTCTTGGCAAACACCTGGACATCTTCCTATTGAATAATTCAAACATGTTCTATCTTTATAGACTGGCCTTGGCCTTTGTCTAAGTGGAAATATTTTTTTTATCGTAAATAATGTTCTCCTTAATAATCCGACATCTACATAAGGTCCATAATATCTATCTAAATTATTTCTATTTCTTCTTCTTCTTGTAATAAATATTCGAGGATATTTTTCACTCCAAGTTATGCAAAGATATGGATATTTCTTATCATCCTTTAAAAGAATATTAAAGTATGGTTTGTTTGTTTTTATTAAATTTGACTCTAAATTTAGTGCTTCATATTCGCTATCTGTGACTATAATTTCTATTTCAGTTATTTGACGAACCATCAAACTTAATCTTGGAGTTAAATCTGAAAAATTATTGAAATAACTACTTACTCTACTGCGTAGTTTTTTAGATTTACCAATATAAAGTAAATTATTATCTATATCCTTAAAAAGATAGCAACCAGATGACTTTGGAATTTCGGATAATCTTGATTTTAATAACTCTTTATTATTAATTAATTTATATTCAATTTTAAAATTATATTTATTATCTATTGTTTCTATAGAGGAATTACTCATTTATAATGGTTAACCTCCATAATTCCAGCCAGTTGAAGATAAATTTAGTGAGTCAACATCATTATTCAAATAAGCAGATTGAACTTCTCCTACAAAAACGGTATGGTCTCCATGAATAACACTTCCAACAACTTTACATTCAACTCCACCCACACTATCAACTAAAATAGGCAAACCAAGTTCACCTAAATTAAATTCAACAGATTCAAATCTGCCTCCTAATGCTTTTTGGGGTTTAAAAAAAACAGCTGCTAGATCCTTTTGATCACTTTTGAGCACATTTAATGAGAACTTATTGGTGGACTTTATTATATTATGACTAGAACCCTCTGCTCTAACAGCCATTACGACTAATGGGGGGGTGAAGGAACCTTGAGTAACCCAACTAGCAGTAAATCCATTTACTTCATTTTTATCTTCGTCTCTAACTCCACAAATAAATAAACCGTGAGGTATTTTTCTTAATAAGATTTTTTTTGCTTCTAGATTTAATGTCATAATTGATATATCTAATAAACTTATTTTAACTAAATTTCTTATTGGTTCATAATAAATTCATGAAAATTCTTTATCCTGGTACATTTGATCCTTTAACAAACGGGCATATTGATTTAATAGAAAGGGCTGAAAAAATATTTGGGAATCTAGTAGTTGCTGTTTTAGAAAACACTTCTAAAACACCTACATTTAATATTCAAAGAAGAATTTTACAAATAAAAAATTCTCTTTCTCATTTACCTAATATTGAAGTTATTTCTTATTCCGGACTCACTGTTGATTGTGCAAATGATCTAAAAGCTAATCTTATTTTAAGAGGCTTAAGAGCAATGAGTGATTTTGAGTATGAACTCCAGATTGCTCATACAAATAAATCTCTTAATAATGAAATTGAAACTATATTTTTATCAACCAATACAAACTATAGTTTTCTTAGTAGTTCTTTAGTAAAAGAAGTTGCAAAATTTGGGGGTGAAGTTAATCATATGGTACCCCCCACTGTTGAAAAGGATTTAAAAGAATATTTTAAATAATATTTTTATTTACAAGATTTCAAGTAATAAACATCACGTAATAATTTAAAAGCTTTTTCTTTATTAATATTATTAGAATTTTGGATAATGCTTATAATTATTGGCTTTTCATTTTTATATAAAAAGCCAGATAATGCAAAGACATTTGAAAGAGTGCCAGTTTTTCCAAAAAACTTTCCAGATAATTCACTATTTACAAATCTTTTAGCTAATGTTCCTCTTAATCCCATAATTGCAAGTGTAGATTGATAAGCTTTAAAATTATTAGAATATCTCATTTTATCTAAAAACAATGCAACCAACTTTGTAGTAATTTTATTTTTTCTAGACAATCCACTAGCATCTGCAAAGTAAGTATTACTTACAGGGAGACCCTTATTTTCTAACCATTTTTTCAATTTTGTATAGTCATTATCTTTCCATGTATTTGAGGCATTTTTAAAGAGAGATTCAGCGGTAAAATTATGACTTTCAGAATTTGTTAAAGTTAATAATGAAAGAATTGGAGTTGAATATATTTTCTTTATCTCTGTAATATCTTTTAAATAAATTGTCTTTTCTGAATCAAAAAAATCTATATAAACATTTGAATTTGGAAATTTATTTTTTAAATATTTTTTAATAAAATTTTTTAATGCATAAATATCCTCATATTTATTGTGATTACTTTCTATTGCAAGAGATGTAATTGGAGATCCATATTCGTAAAGCTTATCTGTATTTGTCCAACCATTTGGCCAATATAATTTTGAATCAATTTCTACAATATTAAAGTTAATAATTTTATTTTCTTTAACATTTGAAACTAGTTCGATTATATGTTCATAATTCAGATCTGGATCACCTTGACCCTGCAAATAATAATTGTTTTTATTTTTTTTTAATAAGGAAGTTTTTAAATTATTATTTAATTTATATTTACTTAAAACATAAGCTGATGAGAATAATTTTTGATTTGATGCTGGCAACCTTGGAACTTCATCATTATAGGAACTAATTATTTCTCCTTTATTATTAATAATCGATACACTAAAAGAGTCATCAAGCGTTTGATTCAATAAAGCATCATAAGTAGGACATTTTTTATTTTTAGTAATTATTCCAGGGAAATTAAAATAAATACTATTTAAAATATTTATTTTCTGATTTGCGAGTAAATATCTTATTAAGATAGGAGATGTTACTAATATAAGAAAAATAAAGAAAAATAAATAAATTTTTTTTATCACATTCAATCTATAAGTTTACAAAAATAGATTCGTTGTCCGGTTTAATTTCAAATTCTTTTTTAAAATAATATTTTTTGTTTTCTTCTTTGAAAAGCAACCAGTTATTTGGATAAACATGCATAAGAGCAGCTTTATTTAAAGGCTGAAGAAAAAAAATATTTTTCCAAGTTTTGACAAAATTTTTACGTCTTTCTCTAATAACACTTCCTATACCAATATTTGCATCTTCAAATTTGGGATTTAATGAAAAATGCGTTCCTTGATAATTATCAGACATAGGTTCAAATGATTCGAAATCATATGGCTGAGGTAGTATCGAAATCATTGCACTATCAATATTATTTATATTATTTGATTCCTTAAATGATTTAAAAGTAAAAATTCTATCTTTGATATCTGGATAGTCTCTTTGAGCCAAAGCAACAGCACCTTGATCAGCAAATGTTATGAATAGATTATTAATATTTTTAGATAATATATTGTAGATAGTTATTCCAATTTTGTTAAACTTCAATCCTTCAAAATTAAATTCTATAGTAAATCTTTTATTTGAATCTAATAAACTTGGAATAATTGCATCCTCCATATTCTTAAGAGATTCATTTAAATCTTTAGGTAGTCTGTAATTAGTTTCCATTAAAATTTGTAAATGCATATTTTAATAAGTTCTAAAAATTTATCTATTTCTGACTTATTGTTTATTGAACCTAAAGTAACACGAATATTTGAATATAGTTCATCATCTTTTAAACCAATATTTTTAAGTGTTGAGCTAGGTTTCCCAGATGAGCTTGAACAAGCACTTCCACTACTTATGGCTATTTTATTTTCTGACATGAAATTAACAATCTTATAGGCCCTTATAGGCTCAAATAGTTTATTTAATAGTAGAAAGGAAATATGATTGGGAAGCCTATGGTTAATACTGCCCGTAATCTTTATATGATTATTATCCTTAATTTTTTGAAAAAAATAATTTATAAGTTTATTAATATTATTAGAAGGAAATTCAGTTATGTAATCATTTAATTTTATTTTTCCTTTAATATTTTTAAGTGATTCATACATTCCAGCGATTAATGGCAAAGCTTGAGTACCTTGTCTAATTGAAAATTCCTGAGTAAGTGATATGTCTTTATTTTTTAAAATTTGTCTAGACTTTTCTTTTGTCAAAAGAATACCGATACCTTTTGGACCTCCAAATTTATGAGCAGATAAACTTAAAAAATCACATTTAAGATCTTTCCAACTGAATATTCCATTACTTAATATTTGAGTCCCATCTATATGAAACATAATATTTAATTCTTCACACTTGGAACCTATAAATTGAACAGGTTGTATCGTCCCAATTTCACTTTGTCCCCAAGTAATAGATACGAGCTTAGTTTCATGGGTTAAAATTTTATCGATATTAGAAATATTTAAAATTCCATCATTATTTACCCTCCATTCGTAAATATCCCAATTTTGTTTTCTTAGTTTATTAGCACAAATAGTTGTTGCTTGATGTTCAACATTCGAAATAACAACTTTACCATTTTTAAAGTTCTCATAAATATTATTAAATACAATATTTGTTGATTCCGAAGAACCAGATGTAAAAATTATATCCTCTGGATCTGCTTCAAATATATAAGAAATTTTAGATCTAATTTTCTCAAGATATGTAGAGCATTTTATCCCTAGCTCATATGTAGATGAAGGGTTATGCCAATAATTCCTATAAGTTGAATTTATTATATTTAAAACATTCTCAGATAATGGAGTTGTGGATGCATTATCTAAATAGATAAAATTATTTTCCATTAATTTACTAACATTGATCCTGTGAAAACCTTTTTAGCATTACCGGTCATCATGACTTCACAATCGTCTTTTGACCAATCAATTTTAAGATTACCTCCTGGTAAAGTTACTATGGTTCGTGAATTACAAAGGCCTAATTTATAAGCTGCTACATGAATAGCACAAGCACCTGTTCCACAGGCTAAGGTTGGTCCTGCACCTCTTTCCCATACTTTTACTTTAATATTATCTCTATTTAAGATTTGACAAAAATGCACATTAGTTTTTTCTGGAAATAATTCATTTTTTTCAAATATAGGACCAAGTCTGGAAAGAACAATTGACTCTATGTCTTGTAAAAAGAATATTAAATGAGGATTTCCCATTCCTACGGCATAACCTATATTATTAAAATTTTTCTCTATAAATTCATGTGAAGGAATTGAATTAATTTTTTTTTCAATTGTTGTTGGAATATTTTGACTTTCTAAAATTGGAACTCCCATTTTTACTATAATTTCATGATTTATATATTTTGCAATTTTTAAACCTGCTTTAGTCTCAATTTTATATTCAATATTTTTATTATTCATTGAATCATTTACATGGAGATACTCTACTAAACACCTAATTCCGTTTCCACACATTTGAGCTTCAGAACCATCAGAATTAAAGATTATCATTTTTGCATAATTATCATCATTAGGTTGTTCTATAAAAATCACACCATCTGCTCCAATACCAAATTGCCTGTTGCAAATTTTTTTTATATCAAATATTTTGTTTGACTTGTAATTTTTATATAAATCATTTCCTCTAGAATCAATTACTACGAAATCATTTCCGTTACCTTGATATTTTTCAAAAGTAATATTTTTCATTTTTAGATAATATATTTTAAATTTTAATTATAAATTATTCCTTTTAACAATCTATTTCTATTTTATACAATGGATATTAAAATAATAATTTAATATTTAAAAATTAAGTGATTTCTCCCGATAAACAATATGAGGCTGATACCAATTTATATAATCCATCTGAAATAGAAAAAAAATGGCAGTCAAAATGGACAGAAAACAATTTATACAAAACCGAAGAATTAACTGATAATAGCGAAAAATTTTATGCCTTATCAATGTTTCCCTACCCTTCAGGTAATCTTCATATGGGACATGTTAGGAATTATGTTATTACAGACTTAATAGCTCGGTTCCAAAGATTTAAAGGCAAATCTGTTTTACATCCAATGGGTTGGGACGCTTTTGGTTTGCCTGCTGAGAATGCAGCGATTGAAAGAGGAATTAGTCCAAGTGTCTGGACTAAAAAAAATATTTCTCATATGAAGTCACAATTAAAGCTTTTGGGACTATCAGTTGATTGGGATAGGGAATTTGCAACTTGTGATGAAAATTATTATATTTGGACGCAATATCTTTTTTTAGAGTTATACAAGGCAGGTCTTGTATATCAAAAGGAATCAGAAGTTAATTGGGATCCTATAGATAATACAGTCTTAGCAAATGAACAAGTTGATTCAGAGGGTAAATCCTGGAGATCTGGTGCAGTAGTTGAAAAAAAATTATTAAAGCAATGGTTTTTAAGGATTACTAATTATGCGGATGAGTTATTGAAGGATTTAGAAAAATTAAATAACTGGCCAGAAAGAGTAAAAATAATGCAAGATAATTGGATTGGAAAGTCAATTGGTACAAATATTAATTTCAATATCAATACCAATTCTGAAAAGAAAATAACGGTATTTACAACAAGGCCAGATACTTTATTTGGAGTTACTTATTTAGCAATTTCTGTTAATCATTCATTAATTAAAAATATTTCTGATCAAGAAACCATAAAAGATATAGAAATTCTTAAACAATATTTGAAGAATAATAAAAATAATGAACTTGAAAAAATTGGAATAAAAACTAGCTTAATAGCAATAAATCCAGTTAATTCTGAGTCTATTCCTATTTGGGTTGCAAGTTATGTTCTCGATGAATACGGTACAGGCGCTGTTATGGGCGTGCCTGCTCATGATCAAAGAGATTTTGAATTTGCTAAGAAAAATAATATTAATATTAAACAGGTAATAATTAAGGATAAAAATGAACAAACTAAAGAGCTTAATGAAGCATATGTGGAAAATGGATATCTTATTAATTCAAATCAATACAATGGTATATCAAATACTATTGCTAAATTAAAAATTTCAGAGGAAGGAGTAAATAATGGATGGGCCGAAAATAAGATTCAATATCGTTTAAGAGATTGGTTAATATCTAGACAAAGATATTGGGGATGTCCGATTCCCATCGTTAATTGCAAAAAATGTGGATCTGTTCCTTTAAACCAATCAGAATTACCTGTTGCACTACCAAAAGATATAGATATCTCTGCTAACAAGATTAATGCTTTAGGTGATAATAATAATTGGATAAATACAACATGTCCAAAATGTGGAATAGCGGCAAAAAAAGAAACTGATACTATGGACACTTTTATGTGTTCATCATGGTATTTTTTAAGATATCCATCTTCAAAATGTTCAAATAAGCCATTTGAAAAGATTGAAATTAATAAGTGGTTGCCTGTAGATCAATATGTTGGAGGAGTAGAGCATGCAATATTGCATTTGTTATATGCAAGATTTTTCACTAAAGCTTTGCGGGATAATGAACTATTTGAAATTGATGAACCATTTAAAAAACTATTAACGCAAGGAATGGTTCAGGCTGCAGCCTATAAAAACAATAAAACGGGTAAATATGTTTCTCCCTCCGATATTAATGACCTATCAAATCCTACAGATCCTATTGATAATACTAAACTCGAAGTTCTTTTCGAGAAGATGTCAAAGTCAAAATATAATGGAATAGACCCTGAATCAGTAATTATAAAATATGGAGCAGATACAGCAAGAATGTTTATATTATTTAAAGCACCGCCAGAAAAAGATTTAGAATGGGGAGATACAGATGTTGAAGGACAATTTAGATTTTTAAGCAGGATTTGGAAGCTTTATATAAATTGTGCAAAAGATATAGATAGTAAATCTAATTCCTATCCAGATAAAGAAAAAAGTTTAATAAAGTCTATGAATATAGCCATAAAAGAAATTTCGAATGACATATTAAATAACCAATTTAATACTGCGATTTCAGAACTAATGAAGTTTTATAATTCATTATCAAATTCCATTAATGACGTAAACAATAATTTAAAAATTGAGGCTCTAAAAACATTTTGTATTTTATTGGCTCCATTTGCACCTCATATTGCAGAAGAAATATGGCATCTTATAGGATTTAACAAATCTGTGCATTTAGAACACTGGCCTTCCTTTAATGCGGAGGCACTAAAGGAAGATTCATATGAACTTGTAATACAAGTGAATGGGAAAGTTAGAGACAAAGTAAATATTAATAATGATATGAGTGAAGATCAAATTAAAGAATTGACTCTTAAGAGACCTAACATATTAAAATGGATTCAAGAAAAGGAAATAAGAAAAATAATTATTGTTAAAGGAAAAATTATGAATATTGTTGTTTAAGAATTTATTTTTTGAATAACTAATGAATTTGGATTTGACCAATCGCCCTTAACTAAATAATTATCATTACCGAAACACATTTCACGGAGTATGAAAAAAATTGGTTCACTAACTGAATTATCAAATAATGATGTTATGTCATTTATAGAAAATTCTCCACCTTTGTCTAATAAATTACTTACTTTTTGTTGATACTCAATAATATTTGCAGCTGCTTTCTTTCCAGCTTCAACTCCCGGTTGATCATATGCATTTATATTTACCAATTCAGCATAGAAGGATACAGCCCTCTCAAATAAAGCGATTAAGCCACCTAGTGAAAAACAATTTAACTTTTCTAACGTAATAGTGATACTTTGCCTGTTTTCATTAGAGAGTGCTGATCTGGTTCCTTGCAAAAAACCAGAAAGATATTCCTTAGGATTATCTTTTTCATCAAAAATATTAGTAGATGGAGAATCTAATAATTCAATAAAAATACAAAAGAAATTATCAATACCATCTCTCAGTTGCTGAACATAAGCATGTTGATCTGTAGATCCTTTATTACCAAAAACGGAAATACCTTGATTAACTACTTCACCATTCCTATTAAATTTCTTACCTAATGATTCCATTACTAATTGCTGAAGATATTTACTAAATACCTGTAACCTATCTCTATAAGGTAATACGACCATATCTCTCTTTCCAATACCATCGCCAGTTAAATACCATGCGGATGATAATAGTGCTGCTGGATTATGTTTAAAATCACTTATACGTGTGGCCTCATCCATTAATGATGCACCTCTAATAAATTCAAATATATTTTCATTAATAAGAGCTAATGGAAGTAAACCCACAGAGCTTGTAATACTAGTTCTTCCTCCAACCCAATCTTGCAAATTAAATATTTTTAACCAATTTTCAGAAGTGGCTTTTTTAAATAACTTACTATCTTTCATAGTTATAGCTATAGCATTAGAATTCCATTCAAGAGAATTATTTTCGCAGTAACTTTTAATAATTTCCATAGCAATTCTAGGTTCAGGCGTACCACCTGATTTGCTTACAACTACAAATAATGTTGTTGATAATTTTTCAGATAACTCTTCTAACTTTTCGCTAATTAAAAAAGGATCAACATTATCGATATAAGAAAAATTTAAGCCTCTAGAGCACTTCTGCAATGACTCTGTAATAAGTAATGGTCCTAAACCACTTCCACCAATTCCTATCCATAGAACATCAGTATACTGCTGATTATTCTTATTCTTAATATCTCCATTTAAAATTTGTTTACCAAATTCAGAGATTGCATTAATATCTGCGCTAATTTCCTCTCCTATTTTTGAAGAGGGTGAAATTGATGGATTTCTAAGCCAATAATGTCCAACTTGTCTATTTTCATCAATATTAGAGATTGCACCTTTTTCTAATTCCTTTATTGATGAGAAAACATCTTTAAATTTCTCTTCTAAATTTTTTATTTCTTCATTTGTGAAATTAATTTTGCTTATGTCTAACCAAATATTTAATTTTTTATCAAACCAAAGATAATTACAAAATTTATCCCAAGAGTTTAAATCTCCATTCATTTTATATATTTGTTTCCTTTAATTATTTTCTAATTATATCTATACGGATAGTACATAGATTTGATTCATTTAAAATTGTTTAAATTTATATTTTCAAATAAATATGTTTTTGAATATAAACAATTAAAAGAGAGGGTTTATTTTATTTCATATGAATTTATCATTGGATAAAAACCTTGGATAAATCATTTAATTACGTAATTTCGCCTGAGATATCTGAATTTAGAAAATTTTCACCAAAATTAAAAATAGGTGTACTTGCTTCTGGAAGAGGAACAAACTTTCAGGAGTTAATAAATCTCTCAGAAAAAGGAGAATTAGATATAGATATAAAAGTTCTCATAACTAACAAAGATGATGCCGGTTGTATAAAAAGAGCTGAAAGTGTTGAAATACCTCATAAAATAATAAGAGGTAAAGACTTTCCCAAAAAAGAGATATTTGAATTGAAAATTATAAATACATTAATTAATTACGATGTTGAACTTGTTGTAATGGCTGGCTGGATGAAAATTGTCTCTCCATTTTTTATAAAAAAATTTAAGAATAAAATTATTAATATTCACCCATCATTACTTCCTGCATATAAAGGTGGTTCTGCTATAAAGGAATCTTTAGTAAACGGTTCAAAAATAACTGGTTGTTCAGTACATTTTGTTGAAGAGGAGGTAGATAGTGGTGCTTTAATAATGCAAGCTGCATTGTCAATTAGAGATGATGATGATATTGAATCACTTTCTAAAAGAATACAGATCCTAGAGCATAAAATTTTACCTCACTCTATCTCTCATGCTGGTTTTTTGATAAGAGGTAATTTTATGGAAAATTATTAATTAACTCAAGACCGTCATCCATTGAAAATCCGCTAATTATATTTAAATTTTGAATTGCTTGACCACTCTGTCCTTTTAACAAATTATCAATCACAGATAAAATAATAATTCTTCCATTTCGAATATCAACTTTAACAGAAAGGAAAATTTGGTTTGTATTTTTAACCCATTTTGTTGAAGGGTATGTATCTACAGGTAATACTTTAATATTTTTGAAATTTCTATAATAATTATCCAAAAGAATTCTGCAATCATCAGAAGTTAATCCTGGATCTCTTAATCTCCCATATATAGTCGAATGCATACCCCTTGAAATCGGAACCAAATGAGGTGTAAAAAGAAGTTCAATTCTATTTCCAGAAATTAGAGATGCTACATGCTCGATCTCTGAGGTATGTCTATGGTTTATCAATCCGTATGCTGACAGCCCTTCTCCACATTCTGATAAGAGTAGCTTTTGGTTTGGTTCACGACCTCCTCCAGAGGTTCCGCTTTTAGAATCAATTACTATACCTTCATTTTCAATAATTCCTTGAGAAAGATATGGAACTAATGGAATAAGAGCAGATGTTGGATAACATCCTGGACATGCAATTAATCTTCCTTTTGAAATGGATTCTTTATTTATTTCAGGAAGACCGTAGACTGCTTCTTTACATAAATCATCATCATTTCTTTTATAAATAGCAGCTTCTTTGGAATATACTTTTTTCCATTCATCTAAGGACTTATATCTGTAATCAGCTGATAAATCAATGACTATAACTCCTCTATCTAATAATTTCCTTGTCAAGGTTGAAGATAGGCCATTTGGTAAGCAAAGCAAAGCAACATCAGAATTTTTTGAAATATTATCTACTGAAATTTCTTCAATATATGGATCATTATCTAGGTAAATAAAAGGGAAATTATCATTCCACTTTGATCCAGATGTTTTATTACCTCCTAAAAATGAAATTTTATAGTTTTTATTTTTATTTAAAAGATTTACCGCTTGAATACCGCCGTAACCTGTAGCACCTACTATTGCAACATTCATTTTTTTGAATTGGCAGACTTTGAGATAGGATTATATAGTGTTGAATTTAAGGTAACTAAAACACTATTTTTCTATATTGATAGGAATAATGAAAGAAACAAGTCCCGAATCAAATAATGGAACAATTTTGGATATAAATGAATCTTTTAAAATTGAATTTGACCCTATAAGTGATGCTTTGGCAGCTATAAGAAATGGTGAATGCATAATTGTTGTAGATGATGAAAGAAGAGAAAATGAAGGAGATTTAATATGTGCGGCTCAGTTTGCAACTCCGCAGCAAATTAATTTTATGGCTACAGAGGGTCGAGGTCTAATATGCCTAGCTATGCAAGGTGAAAAACTTGACTCTTTAGATTTACCATTAATGGTAGATAGAAATACAGATGAAAATCAAACAGCTTTTACGATATCAATTGATGCTGGACCTGAAAATAATGTTACTACTGGAATTTCTGCTGAAGACAGGGCAAAGACAATTCAAGTTGCTATAAACCCAAAAACAAAACCTGATGATTTAAGAAGACCAGGACATATTTTTCCATTAAGAGCTAAGAAAGGTGGAGTATTAAAAAGAGCAGGTCATACCGAAGCGGCAGTAGATATTGCGGCAATGTCAGGACTTTATCCCGCCGGAGTGATTTGCGAAATACAAAATCCTGACGGTTCCATGTCAAGACTTCCAGAACTTAAAGAATATGCAAAACAGTGGGGAATGAAATTAATATCTATAGCTGATTTAATAAGTTATCGTTTTCAAACTGAGAGATTTGTATTTAGAAAATCTGACGCAGTACTTCCAAGTATTTTTGGTAATTTCAAAGCTTATGGATATGTTAATGAACTTGATGGTTCAGAGCACGTTGCATTAGTTAAACAAAAATCATCAAAATTAAGCGAACCTGTACTAGTTAGAATGCACTCAGAGTGCTTAACTGGCGATGCTTTTGGATCATTACGTTGTGATTGTAGACCTCAGTTAGAGGCTGCATTATCAAGGATAGAAAAAGAGGAAGAGGGAGTTGTTGTTTACTTGAGACAAGAAGGCAGAGGTATTGGTCTTATAAATAAATTAAAAGCATATAGTTTACAGGATGGTGGATTAGACACTGTAGAAGCTAATGAAAAATTAGGCTTTCCAGCTGATCTAAGAAATTATGGAGTTGGAGCACAGATATTAACCGATCTAGGGATAAAAAAACTAAAATTACTTACAAATAATCCTAGAAAGATTGCTGGATTAGGTGGTTATGGAATAGAGGTTATTGAGAGAGTTCCATTAGTGATTTGTCCAAACGATAAAAATGCAGAATATTTAAGTGTAAAAAAAACGAAGTTAGGTCACATGATTGATGAAGATAATCCTAATTTCAGGAATATCGATCCATTTATATCAATTTTTCTTGACGGAAAATATAAATCTATTGATCTTGTTCCAATAAAAAATATCGCTATTAAATTCTGTAGTGATAAGAAGATTAATATTAAACTAGAAAGTACACCAAGATTATTGGCTTTTTGGAATCGACCAAAATTAGTTTGGCGAATTTTACATGATCAGAATAGAACCAATTCCAACATTACTGATGAAGAAATAAAGAATATAGAATCATTTATTCAGTTTTTATCCAATTATGAAAAAAGTACAAAGATTGGAATTATTGTTTCTAGAAACATTGAACAGGCATTACACCCAAAAAGTAGCATCAAATTAATAAATACTAAATTTAGTATTAATAATGAAATTTTATATTCATCTACAAGAAAATTTAATCTAGATAAAGAGACATTTAGTATTGTTTTTGAAAGCTAATTTACTTTTTTAAAGTTGCTTTTAGAATTTTTGAACCATTAGTAAGCTTTAGAACTACATCCATATCATCAGTCTTACCAAAAACAGTATGAACTCCATCGAGATGAGGCTGTGGTTCATAAACTATGAAAAACTGACTACCACCTGTATCCTTTCCTGCATGAGCCATAGAAAGTGAGCCTTTAAGATGTTTATTGGAATTAATTTCACATTTAATATTATATCCAGGACCTCCAGTTCCAGGCATACCAGATGCTCCGACACGAGTATTAGGACATCCACCCTGAGCCATAAATCCAGGAATAACTCTGTGAAACGCTAGACCATCATAAAAACCATCAGTAATCAAATTCGTAAAGTTTTTAACTGTATTAGGTGCGTCGTTAGAGAAAAATTCAATATTAATGTTTCCAACTTCTGTTTCAAATAATGCTGTTGTCATGTTCTATTTGTTTAATAATTATTCTGATATTTTAGTAGCTAAAGCAACTTTTCAAGGTTTTCCTTAATGGTATTTATATCAATTTTATCTTTATTACTATTTTTGTCTCCCTCCCAATTTTCCACTTCTAGGTTTTTCTGGGGTGGTGAAATTAAAAACCTATCTTCTGCGGTTTTGGGTACAAAATTTTTTTCTACTAATTTGCATTCATAATCTAATTTAATGCAGAAATCTTTTATTTCCTCAATGTTGATCATTTCAACTGTTGCCAAAGGAAAATCTTGAGCTTCTAGTAGACCACAATATCTTGTTGCATCATCCTTATCTTCAAACATAAGAACAATGGTCCTTCCTATAAGTTCGATTGAATGAATTCCTTCCTTATCTGTTCCTGAATTATACATAAGAACAAATATGTTCATAATTATCTATTTTTCTATTTACATAGTATTTGATTAAGAATCAGAAAGCGATAATTCTTGTAATCTTGTATATAAAGCAATTTCTTCATCATTAATATCAGCAGGTATCACTACCAAGATTTCAACATATTGATCACCAAGATTATCTTCGAAAGTTAAACCTCTACCTTTCAAACGTAACATTCTTCCTGTAGATGATTTTGGTGGCACTTGAAGTGTGACATTTCCATCAAGGGTCGGAACCTCTACTGCACAACCAAGAAGTGCATCGTGAGGAAATAACTCTAATTTATAAAGAACTCTTAAACCATCAATTCTTAGACCACTTTCGGTTTGAACCTTTAACTGTAGATAATGATCTTTACCTCCTCTTGCAATATTTTCAAGTCTTAATCGCCATCCATCTCCAGCGAAAGGAGGTGTATCAACTTCTACTACGGTTTCATCTTCAAGTTCTATTAAAATTGAAGCTCCATTTAAGGCCTCATCAGGAGTTAACTCAATAACTGTTTCAATATCTTGGTGGAGTTTAACTGGAGGGGGCTCTTCTGGAGAGGTTGTAGGGTATTCATAATTATTAAATTCATCATTATTTGTATTTATCATTTCATCCTCAAATGTTTCATTGTCATAGTCTTGATAATTCTTTGGTGAGTATTCATATCCAAATAATGAATCAAGATAATCTTGAAAATCAGGAAAACCCGTCTTGAAATTATTATTTTCATTATCGTCCTGGATTTTTTCATCCGAACTATTTTTCCTTACATTAGGATCACGTAGATATTCGTATGCTTCGTTAATTAATTTAAATCTTTCTTCTGCATTAAGGTCGTTTTTATTTAAATCTGGATGCCATTTTCTTGCCTCTCTTCGAAAGGCCTTTTTAAGTTCTTTATCATCGAAATCAGGGGATAAGCCCAAAATCGACAAATAGTCTTTTTTAGAGGAAGTAGTCATTGTCCCATGGATCATCGTCCCTAGAATTACCATACCTCGAATTTCTATAATTTCTATTCATTTGATTATCCCAAGGATCATCATCCCAATAATCATCAGAAAAGAGTTCATCCTTTAATGTTCCAAATGTATTTTTAATACCCTGTAAGGGATTATTATCGGTTTTCTTTTCAGAAGCAAATTTTCTGTTTAAGCCGAATAATGCTTCTTGTAGAGCACTTACTGAAATTTCTAATTCTTGAGGATCATCGTCATCTATATACTCTTCAACATCTTGAATGGCTAATTCAACAGCTCGTTGTTGCCTTTCAGCTCCATAAGGCCCAAATTCTAAAGAAGCATCCCTAAGTCTTCTCTCAGCTTGCGCAATAAGAGTTAAAGCACTATTTTTTCTATCAATTACAGATCTTCTCTTCCTATCATCATTAGCTTTTGCTTTAGCTTCTTCAATTATCGAATTTATTTCTTGTTCATTTAAATTAGAACCTCCCGAAATTGTAACCGTTTGCTTTCTTCCAGTTGTTCTATCAGTTGCACTTACTTCTAAAAGACCATTAGCATCAATATCAAATGCTACCTGAACTTGAGGTATTCCTCTTGGAGCTGGAGGTATTCCTGATAGTCTAAATTTACCTAGTGATTTATTTTCAGTGGCTAAAGGCCTCTCTCCCTGCCGTACTTGAACAACCACTGAAGATTGATTAGCTTCGGAAGTACTAAAAACATCTGATTGTCTAACTGGTATTGGCGTATTACGAGGAATGAGTACCTTCATAAGACCACCAATAGTTTCTAAACCTAAAGATAAAGGAGTAACGTCATTTAGGAGTAAATCTTGTAAATCACCACTAATAATTCCAGATTGAATCGCAGCTCCAACTGCTACGACTTCATCAGGATTTACAGATTGACATGGTTCATTAGGAACAAGAGTCTTAACTAATTGTTGAACCATTGGAATTCTAGTGCTGCCACCTACAAGAACTACCTCATCAATATCTTCTGCGTTCCATCCAGAATCATCTAAAGCAATTTGGACAGGCTCTAGTAATCTATCTAGTAAATCTTGTGATAATGATTCAAATATTTTTCTATCTAAGGTTTCTTCAATATGTAATGGGCCCTCTTTACTTGTGGTGATAAAAGGTAAGGATATTTTTGTTTTTTGCAATCCTGATAATTCACATTTAGCTTTTTCGGCAGCTTCAGTTAGTCTCTGTAAAGCTTGTCTATCCCTTCTTAGATCAATTTCATGTTTAGTAAGAAATTTTTCAGCGAGCCAATCAACTATTTTTGAGTCAAAATTGTTTCCTCCTAACTGTGTATCACCACATGTTGCTTTAACATCAAATACACCATTAGAAATTTTTAATAATGAAACATCAAAAGTTCCTCCCCCTAAATCAAAAACCAAAACATTATTAGAAGAACTTTTTTCAAAGCCATAAGCTAAAGCAGCTGCAGTAGGCTCATTTAGGATTCTATCAACTTTAATGCCAGCCAAAATTGCAGAATCCTTTGTAGCCTGTCTTTGTGATTCATTAAAGTAAGCAGGGACTGTAATAACTGCAGAGTCAACAGTATCTCCAAGATATGTTTCAGCATCATTGATTAATTTTCTAATCAACGAGCTTACTAATTCTTCTGGTGCATACTCTCTTTCTGTATTTGGACTAAGAACCCTAACGCTTCCATTGATATTAGCTTTTACGTTATAAGGAACTGAAATACTATTCTCATCTAATTCATCCCAGTCACTACCAATAAATCTTTTTAAGTTATAAAAGGTATTCTTAGGATTTAGAACAAGTTGTCTTCTAGCTTGATCACCTATTACTATTTCCTTGTCTTTTGTAAATCCAACTATTGAAGGTGTAGTTCTAGAACCCTCAGAATTTGCAATAACAATTGGACGTCCAGCTTCTATAACTCCTACAACAGAGTTAGTAGTACCTAAATCAATTCCAACTATTTGCCCCATGATTTTAGATCGCTAAATTAAAGCAAAATTTACTAATAATTTAAATAATTTTTATCTTAGATATTTACATATAATAGTAAAAATCAAATATTTTCAACTTTATTTAAATAAATAAGATTATTTATAAGTTGTTAAAAAGATTACTATCTATTTTAAAAGATTCTTTAAAAACAAAGATGTTGATGTAGTTAACCAAAATAAACTAATATAAAACGGAGAGAGAGGGATTCGAACCCTCGATAAAGTTGCCCCTATACAGCATTTCCAGTGCTGCGCCTTCAACCACTCGGCCACCTCTCCCAAGATAACCATTTTAACCCTTGATCATCCCATTTTAGAGGAAAGTTATTTGAAAAAGACTTTCACAGTCACGATTAAAAATAAGGAAACCGGAAAGGTTTACCAAGAGGAGGTTAATAGTGATGATTACATACTTAAGGAATTTGAAAAGAAAGGTTTCAAACTTGCATTTTCATGTAGAAATGGTTGCTGTACAAGTTGTGCAGTTAAAATAATATCTGGTACTTTGCAACAACCTGAAGCCATGGGTGTATCTCAAGCATTAAAAGACAAAGGTTATGCACTACTTTGTGTCGCTAAAGCAACTTCAGATCTTGAGGTAGAAACTACATATGAAGATGAAGTTTATGATTTACAATTTGGACAATATTTTGGGAGAGGAAATACAAGGGTTGCGCCACCTTGGGAATTTGAGGAAGATTAATTATCATGTTTGAATTAAGTGAAATAGAGGGGATTACAAGTGAAGTAAACTTATCCATTTTGTATGAAATAGCCAAGAATTCCGCTCAAATTGGTAATGAAATTTTAAAAGTTAATTACAATAAAATTCAGAAAATTTCATCAAAGGGTAGGAAGGGTGATCTAGTTACCAATGTAGATTTGGAAGTTGAAAATAAAATAAAAGAATATTTGTTAGAAGAGACACCAAACATATCTATAAATGCAGAGGAATCTGGTAAATTAACCAAATCTTCAGATTTAACGTGGTGTATAGACCCTTTAGACGGTACAACTAATTATTCCCATGGATATCCTTTTTTTGGGACTTCTATTGGCCTTGTATATCAAAATAAGCCAATTATAGGCGCTATATCAGTACCTTATTTAAATGAACTATATTCAGCCTGTATAGGTTTAGGCTCATTCTGCAATGATAGTGAACTTAAAGTATCGAATCCCTCTAATCTTTCTGATAGTCTACTTGTAACTGGTTTCTCTTATGACAGATTTGAGACAGAAGATAATAATTATGCTGAATTTTGTTATTTAACACATAAAACTAGAGGCGTTAGAAGAGGAGGTGCAGCAGCAGTTGATCTAGCATTTGTTGCGGCAGGTAAGGTAGATGGATACTGGGAAAGAGGATTGGAGGTATGGGACCTAGCGGCCGGTGCTATCATTGTAAAAGAGGCTGGTGGTATTATTTCTGATTATCCATCAGGCGAATTTAATTTAAGTTCAGGTAGAATTTTAGCTTGTTCTCCCAGCCTTGAGAATGAATTAAAAAATGAACTAAATAAAGTCTCTCCATTTAAAAAAAATCTCTATACCTAAAATTAGTTAAATATTAAAATGACAGATATAAAGGAAATTAAATTAGTCGATGTAAAAAATAACTCAAACATAATAAATAATTTAAATAGTGTTTATAAACTATGGGGATATGAAGAGGTTTCACCCTCATTCATAAATACTTTAGATACCATAAAAGGCCGTGGCGTTATTGACGAAAAACAAGTTGTAGGAATAGTAAGTAATAATTCATTATGTCTTAGGCCAGAAATGACAACATCAATTGTTAAATTGTCATCTACTAGATTAATAAATAAGAAAAGACCTATAAGATTATTCACCAATGGAATGGTTTTTGATAAAAAACAAAATAATAAAAATTCATTTAAGTTACAAGAAAAATTGCAGAGTGGAATTGAATTAATTGGATATGATACAAAATACCCAGAAATTGAAGTTATTAATATTTTGTTTGATTCAATCGATAATATTAATTTGAAGGATGGTTGTAATTTATATCTACTTGTAAGCACCACAAAAATAATGGATTTAATCTTAAGTAAATATAAGAATAATAATTTTGAAGAAATTAAGAAAAGTCTGGTCAATTTTGATCAAGATAATTTATCTAAATTAGGAATAGATGAAGACGATAAATATATTCTTAAAGATCTTTTATTCACACGAGGAGAGCCAATTGCAATATTAAAAAAATTAAAAACTACATATGGTACTAGTAAAACATTAGATGACTTAAATTTTTTATTTGAAACATTATCAAAAATATCAAATAAATATGGTGTTAAATTACAACTTGATCCCACTTTTCAACCTCACTTGAATTTATATGAAGGAATAGTTTTTCAACTAATAGCGGATAATGGTAAATATAAAAGCGTTATTGCAAAAGGCGGAAGATATGATGAGTTAGTAAGATCATTTAGCCCTTATGAGAAAATATTTAATGGGATTGGATTTACGATTTCAGTAGACATTTTAAGAAATTTAATTAAGGAAGAAAAGACAAATAAAAAAAAGATTTTATTGATGTTTAAAGATTCTTATTTGTTAGAAAAAGGTATGAATGAACAAAAAGCACAACAGAAAAAAGGAAATATTGCTGTCTTACATTTAAATCCATGTGATGACATTGCTAAAGCCAATCAAATTATGAAAGAAAATAATTGTAATGAGATTTTGTGGGTTAAATAAATCCTTTTAAAAGTATATTTGGGTTTTGAAATTCATATATTGTTCGGACAATACTCCTAATTAAACTTGATTAACTAGTTTTTACGAAATAAGATTTAATATGTTTGATTTTTTTTAAATGGAAAAAGGCGAAATTCGTATTAATACCGAAAATATTTTCCCAATTATCAAGAAGGCAGTATATTCTGACCATGAAATCTTTTTAAGAGAACTTGTTAGTAATGGTGTTGACGCAATTAGTAAAAGAAGAATGGCCTCTATGGCAGGTGATTGCGAGAATACTGAGGAAGCTCAAGTAAAAATAACAATTAACCGTGAAAAAAATACGTTAACAATTTCCGATAATGGAATTGGAATGAATGATGAAGAAATTAAGAAGTATATAAATCAAGTTGCATTTTCTAGTGCTGAAGAATTCCTAACAAAATACAAAAAAGATAATGATGAATTCATAGGTCATTTTGGTCTAGGTTTTTATTCAAGTTTCATGGTGGCAGATAGAGTTGATATATTAACTAAGTCGGCAATTGGGGAGTCAAAAGCATTCAAATGGTCTTGTGATGGATCGCCAAATTTCACGTTAGAGGAATCAGAAAGAGAGACAATTGGTACAGATGTTATTCTTCACCTACTTGAAGAAGAAAAAGATTTTATCGAGCCTGAAAGAATTAAATCACTAATAAAAAAATATTGTGATTTTATGCCAATAGATGTCTTATTAGAAGGAGAGTCAATCAATAAGAAAAATCCTCCTTGGAGAAAACAACCTAGTGAATTAAAAGATGAAGATTATATTGAGTTATATAAATACCTTTATCCTTTCCAGGGAGATCCACTGTTATGGATTCATCTAAATACAGATTATCCATATGACATACAAGGGATATTGTATTTTCCAAAGTTGTCAGGTAGAGCTGATTGGGAAAAAGGAGAAATAAAACTATTTTGCAATCAAGTATTCGTAAGCGATTCAATTAAAGAGATAGTACCAAAATACCTTTTACCTCTAAGAGGAGTTATTGACTCTACAGATATACCGTTAAATGTTAGTAGAAGTGCATTACAAACAGACAGAAAAGTAAGGTCTATATCATCATTTATCTCAAAAAAAATCGCTAATAAACTTAAGGATTTGATAAAAAATTCTCCAGAATTTTATGCAGAAATTTGGGATTCAATCTCTGCTTTTATTAAAATTGGTGCTATAGAAGATGAAAAATTTGCTGATTTAGTCAATAACAGTATAATTTTCGAAACAATAATAAATTCAGAGAAAGACGTAACTACAGATATTGAAAATAAATCTCTCATCAAGTCCAATGATAAATATTTCACAACTCTCGCTAATTACAAAGAGCGAAATAAATTAACTGATTCTAAAAAAATAATTTACTGTTCAGATTTGATTGCGCAGTCTAGTGCATTAAATATCTGTTTATCTGATAATAAAGAAGTTATTAAATCAGATCCCTTAATTGACGCACAATTTCTTCCATGGTTGGAAAGTAAAAATGAAGATTATCAATTCCAAAGAGTAGATTCTGAAATAAATGAAATAGAAGATAAAGAATCTAAAGAAATTGTAGATAAGGATGGCAAATCAAATACAGATAATCTTAGAGATACGATAGTTAAGGCCCTTAACAATGAGAAAGTAACAGTTAAAGTGCAGTCACTTTCAAGTAACGATGCTCCACCAGCGATGATCTTGCTTCCAGAACAAATGAGAAGAATTAATGATATGGGCGCTTACATGGAACAAAAGATGCCTGGCTTACCTGAATATCATGTGCTCTTAATTAACAAAGAACATCCACTTATTGTTGGTCTTAATAAAATTACAGGCAACAAAATAATTATTGATGAAAAAGATCCTATTGAGAATCCATTGGCATCTAAAATTGCTAATCATGTTTACGATATGGCTAAACTTTCCGTTGGTGGATTAGATCAAGAACAGATAATTAATTTACAAAATAATAATGCCGAATTAATTTCAGAATTACTTAATTCAACAAATTGAGTCATGTGTTAGAATTTTTAAAGATTTAACTCAATAAATATGTCAAGAGTTTGCGAACTGACCGGTGTAAAAGCTAATAACGGGATGGCAGTGAGTCACTCACATATTCGTACCAAAAAATTGCAACAAGTTAATCTCCAAAAAAGGAGACTTTGGTGGGAAGAAGGCAAAAAATGGGTGAATATTAAAATTAGCACCAAAGCACTAAAGTCTATACAAAAAGTAGGTTTAGACAAATTTGCCAAATCAAATGGAGTTGATTTAAAAAAATTCTAAATTTGATGAGAAATTTAGTTATAAGTATATTAATATCTTTTATTTTTTTATTAAATTGTAATTCAGCAATTGCTTTTGACTTTGCTCCTGAAGTTGGAGATAAAGCTCCAAACTTTCAATTAGAAGGTTTTAATAAAAACATAAAATCAAAAAACATTTGGGAATTAAATGATTTTCAAGGTAAGTGGCTTGTTATGTATTTTTATCCAAAGGACTTTACCGCAGGTTGCACTCTTGAAGCTAAAGGTTTTTCGGAATTAAAAAAAGATTTTTCAAAATATAATGCCGAAATTGTTGGTATTAGTGCTGATAATCAAGATTCTCATGAAAGTTTCTGCAGCGAGAAATCTATAAACTACACTTTATTATCCGATCCTGAAGGAATTATTAGCGATAAATATGGTTCTTGGATTCCTCCATTTTCAGATAGAAATACATTTTTGATTTCTCCAGAAGGAGAAATTTCTTATAGATGGATAAGTGTTTTACCCATAAATCATGCCAAGGAAGTACTTAATGTACTAAAGAAAAAAATATAAATTTTGCACGAACTTTCATTTGGAACTTGGTTAATTCACATCTCTTCGGTCATTGAATGGATATTTACCATCTTTGTTATATACAAAATTTCTACATATAAAGAATACAATTTATTTTTTTGGTTAAGCTTAGCTATGGTTCCAAACTTAATAGGAGCTATGTGCGCTATTACTTGGCATATTTATGATAATCAAGCTGTATTGTATGGATTAGTAACGCTTCAAGGGATATTTACATTAATTGGTAATTCAACATTAGCTCTCGCATCATTCACTATTTTTAAAAAGGAAGAGACTTATGAATGATTTATTTTTTAAATTTATAGAAAAATTAGGTTCCATTGATAACACATTATTGTTCGCAGTATCAATATTTCCATATGCAATATTTTTGTTTTATTTATATAAAATCAAATCTGTTAATATTTTTGTAAAAACAGGATTTTCCTTAACTGTTTTATTCGTATTAATAACTATATTGGTATCTATCTTCACACTAAATTACTATGATAAAACCCTTGTTGAAGTTGACTTCCTGCATGGCTTTGCAGAATCCTTCCTAACTCTAAGTGATTTTGTTATTTTGTTTGGATTTATAAAGTTGTTAAATTGCTTAGAAGTAAACAACTCTTAAGACCTTTTACAATTTTGTGTTTTTTAGGTAAAAGTATTAGAGAATATATGAAAATAACGATTTTTTATGTTTACTACATTATTTGCAGCTGCAGATCCAGCAACTTTTTCTTGGTCTCCAAAGTGTGCCGTCGTAATGATTGCATGTAATGTTTTTGCTTATGCAATTGCTAGAGCAACAATAAGAAAACCTAATGAAGGTTTTGAAATACCTAATTCAAAATTCTATGGTGGTTTAAGTCACGCGTCAGTTGTAGGTGCTAATTGCCTAGGTCATATTTTTGGAATTGGAGCAATCCTAGGATTAGCTTCACGAGGTGTTTTATAAAAATTTATTTATTAAATTTTTAATTATCTAACTTAAATTTTTTAACAATTTTATCTGCCATCTGATCAGGCATAAGTCCTAATTTTTCTTTACTCTGATCAGGTGAAGCATGATCAACTAAAACATCAGGTATACCTATTCTGTATACAGGAATATTTATTTCATTATCGTTTAATAATTCAACTATTGCGGAACCAAATCCACCTATTAAAGTTCCTTCTTCCATAGTTACAACTTTTTGAATCCTACTTGCTAAAGGCATAATAAGACTTTTATCGAGAGGTTTCACAAATCTTGCATTAATAAGACATGCATTAATGTTCATATTTTTTAGTATCTTTGCTGTTTCGATAGCTGATGCGACCATTGAACCATAAGCAATAATTAAAATATCCTCTCCTTCTTCAAGTATTTCAGCTTCGCCTATATTTAAAGGCTCCCAACCCTCATCCATTACAGCCACTCCTAGCCCAGAGCCTCTGGGTATTCTTAGTGCTGTAGGACCGTTATGGTTTATTGAAGTTATTAACATTCTCTGTAATTCAGACTCATCTTTTGGGGCCATCAATACAAAATTAGGTATAGATCTCATATAACTTATATCGTATTGACCTTGGTGAGTAGGACCGTCAGCTCCAACTATCCCAGCTCTATCAAGTACGAATGATACAGGTAAATTTTGTATACCTACATCATGAATTAATTGATCGAATGCACGTTGAAGAAAAGTACTATAAATAGCTACAACAGGTTTAAGACCATCGCACGACATTCCTGCCGCAAGAGTAACTGCATGTTGTTCTGCTATTCCTACATCGATATATTGGTCTGGAATATTTTTTTGCAATATATCTAAACCAGTACCTGTAGCCATTGCAGCTGTAATGCCAACGACTTTGCTATCTTGTTCACATATTTTCAATAAGGTTTGACCAAATATTTTACTATAACTAACAGGCTTAGGTTTCTTTGATGGAATAGATTTCCCAGTAGTCAGATCAAATGCAGACTGTGCATGATATCCTACTTGGTCAGCTTCTGCATAAGGATAACCCTTCCCTTTTGTTGTGACAACATGAACAAGTACAGGTTTTTTAAGTTTATGAGCAGCGTTAAAAGTATTAACTAAATTCCCAATATCATGACCGTCTATTGGTCCCATATATGTAAATCCAAGTTCCTCAAAAACAGCACCAACCTTAGGAACAGCCAATCGTCTAACGCTTCCTTTAATATTTTTAAATTCTTCTGGTATATCCTTACCAATTAAGGGAATATTTTTTACACTTTCTTGAACACTATCAGATAAAAATTGCAATGGCGGACTAACTCTTACCTTATTTAAGTAAGATGAAAGGGCTCCAACTGGAGGAGAAATAGACATATCATTATCGTTTAATACAACAACTAGAGGAGTATTTGGTAAGTGTCCTGCATGATTTATAGCTTCTAATGCCATTCCTCCAGTTAATGCTCCATCTCCAATAACAGCAGCACATTTATAATTCTCACCTTTTCTGTCTCTTGCTATTGCCATTCCTAAAGCAGCAGAAATAGAAGTGCTTGCATGTCCAGCACCAAAATGATCAAATTTACTTTCACTTCTTTTTAGATATCCAGCTACTCCATTTTGTTGTCTAAGGGAATCAAATTGACTGAAACGTCCTGTTATTAATTTATGAGGATAACCTTGATGTCCTACATCCCAAACAACTTTGTCGAAATCTAGATCAAGAGTTTGATATAAAGCCAATGTAAGCTCAACTACACCTAAACCAGGACCAAGATGTCCACCGCTAGTAGATACTACTTGAAGGTGTCTTTCTCTAATTTGACAAGCAATTTCCTCTAATTGTGAAACTGTTAAGCCATGAAGTTGATTTGGATGACTTAACTCACTTAAAAGCATTTAACAAAAATTGGTATCTATATAATCTAAAACGTCGAGGTGCAAAATGAGTAATTTTTTGGAAATAGATCATGTAATGTTTTATTAGATTAATAATTAATGCTAAAAGTATATATATGAATGATTATTTTAAAAAAATACTTCAAGCTGAAGTCTATGAAGTAGCAAAAAAAACGCCCCTAGAAAAAGCTCATAATTTAAGTAATACACTTAATAATGAAGTTTTTCTAAAAAGAGAAGATCTTCAAGATGTATTTTCATTCAAGGTAAGAGGTGCATATAACAAAATGAGTAAGCTCACAAATTCTCAGCTTTCTCAGGGAGTAATTACTTCAAGTGCTGGTAATCATGCTCAAGGTGTTGCTCTTAGTGCTCTCAAGCTAAATTGCCAAGCAACAATATTAATGCCCATTACAACACCTCTTGTAAAAGTTAATGCTGTGAAAAAGTTAAAAGCAAAAGTTATATTATTCGGTGATAATTATGATGAAACATACAAAGAAGCAATAAGAATTAGCAAAGAAAGAAATTTATGTTTTATTCATCCTTTTGATGATCCAGATGTAATAGCAGGACAAGGAACTATAGCTATTGAACTTGAACAGCAACTAAAGGAAAAACCCTATGCAATTTATATTGCTGTTGGTGGTGGTGGATTGATATCAGGAATATCCTTATATATTAAAAAAATATGGCCTGAAGTAAAAATAATTGGGGTAGAGCCTGAAGATGCAGACGCTATGACAAAATCTTTGGAAGAATCAAAAATTGTGGAATTATCTTCTGTTGGTCAATTTGCAGATGGAGTGGCGGTTAAAAAAATTGGTAAAAATACTTTTGATATTGGCAGAAAATATATAGATAAGATGATTACCGTTAATACTGATGAAATATGTGCAGCTATAAAAGATGTTTTTGAGGATACTAGATCAATACTAGAGCCCGCAGGAGCATTATCAATTGCAGGGATGAAAAAAGATATTTTAAATTCGAATCATTCAAATAGAAAAATGGTTGCGATTGCATGTGGTGCAAATATGAATTTTGAACGGCTTAGATTTGTCGCAGAAAGAGCAGAACTTGGTGAGTGTAAAGAAGTAATGATGGCTGTTGAAATTCCTGAACGTGCTGGAAGTTTAATTGATTTTTGTAAGTTACTTGATAATAGAAATTTAACTGAATTTAGTTACAGGATGTCAAATTCTAAGAATGCCCAGATCTTTGTAGGAGTTCAAGTCTATGGATTAAATGATAAAAAAAATCTTTTAAATGTATTTAGAAATTCGGAGTACTCATTTATTGACATAAGTGATGATGAATTATCTAAAAATCATCTAAGACATATGGTAGGTGGAAGATTACCAAAGAATTTTAAAGAAATGGATAATAGAAACTTTATTGAGCTTTTATACAGATTTGAGTTTCCTGAAAGGCCTGGCGCATTAATAAACTTCTTAAATAATATGAAATCTAATTGGTCTATAAGCGTATTTCACTATAGGAATTATGGCGCTGATGTTGGGAAAATTGTTATTGGAGTTTTAATCGATAAAAATGAGATTTTAGAGTGGAATAAATTTGTAAGAATTCTAGGCTATAAATTTTGGGATGAAACTCAAAACGATACATATAGATTATTCCTTGGTGCATCAGATTAAATTTAAGGTAAATTAGGAAAGATTTCGGTAATTAAAATCAATCAATCTGATCTAAATACCACGCCAATATCTGATATAGATCTAGTTACTAAAGTTGAAGCTGTTCTATATTTGAAAGGCAGACCAATAACAAAAAAGGATCTTTCAGAAATTACTAATTCTGATATTAACTTAATAAATGATGCAATTAAAGATTTAAAAAATAAATACTCTAATCCAAATTCAGCTATTGAATTAAATGAAGTTAATAATAGTTTTTCTCTTGAACTAAAGTCTAGTCTGGATGAATACGTGGATGATTTACTTCCTTCTGATTTGAAAACATCCGAATTAAGGACATTGGCAACTATTGCAATCAAAAAAAAGATCCTTCAATCCGATCTTATACTTCTTCGTGGTTCAGGTGCTTATGATCATATTAAAGAATTATTAGAAAAGAAGTTTATTGTCAAACGTAAGCAAAAAGATGGTAGATCATATTGGTTATCATTATCAGAAAAGTTTTTTCAAACTTTTGCTGTGAGTAATGAATATCTCTCAAATATAGGAAGCCATAATAATAAGCAGCAATAATAAGTAGATGTTAGGATGTATTAAATTACAGCATGAAGATGTTATCTGAGATTTTTGCAGTTTTAGGCCAAACTTTATCAATTTATTCTTTTATATTGATAATAAGAATTTTACTTACATGGTTTCCAGGTATTGATTGGAGTAACGGCGTTTTATCTGCATTGACTTCTATCACAGATCCCTATTTAAACATTTTTAGAGGCATAATTCCTCCAATAGGTGGATTTGATATTTCATCTTTATTAGCTTTTTTACTTTTAAACGTTATTCAAAACCTAATTACAAATCTCCAGTATGCAAGCTTAGGTTATAGCTGAATTCATCTATCATCCCCGGACCCACTTATCTTTCCTTTTGCAGCTCTTAATTTTAATTTTGCAAGGTTTTGCATAGCGACATCTTCTAAATTGAAATTTAATTCTGTACAAAGATTTGAAATGTACCACAATACATCTCCTAATTCTTTTTTAATACCTAGTTTTGATTCGTTATCAAAAATTCCATTATTATCTCTTATAACTTTTTTTACTTTTTCTGCTACCTCACCAGCCTCGCCAACTAACCCAAGAGTTGGATAAATATTATTTGAGCCTAAATCTGGATATTGTGCAGTTTCTCTAGCTTTTTTCTGATAAGTTTTAAAATCCATGACTTAAATAACTAACTTTGGGTATGGTAAATTTATTTATATCTAGCAATATTATCTATATATGTCGAATATTGATTTAAAAAGAAGAACAAAAATTGTAGCAACTATTGGTCCTGCAACTCAATCTGAAAAGATAATTACAGATTTGATTAAAGCTGGAGTAACCACATTCAGATTAAATTTCTCACATGGGGATCATAAAGATCATGCTGAGAGAATAAAAACAATAAGAGAGGTATCAAAAAAGTTAGATATAGATATTGGAATATTACAAGATCTTCAAGGACCTAAAATAAGATTAGGGCGCTTTAAAGATGGTCCAGTAAAAGTTAAAAAAGGTGATAAATTTATACTGACATCGAATGATGTCGAATGTACAAATACTATTGCAAATGTAACCTACGACAAACTTTCTCAAGAAGTTAGCGAAGGGAAAAGAATACTATTAGATGATGGCAAAATAGAAATGATTGTAGAAAAAGTAGATATAAAAGCTAATCTTTTAGAGTGCCTAGTAACTGTAGGGGGAGTTCTTTCAAATAATAAAGGTGTTAATTTTCCTGATGTTCAATTATCAGTAAAAGCATTGACAGAAAAAGATAAGGAGGATTTAAAATTTGGTTTATCTGAAGGAGTTGATTGGATAGCTCTAAGTTTCGTAAGAAATCCTTCCGACATAAACGAAATAAAAGATTTAATAAACAAAAATGGCCATTCAACACCTGTAGTCGCAAAAATAGAAAAATTTGAAGCAATTGATCAAATTGATACAGTATTACCCTTATGTGATGGGGTTATGGTTGCAAGGGGTGATTTAGGAGTAGAAATGCCCGCTGAAGAAGTTCCTCTTTTACAGAAGGAATTAATAAGAAAAGCTAATTCATTAGGTATCCCAATAATTACAGCGACTCAAATGCTTGATTCTATGGCTTCAAATCCAAGACCAACAAGGGCCGAAGTTAGTGACGTTGCAAATGCAATTCTGGATGGAACAGATGCAGTAATGCTTTCAAATGAAACTGCAGTGGGCGATTATCCTGTGGAGGCTGTAGAAACGATGGCAACCATAGCAAGAAGAATTGAAAGGGATTATCCACTAAAAGCTATTGAGAGCCACTTACCTAGTACGATCCCAAATGCTATTAGTGCAGCAGTAAGTAATATAGCTAGACAACTTGATGCAGGAGCTATAATCCCTTTGACAAAATCAGGCTCCACCGCTCGAAATGTAAGTAAGTTCAGACCACCAACACCTATCTTGGCAACTACTACAGAGAGAAGTGTAGCGAGAAGATTGCAACTTGTTTGGGGAGTTACTCCCATAGTAGTTAAAAATGATGATAGAACAGCAAAGACTTTTAGTTTAGCTATGCAAATTGCTCAGGAGATGGGGATCTTAAATCAAGGAGATTTAGTAGTTCAAACTGCAGGTACATTAACTGGCATTAGCGGCTCTACAGATTTAATAAAAGTCGGTTTAGTAAGAAAGATTGTTTCGAGAGGAATTTCAATAGGGGAAATCGGTGTCACAGGTAAAGCAAGAATAATAAAAAATAATCTTGATATGTCCTTAATTTGTCCAGGAGAAATATTATTTGTTCCTGAGGAATTAATGAAAAATATTCCACTGAGTAAAAATATTGCGGGCATTGTTACCAACCAAAATGTAAATGATGTTTATGCCTTGTTTAACAAACATAATAAAAAAATTTCTACAATTTGTAATTTGAAAAATATGGATAATCATCAAATTAGTAATGGCGATCTTATTACACTTCAGCTTAATGAGGGTGTTATATACATGGGGCAAATTGAAGATGATGAAGCAATAGATAAATATAAATATGTCTAGGAATATCTCAATAAAAGAAGCCTTAGGCATGGCTACAAAAACTTTAGTTTCGAACAAATTGAGAAGTTCGTTAACAATGCTGGGGATTATTATAGGAAATGCATCAGTTATTACACTTGTTGGACTTGGAAGAGGTGCTCAAACATTAGCAAAAAACCAATTAAGTAATTTAGGTGCAAATGTTTTATTCATTGTTCCTGGAAATAATGACACAAGAAGAAGAGGTATTTCATTTCCTAAAAACCTAGTTTTAGAAGATGCAGTAGCAATAAGTAATCAAGTCCCAACAGTTAAAAAAGTTGCTCCTCAAATCTCTGCTAATGAAATAGTTCAATCAAATTCTAAAAGCCTAAATATATCAATTGCTGGAGTAACTCCTGAATTTCTTGAAGTAAGAAGCTTTGAAGTAGATAAGGGAAGATTTTTATCAGAAAGCGATGTTAATAGTGCAAGAAATTATGTAGTAATAGGTCCTGATCTTAAAGATGAATTTTTCAAAAATAAATCATCATCACTTGGGAGAAAAATTAGAATTAAAGATCATACTTACGAAATTATTGGAATATTAAAACCAAAAGGTGCTGTATTTGGGAGTAATCAAGACAAAAATGCTTATATTCCACTAACCACGATGGTAAATAGGATTACAGGGAAGGATCCTACATATGGTGTAAGTTTAAGCTTTATTAGTGTTGAAGCGATAGATAAAAATGCAACCAGTGCCGCTAAATTTCAAATTACTAACTTATTAAGGCAAAGACATAAAATAATTAGAGATGATGACTTTGCAGTTAGATCACAAGAAGATGCATTGAATATAGTTACAAACATAACAAGTGGGCTAACATTTTTATTGGCAGGTATTGGAGCAGTATCTTTAGTGGTTGGAGGTATAGGAATCATGAATATTATGCTCGTTTCTGTTAGCGAAAGGACAGAAGAGATTGGTCTCAGAAAAGCAATAGGTGCTAAACAGTCAGATATATTAATTCAATTTTTAATTGAGGCATTGATTTTATCTTCAATTGGAGGATTAATTGGAACAACAACCGGATTATCAGGTGTTTTCCTTTTATCTCTGATAACACCACTTCCTGCATCTGTAGGAATTACAACAACTTTATCGACAATGATCATTTCAGGATCAATAGGTTTAATTTTTGGCGTGTTACCAGCAAAAAGAGCTTCTAAATTAGATCCAATTGTTGCATTGAGAAGTTTATAAATAAAACTTATAATAATGCTCAATTTTTATAAATTAATTGAGATACTAGTGAGTCTTCAATTACTAGTAATAACATCAATGTTACCAGTTTATATTCCACTACCTTTTATCTATAAATATAGTAATAACTTGGAGTTGCCTATCACATGGCAAATTCCAACCATAATTTTATTAACACTTATATTTAATAAAAAAGTTGTTTTCAGAGCATTTTCTATATATTTAATTTTGGGGTTATTTATATTTCCTGTCTTTCAACAAGGAGGTTCAATAGGTTATTTGCTCACTCCAAATTTTGGTTATTTATTAGGTTATTATCCATTAATCAAAATAATTGATAATTTAAATACTAGAAATAAAATAAACGTTGGTAACTTTTTAAAAAATGGATTTATAGCAATAGTTGCTATGCATTTAACTGGAATATTTTACAACTTTATACAAATCATATCCCACAGTCAATTTAATTTATTTTTATATAATTTAGGTAAATACTCTGTAGGTAAAATTGGATATCATTTTTTAATGCTTTTTCCACTTTTATTACTTATTAAACCTATAGAACGTTTAAAACATAGCAAATAATGATTAATAAAATACAAACAAAATTATATTTTTTATCATTAAGTATTTTTATTGTTTTAATAGATCAATTTACGAAATATTTAATGTCTTATAATAATAAATTATTTATCAATAAAGATTTTCTTTTATTCAAATTAGACTTTGTAAAAAATTACGGGGCAGCATTTAACATATTTAGTGGTAGTAGAATATTTTTATCTTTAATAAGTATTATTTTTTCAATATTACTTATTTATTTAATATTTAGGAAAAATACTTTAAACTTTTTTGATCTATATTCTTATAGCTTTATTCTTGGTGGAACTATTGGTAATGGTATAGATAGAATATATAAGGGTTTTGTGGTTGATTTTATAAATTTAAATATTATAAATTTTCCAGTATTTAATATCGCTGATATATCTATTAATATTGGTTTTACTTTTTTACTGTATAACATATTTAAAAATAATAGATAAAATGAATTACTTGAAATTAAAGTATATAAAGTATGTGGTATTAATATTATTTCTATATATTTTATTTTCGATATTTGTAAGAATAGTAAATATTTATACTCTTTTATCTTTAATTATAGTTATTTATATCTTTTATAATATTGATAAAAAATTATTTAAAAAAATAGTTTATAAAGTTATATATAAAAATAAAAAAAATACACTTTTATTCAAAAATACATATGGTGCTGCGAAGATAAGTTTGGAAGGGGTCGAGAATATTAATAAAAAAATTAACGATAAAGTAAAAGTTGAATTGTTAAATTACCAAAAAAATAAACTAGAGTCCCAATTAAAAACAGGAGATTATAAAGTTACTCTTTTTGGAGCAGGTTCCTCAGGAAAAACATCTATAGCAAGATCATTATTGAAAAATATTGTCGGACAAACTTCAGCAAAAATAGGAACAACTAAGCATATTAATAGCTATAAAATTCGTATCCCAATCTTAAAAAGAAACATTAATATAGTGGATACTCCGGGTTTATTCGAACCATCTAAATTAGGGGAAGAACGAGAAAAAGCAACCATTATACAAGCATCAAATTCTGACTTGGTTCTTTTTGTGTTAGATCAGGACATAAATAAATACGAAAACTATTTAATTAAAGAATTATTAAAATTAAGGAAAAAAATAATAATAGTTCTAAATAAATGTGATTTGAGGTCTAGAGATGAAAATAACCTCATCAAAGAAAATATAATTTCTATAACTTCCGCTAGAAAAAATAAAATTTCAGTTGTTAAAACAATTGCAGTACCTCAAGAATCTCCCTATATAAAATCAGATGCTTTAAATTTAGTTCCAGAGGTAGGAAGTTTATTTAGAGAAATAATTGAAACGCTCGATAATAATGGTGAAGAGTTATTGGCGGATAATATTCTTTTTCGCTCAAATCAGTTAGGTATTAAAAGTAAAAATTTCGTCCAAGAACAAAGATATTTAATGTCAAATAAAGTGATTAATAAATATATGTGGATAACAGGAGGTGTAATACTAGTTAATCCACTACCAGCTGTTGATTTCCTTACTACTACCTCCGTAAACCTTCAAATGATAATGGAATTGTCAAAAATATATGAAATAAAGCTTACAAAAAAAGATGCAAAAGATTTAGCGACTTCATTGCTAAGCGTATTGGCTAAACAAGGAATACTAAAAGGGGGTCTCGCCATTCTTTCTCCTGCTTTAGCTACAAGCTTGACTAAAATAATATTATCTAAATCTATACAATCAGTTACAGCAGGCTGGTTAATAAGAATAGTAGGACTAAGTTTGATTGAGTATTTTAAAAATGGTCAAGATTGGGGAGATGGAGGAATTCAAGAAGTAGTAGATAAGATCTATAGAATAAGTAAGAGAGAGGACATTTTAAACAACTTCGTAAAAGAAGCTATTTCAAAAATTGAAATAAAAAAATATTTCAAATCAAATAAAAGGTTGCCTCCATTTACTATGTAAAATTGGATAATTGATCATTTAGATATGTTCTGAAATCAAAAATAGTTATTAAGAGTAAATAAGCGATACAAATGGCTATAGATATAAACCCTGTTACAATTGCAATAATTTTTGGTCTACTCATATTCACTATTTAAGCATTTAAAAGTCTCAAAAGTTCCTTAATATGAGATTCTTTTGTGTTGTAATTTCCCATGACAACCCGTAAAAAATATTTACCTTTAAATTTTGGTCTAGAAAGCATAAAATTATTGTTAATTAGTTCATTAACTTTAGTTTGAGTCCATCCATCAGAATCTTTAGGCTCAAGTTTTTTTGGTAAGAATGAAACAATATGAAGAGGTCCTGAATATATATCAAATTTATTGTTACTAATATTTTTTATAAAAAAATCTTTTCTTTTAATTGAAGATTTTAATATATTTTCTATTCCATTCAGACCTAAAAAACGTAACCCAAGCCATAGTTTGATAACCTCTGCAGGTCTAGAACCTTGTATGCCTATCTCTCCTCTATTTATAATATTTTCTTTAGATGATATATATGGTAATCCAGTATTAAAAGTATTTTCTAAAGTACTCATATTTGATACCAATAACAAAGATGAAGTCTTTGTTATACCAATGATTTTTTGTGGATTTATCGTTATCGAATTAGCCTGATTAATATTATTTAAACCTTCTATTGGAATAGAAGTTATAGCAAAAATCCCTCCAATTGAACCATCAATATGTAACCATATATTTCTTTTTTTACAGATTTCACTAATTTCTTTAATAGGATCAATGGCTCCTCTTACAGTTGTCCCAAGGGTGGCAACAATAGCAAATATTTTTTTATTTTCTATTGAACATTTATCTAAAGACTTTCTGAGATCGTTTATATCCATTCGACCTTGATTATCAGTTTTAATCCTGACAAGATTCGTAGTATCAAGACCCATTACTCTTATACATTTAACGAAGGAAGAATGAGCATCTTCACTAACAAGTAATACAGAATTAGGATTTGTACCTAATCCAGCATTATTTCTTGCTGCTATAAGAGCATTCAGATTACTTAATGTACCTCCGCTAGCAGCTATACCTCCTGAGAAATCATTAAACCCTAATTTTTTGGCAAACCATTTGCATAATGATTCCTCAAGCAAAGTTACACTTGGTGATAACTCGTAAGCGAGAAGATTATTATTTAAACCAGCAGCAATTAAATCTCCCAAGATAGAGAAAATTAAAGGTGGAGGATCAAGGTGAGCTAGTGAGCCGGGATGAACGGGATTAAATGAATTGTTCAAAAGAGATTCAATCTCAGAAAACAAATCTTCTTCAGAATTACCATCCTCCGCAGGCATAATGCACTTGAAGCTCTCATCGAAAGGCAAAGGACCATTTTTATCAGCTTTAGAGAACCAGTCACAAAGAGTTTGACTTGTTCTATTCAGAAGAGTAATCAATTTGTCATTAGTCCCTAAATATGAGGGAAAATATATATCTTTATTATTAATTAAATCTTCAGCCATCAGATAAAATATCTATTAATAATTCTATTCTCAATATTGGTAAATGAGATATATTTTTGAAAATGGAAATAGTAATGAAGATCAACAAAGAAAAAAAAATAATTCAAAATACACTTTGTGGATGAATTCGATATTAAGAAGATCCAAAGAAATTGGAAAAGTTGAGCTACCAATCTGTTCAATAATTTTAGATGAGAGAGGAAGATGTATCGGGAGAGGGGTTAACAGGAGGAATATAAATAAAGACCCATTGGGTCATGCTGAGATAATGGCACTTAGGCAGGCATCTCTAATAAAAAATGATTGGAGATTTAATGAATGTACTATTATCACAAATTTAGAACCTTGTACTATGTGTTCCTCTGCTCTTATTCAAGCGCGGATGGGTAAAGTTATTTTCGGGGCTTACGATAAGAAAAGAGGTGGATTGGGTGGCTCAATTGACCTATCAAAACATGAAAGTGCTCATCACAAAATGGAAATAATTGGAGGTATCCTAGAAAATGAATGCAGTCAAATTTTACAGATTTGGTTCAAAAAGTTGAGGACTCAAAAATAGAAAATTTCTTAAGCTCAGTATCAAATAGGTTTAATAATCTGTCAACATTCTCCTCACATGAATTAAAACCCATTAGCCCTACACGCCACACCTTACCGGATAATTCTCCAAGTCCATTTCCTATTTCAATTCCAAAGTTTCTTAAGAGATGATTTCTAAAACCATCCCCATCAACTGCTGGAGGTATTTTAACTGTTGTTAAAGTTGGCAATCTATAATCCTCAGATACATGTAATTCCATGCCAAGAGTTTCTAAGCCATTCCAAAGTTTCTTTGCATTAGTATTGTGTCTATTCCAAACATTTTCTAAACCCTCATTCGCAATTAATCGTAAACCTTCACGAATAGCAAAATTCATATTTACTGGAGCAGTATGATGGTAAACACGATCAGAACCCCAATATTTATTTAATAGAGATAAATCTAAATACCAGTTAGGTACTTTTGTTTTTCTTGAACTTAGTTTTTCTTCAGCTCTTTTATTCATTGTAAAAGGGCTTAATCCTGGGGGACAACTTAATCCCTTTTGACTACAGCTGTATGCTAGATCAATTTTCCATTCGTCTATCAATAATTCTAAAGCGCCAAGTGAAGTAACTGCATCAACTAAAAACAAGCAATTATTTTTTCTACATATATCCCCAATACCATCAAGAGGTTGTAAAACACCACTTGATGTTTCAGCATGGACAATAGCAAAAATAGCTGGTTTTTTAGTCTCTATTTCATACTTAATTTCCTCATAAGTAAAAGCCTCACCCCATGATTTATCAATAACGGAAACTTGAGCTTTATATCTAGTGGCCATATCAACTAATCTATCTCCAAAATATCCTTTTTTAGCAATAAGAATTTTTTCGCCTTCTTCAATAAAATTAGCTATTGAAGCTTCCATCGCTGCACTGCCAGTGCCACTCATTGGGAGTGTAAGACGATTATTGCACTGCCAGGTATACCTTAAAAGTTGCTGTACGTCAGACATCAATGAGATATACGCTTCATCTAAATGACCAATAGGATTCAAAGCAAGAGCCCTTAATACTTCTGGATGTGCATTTGAAGGTCCAGGTCCTAATAAAAGTCTAGAGGGAACATAAGTCTTTGAAAAATGAGATAAATTCTCTTCATTTAAAGCCGAAATAAGTTTTGCTTCTGTCAAAGCATTACATCCAATTACTTTTAAATTAAACTAATATCGCCACATAAGCGATATTTATTTAAAGAAATTCATTCAATTTAAATATTTTGGTAAACAATTATTAAACTTATGACTTGAAACACTAAAAGAAGACATCAAGTCTTAAAAAAAGTTACCGTTGATACATAACAAGAATCATCAAGTTATTAATTTCATATAAGGTATTACAAAATTATGTCTAAATCTCCTCAAGATGTTTTAAGTCAAATTAAAGACGAAGGAATTGAACTCATCGATTTAAAATTCACTGATATTCATGGAAAATGGCAACATTTAACCCTTACATCAGACATGATAGAGGAGGATTCTTTTACAGAAGGTTTGGCATTTGATGGCTCATCAATAAGAGGTTGGAAAGCAATTAATGCCTCGGATATGTCAATGGTGCCCGACGCAAGTACAGCATGGATAGATCCTTTTTATAAACATAAAACTCTAAGTATGATTTGCTCTATTCAAGAGCCAAGAAGCGGAGAACCTTATGATAGGTGTCCAAGAGCTTTAGCTCAAAAGGCATTAAAATATTTAGACTCAACGGGTATTGCAGATACTGCATTTTTTGGACCAGAACCAGAATTCTTTTTATTCGATGATGTTAGATATGACTCTAAAGAAGGAGGTTGTTTTTATAGTGTAGATACTATTGAGGCGCCATGGAATACAGGGAGAATTGAAGAAGGGGGAAACTTAGGATACAAAATACAATATAAAGAAGGATATTTTCCAGTAGCTCCAAATGATACTGCGCAAGATATCAGATCTGAGATGCTTCTTCTTATGGGTGAATTAGGTATCCCCACAGAAAAACATCACCATGAAGTTGCTGGTGCCGGTCAACACGAGCTTGGAATGAAATTTGATTCGTTAATAAATGCTGCTGATAACGTTATGACTTATAAATACGTTGTCAGAAATGTTGCAAAAAAATATGGAAAAACAGCAACATTTATGCCCAAGCCTGTTTTTAACGACAACGGAACAGGAATGCATGTTCACCAAAGTTTATGGAAGAGTGGACAGCCACTATTCTTTGGTGAAGGATCATATGCAAATTTATCTCAAACAGCAAGATGGTACATCGGAGGCATACTTAAACATGCACCTTCATTCCTAGCATTTACTAACCCAACTACAAATAGTTATAAACGATTGGTTCCAGGATTCGAAGCACCTGTAAATCTAGTTTATTCTGAGGGTAATAGATCAGCTGCGGTAAGAATACCTTTAACAGGTCCAAGCCCTAAAGCTAAAAGATTAGAATTCAGATCAGGTGACGCACTTGCAAATCCTTACTTAGCGTTCTCTGTAATGATGCTTGCTGGTATTGATGGAATTAAAAATCAAATTGATCCTGGTGATGGAGTAGATGTAGATTTGTTTGAACTTCCAGCTGATGAACTAGCAAAAATCGATACAGTACCTTCATCTCTAAATGACTCACTTAATGCGCTAAAAGCAGATAAGGATTATTTATTAGCTGGTGGAGTATTTACTGAAGATTTTATTGATAACTTTATCGATATAAAATACGAAGAGGTACAACAACTAAGACAAAGACCTCATCCCCATGAATTCTTCATGTATTACGATGCATAATTAAAATAACTAATTAGTTTAAATTAATCAATTTGAGAAATATCACAAAATATTCTCAAATTGATTTTTTTTTTGTTGGAATATAGATATATAAATTGAAAAATGGCTAGAGAATCTATTTCAAAAATTGCATATAAAACTCTACAACAAAGTAAAAGCATTGCAGGTTTCGCTCACAAGCAGATCAGTTCAAGATTAATGAACTTTATTCTTCCCGATTCAAAGCTTCAAAATTTTGATATAGATAGGGATCTTTTAATGCAAATCCAAAATTCAATGGATATCTTAAGAGAAGAAGATTGGAATGATGCAGAAAAAAATATATATCCAAAAAAATTATTGTTTAACGAACCATGGCTTAGATATCTAACTCAATATCCTAAAATTTGGCTCGATATGCCTAATACATGGGATAGACGCAGAAAACAAAACTTTGATGATCTTCCAAAATCAATTGATAAAGATAATTATCCTCAATATTACTTGAGAAATTTTCATCATCAAACAGATGGTTATTTGTCAGATTTTTCAGCTAGCATTTATGACCTACAAGTAGAGATACTTTTCAATGGTAGTGCTGACTCAATGAGGAGAAGAATAATTAAGCCAATAAAAGAAGGACTTGAAATTTTTAGCGATAGAAAAAAAAGTTCTATAAAAATACTTGATGTTGCTACAGGATCAGGAAGAACATTAAAACAATTAAGAGCCGCATTTCCTAAAGAAGAAATTACAGGAATTGATTTATCTGATTCATACTTAAAAGAAGCAAGTAGATATATTTCAAATTTAGATGGAGATTTAATTCAGTTAATAAAAGGTAATGCTGAGGAATTACCTTTTGAAAATGATAGTTTTCAATGCATTTCTTGTGTTTACTTATTTCATGAATTACCTAGAACAATCAGAGCTAAAGTATTAAGTGAATTTTTTAGAGTTCTTGAACCTGGGGGAATATTAGTTTTAGCTGATTCCATTCAAATAAGTGATTCACCTGACTTTACATCCATAATGGAAAGCTTCTATAAATCTTTTCATGAACCTTTTTATTGTGATTACATAAAAGAGGATATAGATTCTAAAATTAAGGATGTAGGGTTTAAAGATGTAAAATCGAATTCCTTTTTTATGACTAAAGTATGGTCTGCTGTAAAGTAAATAAAAACTCCTATGACCTTTTGGGATAAAGATACTATTCAACTTGTTCAAAGTCTTAATGACAAATTAAAAATTGATCATTCTAAATGGCATAAAGATAAAGGAAATAAATATAAACGATCTGCAGAACTAATTTCGGCAGGATTATGCCATTTAATTATTTCTTGTAATGAGAAGGAAACTATTGAGTATATAGAGGAAAGTATTAAATGGTTAAAAGAAATTAACGTAGATAAACCTTGTCCTAGTAAAAATCACCTTTTTAAAGCCAACTGAAGCCTATTACCTTTACTACTCCATCTAATGTCATCAAAACATTCATTAATAATGTATAGGCCACGGCCATTTACACTACTTATTTTTTTTGGTAATTTGTAGTCTCTTTTTTTTATTTCTAAACCATTACCTTGATCTTGAATTTGCCAAACACACCAATTAGGAGTAATTATTCTTCTTACTCTAATATTTTTTTTAGGATCTAATTTATTTCCATGTTTTACTGCGTTAACTAAAGCTTCATGTAAACCAAGTTTTATAAGATAGCTAGATTGAGAATTTTTGATAGGTTCTAATAATTGTTCGACAAATTCATTTAACTGTAATGATGATTCGAATTCGTAGTTTGACCAGTAAATCATTGGTCTTTTAAAAAATTTTTTTAAAATATTTTTGCCCCGAAGTAAGGACATAATAATATTTTGATACTGTCTTAATTTTAACTTATTAAATACCTCAATTTAAAGAATATTATTATGTCTCTCTGCAATAGCAGGATGTCGTAGGATAGAGTCCATAAGTCTTACTCCTCTTAGTTGATTTATTAAAGGCATATGTCCATCGGGAGCATCCAATGACCAAAGAAAAGATCCAGGATATCTAGTCCATAAGCCCTCTTTTTTCCAACCTATTTTCGGCCACATTAATTCATATTTTTTACCTACTGATTTTAATATCTTTGCTTGAATTGAGAATCCAAATCTACCAGTAGAATAAATAGTCCATAATCTATCTATTGTTTGTAGATCTTTATCTGACATATTCCTAACTTCACTATAGAAAACATATCCACGTTTCTCAGCTAATTTTCCAGCTAATTTCCTTAAGTAGGAACTTGTTAATCTATCAGCCTCCTCAAATTTTTGCTCAACCAACATCAATTGCAAATCCTTATAATTAATTTCAATATCTGAATATGTACTAAACCAATTATTGAATTTAGAGTTTTCAAAGAATTCAGGCTTAAATTTTTTTAAAACTTGCAATATCCAACCAGCAGCCCAGTCATCGCCATCATTATCAAAGATATCAAAAAGTGAAGGGCCAAGATTAAAAATATTTTCTACTTCAGATTCTATTTGAGATAATGAATTTATTCTTTTTCTTTGATTGGAATCTACGAATTTTTTTATCAGGTCTAATGTAGCATTACTATAGTTATCTTGTTCTTTGTTTTTCATTTTAAAAAATCAATCAAAAAATAAAAACTATCCATGTATTTCAAAAGAAAAGAACTAGAGAAATTTAGAAGTTTTAAAGGACCACTTATAGATGTTAGGAGTCCAGGTGAATATTATAAAGGACACCTGCCTAATTCTATTAACATTCCACTATTTGATAATGATGAGAGATCAATAATTGGTACGATTTATAAAAAAGAAGGAAGAAAAAAAGCAGTGATAGAGGGATTAAAATTTTTTGAAAAAAAAATAGAATTACTTCTTAATAATTTTTTCATGAGTATTGACTCTTATAAAACTATTACTAAAAAAAATAATAATGAATTGTTAATCAGAATATATTGCTCAAGAGGAGGTATGAGGTCACAAAGTATTGCTTGGTTACTAGAAAAATTTAAATTAAATCTCGTTACATTAAATGGGGGATACAAAATATATAGGAGATGGGTATTAGATAGTTTTTTGAAAAAGTTGAACATTATAGTTATTGGCGGAAAAACAGGAACAGGAAAGACAAGGTTATTATCATTACTAGAAAAATATAAATATCAAACTATTGATCTTGAAGGATTAGCTTGTCATAGAGGAAGTACATTTGGAGGTTTAGGAATGAAAGAGCAACCTTCAAATGAACAATTTGAAAATATGATTGCAGAAAAATTAAATTCTTTTAGATGTTCTAATTATATTTTTGTAGAAGCTGAAAGTGCAAATATAGGTAAATGCAAAATCCCACATGAATTATTCAATCAGATGAAAAATTCTAGGAGAATTGAAATTTTAAGGAGCGAATCTAACAGGTTAGATGAGTTGATAGATACTTATAGTGTTTTTAAGAAAGAGGAACTACAAGAATCTGTATTAAGGATAAAAAAAAGATTAGGACCGCAAAGAACAAAAATAGCTCTTGAATCAATTAAAAGTGAGAAATGGGACTTAGTATGCAGATCAGTTCTAGATTATTACGATAAGTGTTATGAATATGAAAAGGTTGGCAAAACAAATATAAAGATATTAGATTTGACCGACAAAAAATATGATGAAAGGATCTTAGAGTTAATAAATAATGTTTTATGAGATAATTACAAACGAATGTGAAAAATATTTCTTAAGATATAAAATTATTAATCGAATATTATGACAGCAAATAAGACTGCAAAAATACAATTTTATGAAGGAACTGATGAACCAGTAGTGCCTGAAATAAGACTGACTAGGAGTAAGGACGGTACCACCGGCCAAGCATTATTTTTGTTCGAAAAACCTCAGGCATTATCTTCAATTACAGATGGAGAAATCACAGGTATGCGTATGATTGACTCTGAAGGTGAAATAATAACTAGGGAAGTTAAAGTAAAGTTTGTTGATGGAGAACCAATATTTTTAGAAGCAGTATACATTTGGAAGAACACATCTGACTTTGATAGATTTATGAGATTTGCAAATAGTTATGCCAAATCAAATGGATTAGGATATTCTGAGAAGAAGTAGAATATTTTGAAAATTGAGTAGTTCATCATATTTCAAGTTAGTAGTAATTTTAATCACTTCGTTAATATTATGGACCCTGAGAGATTTTCTCCTCTTAATAATTTGTTCCTTAGTAATTTCAAATATTGTATGTAATTTATGTAATCAAATACAGAAGGGTTTGAAAATTCCTCGATGGCTTTCATTGTTTCTTGTCTTAACTGTTATATCAGTAATAGTATTTAGTATTTTTATTCTTGTATTGCCTCCATTTATAAAAGAATTCAATGAAATACTAGTTGATATTCCAAATGGTTTATCAAAAATAAATATTTTGATTAATACAAATCTGAACAAATTTAATAATTTATTTTATGGTGAACAATCAGAAAATGTTATAGACATTTTCAGTCTTATAAATAATGTAGTAACAATTCCAGATGCCTCAACCATTGCAAAAGCTATTCAAGAAAGTTTTAAAAATTTAATTAATATAGCGGGTAATCTGGGTTCAGGTCTTTTGAAATTAATTTTCGTATTAGCAGTGAGTTTAATGATTTCTATTGAACCAAAACAATATAAAGAAAATATACTTCTATTAATTCCAAAAAATTATCGCAACAAATTTAGAAATATTCTAGAAAAATGCAATACTGCATTAGCGAATTGGACCTTTTCTATGGTCATAAGCTCATTATCAGTAGGTCTATTATCATTAATAGTTCTGTCTATATTAGATGTAAAATATGTTGTCTCTAATGCTTTAATAGCAATGGTTCTTAATATTATTCCAAATATAGGTCCAGTTATTAGTGGTATATTTCCAATCTCAATTGCACTACTGGATAATTTTTGGAAACCACTGGCCGTTTTTGGAGCATATGTAATCATTCAAAATATTGAAAGCTATATAATAATGCCATCTATAATGAAGAAAAAAGCAAACTTACTTCCTGGTTTAACATTAATATCACAATTTGGATTTACCTTCATTTTTGGTCCATTAGGCTTAATACTTTCTCTTCCATTAGCTGTAGTAATACAGGTTTTAATCAAAGAATCATTTAAAGATATTTAAAAACTACTTAATTAATTTTCTATATAAATATGGGTAGGAGAAAAGTATAAAGAAAGCTAAGGGATGTTTACCAATAGCAAAATATAGTGAACTAAAAGTAAAATGATCAAATAATATTCTTATCTCAGTAGAAAGATCTATTAAAACTAAAGAAAATAATATTATCAAATAGTAATTCAATTTCATAAAATTAGAAGCTTAAGCTCAGTCTTTAAGCAAAAATGATGGAGCTAATAAAATACTTGAATAACTTCCAACTATAATTCCTAATGATAACGCTAAGGAAAACCAAAATAGCGAATAAGATCCAAACAAAATTATGCTTAATAAAGGGATAATGGTTGTAATACTGGTAAACGTTGTTCTCCTTAATGATTCGTTTACTGATAATTGAATAGTTTCGTTATAGCCTTCTTTCTTTGATTTTAAATTCTCACGAATTCTATCAAAAATAACAACAGTATCATTTACAGAATAACCAGCAATAGTTAGCAGGGACACAGCGAATAAACTATTTACCTCGACAGATAATATAATTCCCAACCAAGAAAATATACCGAAAACAATTAATAAATCATGAAATAAAGCTAATAGTGCAAATAATGCATATTTTTTATCAAATCTAATGGTTATATATAAAGATATTGCAAATAAAGAAACAAACAATGAAGTAACACAATTAGTAAGTAATCTTTTCCCAAGCTTTGGACCTATTAATCTTGAATCTTTACTCTCATAATTCAGAGGTCCAACAATATTATCAAGATTTGAAATAAGATTATTTGATTCTTCGATACTTAAATAAGGTGTTCTTATTGAAATTAATTTATTATTATTTTGGAATTGTAATTTAACATTATTTAAAATGTTTTTATTTTTAGAGATCTCTCTTAACTTTTCTAAAACAGAATCAGGGGAAAAATTAGAACATTCCGCTTCACAAACTCTCTCTATTCTTAGTTCATTTCCTCCAACAAAATCCATCCCTAAATTTATCGGTTTCTTATAAGAAGTATTAAAAGTAGAAAATAAAATTCCTAAAAGACTAAACAATACAAGAACAGTTGAAAAACCAATTATCTTTCTTTTGTTTTTAATTAGTTCAAGATTGTATTTCATGAGAAAATTAGAAATAAAAAATTTAATTTAAAAAATTATTCCTGGTAAGATAGAGATTTTTTTGTCTTAAAAATTGATATGTTGTAAAAAATCGCAAAATAGTTTTAGAACAATTTAATGAGGTAAACAAGCTAATTAAGACTCCAATTCCTAATGTTGCGGCAAAACCTTTAACAAAATTTGTTCCTAATAAAAATAATACAAAACAACTTAAAAGAGTTGTAATATGGCCATCAACTATGGATGAATTAGCTCTCTGAAAACCGATATCAATAGATCTTGTAAGAGTATTACCATCATATAATTCGTCTCTAATTCTCTCAAATATTAAAATATTTGCATCAACAGCCATACCAATGCTAAGTATAAGCCCAGATATTGCCGGTAAAGTCAAAGTTACAGGAATTAAAGAATATAGGGCTAGGTTAAAGAAACCATAAAGTACTAGAGAAAGAATTGAAACAAAACCTAAAATTCTATAATTAAAAATCATAAATAAACCAACAAAAATTAATCCACTAATTGCTGCATAAAGACTTTTTAAAATATTTTTAGATCCCAACAGAGCCCCTATTGTGTTAGTTTCTACTATTTCAATTGGCAATGGCAATGAGCCTCCTTTAAGTTGAACTTCTAATTCTCTAGCATTTTCAGCACTAAAATTACCGCTTATTGTTGCTGATCCACCTGTAATCCCAGTACTAGCAAACTGATTACCGACACTGGCTTCACTTATTGATTCACCATCTAGAATGATAGCCAATAGTTGATTAGTGCCAGCAATTGACTTTGTAATTTCTGCAAACTTTTCACCTCCTGAATTACTAAAAGTTAATAAAACTTCCCAATTACTATTTGTTTGTTCTTGTCTCCTTCCCGCGTTAATAAGATCCTTACCAGATAAATCTGTTTTAATAAATAAATTTGTAATTTCTTTATTAACATTCTTTTTAATTTCAATTAACTTCCCATATAAATCATTACTATTAGATGAGTAATTTAATTCTTGCTCTATCTCTTTAAGATCATCTTGAATAATTTTTAAAAGATTATCATCATTTTGACTTTTTTCTGCAAAGGAATATTGTTCAATTAATTCTTTAATACTCAATCTCTGTAATTGCAGGATTTTTAAATCTGTAGATGTTCCTTCTTTTTGGGTTCTAAATTCTAATAAAGCAGTCTTACCTAATACCCTTGAAGCAACTAATGGATTTTGTTCACCTGGTAATTCTAAAATCAATTGATCTCCACCAAGGGTTTGCAAATTAGACTCGGAAACTCCTAAATTGTTAACGCGCTTATCTATAACTGAATTAACTGCTTCAAGTTCATCCCTTGTTACCTTACCTTCCTCTTTAATAATTTGTAGTGTAAGTTGAGAACCCCCTTGTAAATCCAATCCCAACTGTAAGGGATAATTTATTAATAGATAAACAGATAAAGTAAGTAGAAATATAATAAAAAAAAGCCAACCTTGCCTTCTTTTCATTGCTTATATACTCCCACTAATTAAATCTTCAACTTTTTCAACTATTTGATGTGGTTGAATTATTGTCAAATTCTCAAGATTTCCATTATACGGAGTCGGAATATCCTGACTAGATAATCTAATTGGTCGGGCATCAAGATCATCAAAACACTCTTCTGTTATCAAGGCAATTAATTCTGCACCAATACCACCAGTCTTCATACATTCTTCAACAATAATTACTTTATTTGTTTTTCTTATTGATTTTGAGATGGTTTCCATATCAAATGGTTTTAAACTTATTAAATCTATTAACTCAACATCTATTCCTTTTTTTTCTAATTCTTCAACAGCTTTAAGGCAATGATGTCTCATTCTTGAATAAGTCAATAAAGTAATATGTTTCCCTTCTTTTACAACGTCAGCCTGATCTAAAGCGCAAGTATAATCACCCTCAGGTAATTCTTCAGACAAATTGTATAGAAGAACATGTTCGAAAAATAGAACCGGATTATCATCTCTTATAGCTGCTTTCATTAAACCTTTAGCATTTGTCGGTGTACTACATGCAACAATCTTTATGCCAGGAACTGCATGAAAATATGCTTCAAGTCTTTGACTATGCTCAGCACCAAGTTGACGACCAACTCCTCCAGGTCCTCGAACTACTGCTGGTATTTTATAATTTCCGCCACTTGTATATCTAAGCATACCCATATTATTTGATATCTGATTAAAAGCTAAAAGCAAAAAACCCATATTCATTCCTTCTACTATTGGTCTTAAGCCAGTCATTGCTGCACCCACAGCCATACCCGTAAAACTATTCTCTGCAATTGGTGTATCTAAGACTCTTAACTCTCCATATTTTTCATATAAATCCTTAGTTACCTTATAAGATCCTCCATATTGACCAACATCTTCCCCCATTACGCAAACATTTACATCATTTGCCATTTCTTCATCAATTGCCTCTTTCAAAGCATTAAATAATAATGTTCCAGCCACAATTAATTACCTAATTAATCACATATATAATCCTACCACTTTGAATAATTTAACCTCCTTCAGCGAAGGTTATGAGTAGTAATATTGATAAAATCATTCCAGGCGAAAGCAAAAGGACTAAAAGTCCTAAGTCATGTAAAGACATTCAAAGAAAGGGTTTTCTTAATAATATTGGTAATTCAACTTTTCTTCACAATAAAACTGCGAATAAATACAATAAAAAGTCCTATACCTATAAAAGCAAAAGAGAATGTTAGCAAAAATGATAATCCAATTATTAAGGTATTAATACTAGAGGAAATATTTTGGACTATTTCAGAAGAATTAGATGGTTTATGTACTGAAAAATAAATTGCAATTTTATTACTTAAAAAATAAAAAAATATAAATAATAAAAAACTTGTTAATGATCCAACAATAAAATTTAAAGGTCCTTTTTCGGGAATATTTTTTTCAATATTCTCATTACTATTATCAGCCACAATTGATTTTTATATAAAAAAAATTTAAATGAATGTTATTCCCTTTTCAAGGAAAGTGCAAACCCATGAATCATAGCCTTTATCTTTAAATAATTTAGAATTTGCAGTTAATTCTTTTCTTGCAGTCTCTATATCTTTAAAGAGTGCAAAGCATGTAGGGCCTGATCCACTCATTGAAAATGTGAGACAATTTTCTAATTTAGAAAGTAAATATAATGCCTGCTTTACAGAATCATTCTCATTTTCAACAACTAATTGCAAATCATTTTTAATAAATAAATGTTGATTATCAAAATTTAAGTTATTTAAACCATTATCTCTTAAATTTTTTCTTACGTTCTCAATCATTTCTGTATCAGTAAGATATTGATCACAAAATCTATTACTATATTTTTTATAAGTTTCAGCTGTAGATACTGATACATTTGGATTTTTTAAAAGAATTACTCCATATTCAAAGTTTGATTCTAATTTCTCCAAAATTTCTCCTCTTCCAAAACATAATTGAATACCACCATTCATAAAAAAGGGAATATCAGATCCTAAAGTTGATGCTAATGAACATAATGTTTCTTGATCTAAGTTCAAATCCCATAAGTTATTAAGACCAATTAATGTTGCTGCTGCATTACTAGATCCACCAGCTAATCCTGCGCCAATTGGAATATTTTTTCGTAAAAATATATTCGCACCGTAATCTATATTTGATTTTTTTCTTAATAGATTTGCCGATTTAACAATTAAGTTATCATCAGATAAGCTTAAATCATTACAATCAGACTCGAGTTTAATTAAACCTTTATTATTAATTTCAAATTCTAAATAATCAGAAAGATCGATATTTTGCATAATCATTGCTAACTCATGAAATCCATCCTCTCTTTTACCAATAACTTCAAGGTGCAAATTTATCTTGGCAGGAGATTTTATATTAATTTTCGTTTTAGCTAAATCTTGCATATACTTAAATTTTTATTTTTTAATTTTAATACAATTTTCTGCAAGCTTAATCCATTGGTCAATTGAAATATCTTGTGGTCTTAAATTAAAACAAACTTTTGAAGATTCAGATAATTCATTTATCTCTTCATTTGAAAGTATTGAATTAAGAGTATTTCTAAGCATTTTTCTTCTTGAATTAAATGAAATTCGAAGAAGTTTATCTATATATTTTTCTAGACTTGTGTCTAATCTTAAATCATTTTTAATTGGTTCGAAAACTACTAAAGAAGAAAAAACTTTTGGAGGCGGACTAAATGATGAAGGCGATACATCGCAAATTCTTTTTATTTTTGATAAGAGTTGCATTCTTATACTTAGCGCACCAGCATTGGGACTTCCTTCTTTTGACAAAATCCTATCTACAACGTCTTTCTGCATTAAAAAAATTATTTTTTCGTAATTATAGTTCCTTATAATTCCTAATCTGCCTATGAAAATATCCAATATTGGGCCAGTTATATTGTAAGGGATATTTGCAATAACTTTTGTAATCTTCTTATTAATCGAATCTAAATTTACAGAAAGAATATCTCCCTGCTGAAGTGAAAACTTATCATTATTATTGAATTTATCATTTAATAAATTTATTAAATCTTTATCTAATTCAATCGCATGTAATTTTTTAATTTCTGAATCTAATAACTTAGATGTTAAAGCTCCTTTACCTGGGCCAATTTCTAAAATAAAGTCATTTTCATTAAGTACCGCAATTTCTTTAATTTTTTCTAATATTTTTTTATTTACCAACCAATGTTGTCCAAATCTTTTTTTTTGATGATAGTTTTTAGAATTCATCTAAAAGGTAAATAATATGTTTAAATTAAATATGAATTTGTCTAATACTTTATATCATGAGCTTATCAAAAAAAAATTTAGATAAACTCAATAAATTTAAAAATAATAAAAATTTAAATTACGAAAGTAAAAATATAAGTAATTACAAAAATATGCCTAACAATGATAATTTTATCACCAATCCACTTAATTCAGAAGATCCCAATAAAATTTTTTATTCGTTAATTGATAATTCAGAATCTTTAGAAGAGACTTCTAACGTTAATAATTCACTAAGAAAAAGTGAGATTAATCAAATTAATATTAATCCTAGAAAATCTAATTTTTCTAAGAAATTAACAACCGAAGAGGAACTATATGATGAATTTAATTATCTTCTTGATGAATAATTAGTTTTAATATTTACTTATGCTTCAAAGTAATAGATTAACAATTTATGCTATTGGAAAAATAAAGAAAATTTGGATTAGAGATGGAATTAATCAATACAAAAAAAGAATGCCTGAACTTATCATTAATGAGTTAAAGACTTTTAATTTAAATAATCTTAGATCTAATAACAATATTATTATCTGCCTAAGTGAAGAAGGGAAGCAATTTAATTCAGTTGAACTATGTTCTTTTCTCTTAAGTTTTAAAAATAAAAAAATTAATTTCTTAATCGGTGATACTGATGGAATAAGTTCAGATATTAAAAAAAAATCAGATTTTATACTAAGTTTGTCTCCTTTAACTTTTCCTCATGAATTAGCTAGATTAATTCTAATCGAGCAAATCTATAGAGCTGTTTCTATATCTAACAACTCCCCTTACCATCGTTCTTAAAAAAATTAGATTTAATCTAAAATTAATCTATAAAACTTTAATAACTAACTATTTTTTTAATTTTTATTATATAGTACATATATACTATTAATTTAAATCTTGGATTCGTTTGATTCAGCTGATAAAAGGTTCAGAATTCCCTTATTAAATGATTCGGTATCTGCAGGATTTCCTTCTCCCGCAGATGACTATACGGAAGAAAATATTGATTTAAATGAACATTTAATATCTAATCCGTTTAGCACTTTTTTTCTTAGAGTTAAAGGTGAATCAATGATCAATGCAGGAATTAGAGATAAAGATTTAATAATAGTAGACAAGAGTTTAATCGCCAAGCCAGGGGATATTGTAATTGCAATGATAGACGGGGAATTTACAATAAAAAGATTATCTATAAAAAATGATGAATTATATTTAAAAGCAGAAAATCATAATTATCCTGATTTTAGCTTTAAAAACCATATTGATGTACAGATATGGGGAGTGGTTATTTATTCAATACATAGCTATTTATGAGAATTTCAAGTAATTATGCTATAGCTCTTATAGATGCTAATAATTTTTATGCGTCATGTGAACAAAATATTAATCCTAATTTAAGAAATAAACCAGTAGTAATTTTATCTAATAATGATGGATGTATCATTGCGAGAAGTCCTGAAGCGCGAGCTTTAAAAATTAGAATGGGGACTCCTTATTTTAAAATCAAAGAAAAGTTAAATAAATTAAATGTAGCAGTCTTAAGCTCAAACTACTCGCTTTACGGAGATATGAGCAGAAGACTAATGAATTTACTAAAAAACTACTGTGAAGAAATAGAGATTTATTCTATTGACGAAGCATTTGTCTCAATTTCTAGACCTAATGATAAAAATCTATATCCTTGGGCAAGAAGTATAAGATCATTAACATATCAGAATCTAGGGATTACCATAACAGTAGGAATAGGAGAAAATAAAGTAAGAGCAAAAATTGCTAATAAATTAGCTAAAAATATTGATTATTCAGCTGGAATATTTGATTTAGCTAGAACCAGGAATGAGAATACTTATTTAAAAAGAATTAGTGTAGATAAGATATGGGGAGTAGGGAAACAAACCTCTAATTGGTTGCAAAGTAAAGGTATTAAGAATGCGAAAGAATTAAGAGATATGGAAGAAAATGAAATCACCAAGAAACTAGGCATAGTAGGAAAAAGATTGCAATTAGAACTGAAAGGTTATAAATGTCTGCCTATAGAAAAAAACAAGAAATCAAAAAAAGAAATTCAGGTAAGCAGGAGTTTCGGTACTCCTGTCACAAAATTAGAAGACTTAACTCAAGCACTAGCGACTCACGCAATAAAAGCATCTGAGAAAATGAGAAGTCAGAATTTGCAATCATCTAATATTAGAGTATTTGCAAGAACCAGTAAATATTCAAGTCAAAATTATCAAAGAAGTGCTCATAGAAAACTTACAAATGCAACAGACGACACAAACAGCATTTTAAAAATAGTAGTTGAATTATCTAAAGAAATTTATAATCCCGAATATAAATTTTCAAAAGCTGGTGTTTTAATGCAGGATTTAACTAATAGCGAATATTTACAGCAATCAGTTATCAATTACAAATCTCAGAAAGACCTAAAAAAATCAGCAATTCTCATGAGAACTATTGATTTATTAAATAAAAGATTTAATAACAATGCAATTACATGGGCTATTACAAAAACGCCAAAAAGTTGGACGATGAATAAGAATTTCTTAAGTCGCTTATCTACCACTGATATAGACAACCTCCCAACTATAGTAAAGTAAACAAAAAATGGAATTTATTATATTTTTAAGCAAATTAGATAAAGAGATTCTTGACTTATTAATAAAAGCAAACTATGAAGTTGAAGAAAATAAAATTGAATGTCTCTTAAATAAAGAAATAAAAGGACTACATAATTTTGTAGAAAATAAAATAATAATATGTACTGAAAATGCAAAAAGGAAAACAAATTATAGAAATGAAAAGCAGCGACCAAATAAAGACAACTTCAAAACAAAATTGGCGATAAGGAAAGCATTAAGACATGAAGCTACTCATGCTATACAAAAATGTAACAACAATAAGACATTAGGGGATATAAAAAGTTTAGAAGCTAAATTACATCAAAGTAAGAGGAGATCATTAGAGTTCTCTACCTCCAATTTTTCTGGAACTTATGCAAAAGAAGTAGAAGCTTATATTCTTGAAGATAAGCCCAAAAAGGTAAAAAATATGATTAAAAAATACTGCCTATAAATTTAAATAAAATAAGTTAGCTAGCAATAAAATTACCACAGCGTTGTTTATCTAAAAAACTTATATGTTGTCTTTCTGAGTAATATAATTCCTGAAATTTAATCGCATCTGAATTTAAATCCTTAAAGAGATCATCTATCTCCTTATTAGTCTCTGAGGAACCTGAAGAAGGATTATCAATTAAAATAGAAATACAATTTTCTAAAGTTTTTAATCTTTGTGATCCCCAAGATTCAATTAAGTGTCTACATCTTTTTAAAGAATTATATTTTTCAAGAAGTGATAAAGTTCCAAGTAAATTATCTTTAGGATTACTAAGCAATGTTAAAAACAACTCATTTGGATTAACAAAATTATTAATTTTATTTGATAATTCAGGATTATTAAGAGCTAAGTGATCAGTAAGAAGTGATATTAAGTCAATAGCAAAAAACTCTTTTTGAAGATTTTGACTATTAGATTCTTTTAATTCATTTAAATAATTTAAACCTAAATTATTTTGTTCAATTTTTGAAATAGCTTCCCACAAAATTTGAATATGATTAGTATTAAAACCATTAATTTCTCTTTTGAGAAATTCATCACGAATAAAAAGCCGAAGATCAGGACAATGCAAATAATAAAAAATTATTTCCGATTCATTTTTTTCACGTCGAGAAATTTCATTGGGTTGTTCAAATTTTTTTGATCTGCCATGCCAACGAAATCCCTTAACTTGATTTCTTAAATCTTGTTCAAACTGTATAGCTAACCTTGCTTGTCCCTTACTCAATCGTTCGGAAACTTTTTGTAAGTAATGGGTTCTTGTTGATGATTGAGGTAATTTGCTCAACAATTTTACCAATGAAGAAATAACACTCTGGAAGTTTTCAGACTTACTTAAATCTTTATCTTTAAAGATCTGATCAATCTCCCAATCAATCCAAAAGGATGAATTATCAATTAAATTAAAATAATCTTCAGGGGTATGACTATTCAAAAATTCATCAGGGTCTTTAAAATCATTAAGTTGAAGTATCTTAAGATTAATTTGATCATGGAGAGATAAGCTTTCGACTTCTTTTATTACCCTTTTAGTAGCTGACATCCCTGCATTATCAGAATCAAAATTCAAGATTATATTTTTATTATCTGTACATCTACATAGTTGAGAAATTTGATACTTATTTAATGCGGTACCGAGGGAAGCTACAGAATTAGAAATACCTTTTGAATGAAGAGAAATTACATCAAAGTATCCTTCAACAATAATAGCTTTATCCCTTTTTCTTATATTGCTAGATGCTTTTTCAAATGCAAATAACATTTTTCCTTTTTCAAATATCTCTGATTCAGGAGAATTAAGATATTTGGGTTCCTGTCCATCAAGAGATCTTCCACCAAAGGCAACTACACGTCCCTGCATATCATGTATTGGAACGATTAATCTATTTCTAAAACGATCATAAATCTTGTCAGAATTATCTTTAGAAATTGCAAGACCTGAAGCCAATATTAGATTAATAGGAAATTTTTCTACCTTGGATAGATAGTTAAATAAATCATTCCATGAATTTGGAGCAAAACCTAATTCAAAGTCATCAATAATTTTATTACTCAAGTTTCTCTTGGATGTTAAATATTTCATAGCTTCAAAACCTAGAGAATTATTTAATTGAGACTTAAACCAATTTTTGGTGACTCTTAATATTTTATAAAGCTCTTCCTTTCTAGATAATTGTTTTTTATAAGCTTCTACTTGGGGACCCTCAAAATTTTCAACATTAATATTATTCTTTTTAGCAAGAGAAAGTACAACATCTGAAAAATTTGCACGAGTAAATTCCATTAAAAATTTAATAGAGTTACCACCAGCACCACAAGAAAAACAATAATAGAATTGTTTGCCTGGTGATACTGTCATAGATGGCTTAGTATCATCATGAAAAGGACAAATCCCAACGAATTCTTTGCCTTTCTTCTTAAGAACAATATGTTCAGATATAACATCAACAATATCTGTTTTTTCCTTAACCTCTTGAATAGTTCTTGGGTGTATAGAATGAACCATTGAGATTTTAAAAAAATAAATAATAATCTATTTGTTATAGGGCAAAATCAAATAAGAATCTACTTAATTTCACAAAAAAACTATTTTTTAAAATGATAAATATCGAAGAATTAGAAAAAAAAATTAATTCATTAAATAAGTTTAATTTAGTATTTGCCTCATTCTTCTTCAGTTTGATGACTTTGTGCGTAAAAAATATTGACAAAAGGATACCTATTTATGAATTAGTTTTATTCAGATCATTGTTAAGTTTAATAATTACATTATTCATAATTAATATAAAAAATATAAATCCATGGGGCAAAAACAGACCATTACTTATTTTAAGAGGTGTTTTAGGAACTTTAGCTTTAGTTTGTATTTTTTATGCAATAAGAAATATGCCTCTTAGTATATCTACCGTCATTCAGTACACATATCCTATTTTTATATCTATATTTGCTGGCATATTTATAAATGAAAAAATAACTCGGAATATATTTTTTGCTTTAATTATTGGATGGATTGGAATATTAGTAATATTAAATCAAAGCCAATTATCAAATATAAACGTTGAAATTGAAAATGTTTCGATTTTAATAGCATTTCTTGGAGCAATCTGCACCGCTTTGGCCTACGTCACAGTTAAGAAACTTTCATTTACTGAAGATGTTTATGTAATTATTGAATATTTTCCACTTGTTTCTTTTATAACTTTATTGCCAATTGTATTAATCAACTGGGTTACCCCAAATTTTAATGAATTAATTTGGATAATAGGGATAGGCTTATTTACTCAATTAGGTCAGACTTTCTTAACTATAGGATTAAAAAATTTACCTGCTTCTGAAGCATCAACAATTAACTATTTACAAGTTTTATTCGGTTCAATTTGGGGGATATTGTTTTTTAGTGAATTAATAAACATTAATTTTTTATTAGGCGCCTCACTAGTTTTATTAGGAACTATTATTTCTACTACCAAAATAATCAAAAAGACATAGAATATTACTAGCGTACAAAAAAACGGTGAAATTTTACTATTTAGCTTTATTATTTTGTTTTTCTCCTATTTTTCAAGTTAAAGCAACAACTCCAAAGTCAGTAACTTGTACAAGAACTGAGTATAGAGAGGAGTATATTCCTGGAACGAAATCAAACCCAGGCTACGTAAAAAGTTATGAAGTTGACGTTGTAATACCTTGTGGTGGCCAAAGTAAAGCTGAAAAAATAGATGATAATGACTGTAGTGAAGGTTCTGTTATTGGAGGTATTCTTGGTGCTGGAATTGCACTATCCTCTTCTAGGGGTAAAGACAGATTTTGGGCAGTACCTGCGGGTGGGACCGCAGGAGCGCTAATTGGATGTCAGGTGGATGGTGGTTAATTGATTAGTTGGATAAATGGAGAATTGGTTGATTTATGGCAAACTAATCAAAAATTTTTTGTTTTAATAAATTGTCAAGGATTAGGATACGAAATACAAATACTAGAATCCCATTTTCTACAATTAAAAACAAATCAGATATCTAATAAAAACATTATTCTTTGGTTAAAACATATTAAGAAAGAAGATTCAGATTTATTATTTGGCTTTACATCAAAGGATCAAAAGAATTTCTTTATTGAGATTTTAAGTATTAGAGGTGTTGGATCTCAAATCGGTATGGGGATATTAAATAAATTTACTATTAGTGAAGTTATCAATGCAATAAAAACACAAAACAAAAAATTAATTTGTTCCGTGCCCGGTATAGGACAAAAAATGAGTGATCGGTTAATTTTAGAATTAAAAAATAAATTTAAAAGTGAAATAATATTTGAAGATAAAAAGGACAAAGATGAATTTGAGATTATGGATCCTAAAATACATAAAATGATCGAGGACCTTCAGTTGACCCTTCAATCATTAAATTACAAAAAGAAAGAAATCAAGACTATTTTGCCAATTATTGTTAAAGAAGTAGATCTCCTTGCTAAAAAAGAAAATAATTTAACATTTGAAAATTTATTGAAATTAGCTATGAATAATCTAGATAAGGATAGTAGTAATTTAGATAGCTGACGTAGTATCATAGAATAAAAGGAATAAAATTTATGTCATTAGATACAGCTGAAAAACAGAAGCTGATTGAGACTCATCAAGTACATCCAACTGATACAGGTTCAGCTGAAGTTCAAGTGGCACTGCTCTCAAAAAGAATATCGAAATTAAGTGACCATCTCCAAGGAAACATTCATGATTTCGCTTCAAGGCAAGGATTATTAAAAATGATTGGTAAAAGGAAAAGATTACTATCATTCATAAAGGACAATAACGTTCAGAAATATCAAGAACTAATAAAGAAAATTGGAATCAGAGGATGATTTCAATTAATGAAAAAAAAGCAATCAAAAAAAAAGACACAAATTAAAAAGAAAAAAAATTATTCTGAGAAAACTGCGTTTGCTAATCTAGAAAAAGCATCTAATACTGTAATTACCGCAAAGAGATCATCAAGTGGCATACCTAAATATGTTGCTGATAGAATGGCAAGGAGAATATTTTTTACAGCGGGAATTCCGACAATATTAGGGATGTCGGTTTTTGTTGTTAGTTATATCATAGTGACAAGAAATATTGCTGAAATACCTCCTTCATCAACAATTGCAATTTCAGCTTTGTTTTTTTTGTTAGGTCTAGCAGGATTGAGTTTTGGAATATTATCAGCTAGTTGGGATAAAGAGCCGGGATCTTTTTTTGGTATTGAAAATATTCCAATGAACATACAACGTGCAAAAGCAGCCTTCAAACCTGCAACTCAAAATTTCGATGATAAAAGTTAATCTAAGAAACTAAAGATTTCAAATTAACTTGGAATGATTTATCTTTTAATAATTTGCATACTCCTTGAATATCTCCAATACAGAATTGTTCGCCAAATTTAACGTAGGTAACACTATTTTTATTTCTCACTGCAGCTAAAACTGGTATCTTGATTCCACATCTATCTTTATCTGGTTTGAATTTAGTTAAACAGTTTCTCAAGGTATTTTGTACTCTTACATCTGATGCTTGAGAACTTTCAAGATTAATGATAAGTAATTTAAGGTTATCTATTTCTCTACAATCATCAATTATTAATTGAGTCTTATCACTTTTTTTATCTATTGTTCCCCACACCAACAATCTAGTATCAGTCAAAAGAAATTCTGATAATCTTACATAGGTTTTTGGAAAAACTATTGCTTCGCAACATCCAGAAAGATCTTCTAGCTGAACTATAGCCATCCTATCTCCTTTTCTCGTTGTAATTTGCTTCAAATCAGGGATCATCCCAACTAAAGAGACTTTTGTTCTATCATTTATTTCCTCTAACTGAGAAATGCTTATAGGTGATACAAGTTTTGCTGGCTTAGTTAAATGCTTTAGAGGATGATCAGATAAATAAAAGCCTAATAACTGCTTTTCTAACTTTAACTTCTCAACTAGTGAATAATCATCAACCTTAGCTAATTGTGAATCTGAAAAAGCAACATTAGAAAATACTTCTTTAGAGTCAAATAGATTTCCTTGACCTGACAATCTATCACGATTTCTTGAAGAGGCCCACTCAATAACATGCTCAAGATCTGACAATAGCTGAGCTCTATTATTATCATTTGAAAACTCGTCTAGTGCTCCACAATGAATTAGAGATTCAAGACTTCTTTTGTTAAGAATATTAGAAGGTAAACGGTCGCACAAATCCGATAATGACTTAAAGGTTCCAAAACTGTTTCGGTTTTCAATTATATTTCTTATTGCAGAATCACCTAAATTCTTAATTGCAGATAACCCGAATAAAATCTGATTGTTCTTAATAGTGAAATCAACCCCAGAAAAATTAATGCTCGGTGAAATAACTTCTATTCCCATGGAATAACAATTAGAAATATATCTTTGCATCTTATCGCTAGAGCCGGAATTTACGCTTAAAAGGGCTGCCATATATGCAACAGGAAAATGGGCTTTTAAAAATGCAGTTTGGTAAGTTACAGCACCATAAGCAGTTGAGTGACTTTTGTTAAAACAATATTCTGCGAATAAAACCATCTGATCAAAAAGATCATTTGCTAATTGTTCATTTACACCTTTCTTCATAGAACCATCTACAAAAATGTTCCTATGTTTTACCATTTCAGAAACTTTCTTTTTCCCCATCGCTCTTCGAAGTAAATCAGCATCACCTAGAGAATATCCAGCTAGGTCTTGAGCAATTTTCATGATTTGTTCTTGGTAAACCATAATTCCATAGGTTTCAGTGAGAATTGACTTAATAAAAGGATGAGGGAAATCAATCTTTTCGTTCCCATTTTTTCGATTTATGAATTTAGGTATAAGGCCTGCATCAAGAGGACCAGGTCTATAAAGGGCCAGTATGGACGAAATATCCTCTAGAGAGTTAGGTTTAAAATCCTTAACGACCTGTTTCATACCGGAAGATTCAAGTTGAAAAATACCTTCAAGATCTCCTCTCCCAATAAGATCAAAGGTTTTACCATCATTTTGTGGTAACTCATCAATGTTTATTTTCTTTCCAGTAGATTGATTAATAAGAGAAACTGTCTTTTCAATCATCGTAAGATTCTTAAGACCCAAGAAATCCATTTTCAATAATCCAAGTGATTCGATATCGTCCATAGAATATTGGGTTATTATTTGTCCTTCATTATTTCTTTGAAGAGGTACAAGTTCGTCAAGAGGATCTGATGCGATAACAACTCCAGCAGCATGAACTCCATATGTTTTATTAGTTCCTTCAATTCTCAAAGCCAAATCAACCCATTTTTTAATCCTATTATCATTAATATATTTATCTCTAAACTCTTGGCTAGGAGAATTCTTATCAATCATTTCATTTAGTTTATAAGGTTTCCCTCTTACAACCGGTATTAACTTAGCCAATTTATCCGCCTCTCCATATGGTATATCTAGAACCCTTGCAACATCTTTTAAAACCGCCTTAGAGGTCATCTTGTTGAAAGTAATTATTTGCGCAACTTTATCCTCTCCATAACGATTAGTAACATAATCAATAACTTCATTTCTCCTATCAATACAAAAGTCAGTGTCAATATCTGGCATTGATTTTCTTGCTGGATTTAAAAATCTCTCAAACAACAATCCATGCTCAACAGGATCTATATTTGTAATTTGAAGAGCATAAGCTACTAATGAGCCTGCTGCAGAACCTCTACCTGGTCCTACAGGGATAGAGTTATCTCTAGCAAATTTGATGTAGTCCCAAACAACCAAAAAATAATCTGGAAAGCCCATATCTTTAATAATTTTTAATTCGGAAGATAGTCTTTTTTTATAGTTCTCATCAACTTCTGTAAGATCATTTTTTTTAAGTCTTTTTAAAAGGCCTTTATTAGATAATTGTGTTAGGAAAGAAAATGAATCTGTATTATCGTTAAGAGGGAATTTTGGCATTCTATAATTACCAAACAAATCAAATACTTCAACTTTTTGTGAAATTTCTACAGTATTGTTCACTGCCTTAATAATTGATTCATCATCAATATGATCTTTAAAAAGTTCAAGCATTTCATTTTCACTTTTAATATATTCTGTACCGGTATATCTCAATCTTTTTTCATCACTTATTAGTTTTCCTGTTAATACACATAGCAAAGCGTCATGCGCTTCAACATCCATACTTGATAAGTAGTGGGCGTCGTTGGTAGCAATAACTTTTATTTGGAGCTTCTTCCCAATTTTTATTAATTCAACGTTGACAATTCTATCCTCAATAGAGCCGTGATCTTGTATTTCCAGATAAAAGTCATCTGCAAACAATTTTTTATACCAAAGAGCTATATCCTCTGCCACATCTAATCTACCTTTTAAGATAGCCTGAGGTATCTCTCCACCAAGACAAGCTGTGGAAACTATCAAACCATCACTATATTTGCTTAAAAGAGATTTATCAATACATGGTCTAGAAAAAATGCCTCGACCTCTCATCCCATTTAGGTGACTAATTGTTGTCAACTTAACTAGATTCTTATAACCAGTATAATTTTTTGCTAACACCACCAAATGATATCTTTTTTCTTTTTTTGGTTGAGGATCATCAATAGAACCATTAATCACGTACATTTCATTACCAATAATTGGTTTTATACCTTTCTCTTTACACTTCTTGACCAAATCAAGAACTCCATACATAACTCCATGATCAGTAAGAGCTATTGATTCCATTCCAAGATCACATGCTCTATCTACAATTTTTGAAATTTGACTGGCACCATCAAGTAAGCTGTAGTCACTATGATTATGAAGCGGAACGAAAGCCATATTCAAATAATTTATATATATAAGATAGAGAAAATTTCAAAAAGATCTATACTTTGTGATTACAAATTAATTATTAATACAAATTTAAAATAAAGGTCTGTTCTTAATTACCTGAGCATCAATTTCAAAGATATTTGCGGCATTCAATATTCTATCTTCTTCTAATACATTGCCTATTAATTGCATTCCAATAGGTAATCCTTTACTATCAAAACCACAAGGAATACTGATTGCTGGGAGGCCTGCTAAATTAGCAGGAACAGTTAATAGATCAGACAAATACATTGAAAGTGGATCATTGACAAAATCTCCCTTCAAAAAAGCAGTGGTTGGGCAAGTTGGAGTTAATAAAACATCTACATTCTTAAAAGCATTATCAAAATCTCTTCTTATAAGTGTCCTAACTTTTTGTGCCTTCTTGTAATATGCATCACTGTATCCAGCTGACAAAGCATAAGTACCTATCAAAATTCTTCTTTGTACCTCATCTCCAAAACCTTCAGCTCTACTTTTTGAAGTCATATCTATAAGATTTGAACCTGCATTCGATCTGTAACCATATTTAACTCCATCATATCTAGCTAAATTTGCGGAGGCTTCAGATGGTGCAATAACATAATATGTCGCAATTCCATCGTTAAATCTAGGACATTCAACTTCGATAATTTCAGCCCCTAAAGATTGGAATCTATCAACCCCAGAAAAAACAGATTCCTTAACTTCTGGATTAAGCCCTGGGTGTTCAAAACATTCTTTAATGATTCCAATTTTTAAACCCTTTATAGATTTATTTAAGTTAGTCAAATAATTTGGAACTGGTTTATCAAGACATGTTGAATCAAAGGGGTCTTTTCCAGATATAGAATGAAGAATTTCAGCAGCATCTGAAACAGTATTTGTAATTGGGCCAATTTGATCAAGAGAGCTGGCAAATGCTACTAGTCCCCATCTGCTAACTCTGCCATAAGTTGGTTTAAGACCTACAACGCCACAAAAAGAAGCTGGTTGTCTTATTGATCCTCCTGTGTCAGAGCCTATAGCCGCTGCACAAAATCCAGCTGCAACTGAAGCAGCACTACCGCCTGAACTTCCTCCTGGTACTCTATTAATATTCCATGGATTTGAAGTGACACCAAATACAGAAGTTTCCGTTGAACTACCCATTGCAAATTCGTCTAAATTTGTTTTTCCTAAACAAATTCCCCCTGCAGACCATAATTTATTCGAAGCTGTAGATTCATAAGGCGCAACAAAACTTTTGAGCATTTTACTTGCACAAGTTGTTGCAACTCCTTTGGTGCAAATATTATCCTTTATTGCTATTGGCATCCCCGCGAGAGGAGGAACTTTTTCGTTATTTTGAATTAATTTATCAATATTTTCAGCTTGAGTTATGGCAATATCTTTTGTAGTACAAATATATGCGTTAATTTCAGGATCTTTATTATCGATTTTGGCAAAGATATCATTAACTAATTCCTTAACAGAAGCATTATTGCTTGTAATTTGCTTTCTTAAAGAATTAAAATTCATTACTTAATTTATTTCTTAAAATCAAATTTATCAAACAGTTAGTGGTTCTTCTTTTTTGCAACGTAGTAAACTATGTTTTATATTTTTATACCCTTCATCAGAAAGATCTTTAATAAAAGAAGACATATTTTCTTTTAAACTACGTTTAGTAATAAATGGCCCGAACCAGTAGGTACTACTAGGTTGATCTGTCTCAATTTTAGCCCACCAGGCTAAACCGAGTTTGTTTCCAAAGTTTCTAATCAATTTTTTTGGCCTGTTAGGCCTAAATATCTTGTTAAATTCTATACAATTTTGTAGTGAAAATTCAATAAATTTTTACTAATGATGTAAATATATTGAAACAACAACATTATAGAGATCTTTAAAAAAGTGATTATTAACAATAAATTATTTACCTGACAAGTAAAAAAGGGATATGGCGGCTGCCACAGATGCATTTAAACTTGAAGTCTTACCTTTAAGAGGAATACTTAATATAAAATCGCATTTTTTTTGAGTAAGCAAAGAAATACCTTTGTCTTCAGAGCCAACTATAACTACCAAAGGCGCTTTTTCTAGAAAATTTGAGATAGATATTTGACTATCTCCAGATAAGCCAACAACAAGAAAACCATTTTTTTTAAGTTCCTCAAGAGCTCTATTTAAGTTAACAACTCTACTTACATGAAGGTGTTCTAAGGCTCCTGCAGCTACCTTGGCGACTGTTCCAGTCAATCCTGCAGACCTTCTCTGAGGAATAATTACACCCTTGCAATCAAATGCTTCCGCTGATCTTATAATCGCGCCAACATTATGAGGATCAGTTATACCGTCTAATGCGAGTAATATAGGATTTGGACAGTTGTGTTTAGAAAAATCGATTAATTGTTGTAGGGATATTGTTTTAGAGCATGCTAACTGCAATGCGACACCTTGATGGGAAGCACCATAAGTCAACTGCGAAAGCCTGTTCCAAGAAACTTCTTCAATAAGAACTCCTTTTGATTTAAGATCCTTAAGCAAAATATAGAATTTGTCTGAAGAAAAAATTTCCGAAGTACACCAAATCCTATTAATCGCTCTATCAGTAATAAGAGCCTCATAAACCGAATGTTTACCCCATATCCAATCATCATAATTTCTCTTATTAGTAAACTCTTGATCAATATCAGAATTTTTTTTATAAGGAAATTCTATATTAGATTTAAATCTTGGATTTTTTCTTTTTAAAGATGAAAAAGTATCATTTTTATCATTTTTTTTTAAATTTTCAACATTTTTATTAGCGGAATTATTCAAAAATCTATCATTTTTTTCTGAACGATTTGTATTTTTTGAATAATAACCAAAATCTGATTTTTTTTTGTAATCTTTATTATTTTTTCCGCCAAATTTATTTGAGAAGTTTTTCATAGATTCAATTCATTTTTAATTCTAAATATTCAAAAAGTGATGATAATCTTTGAGGATCTTTTAAAAAAAGCCAGCCAATAAGAGTTTCAAAACCAGTTGCTCTAGAGTATATGGTGGGGTCTGAAGATTTTGGATATCTCTTTGTTTTATTTCTAGCACGCCTAATTAGATCTATTTCATATGAATTTAATAAATGTTCAATTTGATTTAATGATTTTGACTGAGATTTTGCTTTTACTTCGTTTACTACAGATAAATGAAGGTCTTTAGATTTCAAGGGGGAATGAACATGCCTTAGTCTTTGGTGGAGCTCCCATACAGAATCTCCTAGCCAAGCAAGTTGAATAACACCTATATGCTCGGGAGATCCATATGGATCCAAGTTTTGAATCCAATAATTCAATTTTTTAAATAATTTAATGCATCATCAAGGCTTGACTTCAAGTTAAGAAAATCCCCTAAACGAACAAGTTTAATTGTTTGGGCCACTCTCGAATTGCCAACGACAGAGAACCCAAGTTTCGACTTTTTGCATTCTTTTGCAGTTTGAACAAGTGCTCCAAGACCAGATGAATCTAAAAAATCTATTTTTGTCAGATCAATAACGAATGAAAGCTCATTTTTCAAATTACTAGTAACAAAAGTCTTAAATTGTTTTTCTGAGAAAGCATCAAGTTGGCCTTTAAAAGAAAAAACAATAATGTTGGTTTTAACCTCAAGGTTTCCTCTTAAAGAAACCGTTAACTTCTGGAAATCTTCTATGATCTTATACCTCCAAAAAATTAATATATCAAATGTAATTATCAAATCAAAAGAAAACAATATGTCAACATCTTTCTAACATTAGAGAAACAAATTTTTTAAATAAATAATCTGAATCATGTGGGCCAGGTCCTGCTTCTGGATGATATTGCACACTAAATATTGGTTTATTATTAACCTCTAGGCCAGCCACAGTATTATCGTTAAGGTTGTAGTGGGTTATTCTAACAATCTCCTTTGAAAGTGAATTAGGATCAATAGCAAAACCATGATTTTGGCTAGTTATCTCAATTTTATTATTTTCACCACAAGGATGATTTAAACCACGATGTCCAAATGGTAATTTATAAGTTGAACCTCCTAATGCTAATCCAAATATTTGGTGGCCAAGGCAAATACCAAACATAGGTATTTCACCATATTCAATTAGTGATTTTGCTAAGTCTATACCTTCAGAAACAGAAGAAGGATCTCCTGGACCATTTGAGAAAAAAATACCATCCGGCTTGTTAGATAGAATATCATTTAGAGAAGATCTAGAAGGTAAAACCAAAACTTCACAACCATGTGATACAAGTCTGTTTAAAATTGAATTTTTAATCCCAAAATCAATTGCTACTATTTTTAATTTTTTATGAGATTCAGCATATCTTTTTCTTAAATCAAACAATGTTTGTGTATGACTTTTCCATAAATATTGTTTTTTTGTTGAAACTACTTTTGATAAATTTAAACCATCCATCTTTGGAGTTTCAAAAATTATCTTTAAACAACTTTCATCAGTTTTATCTAGAGAGGTAATAACACCATTCATCGCTCCACTAGATCTTAAAATTTTAACAAGAGCCCTAGTATCAATTCCATAAAGACCTATTATGTTTTTCTCAACTAACCATTGATTAAAATTTTTTTTAGATCTCCAATTGCTGTTATTAAATGAAAAATTTCTAACAATTATACCTTTAACATTGATATTAGATTCTGAATCTTCAAAATTGACACCAGTATTTCCAATTTCTGGATAAGTGAATGTTAATAACTGTCCATAGTAACTTGGATCTGTAATAACTTCTTGATATCCTGTCATTCCCGTATTAAAAACTATTTCACCAATGGCTGTGCCTGAAGCACCAAAAAAGAATCCGGGGAATACAATTCCATTACTTAAAACTAATTTCGCGTTTTTCTTATATGGATTAATCATCAATTTGAAATTAATTAATTTGCGGATAAATAATTTTTTAAAAGTAAAAACTTATTCCAAGGATCTCCTTGATAAATAGAAAATAAAGCTTTATTAAATCCTTCATTTAAATCATCCTCAATTCCTGCTGCCCAAAGCACTAAAGCCGAGTTCAAAGCAACAACATCAATATGAGATCTTTGTCCGGAACCATTTAAAACAGACTTTAATATTTCCTCGTTAGACTCAATATCAGAAACTACAAGCTTTTCGTTAGATATATTTTCATGATTAAAATCTAAAATATTAATTTCTGAAAACCGTAATTCACCATTTTCAACAAATACTAATTTATTTTCTCCTTGAAGCGAAGCTTCATCAAGGCCGCCAGAACCATGAACGACTATTGCTCTATTCATACCCATTTTTAAAAGCGCACTTCCCATTGGTTTTAAAAGTTCCTCAGAAGCAACACCCAAAACTTGCGCATTAGGTCTTAAAGGATTTACTAATGGTCCAAGTTGATTAAATACTGTCCTTATTCCAAGGGTCTTTCTTAATGGCGCAAGTTTTATTAAAGATTTATGCCAAACAGGTGCAAACAAAAAAGTTATTCCAATTTCACTTACGGCTGTAATTACTTTTTCTAATGAACAATTTAAATCCAAGCCAAGATTAAACAAAACATCGGCAGAGCCAACTTTCCCACTAGCACTTCTATTTCCGTGTTTTGCAATTTTTACCCCACAAGATGCGGCTACAAATGCTACTGCAGTTGAAATATTAAAAGTATTAGCTCCATCTCCCCCTGTTCCACAAGTGTCTACCAAATACAAATTTGGTCTTGCTACTGGTAATTCGCAAACATTTAAAAGTTCTTCCGCCATAGAACTTAGTTCGACACCTGTAGAGCTCTTAGCTCTCATAGCACTCAAAAAGGCTCCTGTTTCAACTTCTGAAATTTCATCATTAAGCCATCTTTGCATTAAGGATCTAGAAGTTAAATCATCAAGGTTCCGTCCCTCTAACAAATTATTTAGGATTTCAGCGTTTGATAGATTAGAAGACATTTATTTATGGAAGAAAAATTATGCAGATAAAATTCAATTTGAGGTATCAAAACCTGAGCCAACTAAATCTTTATTTGTATTAGAAGGCCTGAAGCTTTTTGACCAAATATTTTTTGTTTTTGAAAAAAGTTCATTTTTTGTGATCTTCCAAAAATTTAAAATTTTTTCAATATCTTTTTTAATTTCAATTTCTCCTGGAAAATTGGTATAGCGATTTATTAATCTAGCTAAATTTATATAGTCAAGATCTTCTGGTGTTTTATTAGTGATAAGGGAATCTATAATGCTCTTGTCTGTTTCATGTAATGGATGAGTTTGCTCGTTACCCATAAATAAATACTAAATCATTTATAAAATTAGCTCACATATTCAAAAATGAAACATTATCTTAATCATATCGGCAAAATAAAATGAAAAATTTAAATATAAAAGTTATATCTAAATACCTAAGACCTTACAAAAAAGAATTCTTGTATGGAGCTTTAGCTCTCTTAATGGTAAATGTACTAAGTGTTGTAATACCCTTAGAAGTAAAAAATATAATTGACCAATTACAAAATGGGTTTTCTTCGGATTTTGTTATTTCTAAATCTTTATGGCTAATATTTTTAGCAACTTGTATGGGATTAATAAGATTATTTTCAAGACAGATTGTCTTCGGCATAGGTAGAAAAGTAGAAGTAAATCTTCGTCAAAAACTTTTTGACCATTTACTAATTCAAGATCCAGAATGGATTCAAAAAAAAGGTAGTGGAGATATTATTAGTAGAGCTACAAGCGATGTTGAAAATATAAGAAGACTTTTAGGTTTTACAGTTTTAAGCTTATGCAACATTGTATTAGCTTATTCATTCACTATTCCTTCAATGTTTTCCATTAACAGAACATTGACAATATCAGCTTTAATGATATTTCCATTAATCCTTGGAATTGTAAGTCTATTTGGCGGCAGAATGGTTAAACAAAGAAAGGCTCAACAAGAATCATTATCAAAACTTAGTGATCTAATACAAGAAGATCTTTCTGGGATAAGCGCCATTAAAATTTATGCCCAAGAGAATTCTGAGAAAAAAGAATTTGACATATATAATAATGACTATCGAAATTCAGCGATAAAACTTGCAAGAACAGCGAGTACCCTATTCCCTTTGCTACAAGGGATTTCCTCAATTTCATTATTGATTTTATTATCATTAGGAACTTTTCAATTAGAAAGTGGATTTATTTCGATAGGTGGTTTAGTAGCTTTAATTCTTTACGTAGAAAGACTTGTCTTTCCAACAGCTCTATTAGGTTTTACCTTAAATACTTTTCAACTTGGTCAAGTAAGTTTAGATCGAGTGGAAGAAATATTTCAAAACAACCCAAATATTATAGATAGAGCAGAAACTAAATCTTTAAAAAGAAAGGTTAAAGGATTCTTAGAAGCAAAAAATTTAACAATAAAGTATCCAGGATCAAAATTTAATTCATTAAATAGTCTCAATTTTAAAATTTATCCTGGAGAACTTATTGCAATAGTTGGACCAGTAGGTTGTGGGAAGACAACACTAGCAAAGTCTCTAGGACGGACTATTGAAATTCCAGACAATCAATTATTTTTAGATGAAATTGATGTAAAAACTTTAAAATTAAGCGATCTTAGAAAAAATATTTCAATTGTTCCTCAAGAAGCATTCTTATTTACTTCTACAATTTCAGAAAACCTAAGTTTTGGAGAACCCAAAGCTTCTAAATATTTAGTTAAAGAAAGCGCTACAAAAGCTGGATTAATTGATGATATCAATAGTTTTCCGCAAAGGTTTAAAACTATTGTTGGTGAAAGAGGTATTACATTAAGTGGTGGACAAAGGCAAAGAACTGCACTAGGAAGAGCACTACTTGTTAATTCTCCTGTTGTTGTTCTTGATGATGCTTTAGCAAGCGTAGATAATAAAACAGCAGCAAGAATAATAGATGAAATGAGTGATAGAAGCAATAAAACAATCATAATGATTAGTCACCAACTTTCTGTTGCAGCTACTTGTGATAGGGTTTTAGTAATGGACAAAGGTGAAATAGTACAAGAAGGGGCTCATAAAGATTTAGTAAAAGTGAAAGGGTTATATAAACAACTTTGGGAGAGAGAACTAGCTAACCGAATTGTTAAGAGCTAAAAGTAATTTCTTTACTTATAATAAATAGATTTAAATTATGTTTAAATTCCTGAAAAAAATTATGAATAATGAAGAGGTAAATTTAACTAATGATTCTTATTCATTACATAGGATATTAAAAACAAATATCAAAAAAGATCCTAATTTAGAAGAAGATGAAATAATTTTTGGATGTGGCTGTTTCTGGGGAGCTGAAAAATGTTTTTGGAAACTTCCTGGAGTTGTCACAACTTCTGTAGGTTATGCTGGAGGAGAAAAAAACAATCCAACTTATTATGAAGTATGTTCCGGCTTAACTGGTCATTCAGAAGTTGTAAGAGTTATATGGGATAAAAGGGAAATAGATGTAAGTGATTTATTAAAAATGTTTTGGGAATGTCATGACCCTACTCAAAAAAACAGGCAGGGTAATGATATGGGAACCCAATATAGATCAGCAATATATTACAAAAATAAAAATAATATTAAAATCATATTAGCCAGTAAAGAACAATATCAAACGGAACTAAACAAAAAAAATCTTGGCTTGATTGAAACGGAAATAAAAATGATTGATTCATATTTTTATGCAGAACAATACCATCAACAATATCTTGCATCAGCTGGAAGCAGGCAGTATTGTTCCGCTTCACCTACAAAAGTTAAGTTAAGATTTTTTACTGGAAGCAACTATAAATTAGAAGACCATATATGGGAAAACTTTAATTGGGAAGTTGACAAGTGTGTATTGAGATCTGATAACAATCCCATAAAAAATAACATTTAAATCAATCTAATCTTTATAGTAAAGACACGGGGCGTAGCGCAGTTTGGTAGCGCACCACTTTGGGGTAGTGGGGGTCGTGGGTTCAAATCCCGCCGTTCCGATTACTTATCGTCTTCATTTATAAGTGATTTGTATAGTTTATATGAACTTATGCCTACTGCTATGAATGTAAAAGAAGAAAAAAAAGCTAAAACCAATATAGTAAGATTTGAAACTTCCACTTCACCTAATTGGAAAGATATAAAAATGTTCATTAGAAAGAATTTTTTTTAAAACCTTAACACAATTACAAAAAAATTTTTTTAACATCCAATTATAAATTCAAAAGAATTACAACACCAAAAAATACTCGATAGATGATAAATATTTTCAACCCATTTGAAGAAAAATACTTTAACAAGAAATCTATTGCTAATAAAGAGGACAAAAATGTCGTAATAAGACCAACAAAAAGAGGGAAAAAACCTAGTGAAAAAAAATCATTAAAAGAAGAAATAAACTCAACAATCGCAGCAAGAGAAATAGCTGGCATCCCTAAAAGAAAAGAAAATTTCGCAGCATCCCCTCTTTCCCATCCTGATATTAAAGCGCTAGAAATAGTGACCCCCGATCTTGAAACACCAGGAAAAATTGCAAATGCTTGAAAGAAACCTATCAAAAAACTATTTGAATAATTATGGTTTTTAATATTAATAGAACCTCTTTTCGAACTATCTGCCAAGTACATAAAAAAAGCCATTAGAAATGAGACCAATGCTATTGATAAATTTGATCGAAGAACGTTTTCAAAAAAAGAAGGGATAAATATTTTTATACTCCCACCAAGCAAAACAATTGGTATAGTACCAATCAAAATAGACCTTAATAATCTTTCATGTAAGAGATATCCAAGAAATTTTTTGGAAGATTGACTTCTGAAATTAAAAATATCATTCCTAAAATACCAAGCGATGGCTAGAACACTGCCAAGTTGAATAGTAGCGGACAAAGAAGCTCCAGGATCATCTATACCTAAAAAAAGAGATATAATTTTTAAATGTGCTGTACTACTTACAGGGATAAATTCTGTCAAACCTTGAATTAATCCATATAAAACAAATTTTAAATATTCCAAAAATTATTAAATTACCTAATTAATTAATAGCAATTTACATTTAAAAATTAAAAGCTAGTATGGAAAAATGAAAAAAAAATCTATTTTAATATTATTTTTTCTTTTTTCCTTAATCTTTTCTGGTTCTGCGAAAGCTAACTATTGGTTAATAATTGGAACTTATAGACAGGGGCCTGGAGGAAGGCCAGAGGTTAGTGGAATAACAAGTCCTTCATTACATTCTATTCCCATGAAAGATTTAGATACTTGTAATAAGGCAGGCGAAAAAATTACTAATGAAATATATAAACCTGTTTGGCAATTTGATAGTAGATGGACCTGTGTATTTAGAGGTAATTAGTAATAAAGTTACCTTTTAACATCGTGAGCACAACCATCACCTTTATAGTTTTCACTCTCGTAAAAATCATTTTTCGTTCCAAAATAAACTGTTAATAAAACGAAAGGTAAGCTTAATATAAATAAAATTGTTGTTAAATCCATAGTGTTAACCTATTCAAGAAGATTATGAAAAATTAAAATTACAATTTGTTCATTAACTAATGTTTAATAATCTGTGGGTCCTTTAATACCAAGGTAAAAGAAGGCTCCTAAACCAACCAAAAGCAAAACTCCAGCTATAGCTGCAGAAGGAACGAAACCTCCTATTGCAAAGGAAGAAAAAAAATACATCTATAAAACTAAAACTAAATCTAGTTTGATAATATCAATAAAAACTAAGTATTTGTAAAAAATTTTGACTCGAAGACAATTAGATAATATCTATTCTATGCCACTAAAGTCGAATCTTCATTATCAGCAGAAATTCTTATTCTTTCTTCCAACTTAGGGCCATATAATTCATTTCCCCAGATTTCAACTCTAGAATCATTTGGGGCCATAAAAGTAAGAATGTCAGTTGGAAATAAAACTCTCTCTAAGAAAAAATTTGATGGACCAATACATCTCAAGACAACCATCCTACAGCCTTCATTTTTGTAAGAAAACTCAACCATCCCTAAAAAGCAAAAATATTCTCAATTAAACACTATTAAGAGCTAAAAAAAATGTATAAAAAATTACTGAAAAAAAAGAAATTTAGAAAATGCTACAAATTCAATCCAGCCTCAACTAACTTTCTTTCTTGATCAATTAATAAAAGCGCGTAGGATTTTATAACATCAAAACTTTTATGAGGAATTGAGACATTAAGCATTCTCAAGAAATTAGATAATTTTTCATTTTTAAGGGCGTTACCTTTCTGTAAAAACATTTCTTTTTCCTGATTTGTTTTCCATATATTCATATATTCAAACTTCAATGGCTTTAACTGCCAAATATTGTCTATTAAATTCCAAATATCTAAATATTCGTTTAGGTTATTTTGAATTTTTAATGCATAAGATGATTCATGAAGACTCAAATTTGTTGTGTTTATGGGTCGATCAGTTATGTCAATAGAATAAGGTTTTATTCCTAAAAACCATCCCTCAAGAATTAATAAATCAGGATTATCTAATCTCCAATGAGATCTATCTCCTAAACCATTTCTTAAAGATTTATCGAAAACTGGGACATTTAATTCTCCATTTATCTTCCAATCTAATAATTTTTCATACATTAAATTTACTGAGTGACTACCAGGAAACCCTCTTGAAACATTCCAAGGGTTATTCTTAATTGCTAGTTTCATTTCATTTGATGGAAGATAAAAGTCGTCAATTGAAATAACCGCAATTTTGAAGTTTAATTTTAAAGATATAGCTTCGAGCCATTTACCTAGTGTTGTTTTACCCGTACCAGGTAAAGCTGAGATTCCAATTATTTTTCTATCAGAAAAATTATTTTGAAATTTATACGCCTGCGATAAAAGAGGTAAAGCCAAACCCCAAATCCAATCATCATTTACTTTATTGTTCCAATATTGATCAATTGAAAGAATGTTTCTTTGATTATTCCAAAAATTGAACCATTCATCCAAGGATTCCCAACCAATATCAATAATTAATTTTTCAAATTTATCAAAAGGAAAATTAATATCTAAATCTTTCATCTTTCTAAGTGAGTTCTCGCTTATTTATCAATTTATTGATTTCATTTTTCCAACCATATCCATTTGGTTCAGAAGCTAAAGTAAATTCAAAATCTTTTAATTGATTTAGTAAATTTAAGTTAGGTCCATGTATTCCAGGAATAACGATTTTAATATCTGAGTTTAAAAGTAGAGGTAAATCATTTGGAGAATCGCCTAAACCTATAATTTCAATATTTTGAACATTTGAATATTCTTTAAGAGCATTTATTGCTTTACCTTTATTCGATTTTGTAGATAATAAGTGACTCATTCTATTTCCCTTGAAAATATCAACATTGAACTTTTTACAACAGATATTAATTATCTCTTCTAAACAACTTGGCGGATTTAAAAAAGGCATGCTCCAATGCCTATCACGCATTAAATTCAATGAGTTACCTTCTAAACCTGTGAGCTGAGTAGCTTCTTGATCAGTAAGATTATTAAGGGGAATAAGTTTATAATCGATTTCATTAGAAATAAAATTTAAGATTTCTTCAAGAGATTCATACTTTATACCAAGAATAATTTCTCCATTTACTCTTTTAAGAGATTCACCATATATTGCCGCACCATTCTCAACAATATAAGGATCCGTCAAGTTAAGTTCATTTCTAATAACTTTTACTTCAGAAGCTGTTTTGCTTGTACAAAGAATTACGGGTATAGATAATTTTTGTAGCTTTTTTATAGATTCTTTAGCAGGTGATAAATCATATGAGTGATCCATTAAAGTACCATCAACATCACTTACTACCCAAATAGAAGAATTTTCTATCATTTTATAAAGCACTAAGCCAAATTACTTGAAAAGGATCAAGACTAATATTTTTGCAATTATATTTAGTGGATGTTAAAAAATCATTGGTATTGAAATCATTATCAATTATTTTTGGGAGATCATTATCATTCAATTGATAATTAATTTTATTTTCAGTCATATTATGGATTGCAAAAACAGACTCAGGACCTTTACCTCTTTTGATTACAACAATATCACTTCTACCTTTAGACAAACATTTCATTTGTGAACAAGGGTGAAATTGCTTTAGTTTAGTTCTGACATCCATAGCATTGCGAAGATATTTTAAATTTTTATTAGCATTAGATTCAGGATTATTTAAAACCGCTAGAAGATTTTCTGATTTAAACTTTTCTCTATTAAGGTCTCTTCTTTGACCTGTCATAGAAAAACTTTTGATATCATTTTCTGAAGCTAGTAATGCTGGTAAATAAAATGCAGGGACCCCTTTCAGAGCCATTACTAATAATTGACTCAAAATAAATCTCTCATATTGATATCTTTTAGCATCTCTACTGGAGTCTTCCATTGCACTCCACCAACTAATATTCAATTCATAGGGTTTATCATCACCATTTGATAATCGTCTATGACTTACCAAGCCTCCCCTTTTTTCACAATTAATTAATAAATCTTTAATTCTCTGCTCATTCATTAAACCCTCAAGAGCTCTTAAACCAACTCCATCATGCGATGCAGTGAAATTAAATAATGTAGTATCGTCAGGTAATATTGGCCAATCAAATATCCATGAGTTTAGAATATCAGCTCTTGAAGTAATAATTGCCTCTAGGAGAAGAGGAGGCAATGGGAAATTATATGCCATATGAGCTTCATCATCTGGAATTAGATAAGATAGATTTTCCTTCTGAGGAACATTAGTCTCGGTTATTAAAACTCCATCGTTAAGAAGATTATTTAAAAGAACTCTTAAGAGTTTCACAATTGAATGTGCTTTAGGTAAATGCAAGCAAGTTGTCCCTGATTCCTTCCAAATAAAACCTACAGCATCAAGCCTGAACCATTTAATTCCATTAGATAAATAATTAATAATTAAATTTAAGAACTCAACAGTCATTTTTGGATTATGCCAATTTAAATCAATTTGATCTGGACCAAAAGTTGTCCAAACTTGTTTTGGACCATCTTCAGTATTTATTTGAGAAAACAAAGAGGAACTTCTAGGCCTAACTACATTTGACCAGTCAAGATTTTGTTTCGGTGAAAAAACATTTGATATACCCGGTTCTTGTGATTTAATAAATTGTTGAACCCATGGGTGAGATGATGAGACATGGTTTAGTACTAAATCAGCCATCAAATCATGATTTTTAGAAATACTTTTGAGATCATCCCAACCACCAAATTTTTCTTCTAAGGAATCATAACTTGAGACTGCAAAACCTCCATCACTTGAAGATTTCAAAAAAGGAAGAATATGTACAACTTTAGAAAGACTGCCAAAATATTTACTCAACAACTCACTAAGAGTTATTAATGTTGCCTCGCCATTTTTATAAATACTATCTGCATAAGTTATCAAAACCGAATGAGATTCATTCCACCTTTCCTTATCTCTTATTTCTTCATAAGCAGATTTCTCTGAGAAATCATCTAAAATCTGTAATAATTGGTTTGAAATAAAATTAATTTCTTCTGTAGTATTATTTGAATAAATTGTTTTTAACAATTTATCAATCTTTAATCTATCTAATTTTTTCTCTGAATCAATTTGCTTCACTTTGAAAAAATCAACGAAGTATTAATACTATTCTGCACATCAATTAGAAAATGGACTTTCAACAAGGTTTAATCACAACAATACATGAATATGGAGTTACGAGGAGTTTACTTAAAGAATTAAACAAAAGTCTTAAAAAAAGATCAACTAGTATTCTAATACCTTGCTTATATGAAGAATTTGAGCGCCCAGCATTAAAAGACATTAGGGAAGTTTTAAAAGACCTTACAGGCTTAAATGAATTAGTAATCGCTCTTTCTGCAAAAACTGTTGAGCAAGTTAAATCAGCAAAATCATTTTTTAACTCAATGCCATTTCCAGTTCATGTTCAATGGACTAATTCTCCCTCTGTAATAGAACTATTAAAAAGCCAAGAGAAAAATGGGTTAGAACTTTTAGGAACTCCTGGTAAAGGATGGGCTGTATGGCAAGGCATAGGAGTTGCGACTAGAAAATCAGAAGTTGTTGCTCTTTTTGATGCTGATATAAGAACTTTTAGTCCTTTGTATCCTTCAAGAATGATACTTCCTCTTCTTGATGAATCATATGGAATATCATATGTAAAGGCTTTTTACAGCAGGTTATCCTTAGAGACCAATCAATTGCAAGGTAGAGCAACAAGATTATTTGTAGGTCCCTTATTAGCAAGTCTTGAGCAGTTAGTAGGGAAGGGTCCTTTTTTACAATATCTTCAATCATTTAGATATCCATTAGCAGGTGAGTTTGCTTTCACTAAAGACCTTGCTATGAATTTACGAATTCCTTGTGACTGGGGTTTAGAGATAGGTTTATTATCAGAGGTTTATAGAAACGTAAGAACCTCCAAAATAGCCCAAGTTGACCTAGGTTTGTTTGATCATAAACATAAGAATATTGGTGATTCATCTAAAGAAGGGTTACAAAAAATGTGTACAGAAATACTTTCAAGTGTTTTAAGAGGTCTAATGGAGCATCAAGCAGAGACCTTAACAAGTACTCAACTAGCAACCTTAGAAGTTCTATACAAAAGAGTTGGGGAAGATCGAGTAAAACAATTTGGATTAGATTCAGCAGTTAATCAACTTCCATACGATAGGCATGAAGAAGAGCTGTCAGTACAAAAATTTGCGAAACTATTGAGACCGGCTACAGAAGATTACTTAGCTTGCCCTACGACACAGCAGTTACCAAGCTGGTCAAGAGTTCTATCTTGTGAGAACAAACTGCAAGAAGATTTGGCAATTGCTGGGTCACAAGATATAAAGACAACTGAAAAAGAATTAATTAAAAACTTTTAAAGTAAAAAGTACCTTTGAGCCATTGGGACTTCATCAAGAGGTTCACAAGTAAGAAGTTCCCCATCAGAAAAAACTTCATAAGTTTGAGGGTCGACTGAAATATTTGGTAGTTTACTATTTAGTTTTAAGTGTGATTTATTGATATTTCTAGTATTTTCTACAGCAATACATTTCTTTTGTAATCCTAATTTATATGGAATATTTTGATCAATTGAATTTTTACTTAAAAAGGTAAAAGAACTCTTAATTAGAGATTGGCCAAAACTTGCAAACATAGGTCGACCATGTACAGGGCCTGGAGTAGGAATTGAAGCATTTGCATCACCCATTTGGGACCAAACTATAGATCCTCCTTTAACAACTAATTCAGGTTTTACAGCAAAAAAAGCAGGTTTCCACAATGCCAAATCCGCAATTTTACCCTTTTCTATAGACCCTACATATTTATCAATACCATGCGCTATTGCAGGATTGATTGTGACTTTAGAAATATATCTCTTTACTCTGTAATTATCGTTCCTATCAGAATCCTCTGAAAGAGGTCCCCTTTGGACTTTCATTTTATGAGCGGTTTGAAAAGTTCTTGTAATTACTTCACCAACTCTTCCCATAGCTTGAGAATCACTAGCAATTATTG
>QCIB01000003.1 GCA_003216915.1 Prochlorococcus sp. AG-402-I23
GTTTGAAGTTAAAAATACTTGTTTAGAGAAAACTGGAGACTTTACTCCAAAACAAGCAAATTTAAGAAGATTAAGATATAAAAACCATCAAATATTTTCATTCCGAAGATTATCTCAATTAGACTTTAACTATCTTACTAAAAGTGAAAAATCGATTAATAAAATTAATGAGATGATAGAAAAGGATGGCGGATGCTCAAAAATTGTAAGTGATCTTAAAGAAAAATATAACGGTAGTAAAGGATGGTCTGAATATAATTCAGAATCAATACAAAGCAAAACTTGGGAAGAAGCAAAAGCCAATTCTTTAAGACCACCAAAATTAACATTTTTTGATGATGCACAATATCATCCTGATTATTCAATAGAGGATACTCAAGAGCTTATCAAGAATGTCCCATTTAAGAATAAAAAAAAGTGGGGAAATCAACTAACAGTTAATAAATCAGCTCAAGGTTTAAAAAGGAAAAGGAATATTTTTCAACAGGCAGTTCAATTATGCAAAATAAATAAATGGACAGGTTATCCAACCAGAACGAGAAGATTAGGTTGTAAAGAACTTTTTAAATATAATGTTGATTTATATTTTCTTAAATACAGACATATAAAAGAGCAAATCAATCCAGAGAAAGAACCAATTGAAGAGTTTGATTTTACTTTTTTAGTAGATTGCACAAAAGATAAAGAATATATGACATACGTTTCTCATAAGGGTAAAACTTGGACAGGAGGTTATGGCCTTTGGGAACCAATAGACTCTAAGAGTAGGTTTAAAAATTTATGTAGAGATTTTAATTTGCAATAAGAAGAATTTAATATAATTATCTCTCCAGATCATTATTCAAAAAGTAAACATTTAAAGTTATCCTTCATTTTATTTATCTCATTTTGATCAAGAGTGCCTATTTTTTCAGCCATAAATATATCTTCTTTCAATTCCTTTAAATTAGTAAAGTTGGTTTCGAATTCTGGAAAAACAGAACCACTATATTTAGACATATACTTCCCTAGATAAGGGTGAACACAATTTACAGAACTGCGATAATTATCTTTACTAATAAATAATTTTTCTTGTTTAGTTAATTCTTTATCACATTTTTTCATTGCAGAACTTTTGGTAATAATTAATTTTAATTTTCCAATATCATTGCTTTTCTCACGTTTTAAACAGTCGTTTATTCTTTTAGAATGATCTAATTTTATTAAATCCCAAGCAAACTCCTCATTCCTTTTTGAAATAAAATCTTCTAACCAATCAATTTTCCTTTGCCTGGATTCTTTTACTGAATAATACGAAGGTAATCCATATATTTTAGGGTAATTTAAATATGGATATTTCTCCTTAAGTCTTGGTAACAAATATGGATAGTTCACCTTAAGTCTTGGTAACAAATAATGCAGGTTCCATTTTGGAGATGAATTTTCGTATATTTGTAAACCCCATTCGTCGAGGGGGTAATCAATTTCTTTTAAGTTATTTTGGGTATTGTAAAAGGCAATAACTTCTTTTCCCCATTTATTTAGAGGAGTATCAAGCTTAGCAATCGATTGATTATATCGAAATCCCCATTTAAGATTGTCTTTCCTAATAATTTCTTCATCAGAGATATATTTATTTATTTGATCAGTATATTTTTTATGTAAAATTCCTCCTTTTTTTTCTTTCAAGTCGTAATTACAATATCTTTCATTTTTAATCTGCTCATCACTTTTATTTATGATTGATTTTAAAAAATTATTTTCAATATTTTTTTTTGTTTCCCCTGATAGCTTGTAATTTATAACTTTGTTTTCATAGCTTATCAATCGCACAGTATTTTTTTCTTGATAATCGCATCTAACCTTTAATTCTTTAGCTCTTAATTTGCTTTCATCTTCCTCACATGCCTTTTCGGCTAAATAGGCACTAGCAAATCTCTTATATTTATTTGCTTGAATAATTAATCGATTAAAAACTACTGGAAGCAAAATAATTAAACATAAACTTATAGGATTTAATAATATTTTTTTTGAATTATTTAAAGTGAAGTTGCTTTTAAACTGATTTAAAAAATTGTTTTTAAGATAATTAGTTTTTCCGCAAAAGCTACATTTAGTTGAGGAGGCACCTTTCTCCCAATCTATTGGCGCCCCACATCTTGAACATTTATCTGGAATAACGCTCATTAATTAAATAAACACGAGCTTTTATAAATCTATTATGCAGCTAAATTTCTATATCTAGTAAATTGAGGTTCAAAAAGTAATTTAACTGTTCCTACTGGACCATTTCGGTGTTTGGTGACTATTAATTCTGCTATGCCACGTTCTTCAGTTTCTGGATGATAAAACTCATCTCTATAAAGCATAATTACTACATCTGCATGTGCTTCTAATCCTTGTGTCTCTCTTAAATCACATAACATGGGGCGGCAGTTTTCTCTCTTTTCAATATCTCTAGAAAGTTGAGACATAAGCACTACAGGCACATCTAATGCTTTTGCCATCTCTTTAAGGTCAAGGACAATTTTAGATAACTCTTTATCTCTAGACTCTTTATTGGGACCATCCATCATTTGTATATAGTCGACTACAACTAGTCCAAGTTCTCCTAGTCCATGCTTTTCTTTAATCTTCTTACATTTTGAAAGCATCTCCTTAACTTTAATAGAACCTTTATCACAAATAAAAATGGGAACTTCTGCGAGGTCCTCTATCTCTTTACCAATCAAACCCCATTCATCTTGTTGAAGTCTTCCAGTTCTCAATCTTCCTGACTCAATACCAAGTTCCATAGAGAGAAATCTATAACTCATTTGTTCTCTACTTTGTTCCAAGCTGAAATAGCAAACAGGTAATTTATTTCTCTTAGAGACATTTTGTGCAAGATTCATTGCAAAAGAAGTTTTACCCATTGAAGGTCTACCAGCAATAACAACTAATGAACCCCTTTGCAGACCTTGTGTCATTGCATCTAAGTCATAAAAACTTACGGGTACACCTGTTGAGTATTTTCCTAATGAACTTTGTTCTATGTTTTCAAAAGTTTGTGGCATTATGCTCGCTAAGTTTTTCATATCCTCAGAATCTTTTCTTAAACGAATACCTTTAAGTTTTAATTGCTTTACCTTTTTGTCTCTCATATTAAATTTTTGTTGGAAACTTATATAAGCAAACCTAGAAAAGAATGCAAATTAAGTTTCTCGAAGTTAACTATTAATCAAATATCATTCTTAAAAAAAGCAAGCATAATTCTTTCTGTAACCTGACTAATATTGTCCAGTTTCCACTCTTCTTTGAGTGATCGAAGTTTTTTAATTACTCTATTGTGCATTTGTAATCTAATCTCGTTGTAAGCATCTTCATTTTCCTGCCTTAATCTTTCTTTGGCACAAATATCTCTCATTCTCTTCATACCTGTTGCTAAGTTTTTCTTAATTGTTTCTTTTGACTCATTTAATATTTCTGCTATTTCATCAGTTGTATGGAGAATCTCAAAAGGTTCCCCTAAACCTAAACTTAATTGAAGAACTGCTCTTTCTAATTGAGGAAAAGATTCTAGTTGCTTTATAAGGAATCCTGTAGAATCAATTTCTGGTTCTTTATTCTTGTTTATAGGAACTACTTTTTCTTCCAAAAAATTTATATTGGTGAGGACTTTAAATATGACATTTCATATTTTCAATGCAAAAACTTTTAAAGAAACTTAATTTAAATTTCTCTCCATTCATTGTTATCCCATATATAGTTCTTTGTTTTTTGCTCTAAGTCACTTATCCATAAAGGTCCTAATTCTAGAGTAGAGGGGTTTATTTTGAACAAAAATTGTTTCTGCCAGGAAACCTGTAGATCAATAATTTTCATATTCATTTTTTTTTCTTGGAGACATATATGATTTATGTAATCAAATAAATTTGTATATTCAACAAACTCTCCAAATTGAGGAGTGAAGTTAAAAGTTTCACTAAGATTTTTAATACCCTTACCTACATGTACTTCCCATCTAATTTGAACAATAGCACCTTTATTTTTATTAAATATCAACTCTTTCTGTTTAGTATTCAATATTGAACAAGCATAATATCTAACTCCATTTTCCTCACCATCTGGACTTATATGATATTCAATATTGCGAAAATCTTTTGCCATAAATTTAAAAAATATTTTTTAGTTTCTCTGCTTTTCTATCATCCTCATCAGCGCCTTCATTATCACCTGATTTACGCTTGCTTTCTGCACGATAATTATATAAATATGCTTTATTAGGATATATTTCTATTGCCTTTGTGTAATCATCAATTGCTCCTTGATAATCTCCTAATTCACTCTTTGCATCTCCACGCAATCGATAAGCAAATACACTTTTAGGTTCAATTTCTATTGCCTTTGTATAATCTTCAATCGCATCTTCATAGTTTTCTGTTCCTTTAAAAGTCCCGCGACTTATAAAAAATCGGGCATCATGAGGGTCAATTTCTATTGCCTCATTTAAATAAATAATTGCATTATTAATATTACCTTTTTTACACTCTTCCTTTACAAGTTTCATGAGTTCAGAAATAGTTTTTGGTTCATTCATAAGTCAAGGATATATGGTATTTCTTACAAAATATTTTTTAAATATCATTCTAGAATGATTGTCAATCAATACACTTCGATTCTCTATTCAAAGTATGTGTTCATGATATTTCCGCTAAGTCAGATGCTTTCTCTAGATCCCTAGTTTGGAATCTAGCGTAACTTTTTAAGTTTGTATCTGGATCATGTCCCATTAAATCAGCAATTTGTTTTACTGTTCTCATAGTTCCATCTTGTTGTGGCTTGGTGTGAGCAACATACGCATATCTATGACGAAAGGAATATGGAACACATTCCAAACCTTCTGCTCTTGCTTCAGCACAAATAGATTTCCATATATTCCTAATACTTTTCCTTCTCAAGTAATCACCAAAACTCTGTCCTCCTTTTCCTTTAGGTATTTCTGGTAATTTTTCTCCCGCTGCCAATCTTTGCACCAAGTTATAACACCAATCAAACGCTTTCCCATCTATATCTCTAACTAATAAAGGTAATAATTTTCTTTCTTTGAAATTAGAATTTGTCTTCCGATAAGTACACCAAAGTTCTGACTTGTTATTTCTTAGAACTAAATGATTTAGTTCTTCTGGTCTTAAACCATATACTGCACAAATTTGAACAGCAAATTTCCATCTTTGGGCTTGATCATGCTCTCCAAAGCCATCAACCAATCTTCCAATCTGGGCATCTGTTAGTGGATAACCAATTCTCTTATTATCTCCGATCAAATCATCTCTTTCCCCTGCGACTATTGGATCAATAGGGCGCCAATACGAAGGAAATTCTTCATGGTTACAGCAATAATCCAGAAATTTATTAAAGGCCAATCTCATGTGCCTTCTTTGAGTCGTCCCCAACTCCCAACCAGTTATTTGTTTGTACTTTCCATGAACATATTCATTAAGAACTTTCTTATGAAGTGTCTTTGAATTTTGTGGTTTATAGTTTGCCTTATTCATATAGAACATAACTCCCTCTAAAACAGGCAAATGCTTTTTCTTCCAAGTTGGTTCTTTTATTATTCTTGTATTGGTTTTTCTATAACGAATAAGTGCACCTTCCCAATCAAGTTGTCGTTCAGAAGAGGAATTTTTAGTGCTCCTTAAAGCAGTTCTTATAGAAATTAATCCATTATTTGCTTTATAAGCATCTGCTCCAACCTTTATAAACTGTGCAGCTTCTAGCCATTGTGATTCTTTCCAAGCATAGGGAAGGCTAACGGAAGTTCTTCCTTCTGTTTTATTTCCAACTATTAGACGCATATTTCCTCTGTCATTTTCAACTGTCCAACCAGAACCAATAGAAGTTTTTATTGCCTTTCTAAAATCCCTTACCCAACTGTTTGCTTGTGTCACCAACCAACCTAGTGCTCTCTATATCGTCCACGGATTTCCGTGGATTTTCAACCTGTAAATGCAAAAGTGTGCAGTCTCGTGCAGTCTTATTCAGAGTATGACTTAAGTTATAGCTTGAATCCCTTTGTCTCACTAATAGGGCCTTAGTGCTTTGGGAGCACTAGGTCGCAGGTTCGAATCCTGTCGCCCCGATTGGGTTCTCACGAAATCGGAAATAAGACTGAGCGAGCTTTGAGCGAGGATTTGCTATACCTTGCATAACTTTGCCTAGTGGTATAGCTCATTATTGGAAAATATTAATATCTGAGGGTTTTCTGGATTATTTGCTTTAGTTTATTTATAGAGGCCAAAAACTTGCAAATTTAATATGAAAAACTTTCTTATTTTATTTCTTGGAGCTACTTCATTACCATTTGCTTTATATGCATCAGTAGATGCTGAAATCCATAAAAAATGCATAAAAGCAAACGATTATTTAGGCTGCGTAAAAGCACAAAATTCACTTAATGATAAAAGTTTAAATAATAAAAAAACTCGTTCAATAGAAACACCTTCGAAATTTACATACGAGCCTTGGTCCGTACAACAATTAAAAATAAGAGGTGAATACGGAAGATATATAACCTTTATTGGAAGGACAGAAAATGTCTACGGGGGAACGGATGGGTACGTTTTACAGGGTTATGGCAATACATGGTGCAACAATTATGGTGGTCAAACTTTTTGTAATTCTTATGGATCCTCTGGTGGCTACGTTCCAGGGAAGCAAGGAGGGACCCAAATATCTCAATTTGTTTATGAGCTTGATTGTATTGATATGACTTTTGATCGAAAAGGGGATTTAAAAAATGCTGATGGATTTAAGCTTGGATGGATGAAAGTTTATAAAGATCCAACAGCAATGGAAGTCGCAGACAAATATTGTCCAAAGATATCTTCTTTGCCAAAACATACTGGTTACTAGTCCTTCATCAATATCATTTAAATAATTGACTTGTGTGAGCGAGATTTGAGCGACATTTTGCTTATTTCTGCATAACATTGCTATATTTCAAAACTTTTTGAGACTCATAAATTTTCTTTTTATACCAACTCATAAGCTATAGCCTCACTTGTTTCTCATGGGGGCTGTCGCATTTTGCGTAGCGGGTGCTTTGGGAGCACTAGGTCGCAGGTTCGAATCCTGTCGCCCCGATCAGTTATAGTAGTAAGTCTCAGCTAATAATAAATTACACCCAAAAAAGGTTGCACCCAAAATGCACCCAAAACTTACATAAGTTAGGATTTAAAAAAATTTTGGAAACATTTCTTGCAAAATATGGTATCTTGTTGAAAATTTTTAACTAAGTGAAAATACTTAAAGCTCTACCTCTTATCACCTTAGCTTTTAGTTCTATTCTTTCTGTTTCTGCTAACGAATACAAATTTGAAGAAATCAAATTTAATCAAACTGAAGACAAGCAAGATATATACGAACCAAAAGACAAATTAGACGAATACATAATTAAAGCAGCAACTTATTCAACTAAGTTTGTTCCTTTAATGAATAATGGAGCAGAAGGAAGTGAATATACTGATTTGGTGTTTAGTGATGGTAAAAAAATATTAGCTGATGCCGGATATGACTTTGTAAATTCAACAGCTAATAGTTCAATTCAAAGTATTCCATTTTTTGCTCAGACTTCCGTAAATATATCTGGCGGAACAGAATCTGATACAAGTTTCTCTTTAAATAGTTTGATGAAGTTAGGAGAGCTAGCTAAAGATGATGAGGGTGATATCAAAACACTTGCTTTTTCTCAAGCAAGATTAGCAACTGCAACTAGTGCAGAGGGTTCCACTACTAACTTAGGTTTAGGAATTAGACATCGTCCAAATGATGTATCAATGTTAGGAGCGAATGCATTCTGGGACTATAGAATGACCGATTATAGTGATGCTCATAGCAGACTTGGTCTTGGAGGAGAATATCTCTGGAAAGATTTTGAGCTTAGAAATAACTTGTATATGTCTATAACTAATGAGAAAGATGTGACTATAAAAGGTGTTTCTTACAAAGAAAGAGTCGTTGATGGTTGGGATGTTGAATTGGGATATAGATTACCTAATAAACCAGAACTTGCATTCTTTGTAAGAGGATTTAACTGGGATTACAAAAATACCCAAGATAATTCTGGTTTAGAGGGGTCAGTAAGTTGGCAAGCAACCCCACATGTTGGTATAGAAGCTTATGTCTCTAATGAAATTTCTGCTGCCTCTACTACTGTTAATACTTCTCTACCAGGAACCGATGAGACTTTCTTTGGATTAAGAATGAATATCACAGGAAATCCAGTGAAGTTTGAAAAAGCCAACTATAAGCAAAATATGATTACTCAAATGACTCAACCTGTTAAACGTAAGTATGATGTTTTACTCGAGAGAAGTACAGGATTAACTTTCCAAGTAAGAGGAGGATAAAGATTTAAAAATACTCTCAATTCTTTTTTTATTTCTAATTACTATGTCTTTCAAATCATTTTTAAAACTCTCAAGAAACCTTTTATTTACATCTGTTGGACTTTCAGTATTAAGTTTAATTGATTCAAACCCTGCTAAAGCGTCTAACTATCCAGCATGTCCAGCAGAGGGATCTGCTGCTGCTTCAGGAGCTCAAACTCAGACTTGCACCACTACTCCTACAGTCATGGAGATTAAATTCTATGAATTAGGGTTTTGCACAGGTGATCCGTTATCTGGTGCTAATTTTGATAACTCAACTTGTGAAAAAGCTTGGGAATCAACTACAGGAGAGACTGCTGATTTAGCTAGTTTTAGTTATTTAGGTCTCACTTCAGGTACTCCAATTAAGGTACCTAGTAAACAATACGATTATGCATACGTAGTATTCTCTCCTACTTGGGGACTTAAGGGCAAAGTTTACTTCAATGACACAACTTACTACACAGATGCGAATGCCAATGTCACTGAAACATTAGGTAATTATGACAAATTTGAATTAACTATCAACGCTCTTTCTGATGGAGAATGTCAAAATTATGCTGCGAATACAGACTATGGGTCAGTTAAAGCTCGTCTAGCTAACAATAGTCTGACAAGTGCTACCGACAATGCTTCCTGCAATTCAGCAACAAGGATGGTTGGAAGTGTTGATTTAAATACTCCACTTGTAATGACAAATGATGTTAAGGCCTACCAACTTACATGGATTATTCGAGATATGGGTATTGAGTCCACAGATGATGGAGGAAGCAATGCTCCTCTCATGTGGAAAGGAGGACCATTTGTTCCTAATTTCACATTATTAAAATAAGAAATTTAAATAATTAATATATTTAATTCTTTGAATATTGCACCCAAAACGCACCCAAAATAAGTCATTTTAGTCCGAATTAGGCCACACTTATTTCTATAAAAGTCCCTATAGCAACATAAGTCTCAGCTATAGCCTTATTCTTGCGGGTTCTTTGGGAGCACTAGGTCGCAGGTTCGAATCCTGTCGCCCCGACTCTAATTATCCAAGTCATAGACAGGTTACCCAGCCTGTCTTTTTTATTATTTAAATTCTGTCCTCAATGATTGCGGACAAATTGCGGACAAAAGATGCTTAATTGAAAGGGAAAGTATTCTTAGTAGGAGATATAAAAAGCAATTCAAAAACAATTCCAGTCAAAGCAATAGGCAAAACCCAAATAGCAATAAACCTATGATCAAAAAATCTTAAATGGTCTTCCCCTTTAAAAACACTTTTTAAAGAGGTGTACAAAGTTTCTGGTCTTTTATAGGAAGGGCCATTTTTAATTGGAGAATATGGTTTTATAAATGCAGAGGAAGCTGCGAATTTTGCAATTTTTCTAATTAGATAAATAGGTAATACCCAAAGGGCTAAATATCTTCCACCTAACCACTGTCTCGCATTAGGGAGAGCATATTCTTTAATAGATTTATTCTCTGGCATTCCAGATTCCAAATTCTTGTAGATATTTTCTAATGAGGATACTTTTTGTGATTTATTGATCATTTGTTTTTAAGAAAAAATTAACCTTAAAATAAAAATATTCCTAACTACTAAAATAACTAAAACGTAGTTAAGAATATTTTCGTTGGCTAGGTTCATAAAGACGGAATCTATACCGTTGCAGATTCGCCAAATATCTACATATTCTTTATAAAGAAAAAACTCTTTTTTAAAAAGTAAATAATATACATAACCATGAATAAAATTTAATGACTGGATTTCTATAGAAAATTAACTTTAATATTCCTGACTAATAAAAATTATTTAAACCTCATTTTCTGAGATTGCGAAAAAGAAAATGAGGTCAAAGGGAGGTTCTCATTACGAACCGCTTTATCAAAGCTAGCGGTTAGTAGATTGCCCTAATATCTACTTACATATTTATATAATGAGATTTAAAATAGAGGAAGATTAATTTTATACAAATAAGTGTTTAATATTTTATGTGATTATTGCTTAGGAAAAACTAATTAATGCATTAACTATAGTTATTGAAAGATAAAGAAATGCATAAAGAGAAACTGCAAAAAATAAATACTGTTCTATGGGAATCATGACAAGGTATTAATTAAGGGGTGAGAAAAATTTGATTAATTTTTTGTTAAAAAGATATTCTCTAAAATATAACTTTGTTCTATTGATTCATTTTTAAGAGAAATATTTTTTGGCAAATTATTATTCGTAGAATTAAAAGCACCCCATTTTTTTAGCCAAAATAAGGTATAAAAAAATGCAATTAAAAATGGTGCTCCAACAATTAAAAATCTGATGTCCATCAAAATTTCCTATTAATAAGATTTAAACTGCATTGCCAATATTGCTCCAAGGAAGAAAACAGTTGGAATCCCTAGGGCATTAACTGCTGCGGTTCTTACAGTAAATACTGGATAACCTTCTGCTGGTCTGCCAACATCAGGAATTAATGCTGAATCTTCCCATACTTGATAATTTTTAAAAGGAGTTACTCCCTTCTTTGGTAATCCTAGTGGCGTTAATCTAAATACATCCCACCTACCTAACCAAAAGACTGTAAATATCCATGAGAATATTATTGGCGTAATAACAAGTAAAATCCTGAAATCCATTTCTAAAAAGTAATATTAAATTTGATTATTATTTTGTCTTTTTTAGTTAAACAAATGATTTGATCATTAACTTATATTTAAAGAAAAACCCCTAATAACGTTGTTTATAATCATTAGTAACATCATGAAATGATTAATTGAATTATTTAAAGTATATTTTTTTTGATTGAGATATTTAGATATTTTTTTTGATGTAGATTTTAGTTAATTAAAAAACAAATATGGAAACCTTTAGATTCTTACTTTTTGGTTTTGCAGGGGTCAGTGTAGTTTTCTGGGTGGCAATAATAGCTTTATGGCATGCATACATGTTTCCAAGATTCTTCAATGAAGATAAAGGTTTAAATTCTGTAATCAATCAAGAAATAAAAGTTTCAACTGATCCAATTTTAGGCAGTTTGGTTAACAGCAATAATTTCAGAAATAGAGATAAATATTCAATGAAAGGTTTTGTTATTGCAGACTTTTCATCTGCAAGTAGTAATTTCAAACTAAATAAACTCTACACAACAGTAATGATTGGAGTTGCTTTTGCAAGTTTTATTTTTCTCACTTATGGATTAAGCAGTTCAATAACAACGGTAAGTTAAATGGAATCTATATATGTAATTGTTTTTATTACTTGCTTTGTTTATTTAATTTTTGACTCATTCAAAAATATAAATATTAAATAGATTGCTAATGTTTTTTACCAGTTAATAAAATTTTTCTTCTTATATAAAAGAATACTAATGTAGTTATTATCATTACAGGTGGATGAAATGATATTGAATTTAGATATTCGAAGTAATCAAATGATTCCAAAATTTTTGCTCGTAATTCCCAAAAACTATATTCCATCTCTCAAATTTTTATTGATTTAAATAGATCAATATCTTGTATAAAATGCTATTCAAGTTTTTCTTAACTAATATTTTGCAGACAAACCTTATCGAAATAGGATAATTGGTCTTAGGGGGTAGCTGTAGCGGTTGCTGGTCATTAAAAACCTTATATAATCTTCGAAGATATACTTATATTTAGTCTCAAAATTGTTCCACTATCTGTAGACATTTAAGACTATGAATTGGATTTAAAGAAAATCTCATTTGATAGATCGAGTCCTTTGGGAGCACTGGTCGCAGGTTAGAATCCTGTCGCCCATCTCATGAAAAAACAAGTCGTAGAGAAAGTTTCCCAGGCTCTCTTTTTTATTGTAAAAAAGTTGGAATGATGAGACTGAGCGAGCTTCTGCTATACCTTGCTGCACTTTGCTGCCTCATATCGCTCAGTATTACTAGAAATAGCTTTATTTTTTATCTATTTCTCTCAACTATTCTAAAGTTCATATCTATAGCTCCTTTTCTTAAAGGAATTAATTCTTGATATGGTCCTTCATAACAATCAATTACTGCTTGTTTACTTGGAAATTTTGAAAGCACAGAAAAAGGTCCATCATATCCCTCTCTAACATCAGTCTCAAAATCAACTGATAATGTCTTAGCTCCGCAACCTTTAACAACAACATCATTTACTGCTTCAAAGTATTTACCTGCTTGTTCTGGATTTGTAATCCTGCCAGAAATCATTACATAACCAACATTCTTGTCTTTTGGCACTTTATAACCAATTGCAAGGCCAGTAATGCCCGCTATCAAACCAATTAAAATACTTTTTTTCATTTAAAATTTAATTTTCACAAATGCTATACGATTGTCTCTAAGTTGGCTGTCAATTATTAATTATTAGCGGTGCAAGTAGTAAGAGTGTCATATTATTCAACTGGAGTGAGTGTATAACAAATGTCTTTATAACTATTTTCTTTATCCCACTCTTTCATCTCTGGAGTACTTGTAGCAGCAGCAAATCCCTCTAAATCTTTAACTTTAAGTATTAAGTGACTTTTATGCTCATTTACCTTTATGAGTTCATATTCATCGACATATTTATGTCCCTCCTTTGCATGGAAATCTGCTACAAATTTATCGAAATCTTCAAAAGAGCAATCAAAAGTAGAAACTATTAAGGTATTCATAAAAAAGTGAGGGTTTTTATCCCTCTATGTTAGATCGAATGTCAATCAATTATTTTCCCTAATAACAACTTAATAAAAGTAATTATCAAATTAAATTTATGCTTAAATATTTCAGTTCTCATTAACTTACAAATGTATTATTCAGAAACTAAAGTCGTAATGGGTGGTCTAGCTCATGTTCCAATATTAATTTTCATAGTAAATTTTATTAAAGGAAAGTTTGAATCTATAGCATCAAAAGTAGTTGAAGTTAAAACGGAAGAGCCAAAGGTAAAAGTAGTTGAACTAAAAGATGAGGAAGTAAAAGAAGAGGAAGTAAAATCGGAAGAGTTAAACGCAAGTGAATTTAAAGAAGAAGCAGAATAACTGGAAGAAAAAGTTAAAAAAAGAGGGTTTTATCCCTTCATATTAGATCGACTGTCAATCAATAAATTTATAAATTCTACGAGCTAGTGCTCATAGGGCACTAGGTCGCTTGTGAACGAGATTTGAGCGAGATTTTGCTTATTTATGCACCACCTTGTTATATCTTTCTAATTTTTAAGACTCATCAATTTTCATTTAATATCAACTAATAAGCTATAGCCTCACTTGTTTATTTGGCCTACTGTCGCAAATTGCGTAGCGGGTGCTTTGGGAGCACTAGATCGCAGGTTCGAATCCTGTCGCTCCGATCAGTTATAGCAGTAAGGCTAAGTCAATATCTAATTAAAGCAAATAATTGCTTCACGCAAAACTCACGCAAAAGTTTTTTCCTTCAGAATAATTGGCATAACTTTAGAAGATATTAAAGTATTTCGTTCTGCCTGACTTATGGCGTAACTATCAAGTGGTTTTCTGTCACCCCTTTTTTTTGTCTATTATGAATTAATGGAGAAATTTACTCTTATAAATAAAGACAGATCCAGAATTAAAGTCTTTGAACCATTTGAGGATTTTTCCAAGCCTTCGCCAAGCATTGATGCAATTATGATTAGTTATGGCTGTGTCTATAAAAGAAGTAGTAAACCAGTTATGAAAGGTAGCAGAGTAGAAACTATAGAAGCAGCTAGAAAAGAATATGCAGAATTATTGAAACAAGGTTGGAAGAAAACCAGTATTTTTAGAAGTTATTTTTAATTTAAAAAACATTTGCATAATTTTTTACAACTGGTAATTTTAGTGGACTTAGATAATTTCAAATGCAAGATAAAAGAATTGAAAAGATAGCAGCTGTTGCAGTAAACATAACTAAGGTGCTGGTAATAATTTATCTAGGCTTCGTAGAAGTATTTAAAATTGGCAAGTTACTTAGAGAGAAGTTAGATGCTGAATTTGATATTTCTCGAAAATGGGCTTCACAAACTTATTCAAGTCTAAAAAAACGACAAGCGAAACGAAAAGTAGCGGGAGTTTAAAATCTTTTGCTATAAATTAATTGAGGCCAAACCTCGTCAGCACACTCTACGTTTGCTGCAAGACATAGATTGATTCAATATAGTTGCGAGTCGATTTAATAACCCTTTCAGTAGTTGGAATTTCTGGAGGGGTTTCTTGTTACTGATATTTATTGAGTAAGCGATTATAAATTCCCAACAATATGAATATTGACATATCTACACCGATAACTTCATTTGGTTGATTATTCCAAAGATCCTGAAAATATCCCATAAAAATCCACTCTCTAGTTAAGAATACTAAAGGAAATAATTATGGAACGAATAGAAAAGTATTACGAAGAAATTGGAAAGATAATAAAAGATTTAACTTTCTCTTTTATGGACAAACAAGGTGAGCTTTGGGATGATAGAAAAAAAGAATGGGAGAAAACTTGATTACTAAATTGGATGACACTTCTTGGCAGAAAGAGTTCTTGGAGATGAAGTCACATTCAACCTCAGATGTAAGAATTCTAATGCAAGGTGCAAGAGGATTCAGAGAGGCTTGGCACTTAGGTTCTCTGCATGAGGAATACAAAATCATGAAACGTCGAGAGCATCAACAACAGCAATAACTAAATAACGAATACCAAAAGACAAAAAGCCAAATTAAGTATCAAGCTTAAGGTTTTAGAAGTAAATTTCATAAACAAAAAAAGGGCCCTAAGATTCGCCCTTAATAAAAAAAGCTTGATAATCCCCATCACCCAGCTCTTTAAAAAAATCCTAGCACTATATATGGTGTTTGTAAGTATTAAAAATTACCTATCGATGGGGTTGTTTGTTCCTTTTTAATTTGTCATGATAGAAATCCCCATCATCCAGGCTCGCAAGGGTCTTTTTTTTTGCCTGTAAAAAAGATTCAAAAAGCAACATATAAATATAACAGTCTCTCTAGATAAACCAAAATCCATCACAAAGTATTAGGATACTTTTAATAAAGGTAAGGTATTTAATATGTCTCTAAAGAATCAAACTAATGATATTTATCCATGGGATTATCAAATAGGAGATGATAATTTCCAATTAGAACCTTGGATTCTAGAGAAAGGGAAAGAATTTGTGTCTATTGAGAAAAATATAGATAACAAAGGTTTTTTTTATTTACAAAAGAATAAGGAGAAACGTCTTTCTCTTAACTCTTTACAAATAAAATCAACTTATAATCAATTGATGAATTTTGGTTATAAGTTACGAATAAGCAATCTCTAATTTTCTTTTGATTTATAATAATAATCCTCAGAATCGCGAAGTAATAATAACTAATTATTTCTATTAAATTTATTGTATTTTTTATTGTTGGGTCTGTCTCTTTTCTCAGCTTCGTTGACCCTTATCTCTCTTCCCATCCATTCAACATCTTGAAGATCATCAATAGCTTTTTTTTCGGAATTATGATCATTTAAATCCACGAAAGCGAAACCTCTTTTTCTTCCTGTTTCTCTATCAAGAGGTAAATAACATTTTTTAACTACTCCATAATTACTAAAAAGTTGTTCAAGATCTTCGACCTCAGTTTCCCAAGATAAATTTCCAATAAAAATAGTCATTTCTTTAATTTTTTTTTGAAGGTATAAATAGTTGCTTTGGACTAGTGAAGTTATCTCCAATCAAATGCTTCCATTGTTCTTACTCTAACTCTTTATTAGGTACATAACGAGTAGGAAAACTTAGATATCTTACATACCCATTGCTCTTCTCAGCTTTGCAGCCTCATCTAAACCTTCCATAATTGTAAATGTAGAATTTTCAGTAGCTTCTTTTCTTAGCTTTGAAAGTTCTCTATATTCTTCAGATTCATAAGCTTCGACCGCATCTTTCATGGAAGGGAATTCACAAATAACGGCTAAATCAGCATCTTCTGTCCTCTCTTTTCCTTGAGGCTCTGTATCTTTTGCAAAGACTTGGCCTCCAACCTCTTTCAGCCATGGTCCAACTTTATTTACATATTTATCAAATAAATCTTGATTAATTATTTTTGCAGTAGATATCCAATAACCTTTAGCTCCTCTTTTATTCATTTATTTATCTATGTATTTCAAATAGACTACATCATTTCGTGTTGATCAAATTTATTTTTTAACTTTGCTGCTTTATGGATTAATCCAACTGCTTCTTTTCTTCCTGTGGCTTGTTGCGCCTGGCGCATTAAGTCAGCATATTTTTTGTTTAGTTTTTTCATTTGTTTGTTTGTTTAGTGTCAAAGACACAGGCTTAATAAGTGATTGTCATTTTTTGCATTATCTCTATTGAATAGATCAACACAACTTGTTTATCAGAAAGTATTTGACTCTTGCAGGTGGGATTCTTTTTCAAAAATTCTTTAGCTGGTCAATATTGCTTAGTCTTATCTCTACCTGAGATTAATTAACAATAACACAAGAACAAAAATAGCTATTTGAAAGCTGCTTAACTCTCTAAATACCTGCAAATAAATTCAAAGTTTTCGTAGTCAATAGTTATTGTCTTAAACCTATCTGTTTCTATTCTTCTATTACCTAAATTCTGTAATTCAACTTTAATAGATGGATGTTTTATTGAGTACGAAGGAGTAAAGCCAATACGCTTTGCACGTTTATGCAAATCCTTTTTAAGTCGAGGATCACAGCCACAAAACAGAATGGTAGGTCTATTAGTATTACCAATTGAAGCATCAGCAATTCTTTGTTCTAAATCCGCTGCAATATTTTCAAGAACTTTCATTCAATTTTTTTTTAAATTGAAAGGGCATAATTAATAACCAATATTTTTTCTAGGGTTAGTTATGCAAATTATTAAATTTAGAACGTTATTGGCAGGCAAGTTTAATGATTTCAAAAGTAGCAAAGCCATTCCTTGAGTTAGGTTAAATCCTTTTTCTTCCATAAAAAAAGAAGGGGTTCATTCATACATTCTAAATAGATAGTCAATTAATAATTGGTCAAACGGTCTTGAATCAACAACTTAGTAACTTAATTAAATTATTAAAACTAGTATTAAGTAAGTTATTTATAGGATATGGAAATAATTTTCAAAAGAGAAACTTCATTAGGTCTAGAATCCTACGAAGAACTAGGTTTTAATTCCGAAGAAGATCTTGAATTAGAAATTTCTAAACTTACTAAATTTAGACCTGAATTTGATACTAATTTAGAATAAGTTAATAGCGGTTAAAAAGTAAAAGTTTAATTTAATATTATCTATTTTTAAATTATTGGTTTTGATTTAATTCTTTCAAGTCACTTACTCAGTACCAATTTAAAAAGTCAGCCTGTATACCTACTAGCTGACTTTCATAACAATGTAAGTTTTAAAAACTATACGAGTGTTGTTGTGATGCTCAAAAAAACTGCCACAAAGAATATTTAAGGAACCGCCTTAAGGAGTACATATCCTTGACTTTTAGATATAAAATCCATTTATACTTACCCTGGAATAATTTGTACTGTTGTTAGATATGCGCCAATAAGGGCAAAAATGACGATTATTGCAGATCTACCGTTAAGCTTCTCAGCTACGATTTTTTCCTTCTCAACTTTTTTTGTTTCGATAATTTGTTTGGTTGGTTGTTTAGCTAATACGATTCCTAATGCAATCTTGAAACAAATCCAATAACAGGAAAATATAAGTGTGAGTATAATTACTTACTCTCTCACCCTCTATAAGCTGAACTTATTAAAGCTATATTCCCGCCTTTGCAAATTCGAGATTAAGCAAATGCTTTTCACCATCATCACTATCATCGTCATCATCATTGAAAGAAGAAATCAATACATAAACGCCTCCAAGACCTAGGATCATTGATAAGTAGAAAATTGGATCTGTCATTATTTAATTTTGATCAATCAAAAACAAATCCGAGGAAGCTTTTTCATGTCTTCATGATCTTTTAATTATTAGGTCCAACTTTAAAAATAATTGCTAACTGTTACGTTTATGTACTAAAATTGCTTATAAAGTAACGAAATAACCACATTTAAAGCCCTTTTCTTTACATTAGTTAATAAATATGTTACGTTTGTTAACAATTAAATTATTTAACTAATGACTAATTCTTCATACATAACTACAGAATCAGGCGGAAGGCAAAATATTTTTCCAACTGAGCCTCGCCCTTATGTTGATCAATCTGTTTCTTACGATGGTTATCCTCAAAACGCAGAAAAAGTTAATGGTCGTTGGGCAATGATTGGTTTAGTTGCACTTTTAGGTGCTTATGTAACTACAGGCCAAATAATTCCAGGTATTTTTTAATGTCTCCTCTTTCAGGTTTTTTAGCTGTAATCGTATTCTTTACAGCTATCCTCGTTGCTTATCTAACCAAGCAATTTCAAAACGAAAATTTAAACTATCTAACTTCAAATCCAATGACAAATTCAAACAATAAAATCAAAACAATCGAAAAAGAAAAAGTTGTTGCAGAAACTCTTAATGGCAGATTTGCAATGCTTGGATTAATTGCTGCTGTTGGAGCTTACTTAACAACAGGCCAAATAATTCCAGGTTTCGTTTAAATGCTTTTGCTCTCTGTACCATTTTACGATTTTCCATCTTCACCCTTACTAATAATAGGCGCAATAGGTATTGTTGTAGCATTGGCTGTATTTTTTCTCGCTTACCAAAAGTACTTTAACTCTCCATTTAACAAAGAACTTCAATTAAAGAAGAAAGCTCTATTGATGGAAAAAAAAGAACTTAACAAAAAACTTGAAAAAATAGAACTTGACCTAAAAAATTTATAGTGAAATTCATGAACATAGACATTTTCTTAATCTCTTTCTTTACTTATCTCTTAGTACCTGTAGTAATGATCGCTAAGGGGAAAAAAGCAACTAACTAAAACGATTTAGACTCCCAAAAAGAATAATCTAAACTCTATTTAATACTTACAATGTCATTTTAGAGTTTTCATATAAGTTTAATGAGGGCAATCTTATGACCAATTTCGCTATAGAGTTACTTCTCTTGAGTGTAGTTTTTGTAAATTTTGGAGCAACCTTACAGGTAATATCTATTTAAAATTAGTAAAAGAATTTAATCGCAATAGATTATTTTGAAGTAAATCCTTCAGTAGTTCTTATTGCATTATTTGATAAAAATTAGATTTATAAAGCACATGGTCGCAGGTTAGAATCCTCTCGCCCCGACTAGCTTTTCAGGGATTGCCTATTTTGACTTAGGGGAAAATTAGGGAAAATGGCATCCTTTTTAGGGGGTTTTCTTTTGGTTTTTCCCTAGACTTTATAGAATTTTCTTGAATGTTTTAGGATATTAGCCTAACTTATATATATCCATAGAGTTGGTTGCTATCCCCATTGAGCTATGGCTGGCTATTAAGTACTAAAAGACTATTTTCTTGCTTTTTCCTTATTTTTTCGTAAGTATGCGTATATAGGCTCTAATTTGCTCTAAATAGCTCTATTACTGGCTTATTTAGGCTTATTTTCCTCTAAAAACTGTCACAAAGGGGTTGACGATTATGGAAATTCCAGACGAAATGTTAAAGGAAATTAGAGAAAGTGGATACGATCAAGAGCTTGTATATAACTACATAAGAGAGCTATTAGACAGCGAGAAAAGAAAATTTCCTAAAGAAAATAACAATCTAGAGCTTTTAGACAATTACTTATTAGATAAAAGATTTATGAGAGAGCTTGAAGTTAGGGATGAATATGATGCTGCTTAAAAATAACTATTAAATATAGATGTTTTCTTCCAAGCTTCGTTTAGTAGTTCCTTATATTCTTTTCTTGCAGCCTCAACAGTTTCTACTCTTGAAATTATTTACTAAGTGGATGAAATGATATTGAATTTAGGTATTCGTAGTAATCAAAGGATTCCAAAATTTTTGTTCATAATTTCTTAAAACTATATCCCAGCTTTCAAATTTTTATTGATTTAAATAAATCAATATCTAGTATCAAATGCTAGTTAAATTTTTCTTAATTAATAAAACGCTTACTACTTACACCGCTATATTAATTACGATTGACAGTCGATCTACAATAAGGGGTAATTAGCTACTTTTTTTTAATGAACACTCTCATTATCTCAACTTTTAGCTGTACATTTGAAGAATTTAAAAATGATGTAACGACATTGTTTCTTGAAGAAATGTGCAAGGAGTTTGTAACTGATTATGAGTTTGTAAAAGTCAATGAACACAAATCTCATTTATTAATGAACTGTACTGACTTAGAAAAATTAGGTGCGGAGATGGAATCTCCTTTCGCAAAGGAATGGGATAAAAAAAATAATTGTAAGGATACTGTATATTCGATCGAACTTGTTGCTTAAATGAAACGCTTACTACTTATACCGCTTTTAAATAAGTCCCTCTAAAATACTTTGCAATAATTTTTTTTATGTTGTTTCTAATTTCTTATAAATTTACTGATTCAAGTGCCCAAGACAAGGGAGCAAAAATGCTAAAGGAATGGTACGACAAAGGAGGTCCGCAAAATAGACCAGAGGGTTATGAAGTTAAATCTTGGATTTTCTTACCTCAAAATGGCAATGGTTACTCTGTTGTAGATGCTGATTCTTTAGAAACTATTTGGAAACAGTGGAGTCCTTGGAGAGAATTATTGGAATTTACTATTGAACCTTGTGCAGATTTAGATCAAACAGTAGCTCTATATTGTTAGTGAAACGCTTTTTACTTGTATAAAAAATATAAGACTTAGCAATTATTTAGCGATTAAATAAAATAATGCTTATTTAACCTATTTAGCCTTTTTATTTTTTAATATATGTAAAACAAACTTCTAATAATAATGAGTAATTTTAAAGATAACTTTTCAAGTGAAAGCTTTTACCCTGATAGTAATTATTATCTTGAACAAGATAATACTCCTAAAGAGGAAACAATTTCAGAAGATCAAAAATCCAATATGGGGGGAAGTTTTGAATGGCCAAATACATATTGGTTCATTGCCGAAAGGACAAATGGAAGGCTTGCAATGATAGGTTTCATGGCTGTCATTATTAACTATACCTTGTTTGGATGGATAGCTTATCCAATCCTTTAAATGAGTAATTCTAATTTTGACAACAATGGTGTATATTAATCTGGAATACAGGCTGCAATATGCTGCGTTTGTTATAACTGCATTTGCTATTTATTTGGCTAGGCATTTTTCAATGATGCTAATTTCCACCATTTTGCTATAAAAATATTCAAGGTCTGGAATTATAATGGATATAACCCATTAAGTTATTGAGTGATTAGTTGGAAAATAGAATTTTTACTCTTAAAAAAGTAATGGCTAGTTCTTACTGGTAAGTTAATTCAAATAGATCAAGGGTAAAAAGATTTAACGAAAATACAAATAATGAAGATCAATTTTTTAAATATATGTTTATTAATTCTGGGTCGATTAACTACTACATGGAGTAAAGAACCACCTGTCATAAATACTAGAAAAGAATTAAAGAAAGATAAAGTTAGAGAAGAATAGAAAAAATTAATTGTTCATGGCTGGAGAAGAACCTAGGAAGATTGGACAAAAAAAGAGGCTAAGGCTGCTAATGCTTAAAAAGTATTTAAATAATCCTCAATTACTAACTAATTGCGGTGCAGGTACTTAGAGTTTCATACTATTCAAATTATTTCTTTCAAAGTCTAAAAGTAAAAATCTTGGATTTTTGTTAGTCAATTAACTTAAATTTCCCAATTATTTTTATTGGTTTTTGATTATTCATATGTTTTTGAGGAGTTTTCGAGTAATTCATTTAATTCTAAGAGTTCTTCTTTACTAAATTCTCTATATTCTCCTGTTGCCACGTCTAACTTAATATTCATAATTCTTACACGTTTTAATGATCGTACTCTATAGCCTAAGGCCTCACACATTCTTCTAATCTGACGGTTAAGTCCCTGTGTGAGTATAATTCTAAATTTTCTGGGACCCAATTGTTTTACGAAACAATTTTTAGTTATTGTGCCTAATATTTCAACTCCATTACTCATGCTTTGAATAAAGTCGCTTTTAATAGGACGATTAACTTTTACAATATATTCCTTTTCATGATTATTTCTTGCTCTGAGTATTTTATTTACGATATCTCCATCATTAGTTAAAAAAATCAATCCCTCACTGAGCTTATCTAATCTTCCGATAGGGAAAATTCTTTTAGGATATTTAATGAAATCTATGACATTATTGGGTTCTACTTTTTTATCTGTTGTGCAAACAATTCCTACAGGTTTATTAAATGCTAAGTAGATGTTTTTTTGTCTCGATGATTTTTCTATTCTTTGACCTTTAACTTCAACTTGATCACTTTCTTCTACTTTGGCTCCAATTTCTGGAATTTTGCCATTAATGGTTACCTTTCCTTCTGAAATTAATCTATCTGCCTCTCTTCTAGAACAATAACCGACTTCGCTTAAATATTTATTTATTCTGGTAGCCATTTTGGAAGTTTGTTTTTTATCTGCACTAAATAAAATAATTAACTAATCTGTTCATATTTTAGATCGGCTGTCAATTTTAGTTAATTTTCTCATCATTGGATTTCAAATTATTTTCATCAGTAATTTCTGTCGCACTGATCTAACTCTCTTTCTAAAATCAAACTTCATCAATTTTCCTCCATCCCTTAGAAAGTAATCTTTCATAAATTTCTCTGGCTAAATCTATTTCAACAGAAACTGTATTTGTCATTACTGGTGGTTTGTTTCCTAATCCCCCCATTATTTTCCCAGTATCTATAAACATATACTCAAAAACTCCATCAATACTCTTATCATTTTTCATAAATCTTTTAACTTCTGAACTATTTGAATTAATCAACCAATAAGATTTAGCCATTAATCTAACCTTGGAATTAGTATGCGTTCCATTTAAAACAAACTCATTTGATCAGTTTCTTTTTTCTTTACATCCTCTACTAGCCAACCATCAGGGGGCCAATTCATCACGATTGCAAATAATCCTTTTAATTCATCTGCATCTTTAACTTGCTCTGTCCATTGTTCCTCATATCCATTAGGAACGATCACAGGCATCCGGTGATGTAAAGGTTTAATTAAATCATTAGGATCGGTAGTTAAAACGCAGCAACTTTCAAGTTCTGCTCCATCTGGTGAGCTCCACTTACTCCAAATTCCTCCTAACCAAAAAGTATCATAATTCGCTTTTCGGACACGATATTTTTTTTCAAAAAAACCGCTCGCAGGTATTAGACACCTTTTATGTTTCCAACTTCCACTAAATAATTTTTTTTCTTCTACGGTTTCTGATCTTGCGTTAAATGGTTTTGGTCTCTCTTTATCAAATGGGTCTTTCGCCCAAGGGGAAATAAAGCCCCATGTCATAAAAGTAGTTTTAATTCTTCCTTCGTTTTTAATTACAAGCACAGGATCATTAGGTCTTATTAGATTTTGAGTCTCATATTTAGAATCAAGTCCACTTGGATAGTCTTGTTTCAAAACCGTTGGCAACTTCTCAAATTTAGTTTTCAGTTCAAATCTTCCGCACATTGATTTTGAAAATTTTTTTAAAACTCACTTTAAAAAAATAGCAAATTTACCTTATTTTAGATCTACTTTCCGTTTTCTCAAATAAAAAACAATTTTTTGATCGTAGAAAGTTTTTTATCTATATAATTAAAAGAAATATAGCTATTGAAAAGCTTCCTAAAATTTAATTTGAATGTTTCAAACTTAGGATATGACTGACCCGATTCTACATTTATCTATGTTACTCGGATTTGGAGGAGTTTATGTATTAATCTCTTCCTTCCATGATGATTACGATGGTGATGATGATGGAGAAAAGTATATTTATAATCTCAAAAACACTAATTTAGCGAGATAATTGATGTGTTTATAAATCTTTAGTTATCAAGAAAATTGCTTGCGAAAACAGCCTACGATCGAAAATAATTTTGTAGGAATAATGGGAATATTTCACTCATTTACGCAATTCCAAATCATTATATTCGTTTTTAAATTTAGTTGTTGGTCCTCTATCCGTATATGTTTGTGCCTTAAACCGTACATTTTTATTAGTCGGTTGATGAGCATGCCTAGTTAGAACTTAGTGGTAACAGAAATAAATTAAATGCCTTCAACACCGATAAAATCTTGTAATAAATATGTGTTGAGTTACAAAGATTCATCAAATAAGACACATGAAGTTGGCTTCTACGCTCGCGATGCATACGATTGCATAATGTTGGCGAGAGAATTCAACTCTTACGTACATGACAATCCAGGATCTGTAATCAGAATCCAACAAAAATTTTGAGGGATTTAATTATGAATTTTAAAAGATCACCATTCGCAATTCAAGATAAAGATGCAAGAGATCTTGATAATGCAAAAGATTATCCAACAATTGCAGATTTAATTAGAGAACAGAAAGTTCCACAAGATGACAGAAATACAGTTCACCATCGTAGAGATTTAGATTCTCTCGGTTAGTTTACGAGAATAGCTATTAACTAATTTTTAAAAATTAACGATTATGATTAATGCCATTTGCGATTCATTCATAAAATAATATTTTCTTCCTCAAGTTTTTTTTTAAGCTCTACAGGCATATATGCAATATCTTTTTTTATTGCATTAATGGCATCTCTATACTTTTCTGGTTCAGCTAAAAGCATTTTTATTAATTTGTATTGACTTTCAATTTCGTCAGAAGAGAATTTTCCCATAAAAATATGTACTGCCCATTTATATTAAATCAACAGTCAAACACATAAAAGATTAACTATTAGTTAGAGGCTGCTGCAATTTCTTTATGGACGGAAAGAAATTCTTTATCCGTTAGAACTGGTGTAACTTCAATTTCTACGCCAAAATTATCGACCCAGATACTACTCCATTTCCAAATGTTCTGATGGTTTGAAGATTCAACTATTGCCCAACCATTAGCTCCCTCAGGATTTACTACTCGATTAAGAACTTTAAACCCCTCAAATTCATCACCTTCGCATCCTCCTTCGACAAAACCCGCAAAAGCTTCGGCCCCTTGCATATGACTTTCTTGATCTGGAAATTGCCAGTGTACGATGTAAGTTTGCATGAATCAAATTATTTTTTTAATTATTAATTATCAAATTTAAAAATTAAATAAAAAGTCTTTAAACACTAATTAAAAACTCATTAACCTAAGGGTAAGAAAACAAAAAAAAAAGACTCTTACGAGCCTAGGTGATGGGGACTCCTATAATGACAAATTAAACAGAAACAAACAACCCCATCAATAGGTAATTTTAAATACATACAAACACCATATGTAGTGCTAAAATTTTAAAAGGTTGGGTGATGGGGATTATCCCGCTTTTTTATTGGGGCCAGGCTAACGCCCTTTTTTTATGGAAAAATTTACTTTAATCAATAAAGCCAGATCGAGGATTAAAGTATTTGAAACTTTTGCAGATAGTTCAAAGAACTCTTCTATGATTAACGCAATTTTAATCTCTTATGGTTGTGTTTTTAAGCGATCAAGTAAGCCAGTTATGAAAGGCTCTAGGGTTGAATCTATAGAAGAAGCGAGAAACGAATATAAAAAACTATTGGAGGAAGAGTGGCAAAAAACTTATAGATTCAAAAGTTTTTTTTTAAAAAAATGGTGGATAGGTACTTTACCTAAAATTTGACATTATTAAAAATTAATTACTAGATAAGCTTCAAAATGGAAGATTGAACATGAAAAAAGACATTTATTCAAATATTAAAGATTCAGATGCTTTGGAAAGTTTTTTCGAATGTATAACTTCTTGTAGCATCAATAGTGAGGGAGTAGATTGCACAACAGAATGTTATGTAAAACATTTAGAACCAAACAATATCGATTACCCATTAAAATTTTCATAAGCAAAGCTTATTGATAATTGTTATATTTATTTGATGTCATTTCCACCTCCTCAAGTTATTTTTGGGCTATTGCTTTTATCTATAGCAGTAGTTCTCATCTGGGATATTAGATACAATCCTTTTGGAGAAGACGAAGACGGAATTTAATCTTCAACTAGGAAGCTGATTTGTAGGTGGTGCGTGAAATCGCCGTTTCTTTCTTTTGAGTCTTTTATAAGCGACTAAAGAGCCTAAAAATAACAATGTAATAGCTATTGAGTTAATCATATCAAGTAGTTATATATATATAAAAACAAATATGTTCTAAATATCAATGATTAAAGTTTTTTTTTCAAAAAGTGTCTAATTATGTACTAATTTTTAATTTTTAGCTTTGACATTAGGTACCCTAAACAACCAAGAGAAAATGCTTATCTAACCAAAAGTAATTTCTACGCAATAAGAATAAATCACTTTTTCTTATTTTTCATTTGATATTGCAGAACAGCTTTTAGGTGTTGTACTTCTTTTTCTAAAGTCTCAATTCTTTTTTCTAGTTCTTCATTAGTTGCCATATTTTTAAAAGATAAATTCCTTGATATTTATACTATTTAAAAAAGTGACTTAATACCAATGGCAACCGTCAAATAAGTATTAGAGCCTATTGATTAGCATAATTTCTCTAGATAAATTATGCAGAGTATAAATTTAGGGGGTATTTATGAGTGGAGATTATGAGACACTAGAAATCAATCAACCTAAAATTACATATTTTCAGAAAAGATCCGAAAATAATACCAAATGGTTAGATGAATTAATCAACCAAATTGAAGATATGAAAAACAATATATCCAAATCTGCTTAATGACAGAAAAAGAGTTGAAGGAATTAGAGAAATTTGCAAAAGAAAATGGATACAACGACGAGCTAAAAGATATATATTTAAGGGAAGTTATTGACAGAAATAAAGAATACAAATGAGATCTAATTTTCGACCAAACATAAGACTTGCTACAAACATTCTTTTAGTTATTGGTACTTTTACAATTGCGTTAAAGATTACTCCAATAGCAGAGGTATATAAGGAAAAAAATTTATGTATTAAATATTTAAAACATCAAATAGATCGAGACGAACTTATCAAAAGACTAAAAATAGTTAAACAAGCAAATCCATCTAGTATTTGTGATTCTGTCCTTAAAAGTCAAACTTAAAAGTAAAAAATGCGTATTATTCCTAGAAATTTTAAATTTTTTATTTTTTTATTTTTCTTATCTCTAAATTTCAATAATTATTCTCTTGCACATATGAGGGGTACATTTCTTTCTGAAGAGGAAGCTGAAAAAAAGTCTTTAGAACTTGGTTGCGAAGGAATACATAAGAACCAGGATAAATGGATGCCTTGCAAAAACGAAAAAGAATTACATATTTATTTGAGGAAATAGATGGAAAGATTAAAAACCAATAAAAGAAAGATTCACAGAAAAATAACCGCAATTTCGGCAATCCCCTTACTAATTACTATTGTATCTGGGACTATTTATAGTATTCTTCAACCATTAGGAGTAGATGCTTTTTGGTTAATAAAATGGCATACAGGTAATTTTGGCATTATTAATTTGCAACCTTTTTACTCGATATTTCTCGGTATAGCTTCAATAATCTCAATAATATCTGGCATTAAAATATTACAAGAAAAACCTTAGATACATTCTAGGCCACACCTAAATCTAACTAATTAATACTACTTGCTCCGCCACTTACTAAGAAAATTATCGCTCCTAGGGCCATTGTTGCTACACCCATGTAAGGGTATTTCTTAATTCTTGATTTGGTAATTGGAAGCCATGAAAGGTATCTATCAGATTTATTCAATTCAATTTTTTGTCTAGGTGGCAATCCTAATTCTTCTCTTCTTTTAGCTTCACCCATAATCATAAATTTATATATATACAAATATTAAAAATTATGTTCTACACCTGCGAGTTATTTTTATAAAAAAATAGTTGTTTATATAAGGATAAATTATTTAAAATTTATTTGGCCTTCTTTAAATATAGATTCTTTGTATTTGCCTGATCTGATGTAAATAACAAAATTAATATAGTTCCAACTAAAAATGAAAAAATCATTGTTAAACCAACAACTTCAACCATCTCACTAGGCAGATAATTTAGAAACATAATCAATAGATCTATTATTTTAAATTTAGCAATTGTATTTTTTATGTAAAGTATGTATTCCTCCTTAAATTTCGAAAAGAACTTTCTAAGACTTTATATTCGTTATTTATTTTTATTTACGGGATTAATCTAGTTCTAGCCGATCGCAATTTTCTTACTTAACTATTCCTATTTTCCTAAGCAATTTCAGGTAAGGCAAGGCCCAATTACCAAAGGTAAAAGAGATAGTCGTATTTTTTGTAGTTGGCAATAATGTTTTAGAACGTATAGAGGCTAATTTAGAAAATTTCTTAATAGTTTCTGCTTCTAGATTATCAATATACAAATTTTTTTGAACACCTCGATTTTTCTTCTGTGGTAAAAAATTTTCTATAAACCATAAAACTTGATCTAAATTTGATTTATTTGGTGAGGTTTTAATTTCTTTATATTTCTTTTTAAACATATTTATTTACCCCTTAATTACTGAATTAAATTTGCCATTTATATAATTTAAATCAATAGTAAAAGCATCAAAACTATGTTCTTTTTAATAATCGATAATTGAAAAATTAATTAATAATTACGTTTTTTTTAATAAAAAAAGAGGGAGTTTAACCCACTCTTAATTGATCAGTCTCAAAAAAGAATTTAATTTTTTGAGTCTTTCAATCTCATTTCTTTTTGTGTTTTCATGATTCTTTCTTCAAAGACGGATTTTCTGTATGGATTAACTTCTCCACTTATAGTTGCCAAAAGTTGGGCCTCATATAGCCTATTGGCTCTTTTGATTTTTTCTCTTATTTGTAAGAGGTTATTCATTGTCTTTTGCAGTTAATGAGAATCCCGTTCCCTAATCCCATTTCATGCGTCCAGAGATATAAACTTGGATGAACGTTAGTGAACAATAACATCTTAAAAAAAAATCCGCGAGAGTAATTTTTACTAAATTGTTCTCAAAAAAATACATTTTGAATAAATAGTATAAATAAGGTTTTAATATTTCCTAAATTAGGATAAGAAAATTGTTTGCGACCCATCATTATTATCATGAATCACTATTTTTTTATTTGGGAAAATATCTGATAATATTCTTTTCAAATTTGAATTATCTGAAGGAATTATATTACTCATATTTTTTGAATTAATTTTCCAATTTTCATCTACAAATAGTTCTTTATCATCACCTTTTTTATTCTCCAGTGATGTCTTATTTAGAATCTTAAGTAACAGTTCTGAATCATAATCTTTAAATTCTTCAGGGCTCTCTTTAAAATTTTCAATCATTATTTATAGATCTAATGTTTCTAAATCTTGCATGAGAAATTTGAAGAATACAAGGTATTAATTACCTAAAAATTTCTCTCAAGATAAAAAATCCGGGTGCAACTAAAATAATTTTCTTTAGAAAATTTAATTCCAAAATAGCTAAAGAATGATATTTAAAAATATTAATTACTCATTTACACCATTTATTTACTTGTTAAGTTGCAAATAAGGGATTCAGAAAAGATGTCAAGAGTAATTAACAAAAAAATTAGACTTTTAAGATGGTTAAACTCAGGCATGATAATACCATTTATCATTATGGCTGCATCCTCATCAATCATTCTTTATGGTGTTTTATTTATCCTAATAAAATAGTTTTCTAACTTAAGCAGCTAAGTTTTCCTCAGATTTAGACATAATCATTACAGCTTTTTTTAATAAACTAACTACTTCTTTTCTTCCAACTGCTTTATCAGCTTGACCCATTATTTCAGCATATTTTTTATTAATTTTTTTCATAAATAGTTTTAATTTAATCTGAAATTACAGCACCTCAAGATGGTATCAATTATTAATAATTCTCATATATTACTTCTCTGATTATTTTTGCACAATAAAAATTGCTCATTTATTGTCCTTCAAGTTTTTTTAATTGATGATGAAAAAAATCATAAATATCAAAATTATTAAATCTTTTAATTAAGCTATATTGAATGATTTGTAAACATAAAATAAACCTCCGATTAGGATCAATATTGCAGCTCCATAAAAAAGAAAAGGGATAATTGGATATTTATACAATGTAGACCTTACTTTTTGTTGTATGGCTTTTTTATCAAGTTGAGGCAACTTTATATCTTCAGTTTTTTCTCTAGGAGGAATACCTAATTTTTTTCTTCTCTTTGCCTCTCCCATAATTAATACTGAGGTGTTCCCATACATTTATAATAATTGTTATCAGCTAAATCTAAAATTTGATTCCATTCTTCATTAGATGTTTCCAAATTATTTTTAAAATCTTTTTCAAATTTAAGAATACATCTTTTTTCTATATTTTCTGGAGAATTATAATTTCTTAAAAAAGAAACACTCAAATACGATAATGATGAAAAAGCTATAATTATTTTAGCAATCCTAAAATTATTCATATCTTAGATTATATTGCTTTATAAATAAATAAGGTGCTTGTTGGTTTTATAATTAATTTAATCTATTAAAAACAATTATCAAATGATAAATTCGGTGAATTTTAGCCATTTGCCTATTCAGGATTTGGTTGTTTCAGGATTAATAATCTTTATAATGTCAACGATTATTGCCAATATTTATGACCCATTATTAGGAATAACTTATGCATTTGGGAATATACTTACTCTTACTTTTTTGAGCTGGTTATACAAAGAGACTTGGAGTGATCCAAGGAAATAAATCTAATTAAGACAAAAGATAAATAAAAACTACTTCTGTATTTTTAATTTTGAAGAATACTTTAAATTAACAATGTAAGTTGCGACAAGAGAAAGTATCAAAAAAAATAATAAGCTTTCCAAGGTAGATTGGGGCATAACCATGAGTAGTACTAAAAATGATATATCTTTAAAGAAACGAATTCTGAAAAAAAATCAACCCTTTCATTATTTTTTTTCTCAAACTTATAAATTTAATTGTCTTATAAAACTCTGAGATTTAGATTGATTTTAATTTGAAAAATATTTTTCTGACCTCCTAAATGCTTTTATTGCTCCTTTATAATCAAGACTTTTTAATTTTTCCTTACTTTTTTGTTCCAGCATTTTTACTATTTCATTTCTCTTTATTTCATCAATTTTAAGCTTATGATCGAATATAAGATCAAATTTTGAAGAATACAATCTAGATAATTCTTCTCTATATTTTTCAATAATTTTTTCATCACAAGATTTGGATTTCAATATTGCATTAGCCTTCATTTTGTCATCTATTGCCCCTTTAAAATTTCCTAATTTAAATTTCTTTTCACTTGATCTAATTAGCTTAATAATATTTCCCAATATCAATTCATTAGAATCTTTCATTTATTTATCTGACCCTAAGAAAATACTATCAGAATAAAGAAAAAACAACTTATTTTTTAATACTCAAATAATTAAATAATTAACCAATAACAAGTCCTTTTTCAAGAAGTAAATCGAAAACCTCCACACTTTTCGTTTTCCCAAATTTAAGGGGCTTATGTAAATCTAATATTTCAGCAAGGCACATAATCCAATATGTATCTTTTTTTAAATTTAGAGCTTCGCAAATATGGGTGGGGGCAGATTTAAAACAGCTAAATTCTGTTGATATATTAATGTTCATAATTTGAGTTTCAAGTTCCAGGCTTAAAAGTTCTATTTCTTGCTCAGAAAGGGATGTCCCAAAAGAGTATGATTCAATTAAAAGTTGATAATTCATAAAAGATTTATTTTTTCAAGAAATCCATCGAGTTATTTTTGTCCCCGCATAAATATGCCCTGAAGCTTCAACAATAGGTTTTATTTCAGGATTCATAAAAATATCGTATAGAACATTTTCTGGTCCTTGAAAAATTACAGTTGCCCTTTGAGGATCTTCTAATGATTTACCAATATAAAATGTTTTAACTCCCATTTCTTTAAACATCGACTGCTGTTCCTCAGCATTCATATGAGATTCATATTGTTCAAACGTATTACTTAGTTGAAAATCTAGAATAGTCGTTTCAATAGTCATAGCAGTAATAAGATGTTTTTTAGATTTTAAATCTTTTTGCAAAAAAAAATAATTGAATTAAAGATTAGTTTTTATTAAGCAATGTATTAACTAATTTTTATTTATGGGTTATAAATCAACTATAAAAAACAGATTTTAATTTTGGACTCAAAAATTTCTCCAAGAGAACAATGGACTAGTAAGTTGGGATTCATTCTTGCAGCTGCTGGTAGCGCAGTAGGTCTCGGTAACCTTTGGGGTTTCGCCTACAGAGCCTCTCAAGGTGGAGGGGCTGCTTTTGTACTTTTATACATACTAATAGTTTTAATTGTATGCCTTCCGGTATTTGTTGCTGAAATGGCTTTAGGAAGAAACGCTACTGCCAGCACATTGCTTGCACCAGTAAAGTTAGCTGGAAAAAATTGGTATCCATTAGGAATTCTTTTCTTTATAGCTCCCTTGGGAATAGCATCATATTATTCAGTCATAATGGGGTGGACCGCAGATACCTTGTTCCATTCATTATTTTTTGGATTACCAAAAAATTTAAGTGAAGCAGAAGCTTTCTTTGGCTCAATTAGTAGTGGTAGCAGTGTTTTATTGGGGCACCTATTAAGTCTCGTTCTTACAGCCCTAATAGTTTCATCAGGGATAAAAAAAGGAATCGAAAAGGTGACACGATTCTTTATGCCTATACTTTTTATAATTCTTCTATCGCTAGCAATATGGGCCACTTCACTTTCAGGTGCATGGGAAGGATACAAAACATTTTTGTTTAAGTTTGACTTTGATGAATTAAGGAACCCTCAAACAATAAGAAATGCTTTTACACAAGCTTTCTTTTCTTTAAGTTTAGGAATTGGAGTTATGGTGACTTATGCTTCCTACCTAAATAAAAAGAGTAATCTTCCAAAACTAAGTGCCGGAGTTGTATCATTGGATACTTTGGTGGGTCTTATGGCAGGACTTATTACTTTTCCTATTGTTTTAACATTTGGTTTAAGTGATGCTATTTCTGAATCAACAGTTGGTGCATTATTTATATCAATTCCTACGGGTCTTGGTTCATATGGCGCGGTTGGAAGAATTGTAGCTGTTGCATTTTTTGCACTAGCTTATATTGCAGCAATAACTTCCTCTGTTTCATTATTGGAAGTTCCAGTTTCCTCTTTAATGGATAAATTTGGTTTTAAAAGAGAAAAATCTGTTTGGCTGATAACTCTTTTCCTATTCTTAGCAGGTATTCCTTCTGCATTGAACTTAAACATTCTTGGAACTATTGATTCGATTTTTGGGGGCGTATTACTTATCTTTGGTGGATTCTTGGTTACTTTCTTTATGGGATGGGTAGTACCTGGAAAGTTTAATGAAGAACTTAGTGATTCAAAAGTTGGAATCAAAACGACACGTTATTTGAAATTCATGACCAGATGGGTTGCCCCCCCAATTATTGGTTTTGGACTATTTATAAGTGTGTTTGATTTGCTCAAAGGCTGGGTAAGTTAAAAATACATTAAAAATAATAATGTATAAAATTGAATAAATTTACTGCGATATAGTGCGGAAATAAGGGGGAGGGGTACAAGTCAAAAAAAGATTAAATAGTTTAACTTTTTCGCATTATTTTTGATCAAACTCAAAAAAATACTAGTCAATAATTAAGTATTTGCAATGGTTATTAATTAAAAAATTGATATGAGGGCTAAGTGCTTTGTTTTATTACTAAAGTCTAAATATTTTTCTCAAGAAAATGTTTTACTGCGTTACCTTTTTTTAGTAAAGATTAAATTTCAACTTCTATTTAATCTCAAACTTATCGGCAAAAACCATCCCTAATAGAATCTATATAAAATATGTTTAGGTATTTAATTTTAAGAAATTAGAAAGCCTTCAAGAATAGATAACAAATTTGATGTCAACCAAATCTGATTCATTAAAAGGAAAGCTTACAGAAAATTTTTCTGAATTTTCTCAACTATCTGACTATTCTTTTATGGATTCTCTTAAAGCAGATCCTCAATCAACAAAAAATGGAAATGATCATAAGCCGCGTTCAGTATATTCGGGTCATTACGTACCAGTTGTTCCAACTGCCATTCCAGAACCAGAATATATTTCCCACAGCAACAAACTTTTTAAAGAACTAAGACTAAGTTCAGAACTTACTAAAGACAAGAATTTTTGTCGTTTTTTCTCAGGTGATATTTCTGTTGCTAATTATCCAATGAGTCCTGTTGGTTGGGCAACAGGTTATGCATTGTCAATTTACGGGACTGAATATACCCAGCAATGTCCCTTTGGCACTGGAAATGGTTATGGCGATGGAAGAGCAATTTCTGTTTTTGAAGGTTTATTCAATGGAAAAAGAATGGAAATGCAACTTAAAGGAGGAGGTCCAACTCCCTACTGTCGTGGAGCAGATGGTAGAGCTGTCCTAAGGTCTAGCGTACGAGAATTTCTTGCACAGGAATTAATGGATGCCTTGGGAATCCCTACCTCAAGATCTTTAACACTTTATGTCTCACGTTCAGAAATAGTTAGAAGACCTTGGTATTCCAAAGGTTCCAGGTATTTTGAACCTGACATCATGATTGATAATAAAGCGGCAATTACTACGAGAGTCGCTCCATCTTTTTTACGTGTAGGCCAGATTGAACTTTTTGCAAGACGAGTTCGTAATAATGCTCATGATGAGGCCCTCAATGAACTAAAGATGATAGTTCAACATCTTATTGATAGAAATTATAAAGATGAAATTGAATATGATATTTTAATTGAAAGTAAAGTAATAAAACTAGCTTCTTTATACAGATCAAGACTTATATCACTTATAGCCAACTGGATGCGAATTGGTTATTGCCAGGGTAATTTTAATAGTGATAATTGTGCTGCTGGAGGTTATACCTTGGATTATGGCCCCTTTGGATTCTGTGAATTATTTGATCCAAGATTTCAACCCTGGACAGGTGGAGGTGAACATTTCTCATTTTTTAACCAACCTTCTGCTGCGGCAATCAACTTTAAAACATTCTGTTCCTCAATTAGTCCGTTACTTTCAGAAAGCAAACAAGATCAAGAAAAGTTAGATCAAATCGAAAAAGACTTTTCTGAATTGATGAACAAGGAGTTGAAGAAAATGTGGGCAAACAAGCTTGGCTTAGAACATTACAACGAAACTCTAATAAATGAATTTTTTAATCTCATGGTCATCTCAAAAGCAGACTATACAATTTTGTTCCGTAAACTCTCTGAAATACCGAATAAATTAGATTCGTTAAAAGACAGTTTTTATTTACCAATTAATGATGAGCTCAATAATAGGTGGGAAGTATGGCTTGAAAACTGGCAATCAATCTTGAAGAAAGAGGGAAATATTAAAGCGAAATCAGCATCAATGAAATCCCTTAATCCAGTTTATACTTGGCGCGAATGGATGGTCGTTCCCGCATATGAAGAAGCTGAAAAGGGAAATTACAAAAAAATTAAAGAGTTACAGGATGTCTTTAGTAATCCATATATAGAACAATCCTCAGAATTAGATCAAAAATATAATCGACTAAAGCCAAGCAAGTACTTTAACTATGGAGGCGTATCTCACTACAGCTGCTCTTCATAAAAAGTTAAATCCCTAAAATGCAGATTGAACAAATTACAGAAAATATTATTTATTTATGGTCGTAGGCATTCCAACTACTGATACAACACCCACATGAAGTATAACCGGCTTCTTTCCAACATTTTTCACATAGTGGGCGCCCCCATTATTACTCTCCACAAATGCATCGCCTGCTTTAAAGAAATTAATTTCTTCATTCCTAACGTGCTTTAATCTTCCGCTGGTGACATGAATCAACATTGGGGCAGGATGCGTATGGATTGGGGTTTCTATCCCTGCTGGAATCTTCACTTTTAAAAGTCTTAATTCAGGCTTACCTTCTTGATAATTAAAGTTTTTGCCACTTAATCCTTTTGAAGTTTGGATAAGGGGTATAACTTCAATCTTTTCTTCAGCAAGAGATGGGTATGGTAAAGCTAAAATCCCAATAAAAAGGGAGCATAATGGAATAAATTTTTTTAATTTCATTAGATATTTAATTTTCACTAATAATAGGTAGTTTGCAAAAATAATAAACTAATTTATTTTTTATATAATTTTTCTAATTGCTTTATTTCCTCTCTTAAATCCTTACCTCTATTATTTAATTTATTATTCTTAATAACTATTGGGATAATCCACCAAGCTTGAAGACCTAAAAAGATAAATACAAGAATCAATAATTCAAAAGTACCAGGCTGCATTTGATAAATAACCCTTCTTTGTTAGTAACACTATTCTAAAAGTTGTTAAACATTCCTGAGATATACAATATTTCTAGGCTGCCTCAAGTTCAATATTAAGTTCAATTCCTTTTGAAATGATTGCTTCTTTAAATTCAATAAGTTTGGAAATTATTCTTTGCTTCTCAGGATCAGTTTTATGGATATCCTCTACAACTTCCTGTATTGCAAGTGTTACTTTTTGTAGTTTGATTTCTAGATCTTCCCTGTAATTCATAAGCCTAAAGAAATTATCTTTTTTATTAAAAAACAAAATAATTATTAGTAAATAAGTACTTAACCTTAAAAGGATTGACAGTAAAACAAGGAGGATATATTTTATAGTACAAACGTATTAATAATCAGCCAGCTAATTAAAGGTAAAGTATGGAGCCTAAGTACTCATTTGGTTGTAGCACTAGCAAACCCAACGGATGCCTACTAAATCCCGAAGGCAGCAGAATGATCTTTTTTGAAGAATGCAAAAATTCTCGTAAACCCAATTTAAAAATTCATACTCATCTTTTCTACACAAATCACCTTAGAGAACCTGGAGGGTACAAATCCTCTGAAAAACTTAACATAGATTCAGCCTGGGAAAAGTGGCACGAACTTCACCAAAAAGGGTGGACAGAAGTATCTCATAATTACGGATAAGTGATCCGGCCAAGAAAAAGCCTTTATATTTCATGAGCTTAAGAGTTTCCTAAAATATTGAATTCGTTGTCAAAAATAAATAATCAATATTTATTGACATTTGTATATGAGGAAACATTAAATTGTCTAAAATTTCATAAGAATAAAAGGATAAAAATAAATATGCAATATTATTTAAATGATAAAAAATTAAATAAGATTGAAAAGCAAAAGGCGGAGAAAGATGGTCTGAAAATTTTTGAAGAGTTAGATGATTACGCTCTTAAAGGGTGGGAAGAGATGGATGAAGTAGATTTGCAAATGCGCTTAAAGTGGTATGGCCTTTTTTGGAGACCGAAAACTCCTGGAAGATTTATGATGAGGCTTAGAGTTCCCAATGGAATTTTAAACTCTAATCAGTTGAGAGTAATCGCGTCAATAGTTGCTAGATATGGAGAAGACGGTTCTGCAGATATAACAACTAGGCAAAATATTCAATTAAGGGGGGTTTTGATAAATGATCTACCAGATATTATTAAAAGACTTAGAAAAGTTGATCTTACATCAGTTCAGTCTGGAATGGATAATCCAAGAAATGTTACTGGCAATCCACTAGCGGGAATTGATCCTGAAGAAATTATAGATACAAGAAAATATACTTCTGAATTAGAAAATTACTTAACAAATTCAGGTAATGGCAACCCCGAATTCTCGAATTTGCCGAGAAAGTGGAATACTGCAGTTGCAGGAGCAAAAGATAATTTTCTACTACATAATGATCTTATCTTTCATCCTGTTTTTAAAAATGGAATCTTAGGCTTTGGTGTCTGGGTAGGAGGAATATTGTCAGCGACTTTGAATGCTTATGCTCTACCTCTAGATGTCTGGGTAGAAGAAAAAGATATATGCAAAATAACTGGAATTATTTGTTCCCTTTGGCGAGATAATGGAGATAGATTTCTAAGAAATAAAGGAAGATTTAGATATTATTTAAACTCTATAGGTATCGAAAAATTTAGAGAACTTGTAGAAGAAAAATTTGGAACTTTGTCGAACGATCCAGGCTCAATTTTCAAAGCAAAACAAAGAAGTTTATTTGGGATTAATAAACAAAAACAAAACAATCTTTACTTTGCTGGATTACATATTCCTGTAGGAAGATTATTTGTAGAAGACATACAAGAAATTGCAAGACTAAGTGAAAAATATGGACAAAGCGAAGTAAGACTAACCGAAGATCAAAATCTAATTATTGTTGGCCTGAAAGATAATATTTTAGAAGAATTTGGTGATGAAGAAATTATTAATAAATTCAAATTAAATCCATCCCATTTTTCAGCGAGTACCGTTTCATGTACAGGGAGTAGTTATTGTAGCTTTGCTCTTGCAAATACCAAAGATATAGCAAGGAATATTTCTGAAAAATTAGATCGAGAACTTGAATTATCAGAGGAGGTTAAAATCCATTGGACAGGTTGTCCAAATAATTGTGGACAAGCTCATATGGGTGTTATTGGCATGACTGGTACAAAGGTAAAAAAAGAGGGAGGTGGAACTGAGGATGGATATAATGTCAGTATTGGAGGGAGACAAGATCACCTGCAAACCTTAGGCGAAACCGAATTTAAAAAAGTTAGTAAACATGAAATTTATAATTTAATCAAAGAAATTTTAATCAACAAGTTTAATGCAAAGTTAAAAACCTAAAAATATATTAATGAGCAAAAGTGAATCTGAAATATTAGAAGTTTTAAATGGATTAGGTTCAAAAAAATTAGATCTTGATATTCTTTTTTCCTACTATTCATTGAAATTATCTTTTGAGATTCGTAAAGTTATTGCTGAAAAGATAGGTATGCAAGAAAGGAAAGGATATTTTTTACTTGAAAAGATGATAAAAAAATTTGGACTTAAAGTTGAATTTATTGAGGCCCTTAAATTAACAAATGAAAAAAATGCAAAAGATCTTTTACTAAAAAATCTTTATCAAAATAATAAGTTAAATATTCATATAATTAATGCTTTAGAGCCCTGGGGAGGAGAAATCGAACTTAAATTAATTAGAGAAATATTCGATATTTGCGAAACAGATTTTTGGATTGCAGGCCTTAATATTCTCCATTTCAAAGCTCATCAATTAACTGATGAAAAATTATTATATTTTATTGATCAAATAAAAACTTACGATAATTTCAAAATCAACTACAAGATAATCTCTATCTTAAAAAGAAGAGAAAGCGAAATAGTTTGTAAATTGCTCTATAAATATTCTTTAAATAAAGAATTAGGAATCGCTAAATATGCAATATTTTCTTTAGGGAGTATTTGGAATGATAATAGTTTTGAAAAATTATTAAAATTAGAAAATGAAATAAAAGATCCTTCTCTACTTAAATACATAAAAAATCAAAAAGTGATCTCAAATCAATTTCTAATAAATAAACTATAGAATTATTTTTTTAACTTATCAATGAGATTTATTAAATTACAAGGTTTTGTATTTTCATTAAGTTGATAAGAAATTATATCTTGCCAACCTGTCATCACAGCATCTTTAGATCCAGGCAAAACGAACAAAAACTTACCATTTGCAGACCCCGCAATACACCTACTTTGTAAAGTACTTGTTCCTATTTTTTTAAATGATAAAAATCTAAAAATTTCTCCAAAACCATCAATCTCTTTATCTAACAAAGGTCTAATAGCTTCAGGAGTAACGTCCCTAGCTGTAATTCCTGTCCCACCTGTTGTGATAATCACATCAATATTTGGATCTGAGATCCAATCGCTTATGTATTTTCTAATTAAATAAATATCATCTTTGCAAATTATCTTATCAACGATATTGTGTCCTGCTTTCTCAGCCTCTTGAAGGAGATAATTTCCACTCTCATCATTTTTTGTGTTACGAGTATCAGAAAGAGTAAGCAAAGCTATAGAAACCACTTAAAATTAAACCATTAGTTACTAGATCACTATATATGGAAAGTGAAAAATCTAACAAAATCAAGGTAGTTTTATTATCTAGTATCGCTGAAGATCTAGGATGGAATGAAAAATTTCTTACAATTAAAGGCTCTCAAATGAAGGTTTTTTCTGTATGGAAGTTAGTTAATTCTAAATTACCTCAAGATAATATTATCGTTTCTATTAATCAAGAAATTACAGATATGGATGCGAAGATTTATCCGGACGATGAGGTGGCATTTATGCCAATGTTTACCGGTGGATAATTTAAGAATACAATTTAAAATCCTAGAAGAAACTTTTAATCCTTATAAAGAATTCGAACTTTGGGAGAAGGTCAATAAAAATTCAGCAAACTCCCTTTTTATTGGAAGAGTAAGGCCTTTTGATCAATTTGGAAATGATTTAAAGAAACTAGAAATTGTCCATTATAAAGGAATGACCGAAAATTATATTAAAAGATATTTAGTGAACATTTCTGAAAAACAGGTTGATTTAAGTATTTTTCTCTTACACAGGATAGGTTTCATTTACCCTAATGAACCTATTATTTTAATAGCAGTAAGTGCTAATCATAGAGGCATTGCAAATAAATACCTCCAAGAAATACTTGAATTTACAAAATACAAAGTTCCTTTTTGGAAAAAAGAATGGACTTTCAAAGGATCCTCATGGGTAAAAAAGAATACTGACTTAGGGTCTAAATTATAAAAAATTATTTTTTAAAAGTTGTGCCCATAATAAATTTCCTTTTTGACAAAAATCAATTTCAGAAGGTATTTCTATTAATAAATCTGAATTAGATATTGAACTAATCTTTGATGAGGATTGTTCTTCAGAAATATCTGCAATCAATTCGCCTTCTTTATTAACAATAAGTTTTCCTCTAAGCAATTCAGGTCTCCCTTTTCTTCTTTTCAAATCAGAATTCAGCTTAACCTTAATCCTAAGAGGGAATTCAATATTAGTAATCCCTTCAAGTTTCTGAAGCGCCGGCCACACAAGTTGTATAAAAGTAATAGCTGCTGAAACGGGATTCCCCGGTAATCCAAAATAAGGAATTTTTTTATTTATAAATCCAAAAGCAAAGGGTTTTCCTGGCTTTAAAAATAGTTTCCAAAATTTAATCTCTCCTATCTCGTTAATAATATCTTTTAAAAAATCTTTTTTACCCACTGATATCCCACCAACTGAAATAACCACATCATTAAATTCAGAAATATTTCTAAGAGAATTTTTAATATTTTGATAATTATCTTTTTCTATATGAATTTCATTAATTTCAAATCCAAGATTTTTTGCGATTGATTTTATCAAAATACTATTACTTTCCCATATTTCTCCTTTCTTTCTTGCAGTTCCTGATTTGATAAGTTCATCTCCAGTAATTAGTAAACCTAATTTAGAAATTTTACTAACTTTTATAGTTTTTATCCCACAACTTGCTAATTTACTTAAAATCCCAGGTGTAATCTTTACCCCTTTCTTGATTAATATTTCACCTTTAAATACTTGATCATTTTTTTCTCTAATCCAAGAGTTATTAGATGATTTTTCTTTTTTAACAATATACTCATTTCCGTTTAAAAGTTCTAAAGAAACTTGTTCTTGAGGTATCACATAAAAACAATTATTTGGCACAAATGAACCTGTACTAATCGTTACAGCTTCACCTTTTTTAAGAAGGTCATTAAATGGCTTTCCGGGAAAAGAATCTCCGACAATTTTCCATTTATTCCCTTTAGTTGACTCTCCTACCGCATATCCATCCATAACTGAAGATCTATAACCTGGTATATCTTCCTCAGATAAGATTTCCTCCATAGAAACTTTTCCAAGTGCTTCGTCTAAATTGATCTCTTCCTTATGTAAAATTTCATTATTCACTATTAAAGTATCTATCTCTTCCAAGATTTTTTTAATAGCATCATTTAAATAAAGACCCTGATTATTGATATCAATTCCCATTATTGTTAGTACTTAACTTCTTTTTAATATTCCATTTTTACCACCTTTTTTTTCTAAAAGGCGAATATTATCAATAGTCATAAAAGGATCTAAAGCTTTAAGCATGTCATATAGAGTGAGAAGACCAATTGAAACTGATGTAAGAGCCTCCATCTCAACACCTGTTTTAGAATGAGATTTGCAAAAAGCAATAATTTTAATTGCTTTCATTGATTCACAAATTTCAAAATCAATTGTAATTTTATTCAATGATAAATTATGACAGAGAGGAATAAGTTCTGAGGTTTTTTTTGCACCATTTATTGCAGAAAATCTAGCCGCTCCAAAAATATCACCTTTTTTAATTTTTTCATTTTTTATTTTTTCTAATATTTCTTTATTTAAATTAATGTATCCTTCTGCTAAAGCCTCTCTTTTAGTTTCTACTTTATCTGAAATATCAACTATGTTCATTTCTCCCCTTTCATTAATATGAGTTAAAGATTTATCCATTTCCATTTAGCAATTTATTCAATAATACAAAAAATAAAATTTTTAATAAAGCTAATATCAATTTTTTATACTTAGCATTAATTTATTAATAAAATATCAATTTAATTTTGGATAACAGTCAATCAAATCATTATTTTAATTTCGAGGATGATTTTATTAAAGACTTAAGATGCATTCCTTTGTGTGTAAGAAGGAAACTTGATTTGATTGGAATAAAATTAAAACTTACTCATTGGCAAGATTTTAATTTAATTGAAAAAAATAAGATAGTAGATTGGCCAGATTCAAAAAACGATCTTATTGATTTAAAAACTTTTTTAAAAGAAATTACATCTAATTCAAAATATGGAGAAGCAAAAGAAATAGAAATTTCAATTAATCAACCTTGGCAAAATAAAAATAAAGTTCCTGACCAAGTTGTAAAATCGGCACTAGCAAGGGGAATTAATATTTCAGTTGAAAAATGGAAAAATTTAAATGAATTAGATAGATTTGCTTTTTGCAAATTAGTTAGACCCAGTCATGAACACAATAATTTAGATAGAGCATTTGATGAGATTCTGAAATAAGATTATTGTCTAGTTTGGAATAATTATTACTGAGCATGCTTTTAATTCCGGTTGTTTTGATATAGGGCATGACTTTTCATGCATCAAAGAGTTTACTTCACACATATTTTTTTGACTAAAACCCCAATGCATTGGTAAAAAAACTGTACCTGCTTTAATTTTGTCAGTAACCTGAACTTTTGCTTGAACTTCCCCTCTTTTGGATTTAATTTTTACTATTTCATCATTTTTGATTTTTAAAGATAAAGCATCTTTAGAATTAATTTCCAATAACGGTTCTGGATTTTTTTTTGTAAGTTTTTGAACTTTAGAAGTTCTTGTCATTGTATGCCATTGACTTAGATATCTTCCAATTGTCAAAATTAGTGGGTACTCATCTGAAGGGGGTTCAGCCAACCCTATAGGATCATCAATACAAAAATTTGCTTTACCAGTCTCAGTTGGGAAATAACCATCTTCATATAATCTTTTTGAAGATGTACTAGGTACGCTGCCTTTAGGATAAGGCCATTGTTGAGGACCATGATTTTTTAATAATTGATATGATAATCCACTCATATCGCATAATCTTTTTGTAGTTGTTTTTAAGAATTCATCATAAACATCCGATGAAGATTTATATTCAAATTGTTTGAAATAGCCTATCTTCTGTCCTAATTCAGCAAATATTTGCCAATCTGGTTTTGAATTTTTATTCGATTCTCTGAAAGAGGGGCAAAGGGTTACTCTTCTTTCTGAATTTGTCATTACACCATCTTTTTCGCTCCATTGAGCCGCCGGCAATACTAGATGAGCATATTTAATTGATTCACTTTGTTCATAAGATTCGTTAAGGATAATTAAAGGACATTTTGAAAGTGTTTTTTTTACAAAGTTTAAATTTGGCATGCTAACCAAAGGGTTCGTAGCTGCAATCCACCAAATTTTCACTGTTCCTTTTTTTATAGCTTCTATTTGTTCAAAGGCAGATAGACCCTGTTTTGAAGATATCTTGCCCTTAGGGAACCCCCATATTTTTTCAATTTCATTCCTATCTATTTTATTTTTTACAAACCTATATCCTGGAAGAAGGTGCGATAGTCCACCAGCTTCTCTCCCCCCCATAGCGTTTGGTTGGCCAGTTAAGGAAAAAGGACCAGAACCTTCTTTACCTATTTGGCCGGTCATTAGATGAAGATTTATTAGCCCATTTACTGCTGCTGTACCCTCTTGCCTTTGATTCAAACCCATCGACCAGAGACTTAGAACATTTTTGCTTTCTCCCCATAATTTTGCAATATCAATAATTGTTTGCTCGGAAATATTGCAAATTTCACTTATTTTTTTTAAATCCCATTTTTGTATATGTTTTACAAAATGAAAATAGTTTTCGGTCGACTTCTCAATGAAATTTTGATCAGTTAATTGATTCATATAAAGATAATTCGCAATCCCAATAAATAAAAAAAGATCTGTTCCAGAAGAAATTTGTAAGTAAAAATCTGCTATGGATGAAGTTTCTGTTTCTCTTGGATCAATTACTATTACTTTTAAATTATCATTTACGTTTCTTTTACGTTTCTTAATTCGATCAAAAAGAACTGGATGACATTCTGCAGTATTTGACCCTATTAATAAAATTAAAGAGCAATGATCAATATCTTCATAACAACAAGGTGGGCCATCAGAGCCAAAACTTCTGTTGTATCCAGCTACCGCTGAGCTCATACATAGTCTTGAATTAGCATCAAAATTATTTGTGCCTATTGCTCCCTTGAGAAGCTTCTGGGCTACGTAATAATCTTCAGTATGAAATTGACCTGAGCCATACATAGCTATTGAATCAGCTCCGTAATTTTTTATAGAACTCAGAATATTCTCTTTCAGAATTTCATATGATTCGTCCCAGGAAATTTCTTTAAATTCTTCATTTAAATTTTCCCTATAAAGTGGTTCTTTTAATCTCCCATCTTTTAGAGTCTCACATACTGTTGCTCCTTTTACGCACAATTTACCATGAGTTGAAGGACTATCCCTATCTCCACTTACTAACCATTTATCATCAGAAACCGAAGTTTTAGGCCTCATTTTTAAACCACATCCAACACCGCAATATGGGCATTGACTTCTAGTAAAATTCATAAAATTTCTTTTATAAATATTTACATAGTTGTTGGTTAAACGTAATTTTCAGCTTTTTCCCCTTCATAAGCATCAGCGAATGATCCTTGAGGTTCCTTTAAAAAGAAATAACAGAAGAATCCAACTATTAATCCTGCTATACCTAAAACTTGGAAGAACGCACTATTTGAAGCAGCAATTATTTCTGGAGAAGGATCCTTACCTCCACCCATCCATAAAGGTAAAAGGCTATATATATTTAGATAAGTTACCGCACCAACATTTCCATAAGCCCCAACCAATCCAGCTATTTGTCCTGTTACTCTTTTTTTAACTAAGGGAACTAAAGCAAAAGTTGAACCTTCTCCTGATTGAACAAAAAATGAACAAAGCATAGTTAAAAATACAGCCATAAGAATTCCTGCTGATCCAGTAAAAGTTCCAGGTTTTATTAAAGACATCAATAGATATCCAAATCCTAATCCCATAGTTAGGAACCCCATTGTATTTTTTCTATTGCCTGTTCTGTCTGATATCAAACCCCCGGCAGGTCTAGCTATTAAATTCACAAATGCATAACATGATGCAAGAATTCCGGCTATAGCTTTAGGTAAATCAAACGTAAATTCAAAGAAACTAGGAAGCATTGAAACTACTGCTAATTCTGATCCAAAATTTACAATGTAAGTTAATTCCAAAATAGCTACTTGTTTGAATTCATATCTATCTTCTTTAGGATAAATTTTAGTTCCATTTAACAATTCAATATTAGTTCTTATAATTCCCCAAGTTTGGAAAACAAACCAAGCTAAAACTGCGAGTAATGCTATTGGATAAGTAGATGAAGTAAGGAAACCTACTTTTTGAAGTCTCCAACATAGGACTGAAAGAATTGCTGCGAATGGGACATTCATTCCAATTAAACCCCAGAAATCTCTTATAGTCGTTACTTCTAAACCAGCTGTTTTTGCAGGCCTTTGATAAGGTTTTCCTGGAGGTGTATCAGTTACACTGAAGAAATAAATAATTCCATAAACGAAAGAAATAATTCCTGTAAGAGCAATAGCTCCCCTCCAATTAAGTACAGCTCCAGTTGGCAACTCAAAACCTCCTGAAAAAGATAAGAATCCAGCTACGGCAACAAGAGAAAGCGCAGAAAAAGCAGATCCAAAATTTCCCCATCCTCCATATATTCCCTCAGCCAAACCAATTTCTTTGGGAGGGAACCACTCAGATACCATTCTTATTCCGATAACAAAACCTGCTCCTACTATTGATAAAAGCAATCTCGCAATAACAAGTTGATTGAAGTCTTGAGCACCAGCAAATAATAAACATGGGACTACAGAAAATATCAAGATTGTTGAGTAAGTTTTTCTTGGGCCAAATTTATCTAACAACATTCCAATCAAAACTCTTGCAGGGATAGTTAAAGCAACATTACATATTGCTACTGTCCTAATTTGAGCAACAGATAAACCTAAATCTGCTTTAACAGTAGTTGCAAGAGGTGCGAGGTTAAACCAAACAACAAAAGTAAGGAAAAAGGCAAACCAGGTGAGGTGAAGAGTTCTATATCTGCCATTTAAAGACCAAACATCACTTAACATAAAAGTTTTTTTAAATTATTTTTTAGCAATTTATATTTCGATCAATGCATTCATTTGTATTATTTAATACAAAATCTGGATTTTAAGAAATGCATCTTTTTTTTAAAGACTAGAATTAATAGTCAGCACTAATAAAATCAAAATTAAGCAAAATTAGTAATCTGATTATTGGTATTATTCGATACATAAAATTCTCGTGGGAAAGTATTGCCTAAGTTATGGAAATAAAACATAAAAAATTTAAAGCATTCATTTTGGCTGGTGGCAAGAGTTCAAGGATGGGATTTGATAAAGCACTAATTAAACATCATGACGGCGGAAATTGGCTGACTCACAAAATAAAAATATTAAATAACCTTAATTTAGAGACTTTTGTAATAACAAATTACTCTTCTCATTTTAAAGAAGTTGATAATAGGATTAATGTTGGGTTTATTTCAGATGCCCAACCCTTTGATGGTCCCTTAACTTGTATAGAACAAATTTTTTCATCTTTTAAAAAAACTACTAAAAATATCCTAATAATCCCGATAGATATGCCTAATTTGAATACAAAAATAATTTATTCACTTTTTAAATCATGGGAAGAAAATCAAAATTTTGCTGTAATATCCCATGATGGAATTTTTGCACAACCATTATTCGGAATTTATCCCATCAATAAAGAAAATCATTTTAAATTAAAAAAAAAGTTATCATCTGGGAAGAAAAATTTTCTCGGATGGGTTGATCAAATTCCCCACAAACATTTCTATGCAAACAATGGAGATTTAATTAATATAAATTCCAAGAGAGAATTCTTAAATATGAATAATGGGACTTAAGCAATTGGAGGATAATAGAAAAAGAAAGTTAAAAGTTTTAAGGTTATCTCTTAAACAAAATTGCAATTTTTCGTGCATTTACTGTAAACCTGAGAACAATAGTTTGGATGTTTTAAATATTGAACAATTTAAAAAGTTAATTTTAGTAAGTTGTCGATTAGGGGTAAATTCTTTAAGAATCACTGGAGGAGAACCTTTATTGAGTTCTCAATTAGATGAGCTTCTTTATGAAATTAAATTGCAAAGATTAGAAGAATCAAATCCAATAGCTAATTTACAGGATATTTCTCTAACCACAAATGGATATTTGCTCTCTAAGGAAAAAGCTAATGAGCTTTTTAAAAATGGTTTAGACCGCATAACAGTAAGTTTAGATGCGATTGATCCTGATATTTTTTCAAACATGATTGGAGAGGAAAATAAAATTATTGGCAAAGAAAAATTATTTACTGTCCTTGAAGGAATAGATCATGCAATTAATGCTGGATTTAATCCAAAAGCGGGAAAATTAAAAATAAATGCAGTTATAAAAAAAGAGATTAATGATAATCAAATTTTTGAATTAGTTGATTTTGCAAAAAAAAGATCTATAGAAATTCGTTTCATTGAATATATGGACGTAGGTACATCTAATAATTGGCAGCCATCAGATGTTTTTTTCTCTGAAAGAATTATTAGGCTTTTAAAGAAGAAACATCGATTAAAAGACTACGGAAGAAAGGAGGGACAAACTGCTAATAGATGGTACATGAGTGATTCAAATAGTTTTGTAAGTACAATCTCTTCAATAAGCAGTCCCTTTTGTTCAGATTGTAATAGGTTGAGGATAACTAGCGATGGTTATGCTTATAAATGTCTTTTTTCTAGTGAAGGTATAAATCTAAACCCATGGTTGTCTCTACCAATTAATCTCCATGAACTGGAAAATAAAATCAAGAGCATTTGGGAAGCTAGAGAAGATAACTATAGTGAAGATCGATTTAAAATATTGGAGAAAACAACTGTCAAAAATCAAAAAATGCATCCATCAATGTCATATCTTGGGGGATAAAAAATTATTTAGTATAAATAACAACATCATATATCTTTAATTCGAGGGAAATTAATTACAAATTTATATTTTTGATGCGTTTAGCGATTTTACTTGGTTTTATTTTTGGGGTAACTCATGGAACTGTTGTTTCCGAAAGTTATTCTGCAAACAATTATGAAAATAATAAATTATATTTCACTCAAAAAAATTCAAATATATTTTCTTCACTTTAAAATTTTATTTCTTATTTTTTTATAGTTTTTGTATTGCCATTAACATCTTGTAAATTAAATTGTAATTATAGTTAAAATGTAGCGTAGACTACATAAACGTTCATCTCGTTTTTCGAGCCGCATTAAGATTGAAGCCAAGGAACGGGGACTTCAGTCAAAAATGAAATTTAGTCACATAACTATTATGTCTAATAACGTATCTACCTCAGTAAGTAGTAACAATATTACTGCATTATTTGCAGGTTTTCTTGGAGCATTTATTGTTGGTTCTCTTGGAGTCCAACTTGTAAAAACCCAAAGGCCTTCTTTTCAATCTCAACCATTAAAAGTTCAACCAGTTATCGCTCATCAATCAACTTTATGGGCAACATTAGGAGAACAAGATACTCCTATTGTTAAAAATAAAGTTTCTAATGCTAAAACTACAGGGATTCTCCCTGTTATAGGTTCTGAAGCAACTCTTTGGGCTCCTCTAGGTTTAGGTAATTAGTAAATTAGGTCTTTTTTTAATAAACCAAAGGGGGTTTTTAACCCCCTTTTTTTTATTAATTGAATTAATAAAGTATTTGAAAATTTCCAATCCTATTTTAGATAACAATAAATTAAATCAGGGTTTGAAAACAATGTAATCGTAGATACCAAAAGCTTTTTTATTAATTGATTATAAATAAAAAACAAGAGTTAACCCGTTCCAATTTGTTGACTCTGAGGTTTAACCGTTGATTCCTTATTTGCTTCTAGTTGTGACTCGCTAGTTGAAAGATTAAAAAACGGTATTTTACACCTTAAATCATGGAAAAAAAAATTGCAAAGAAATACGCCGATCTTATAGTCCAGGCTAATAATTCAACTAGCAGAAAAGAAGCTTTGTCATTAATTAAACAGGCAACAAAATTAAAAACCAAACTTGATCAATACGAAATGATGTAGTTTCTTAATGACCGATAGACGATTCAAGATGAGGTATAAACTAGCTCCTTTTTTTTTATCTTGCTATATAAATACTAAGAGATTATTTAGCTTCTTCTGTTTAAATAAAATATTGTGGAATTAACTGAGTTAATTAAGGATTACGTTGCTACAGAATTATTATCAAGTATTGAAATTGACTTTCTTGAAGGAGAATTATGGGAAACTACTCAGCATATCGAAGAAATAAATACAGTTATCAAAGCTCCAAAAAATATATGTAAGAAATTAGGACTAGGTGAAAAATCTTGTTGGCAATTATGTTGTGCAGCGGTTCTTGACTCCTCAAGACCATTAAAGAATGGACAAAATAGAGTTGATAATTTTAAAAAATTAATTAATCGATATGAAATTGGCTACATTTAAAAAAAAGACTCAATGATACGTTTACTTCTTGCATCAATACTTTTTTTTATTCCACAAGGAGGTTTTGCTGATGAAAGGCAAAGAGAAATTGAGAATGAAGCAATAAATCTTGTAATTAAAAAATATGGAAAAGGCTTAGAAAACAGATTAAAAGGAACGGGAGTAACTCCCAGTTATCGAAGTTGGTATGAAAATGATTGTTTTGTAAGTATTGCAGCAGGTACATACCAAGAAGATACTTGGTCGGCAATGAAGTGGTTTAGCGTTAATGTCTGTTCTGAATCAGCTGAAATAATGGAAAGTGAATGAAGGAAATAAGACGCCTATTAGTTTTGCAGCATTTAGAAATAGAGGGGCCTGGTCTTTTTGAACAATTTGCTAAAGAAAGAGATTTAAAAATAGAAATTATTCGTTTAGATAACAAAAATGCTCTGCCGCAAACAAAAAAAGGTGACTTAATTTTAATTATGGGTGGACCAATGGGAGTTAAAGATATTGGAAGCGAAAGATATCCATGGCTTAAGTTAGAAAGAGATTTTATAAAAAAAGAATTAGAAAATGAGAGACCTATAGTTGGTGTTTGCTTAGGTGCTCAGTTGCTTGCGAGTGCTGCTGGAGGAGATGTAGAAATTCTTAAATGTGGATCACCTCCAAAAGCATTACCAGAAATTGGATGGTCTCAAATTTTTATAGACAAATCGAATAAGGACTTTAAAGCACTGTTTGAAGACCCTTTTCATGTACTACATTGGCATGGAGATAGGATTTTATTACCTAATAAAGCAGAACTCATTGCTAGTAGTGAACGTTGTAAGGAACAGTTTTTTAGGATTGGTAATTTTGCTTACGGATTACAATTCCATATAGAGACGACGGGGGGAATGATAAATAACTGGATTAAAGAAGATAAAGAGTTTGTCCTTAAAGGATTAGGCTTAAATGGTCAGGAGATTTTAAAAGAAGAGAATAAAAAATATATTGATAAAACTTTTTTAAAAAGAAAGCTTCTAATAAGTAAATTATTTGAATTATTAGATAATTAAAAAGGGAATAATAAACCAGTAAAAAAGGGCTTGATAAAGCCCTAAAAGAATTAAACAGGTTTTTACTAGAAAATACCTGGAAGAATTTGACCAGTAAAATAATAAGCTCCCACAAGAGCAAACATTCCAAGCATTGCAGCTTTACCATTAAGCTTTTCAGCTTTTTCGGTCATAATTTTTTTTGCGAATTCCATAATAAAGTGAAATAGATTATATCTAAAAACTAATTATTCAAATTTAAGAATGATGTAGTTTTTTCTACCAAACTGATATCTTTCTAAATATTTAAAAATAAATATTTAAAAACAGCATTGAACTCTTAATAGTTTGCGAACCAATCTGTAAAGCGTAGAAAGCCTAAAAAACAAATATTTAAATTAAATGTCACGGTTATGTTACGTTTATGTAGTAAAAATCTTGAAAATAACTTTATTTCAGCTTAATACTTTACATTTGTTAATAGTAGTGTTACATTAGTTAACAATTACAAAACTTCAATGGCTAATTCAAACGTTACTACTGAATCAGGCGGCAGACAGAATATGTTTCCTACTGAAACACGTCCTTACATAGATGAGTCTGTTTCATACGACAGCTACCCACAAAATGCAGAAAAAGTTAATGGTCGTTGGGCAATGATTGGCCTTGTTGCATTAGTAGGTGCTTACGTTTCAACTGGACAAATTATTCCTGGAATTTTTTAATGAGTCCACTTTCAGGTTTTTTAGCCGTAATTGTATTCTTTACAGCCATCCTCGTTGCTTATTTAACCAAGCAATTTCAAAACGAAAATTTTAACTATTCATCTTCTAATCAAATGAAAAACACAAACACAAAAGTCAAAACAATCGAAAAAGAAAAAGTTGTTGCTGAAACTCTTAACGGCAGATTCGCAATGCTTGGATTAATTGCTGCTGTTGGAGCATACCTAACAACAGGTCAAATAATTCCTGGTTTTGTTTAAAAACCTACTATTTAACAATTCTAAAAATCAGAAAAATGGAAAATTCAAAAACAACTTATTGGCAAAACGCCGAGAGAACTAATGGAAGAATGGCAATGATGGGCTTATTTGCATTAGTTGTAAATTATGGCTTATTCGGATGGATAATCCCAGGAATTTTTTAAAATGAATTTAGGCTTACTTTTTCTTAAAGTAAATACTTTGGGAGTTATAACTCTTTCTGAACTTGATTGGATAACTAACCATCAATCTGAATTTTCAAGGTTAGATATGGCTTTAGTTATTAAAATCGGCCGTCATATGGATTCTGGAGTTGTGGAAATTGATAATAGATTGCCTGTTTAATTTTTAAAAATTGATCGTCATGAGTGTTTGTCAATAGGGATACTGACAAACACTTTTTAATGAGAAAAATATTTGTAAAAAAAAGAGATTGTTTCTTAGCTAAAAACAATCTCTCAATTACCTAATTCTTACATGGAAATTTCAAGTAAGCTTTCAGATCTTAACTGATTTGTTTTTATAGTAAATCCGTAAAAATGCTTTTGTAATTTATCTTTTTAAACCACCTCTTTTTATCCAAAGGAACCATGTAACCCAAATAGGAGGAAGGAATCTGATTAAAAAAGAAATTTTATATATATAAAATGGGGCATTTTCACTTTGAAATAAATTCATCAAAAAGGAAGATATAGTTACCCAAAGTAAAATTATTAATATATTTGCTCCCAACAAAGCGAACTTATTTTGTTTGAATATTTTTGGCATAAGGTAATTTTTTTATATTATTAATTTTAAAAAATCTCGGGAAATAAATTATACATTATCAAAAAAACTTCAAATTTAAAATCCATATCCAAATAAAAAAAGTACTAAACTTCAATCCCTCTCCAAAAAACAATCCAAAAACGATAGGAGGAGAAAATATTAAAAAAAGAATAGATAATAAACTAAATAACGCAAATGATCCTCTTATAAAAAAATTCTTTCTTTTTGTTCTTCTTAGATTTTTTAAAGTATTCCACTCCCATTCGATAAATCTATAGAACTTTTCTGATAATAAAAAAAAATACTTCATTAATATTATTAATTTCTTTCGGCTTTTCTTATTTATAAAATTAATTTCACCTGTTAGCAATAAACCTTATCCCCTTCTTCAGAAAGATAGTAAATTTTATTTTCTGAACTTACAAAGAAAGTTAATCCCTTATATTGTGATCTTTTAAATTTATCTAATCTAAGTTTGTGTAAATCCCAATCATCAGTACTTATGTCAGGATTAAATTCTTGTTCTTTTAAGAAAGGTACATAAGTTGGAATAATTGTTGTTTTTTGGGCTAACCCTCTATTTCGTTTTGCATAAAAAAGTAATAAAAATAAAAGTACAAAAAAAAGAATTAATAATATATTTGTCATTGTCAATTTTTCTAATTTGAAAAAACTTTATTTTGGAGAATCAAGAACTCTTCACAATAAATTTCTTAGTAAGTAAAAAATCCTATTTTTATATTCTTGTATTTTTGAATACTTATCAAGGGTTTCCTAAATCAGATTATAAAATAAGTCGCATTTTCAACATGACTCAAAATTCCATGAATACTCCTTATGCAAAAAGAGTAGCTGAAAAATTCAGAGAGGCTCAAAACTATTTAAAAACTAATGGTTTTAGTAGATCAACTAAACATTTAATGGAAGATATTGAAAATTCTGTTGAAAAATAATGCCAAATCCCCCTCACTTACCACAACTACAATATGGCTACGATGATGGCTTTACAACCATTGTTTTTGGGTTAATAGGAAGTTGCTTAGGATGTATCTTAATTTTATTAATTTCATTTTTTGAATTTAAATTCAAAAAGCAAAATAGTAAGCCTTAAGAGACTTACTAAACATTAAATAAGAACTCCATTACATCACCTTCGTTAACAATATATTCCTTACCTTCACTTCTTAAAAGACCTTTAGTTTTTGCATTGGCAATTGAACCTGAATCAATTAAATTTTGATACGAAATAGTCTGAGCTCTTATAAATCCTTTTTCAAAATCAGTATGAATTACTCCTGCTGCCTGTGGCGCAGTCATCCCATCTTTTATGGTCCATGCTTTTGTCTCCTTTTCTCCGGTGGTGAAATAAGTTTTTAATCCCAATAATTTATATGTTGATCTAATTAAAGAACTTAATCCCCCTTCTTCTACTCCTAAACCAATAAGGTAGTCTTTTTTATCTTCTGGTTCTAACTCTATTAATTCAGATTCGACTTGCGCTGATATTTTTATACATTCTGTATTTTCATTGCTTGCAAAACTCTGAACTTTTGATGAGAAATCATTACCTTCAGCTAAATCATTTTCATTCAAATTTGTTGCGTAAATAATTGGTTTAGACGTAAGGAAGCCTAGTTGCTTAATTATTAAATTTTCTTCTTCACTCAAAGATATTGATCTAACTGAAAGTCCTTTCTGTAGCTCTTCTTCAATTTTTTCTAGTAAATCATCTTCTTTTGCTGCCTCATTACTAGTTCTAACCTGTTTTTTAATTCTTTCTCTTCTTTTTTGAAGTTGGGATAAATCAGCTAAATTCAATTCCAAATTAATTATCTCAATGTCATCCAAGGGATCTACCTTACCGGAAACATGAATTACATCACTATCTTCAAAGCACCTCACAACATGTACTATTGCATCAACCTCCCTAATATTTGATAAAAATTTATTTCCCAAACCCTCACCTTTACTGGCTCCTTTTACTAGTCCTGCGATATCTACAAATTCAATTTTTGTTGGGATAATATTTTGGCTAGAACTTAAATCGCCTAACTCTTGTAACCTTTGATCTGGGACAGAAACTATACCTTTATTAGGTTCTATAGTACAAAAGGGAAAATTAGCCGCTTGAGCTTTAGCATTTTCTACAAGTGCATTAAATAAAGTTGATTTTCCAACATTTGGTAATCCAATAATACCGGCTTTTAACATTTGAAAAATTTTATGGAAAAATTATACAGAAAACATCTTCTAGTAATATAGTATTTACTTAACCAATCTTGGATAAGTTAATTATAATCGACTTGATTATTTATTTAGTTCCCAAATATTATCAATTACTTTTTTTCAAAAGAAATGCTTGATTTAATAAAAAAAAATATAAATCTAAGAAGTGGAATTATATTACTTTCTTTAACTATATTTTTCGTTTTCATAACCAATTCTTTCAAGAAAAATAAATCAAAAGACATTTCTGATTTTGTAGTTCAAGTTGAAAAAGGAATCCTCTCAGATTCAATTAATACAAGTGGTGAAGTAAAAGCAATCAGGACAAGCAATATTGGGCCTCGGAAGCAAGGTGTAATAAAAGAAATCAAAGTAGATGAGGGCGATCTTGTAAAAAAAGATCAGGTTTTAGCTTCACTTGATGATGAAGACTTTATCTATAAAATTGAAGAACTTAAATTAAATGTAGAAAAACAAAAATCTGAATTTTTAAGAAGAGAATACTTATATCAAGAAGGTGCCGTAAGCAAAGAAGATTACGAAAGTTATAAAAATAAATACAAAATTAGTAGCGCCAAACTTAATGATGCAAAAGCTGAAAAAAGTTTCTATCTAATTAAAGCTCCTTATGGAGGAAAGATAACTGCAAAATATGCGGAGATAGGATCTTATGTCACACCAAGTACAAACTTAAGTTCAGACCCTAAAACCAAAAACTTTATTTTTGAACTATCAGAGGGTCTAGAGATTGTGGCCAAAGTTCCTGAGAGTGACATTGGCAGAATAAAAATAGGTCAAGAAGCCTCAGTAAGAATTGAGGCTTATCCCTCAAAAAAATATAGTGCCATAGTTAAAAAAATAGCTACAAGAGCTGTAAAAGATAATAATGTAACCTCATTCGAAGTAACTTTAAATTTTAAAGATATTTTTGAAGAAATTAAAATTGGAATGACTGCAGATCTTGAATTTAGAGTCGAAGGTAATCAAGAAAAAATCCTAGTGCCAACAGTTTCTATTGTCACAGAAAAAGGAGAAAAAGGAATTTTGAAAGTTGATAAAAACAATTCTCCCAAATTTGAAAAAATCGAAATTGGTATTAGTAGTGGAAATAAAACATCAGTCATTGATGGATTAGAACCTGGAGAGCAAATCTTTATTGATATTCCACCTTGGGCTAAGAAGAGAAAATGAGTTTAAAATCTGAAAACTCTAAAAAACCAATTTTACTTTTAGTCGATGGCCACTCACTTGCTTTTAGAAGCTTCTATGCATTTAGCAAAGGGATTGATGGAGGTTTAACCACCAAAGAGGGATTTCCAACAAGTGTCACTTATGGATTTCTAAAAAGTCTTCTGGATAATTGCAAAAATATTAGTCCTGAGGGTGTTTGTATTACGTTTGATACAGAAAAACCAACTTTCAGACATGAATTAGATCCAAATTATAAGGCCAATAGAGATGTAGCACCAGATGTTTTTTTTCAGGATATTGAACAACTAGAAATCATTTTAGAAGAAAGCCTTAATTTACCAATTTTTAAATCTCCAGGATACGAAGCAGATGATCTCCTAGGCACAATTGCAAATGATGCTTCTTCTAAAGGATGGTGCGTGAATATTCTTTCTGGTGATCGGGACTTATTTCAATTAGTAGATGATCAAAAAGATATTTATGTACTTTATATGGGTGGTGGTCCATATGCGAAAAGTGGTAATCCAACTCTTATGAATGAAAATGGAGTAAAAGAAAAATTAGGTGTTGCGCCAGAAAGAGTAGTTGATCTTAAAGCCCTAACTGGTGATAGTTCTGATAATATTCCGGGTATTAAAGGGGTAGGTCCAAAAACTGCAATTAATCTACTAAAAGAGAACGACACGCTTGATGGAATCTATCAGGCTTTGGACAAGATTCTACAAAATAATGATAAAAAATATAAAGGATTCATCAAAGGTTCAGTTATAGAAAAGCTCAGAAACGATAAACATAATGCTTTTCTTTCCAGGGATTTGGCAAAAATAAATACTGAGGTGCCTTTAATTTTAAGTAACGATTATGAATTAAAAAATATAAATCAAGAACTACTTTCAGAGTCACTACAAAAACTTGAATTATCAACACTACTTAGACAAATTGATATTTTCAATTCAACTTTCAGCAAAGGTGGTTTTGACAAAAATAATGTAGCTAAAGAAGAGGAGCAGGCACCAAAAGTCTCAAGTAGTAATGAATTAGAAAATAGTGAAAATAAAATCCCTAAAATCAACGTAATTGTTGTAAATGATTTCCAATTACTTGATAAATTAATTCAAAGATTAGACAAGACCAATCAAATAGTTTCTTTAGATACAGAGACCAATAGTTTGAATCCAATCGATGCAGAACTTGTTGGGATAGGGTTATGTCTTGGAGAAGAAAATGATGATTTATTTTATATACCTCTTGGTCATCAAACAAAAAAAGAAACCTCCAATCAATTATCAATTGAAGATGTTTTCTCAAAGCTAAGAAATTGGATAGAAGATCCAAACAAAGAAAAGGTACTCCAAAATTCTAAATTTGATAGGCAAATATTTTTTAATCATGGACTTGATCTTAAAGGCGTAACCTTTGACACCTTGTTAGCAGACTACCTTCTTAATAATCAGGAGAAGCATGGGTTAAGTGAAATTAGTTTTAGATTATTTGGATTTAAGCCTCCTTCATTTAAGGAAACACTTGGGAAGAATAAAGACTTTTCATTTGTTGATATTGATGAAGCAAGTATTTACTGCGGTTATGATGTTTTTCTAACTTTTAAGATTGTCAAAATTTTTAAAGAAAGATTTGCAAAGGAAAAAGATGAATTAATCAGATTGTTCGAAGAAATCGAGCTGCCTTTAGAGCCGGTATTGTCTCAAATGGAAATGAATGGCATAACCATCGACATCCCTTATTTGGATAAACTCTCAAAAGAACTAAAAAGTACCTTAGAAGATATTGAAAGTAAAGTTTATGAATTGGCTGAAGAGAATTTTAATCTATCTTCACCAAAACAACTTGGTGAGATCTTGTTTGAAAAATTAAATTTGGATAAAAAGAAATCACGGAAAACAAAAACAGGATGGAGTACAGATGCATTAGTTCTTGAGAGATTAGTCGACGAACATGGAATAATCCAACATTTAATAAAACATAGAACTCTCAGCAAATTACTTAGTACTTATATAGATGCTCTTCCAAATCTTATTAACGAAAAGACAGGAAGAGTTCATACAAACTTTAATCAAGCTGCTACAGCGACTGGGAGACTAAGTAGTAGCAATCCTAATCTTCAAAATATCCCAGTCAGGACTGAATTTAGTAGGAGAATCAGAAAAGCATTCTTGCCTGAAAAAAATTGGAAACTTTTATCAGCTGATTATTCTCAGATCGAATTAAGAATACTCGCTCACTTAGCAGATGAAGAAATACTAATAAATGCGTTTCATAAAAATGATGACATTCATTCTTTGACTGCAAGATTAATTTTTGAGAAAGAAGAAATATCATCCGACGAAAGGAGAGTTGGGAAAACAATAAATTTTGGAGTTATCTATGGTATGGGTATAAAAAAGTTTGCCCGTTCAACAGGAGTAAGTACCCCAGAGGCAAAAGAATTCCTAATAAAATACAAAGAAAGATATTCAAAAATTTTCAAATTTCTTGAACTCCAAGAAAGGCTTGCCTTATCAAAAGGTTATGTAAAAACAATTTTTGGTCGAAAAAGAGAATTTAAGTTTGATAAAAATGGACTTGGAAGATTAATAGGGAAAGATCCTTACGAAATTGACCTGCAATCTGCAAGAAGGGCTGGCATGGAAGCACAGTCATTAAGAGCGGCAGCTAATGCACCAATTCAGGGTTCAAGTGCAGACATTATTAAAATTGCAATGGTTCAACTAAATAAGAAATTCATAGAAATGAATGTTCCCGCAAAAATGCTTTTACAAGTACATGATGAATTATTGTTTGAAGTTGAACCAAATTCTTTGGAAATTACGACGAAATTAGTAAAGAAGACTATGGAAGATTGTGTAAAATTAAATGTGCCTCTTTTAGTTGATATTGGTATTGGAGACAATTGGATGGAGACAAAATAAACCTTATGAAATACTTAATTTAAGATGATCAAACTTTTTAATACTTTAAGCAGAAAAGTTGAGGTTTTTAAGCCTATTGATGATTTAGTAAAAATTTATTGTTGTGGAGTAACTGTTTATGATTTATGTCATCTTGGTCATGCCAGAAGTTATATAGCTTGGGATGTATTGAGAAGATTTTTAATTTACAGTGATTACAAAGTTAAGTATGTTCAGAATTTTACAGATATTGATGACAAGATCTTAAAAAGAGCTAAAGAAGAAAGCAGTTCAATGAAGGAAGTATCTGAAAAAAATATCATTGAATTTCATAAAGATATGGATTCTTTAGGAATAATGCGTCCAGATAGTATGCCAAGAGCAACGAATCATATATGCAATATCTGCTCCTTCATAACAATCCTTGAGGACAAAGGTTATGCATACTCTAGGGATGGAGATGTTTATTATTCTGTTTTTAAAAATAAAAATTATGGAACGCTAAGTAATCAAAATATACAAGAACAAAATATCAATCAGCAAGGAAGAATGGCTAATGATGAAAATAGTAAAAAACTTAATCCGCAAGATTTTGCACTATGGAAAAAAGCCAAAGATGAAGAACCATTTTTTGATTCACCATGGGGTAAAGGTAGGCCAGGGTGGCATATTGAATGTTCGGCAATGGTTAAAGATGAATTAGGAGATACTATTGATATCCATTTAGGTGGTTCTGATTTGATTTTTCCACATCATGAGAATGAAATCGCCCAATCAGAAGCAGCCAATGGCAAAAAGCTAGCGAACTATTGGTTACACAATGGGATGGTCAATGTAAATGGACAAAAGATGAGTAAATCCCTTAAAAATTTTAAAACTATCAGAGAGCTAATTAAGTCAGGCATAAGCCCTATGACTTTGCGATATTTTGTTATGACTGTGAATTATAGAAAACCAATTGATTTTACTGAAGAAGCTTTAAGGAGTGCTTCAGAAGCTTGGAAAAACATTAATGTAGCCCTTTCTTTTATGGACCTTACAAAAGGTGCTTTTAGATTTATTAATAAAAATGAATCTATCGAAGAAGAATATAGAGAGAAAATAAACTTTGAATTATCTCAAAAAAAGCTTAAATTTTCTGAGGCTCTGGGAAATGACCTTAATACAGCAGGAGCTATTGCAATTATTTACGATTTAGCGAAACCATTAAAAAACTTTTTAAACCAATTTCAAAGGGTCGAAGGTTTTAAAATAGACCTTAATGAAAAATTCTTTCTACTTGAGAATTTTAAAACTCTTGAAAAGTTAACTGAGGTACTTGGTCTTAAAAAAGAGGTTTTAGTAAAAGAAAGTAAAATAACAGAAGAGGAAATATCAACTCTTATTAATGAAAGATTGAAAGCAAAAAAGGAAAAGAATTATACGAAGGCCGATGAAATTAGGAATTTGTTAAAAGAAAAAGGTATTGAACTTATTGATCAATCAAAGGAAATAACAACATGGATAAGGATCTAAATTTTAAGAAAAAAACCAATTTGAAATTTTTGTTTTTTAAATACACCTTTAAATGGGAAGATATTAGAAATATCAGAGAAAATTGAAATACATTACTGTGCTCGGTTCTACTGGTTCAATTGGGACTCAAACTCTCGAAATAGCTAGTGAGCAGCCTGATAAGTTTAAAGCTGTAGCTCTTTCGGCAGGAAGAAATATTAATTTATTAACAGAACAAGTTAAAACACATAAACCAGAAGTAGTTGCGATTGAGGATGAAAATCTTATAGAAGATTTAAAAGATAATATTAATAACTTAGATTTGGATAGTCCTCCCTTGGTTTTGAGTGGAAAGGAGGGGATTAAAGCAGTTGCAGCATGGGATAAGGCAGATACTGTGGTTACAGGGATAGTAGGATGTGCAGGCTTAATCCCAACAATGTCAGCAATTAATGCAGGGAAAAATATTGCACTTGCTAACAAAGAAACTTTAATTGCGGCAGGGCCTATTGTTATTCCTGCATTAAAGAAAAATAATAGTAGGCTTTTACCTGCTGATTCAGAACACTCTGCTATCTTTCAATGTTTACAAGGATTACCCAATTATGAAAATGCAGATTTCTCAACAGGAGAGATACCTAAAGGTTTAAAAGCCATACATTTAACAGCTTCTGGTGGTGCTTTCAGAGATTGGGCCGTTGAGGATTTAAAACATGTCACAGTGGAAGATGCGACTTCTCATCCTAATTGGGATATGGGAAAAAAAATAACTGTAGATTCTGCAACTCTTATGAATAAAGGATTAGAAGTTATAGAAGCTCATTATTTATTTGGGACCTCTTACGAAAATATCGAAATAGTTATCCACCCTCAAAGTATTATTCATTCAATGATTGAGATGGAAGATTCTTCAGTATTAGCTCAATTAGGTTGGCCAGATATGAAGCTACCTATTTTATATGCGATGAGTTGGCCTAAAAGATTTAAAACAAATTGGAAAAGATTAAACCTAAGTGAAATTGGAAAATTAACTTTTAAAGAGCCAGACGAGTTTAAATATCCATGCATGGGACTTGCCTATGCTGCAGGAAAATCTTCTGGGACTATGCCTGCAGTCTTAAATGCTGCTAATGAAATGGCTGTTGAACAATTTCTTAAAGAAAAAATTTCTTTTCAGGAAATTCCAACATTTATAAGTAAAGCTTGTGAATCACATATGGAGAATTTGAATTTGAGTCCCGAATTGGAGGATATTCTTGAAGTAGACAATTGGGCCAGACTTTTTGTTAAGCAAGAAATTAAAAAAGGGAAAAAATACGTAAGTATTGGATAAAAGTGAATATGAAAAAGCATTTAAGACACTAAACCGATTTTAACCCTTTTAAGAAATCCCTAAGAACCCAGTTGTTGCATTAGTTTAAAAGAACCAGGTAAAGCGAGGCCTATAGTAGTGGGATTAGTAAGTGTTTCATTTATTTCCTATTCTTTGGCAAAAAGCTGCTGGTTGTTCTTGCGATTTAAGTGGTAGATATAAATTTAATTCTTTTTCTAATCCCAATCTTAATTTTTTGATATTTCTATTTAATTTGTTAATGGCTTTTTCAAGATTCTTTTCTCCTCCTTCATCTCGTCTTATTAATTCATAAGCTTGCTCCTGAGATACTACAAAACGAAGACATAAGTTATACAAAAAGCTTTCCTTGATATTGGAATTAATTGAACAGCCATTGTAGAAGTACTTAAAGCGATTACAAACAATAAGGCTTTATTAATTGAACTTTTCACGTACGCATAAACCACATATAAAATTCAGTCTCCCCTAATTTAACCCCTAAAAAACCTATTACTCCTCACCAAACAATTGAATAAATTGCAAAAGCAAGATCTTTGTTCCATCTTAATAAGATAAATACTTTAGAAATTAACGGCAAACAAATAAATAGAAGCCCATACCAATAAGCTAAAAGATATAGAGCAATTACAAAAATTATTCTTCCTATATGTCCTAAATAATTATCACCAAATAAAATAACACCTATTATTGGTAGGATGAAAAACTAATAACTTTTAATCATAAAAAAAAGAGGGTTTTATCCTTCCAATTCTAGATCGACTGTCAATCATCAATATACATAGTAATTTCTTCACCCTTTGTAAAAGAAGTTTTTAGCAGTACCTCATAACATTGCCTAGAATCATTTAAAAAGCAGTAAGGGAAAGGTTTTTAAAAATGACAAAAGGGGTTCATAAACACCTTCTACTATGCGCAACACCCACAAAACAGAAATGCTTTAAGGGAAATGAAGGTCAAAAAACATGGGAATATCTGAAAAAGACTTTAAAAAAATTTGAGAATAATCCCTCGACAAAAAACGTTCATATATTAAGATCAAAAGCTGATTGTTTAAGGATATGTAAGAACGGCCCAATACTTCTTGTTTGGCCAGATGGTATTTGGTACGAGAAAGTTTCTCCAGAAAAAATTTCAGAAATTTTTACCTCACATATTATTCACGGTAAGCCAATAGAAAAATGGATTTTTAAAAAAACACCATTTTTAAATAGTCCTAGATACTTATAAACCAGTTCTTTACGACTTCATCTGACCAGCAGCCATTAATCGAGTGAAACCCATTATGTCCTCCTTTTTTAGTTATAAAAATAGTAAATTTATCAATAGATTCTTTTCTTAAATTCAAAGTATCCTTATATGGAACCCAAGGATCATCCTTGGCATGAATAAAAAGCATTTGAGGTAATTTTTTTATTGAGTTGTGGATTCTAAATATTGGAGAAGCTTTAACATAATAATCTTCTAAAGAATTAAATCCCCAACTAGGAGCTGTAAATTTCTGATCAAATTCCCTTATACTTTTTAAACTCCTAATTTTTTTTCTTAATTTCTCGTTATTAATAATTTTGCCTTCATCATTTAATCCGTCCCACAACTGATTTTTTAAGCGGTGAAGTAACCATTTTTGATAGATATAATTTCTAGATTTTTCAATACAGAGACTGCATGATGATAAATCTAAAGGGCTACTAACGCAGGCTAGGCCATCTAAAAGTTTTTCTCCTTTATTTTCATCGTAATCTAAGCAGGCATTTAAAAGAATTGTTCCGCCTAAAGATAATCCAACACCGTATATTGGAAGATTATTGATCTTAATGAGATCTTTAAACTGTAAATTAATGAATTTTTTAAAATAATTAATTGCTGAAATAACATCACTGGAGCATCTAGCACAATAATTTCCTTTAGCTAAATATCTCGTAGATCCAGATCCTCTTAGATTTAATTTAAGAACTCCAAAACCATTATTTGCTAATTTCCTAGAGATTCTTCTTAAACCAAACCGTTTAGTTGAGCCTCCTAAACCATGAGTAACGATTACAAAACCCCTAAGAGAATTTAAATTTTCAGGTAATTCTAAAAATCCTAGAAGATAATCACATTCAAATTTTTTAGAAAGAATTTTATTAATCGGAAAGAATATTTTTTTATTTTTTTTTGATTTACCAAAATCAATAACAAAAGTATCTCTCAAAGTTTGCAAGTCGCCACCTATCCAAGGTAAGACTTCTCGAAATGGCTTATTTTTTAAGTAATCTGAAAAACTAGTAGATATACTATTATTTTTCCCCAACTCCAAGATCCTTTAATTCTCCAATCAAATCATTCAGTACCTTTTTTGCATCACCAAAGACCATGGAGGTATTTGGCAGATCAAATAAATCATTTTTTATTCCGGAGTAACCTGCACTCATACCTCGTTTAATTACAAATACCGTTCTTGCTTCCTGCACATCAAGAACTGGCATGCCATATAAAGGAGAAGAACTATCATTTTTGGCTTGAGGATTAACCACATCATTTGCTCCTAAAACTAAAACAACATCCGTTGCTGGAAAATCAGGATTTACAACGTCCATCTCTTTAAGTTGTTCGTAAGGAACATCTGCTTCTGCTAAAAGTACATTCATATGTCCAGGCATCCTCCCTGCCACAGGATGTATTGCGTAAACAACTTCAATACCATTTTGCTCTAGTTTTTTTGTCACTTCCCTTAAAGTATGTTGGGCTTGAGCTACGGCTAGACCATAACCAGGAACAATAATTACTTTGTTGGCTGCCTCTAAAGTCAATGCACATTCTTCAACACTGCAAGAAGTTATGTTTGTGTATTCTCCTGAACCAGAAGAGGCTGTACTTTGTGCAGATAAAGATCCTCCAAAAAGAACTGATACCAATGATCTATTCATACCCTTGCACATTACTTGAGTAAGTATTAAACCTGCCGCTCCAACCATTGCGCCTGCTACTATCAAAAGCTGACTATCTACAACGAAACCTGCTGCTGCTGCTGCAATCCCTGAATAGCTATTTAATAAAGATATAACAACTGGCATATCAGCTCCACCAATTGGCAAAGTAACTCCAATACCTAATAAAGAAGAAACTATAACTAAAAGCCAAATAGAACTTGTATTACCATTTATCAAATCAAAAAAGGCTATCAGGGAAGCAACTGCAAAAACAATATTTACAAAATGTCTAACTTTGCTTTGAGTCCAACCTGGAGTTGACAACCAACCCTGTAACTTTGCCATTGCCACAATTGAACCTGTGAAAGTTATGGCACCAACAAATATAGAAACAGATATTGAAACTTCGTTAATCAGTGACTTAAAAAAATCAAAATTTCCTTGGCCAGCAGATATAGGGAAAATAGCTACTCCTAAGGCCACTAAAAGTGATGACATTCCTCCACAACCATTGAACAATGCTACTGTCTCAGGCATGGAGGTCATAGGTACTTTTTTTGCAAGTATTGCTCCGAATAAACTACCTATGATTGATCCAATTATTATCCAAATCCAAGACTGAATAGCAATTCCAGAAGTACCTAAATAATAAGAAAGTAATCCTACTACCGATAGCGACATTGCAAATGCAGCTAATCTATTGGCATCCCTTGCTGATTTTACTTTTGACAATCCTTTTATTCCCAAAGCCAGTAAAAGTACAGCTAGAAGGTCAATAACGAATTTAATGATTACAGGTAGATTCATGTTAAAAATTACTTCTTATTTGATGGTTTGCGACTAAACATCGCGAGCATTCGATCAGTTACAAAGAAACCGCCTACAACATTAAAAAGAGCAAATCCAAGAGAAACTGAACCAATGATTAAAAGTGGTATGTTTCCTTCTGCTTTTACAATTAAAGTCAAGGCTGCAAGCATTGTTATTCCTGAAATTGCATTTGCTCCACTCATCAGAGGTGTGTGAAGAGTAGGAGGAACTTTTCCAATTAACTCGAGGCCTAATAAACTACCAAGTAAAAGAACCCAAAGAAGACTTATAAAAGACATAATTTTAAAACCTTAATTTTCAAAAACTTTATTTTGAAGAACAACTCCTTCATCGCTTAATAAACATCCAGAAATGAGTTCATCCTCTTTATCTAATTTAATTACACCATCTTTTATAAATGGTGTAATCAAAGATGTTAAGTTCTTAGCATAAAGTGAACTCGCATCATAAGGAACTGATGAGGGTAATTCTCCCGCTCCTATAAGTTTTACCCCATCTTTGATAATAGTTTCATTTGATTTTGTTCCTTCACAATTACCTCCCTGAGAAACTGCCAAATCAATAACTACTGCACCAGGCCTCATTTTTTCAATCATGGGAGAGTCTATTAAAACAGGAGCCTTTTTACCTAGAACTTGCGCAGTACATATAGCAACATCAGCTTCAGATAGATATTTAGTTAACGTAGCCTTTTGTTTTGAGAGGAATTCGGGTGTTACAGCTTTTGCATAACCTCCAGCTTCTCCTGGTTTTTCGTCAACTTCAGGAAGTTCTATAAATCTTGCTCCGAGGGACTCTACTTGTTCTTTAACAGCAGGTCTAATATCAGATACAAATACTATTGCTCCAAGTCTTTTTGCAGTAGCAACTGCCTGCAATCCTGCAACGCCTCCACCAAGAACCACAACTTTGGCAGGTTGGACTGTGCCTGCTGCAGTCATAAGCATTGGGAAATATCTATCTAACTCACTTGCAGCTAAAAGAACTGCTTTATATCCAGCGATATTAGCCTGTGAAGAAAGAACATCAGAAGATTGAGCTCTACTAATCCTAGGAAGCAATTCTAGTGATAAAGCCGAAATCTTATTACTATTTATAATCCTGAGAAGCTCCCTATTACCATATGGGTTAAGAAGACCAAGAAGAACAGCGCCTTTCTTTAATTTAATTAGATTATCCTCTGATGGAGTTTGAACGCAAAATATTAGGTCAGCTTCACCCCAAATTTTTTGATCTAAGTTACTAATTATTGTTCCGCCCGATTCTTCATACGATAAGTTACTAAATCCTGATAATTTTCCTGCTGAACTTTCAATATAAACATCACATCCAAGACTTTTTAATTTCTTTACCGCTTCTGGTGTAGCGGAAACTCTCCTTTCTCCAGAGCTTGTTTCGGAAGGAATAAGTATCTTTGTCAATTTATTTATTTTTTAAACATACTAAATATAAATTGAAGAAAGTCAAAAGTCTTGGATTTTTGTTAAAAATATATTTTCTTTTCTTTAAAAAATAGCTATTAAGAATATACAGGTACTAAATAATCCTAATGAGTATAAAAGCAATCGAATGTCCTGATGGAGTATGTCACAGTCATCATGGTGGTCATGCTGTTCCTAGGCAAGCTATGCAAAAAAACCTAGAAAAGCATGGTAAAGACTGGTGCGAGAAATTAGCAGAGAGAATTTATGAAATGTCAGTCGATACTTATTCACAGACAGTCATGCCCAGTCTCCACTCGGCAGGTTGGCAAAGAAGACATTTAGATTGGGAATTTAAGCTGGCAGAAAATGATTCTGAACCTGATGAAGCTCTTGTTGAAGGAATTATTAATGCCACAGAGAGCTTTCTAAGGAGTAGTGAGGTGCATCGATTATTTATTCAGGAATTAGTCCAGGGCACATTTGAGGAAGCAAATGACAAAAAAATAATTTCTAAAGCAATAAAATCTATCATTGAAGAAGAAATTGTTTGTTCACTAAGAGAGAAGAAAGAAAATCTTTTAAAGAAAATATCCACAAAATTAATATCAGAAGAAAAAGTTAGCGAGGAACTTGCAATAAATTCAGCAAAAGAGGGTTTTGAGGAAGTTGAAAGGCTACTTGCAAATCATAGCGAGGCCGTTTAACCCTATTTCTTTATATTTTCTTTATATTCCTTTCAAAAACTGGCTCAAATATAAATTAAAGATTAAATTATTGTTTGGAAGTACAAAGTTGTAACTTATTAGACAATAAATACAACATATTTTGTGTTTATCTATATACAACCTTTTAAATTTAGATGGACAATTTCATAAGGAAAAGGATCGACATTGCTACCTGTTGGGCTACCAACAGAATATCTGCAATGGACACTCTAGAAAGATATGAAGACAGTTATGCAATCGCAGAAGAATTTAGAGAGTGGATATTACATATTGGAGAAAAGAACGAAAATTTAAAAGATTCTGTTTTAAACTTCCCAAAGGAATTAAAAAAATTATTAGACCAAAAAGTCAACGATTAAACAATAAATTTATCGAGTGAAATCCGCCCTACATAAATTGGGTTTGTTTATTATTATTAGTAGTGGAATTAGCAAATAAATGGAAAATAAAGACAAAAGTTCTCACGTAGAAAATGTTGTAATTATAGGCTCGGGACCTGCAGGTTACACTGCTGCTATATATGCAGCACGAGCAAATCTTCAACCATTGCTTGTAACAGGATTTAATTCTGGTGGAATTCCTGGTGGGCAATTAATGACTACAACATTTGTTGAAAATTATCCTGGTTTCCCAGATGGAGTGCTAGGTCCTGAATTGATGGATCTAATGAAGGCTCAAGCAGAAAGATGGGGTACTAATTTATACGAAAGTGATGTTATCTCAATAAATACTGATTCACATCCCTTTGAATTAAAAACTTTAGAAGGAAATATAAAATCTAACTCAATTATTATTGCAACTGGAGCAAGTGCAAATAGATTAGGAGTGATAAATGAAGATAAATTCTGGAGTAAAGGGATAAGTGCTTGTGCAATATGTGATGGAGCGACCCCACAATTTAGAGATGAAGAATTAGCTGTTATTGGAGGGGGCGACTCTGCATGTGAAGAAGCAGCATATCTCACTAAGTATGGAAGCAAAGTGCATTTGATAGTTAGATCAGAAAAATTAAGAGCTAGCGCAGCAATGGTAGATAGAGTAAAAGCTAATCCAAAGATAGAAATCCATTGGAACACAAAAGTTGATAAAGCGGATGGTTCTGAATGGCTTGAGAGAATTGAGACAATTCACTCTCAAGAAGGTAAAGGGGAAATCAATATAAAAGGTCTTTTTTACGCGATAGGGCACACACCAAATACGAAGTTCTTAGGCAACAAAATTGATTTAGATAATAAAGGATATATTGCTTGCAAATCAGGAAGACCAGAAACATCTATTGAAGGTATCTTCGCAGCAGGTGACGTTGTTGATTCTGAGTGGAGACAAGGAGTTACCGCTGCAGGAACTGGATGCATGGCAGCATTAGCTACCGAAAGGTGGCTTGCCGAGAAAAACTTAGCAAAAACTATAGTCAGAGAAACACCCGAACCAGAAAAAAAACTTAATTCATCAGACTTTAATGAAGAAGAAGTTAATGAAGATACTTTCGATTCAAATTCTGAGTGGCAAAAAGGCAGTTATGCATTAAGAAAACTTTATCACGAGAGTAAAAAACCTATCTTAGTAATTTTTAGTTCCCCAAGCTGTGGCCCATGTCATGTTTTGAAACCTCAGTTAAAAAGGGTAATTAAAGAACTTGATGGTGCAGTTCTTGGCGTTGAAATAGATATTGATAAAGATCAAGATATTGCAAAACAAGCTGGTATAAACGGCACACCAACAGTTCAACTTTTTAAAGAAAAATTATTAAAAAAACAATGGCAAGGTGTTAAACAAAGAAGTGAGTTTAAAGAAGCAATAAACAATATTATATAAAGTAACATTTTATTTATTATTTCTCTTAGGATTATTCTTATTAGTAGTAGGTCTAGCACCACCTGCATTTCTTTCTCTATAAGTTATCCTCCCTCTAGAGAGATCATAAGGACTAATCTCAACTAACACTTTATCTCCAGCTAATAATTTAATTCTAAATTTTGTCAATTTACCTGCAGCTCTACATAAACATTGATGTCCTTCAGGCTGTTCTAAGGTAACCAAATAAAATCCATTCCCTTGCTCTTTTTCTATTACACCTGAAGTTTCAATCATTAATTAATCTTTTACTAAGTTAATATTATCAGAAAAAGATTAGCCAAAATTGATTTAAGAAAAATTACATACGTAAAAATATAAAATTCAATTCAAATTGAAAATTTAATCTCATTAATTATTTGAAGTTGACCATAGTAAAAATTTGCTTTCGCAATTTTTTCAGAATCTTCTAATTGATCAAAAAAAACAAACCCAAGACTTTCCCATAATGAAGATCCGCAAACATTATTCAATTCATTTTTTGCTTCTTTTGCAAAATTATCTAGTTTTCGTTCAAGGTTTTTAGATTTAGAAACAGACATAATAAATATTTTTAATATAGTACAAATATACTCTTTTAGTCTAAAATTGCAATATTAAAAAGGTAATCTCTTTTTTTCTTCAATATTTAGATCTGCTTCCATTTCCCTTAATCTTTTAAGTATTTGTTGGTAGTACTCCTTTATATAACTCTCTAATGAGGTAATATCTTCTTTTTTAAGTTCCAATATTTCATAAGTTTTGCTCATATCAGCATCTAATGATTCACCACTACTAGTTACTTCAGCAAAAGCCAATCTTTCAGCAACATTTAAAGAATCTTGAAAAAAGGAAACTACTTTTTGAGTCACACTTATTAGGAACGGAGAAACTCTAAAAATTTTCGCCTTTTTTTCACTAAATTTTTCACATAAAGATATAACTTCGTTTGAATCCCATGCTTTGGGCCCTACTAATGGCAATGACGTTCTGTGAGTTTTTGGATTATTTATTGCTGCTACAACAACTTTCGCCATATCTTGAGTATTCATATAAGCAATTTTAGTTGGCGTCCCACTCATCCATACTGCTTGACTATCCAGAATTGGAATGGCGAATTGACCAATAACTCCTTGCATAAAAGCTGCGCATTTGAAGATTGTATATTCTAAATCAGATTTCTCAAGAAGTTTTTCAGTGCAAAACTTAATGTCCATCAAAGGGACATTTCTAAACTTTTCTGTTAGGAGGATAGAAAGGAATATTACTCTTTTTACATTTAAAGATTCACAAGCATTAAATAAATTAAGTTTTCCATCCCAATCTATTTCATAAATACTTTTAGGATCATCTGGCCTGCTAGTCGCTGCATCAACAACTACTTCAATATCTTGCAATGCATATTCAATATCAGACGAATTTAATAAATTACCTTTAGTTAGTTCACAACCCCACTCTTGCAGAAAGGAAGCTTTTCTTGGGTTTCTTACAAAGCATCTTACTTCATGTCCATCTTCTATAGCTTGCTTTGCAATTTGTCTACCAAGTGTTCCAGTTGCTCCTACTAAAAGAATCTTCATATTTAAGATTTACTTAACTTTTAGACCATAACTCAAATTGTGATGTATTCGTGAGAATCAATCTCCTTGAAACTTTAACAACAAAGCACCACCAACCAATCCTATTGGTATAAGTATCCAAAAAACTGCTGCGATACTAAAAATTTCTTTAGCCATAGTAAAATTTAATGATTACTATAATTTACATTCAATATACATTTATTTGTTAAAAAAGTAGATAATGAAAATATCTTGAAAATTTTTGAATATATGAACAATAATTTAAAAAAAAATATAAACTTTCCTAATTACTGGAATTGGAATGGTTTTAAAATTTGTTGGAGTGTTACAGGAGAAGATAATGAAATTCCAATTATCTTTCTCCATGGATTTGGCGCTAGTCGAAAACATTGGAGAAACAATTTAGAATATTTTGCAAAAAGGAATTGTGCCTCCTACTCTTTGGATTTAATAGGATTTGGGGATTCAGATCAACCTGGGATTAGACAAATTGGAAAATTAAATAATGAGATTTGGTGTAATCAAGTGAAAGACTTTATTGCACAAGTGATAAGACCAAAGAATTCTGGGAAAGTAATTCTTATTGGCAATTCCCTTGGATCACTTGTTGCTTTAACATGTGCTGTTTCATTAGAGGATCAGATTGCAACAGTTGTAGCATCCCCTCTGCCAGATCAAATTCAAGAAAAGCAAACTTCAACAACAAAAAAATCATCATTTAATAAATTTCAATATAGATTCATAACAATATTTTTCATGTTTTTCCCTTTGGAGATTATTTTATTTTTAATAACCAAATTAGGCTTTATAAAACTGGGACTAAATTTTGCCTACTTCAAAAAAGATAATATTGATCGCGAACTAATAGATTTGGTAACAAAACCAGTTTTAAGGAGAACATCAGCTAGATCATTAAGAGCGATGTGTATTGGAATGTCTTCAAGAGATGTAAAATTTCAAGCTTCTTACCTTTTAAGAAAACTTAGCTCCTCAAAAAAAGTTCCTTTTTTGTTGATTTGGGGAGAAAAAGACAATTTCATACCTTTGTTTGTTGGTAAAAAGATTGCAAAATTCCATAGATGGGTAAAATTAAAAATAGTATCCAATTCAGGACATTGTATCCATGATGAAGATCCTTCAGTATTCAATAAAATCTCCTATGAATGGATTAGAGATCTAAAAACCTTTTAAAACATGAAACATACATTATCAGTTCTTGTAGAAGACGAATCTGGAGCTTTGAGTAGAATCTCAGGTCTCTTTGCTAGAAGGGGATTCAATATAGATAGTCTTGCAGTAGGCCCTGCGGAATCCAAAGGGATTTCAAGATTAACAATGGTAGTAGAAGGTGATGATGAAACTCTTCAACAAATGACTAAGCAACTTAATAAGTTATTTAATGTCCTGGGAGTTGTAGATTTTACTAATCTCGCAGCTGTTGAGAGGGAATTGATGTTACTAAAAGTTTCATCGAAAGAAGATACTAGGAGTAATATCCTTGATATAGTACAGATTTTCCGTGCAAAAGTTGTTGATGTATCAGATATGGCCTTAACTCTCGAGGTAGTTGGAGATCCAGGAAAGCTAGTTGCCTTAGAAAAATTACTCGAACCATACGGCATCCTTGAAATAGCTAGGACTGGTAAGGTGGCTCTTAAACGCTCTTCAGGAGTTAATACAGAAATGTTGAAAATAAACAAATATTCTCTAGAAATTTAATTAGTTATTAGGACTGCCTTGATGTAATCTTCTTTATTGATTTTTTTGAGTACATCTAATCCTTTAATAATCTTTCCAAAAATCGAATATCTTCCATCAAGTTCTGGGATCTTACTAGTTACAAAAAAAAATTCAGTAGATGAAGACTTATTCTTACCGCTCTTAACCATAGCGATTGAACCACTCTCAAAAGTATTAACTAAATTTTCAGTTTCGTTAGGATTTTTTATTTGATAGTTATATCTAGGTTTATTTTCTTCTTTGAATTTTATTTCTAAAGGTATTGATGAACTTGTATTATTCAGGTTTTGTTTTCGTTCAATATAAAGTTTATTTTCTGAATTAACACCTCCATGTATAAAACTTATTTGAGGATAATTTATTATTTTATAAAATTTTTGATTTACGTAAATATTATTGTCTATATTTTCCAGAAAGTTTGATACTGTTACTGGGTTATCTTTACCAAATAGTTTAACCTCAAAATCACCTTTTGTAGTTTTAAAATTAATTACTTTATTAATCTCACTACAACTAAATTTAAGTTTTTGGCAGTAATAATTTGAATCAATCTCATTTTTATAACTACAAGTTTGCACCAAAAATAAAAACTGTATAAAAGATAATGTTCTTAAAAAGTATTTTTTTTTTATTTTAAACCCTCCAAATTAACTTCCAAAAATTTAGCAAGACGAGCTCCTTCTTCTTCAACTTGAAGCAGTGGTTTAAGTTCACCTGCTCCGCTTAAAGGAAGAGGTTTTTTCCTACCTTTTAATACTAAAGCAATTCTTCTTCTAGGATTAAGTCCCTCACTTATATCTAACTTAACCGATTTAATTTCATCGAAATTTAATGTAACTTCAATATCTTTAAATAATCCTTTTCTTTTTATTTCTACAGATTTTGATGATTTATCAAAATAATTACTCCCTGAACCAAAGTTTATGTAAACCAAATACCATAAGTAAAAATTTAATAAATTGGCTACTACTCCATATGCTCCCATTATTATACCTTGTGGGATAAACAATAAAGTTGAAGGATTTCCTAAAGGTAATAAATCCCTTCCTGTGTAGCTAGATATAGAAGCCAGAAGAAAACCAATACCTCCTATCGTTAGCATTCCTCCAATAATATAATTTGAAATTTTTCTTGATCCACCAATTTTTTGTTCGATTTTATCGAATGACGTGAGTTCTGAATTCATTTTTATCTTTTTTAGAACCTAATTCAGTTAATTTAACAAACTAAGGGAGTATTCTTACCTAATTTTTAATAAAAAAGTCAGGAAAGCTTTACAAGGCATTTCAGATATACAAATATTTCCCCACATTACTCTCAATCTTTGTTACAGTCACTGCGTATCCCGAAGCTAAAAACGATTTCTCATGACGATCGCAGTTGGTAGCGCCCCACAAAGAGGATGGTTTGATATCCTCGATGATTGGTTGAAGCGCGACCGCTTTGTATTTATTGGTTGGTCCGGACTACTTCTTCTTCCTTGTGCATATCTTGCTATAGGTGGTTGGTTTGTCGGAACAACATTTGTTACCTCTTGGTACACACACGGAGTTGCAAGCTCATACCTTGAAGGTTGTAACTTTTTAACAGCAGCTGTTAGCACCCCTGGTGATGCCATGGGACACAGTCTTCTATTTTTATGGGGTCCTGAAGCCCAAGGTAGTTTCGTAAGATGGCTACAACTTGGAGGTCTTTGGAACTTCGTTGCATTACATGGAGTATTTGGCCTCATTGGTTTTATGCTTCGTCAGTTTGAAATTGCTGGCCTTGTTGGTATTAGACCCTACAACGCATTAGCTTTCTCAGCAGTAATTGCAGTATTCACAAGTATTTTCCTTATCTATCCTTTAGGACAGCATAGTTGGTTCTTCGCACCTTCATTCGGTGTTGCAGCAATCTTCCGTTACATTCTGTTCATTCAAGGTTTTCACAATATCACTCTAAATCCCTTCCACATGATGGGGGTTGCTGGAATTCTTGGTGGTGCTTTACTTTGCGCTATTCATGGAGCTACAGTTCAAAACACTTTGTATGAAGATACAAGCATTTATACAGATGGTAAGGTTCAAAGTTCAACATTTAGAGCTTTTGACCCAACTCAAGAAGAAGAAACCTATTCAATGATTACAGCGAATAGATTCTGGAGTCAAATCTTCGGTATTGCTTTCTCAAACAAGCGATTCTTACATTTCTTGATGCTATTTGTACCTGTTATGGGTATGTGGACATCTTCAATCGGCATTGTTGGCTTAGCACTAAACTTAAGAGCTTATGATTTCGTAAGCCAAGAAATTCGTGCAGCAGAAGATCCAGAATTTGAAACTTTCTATACAAAAAATATACTTTTGAACGAAGGTATGCGAGCATGGATGTCTTCTGTGGATCAACCACACGAAAACTTTGTATTCCCTGAGGAGGTTCTTCCACGTGGAAACGCCCTTTAATAATTTATTAAGAGCTCCAAACCAAAGTATTGAGGAAACTGGTTATGCCTGGTATGTAGGCAACGCTAGATTAATCAATTTATCTGGACGTTTATTAGGAGCTCACATTGCTCACTCTGGACTTATAGTCTTTTGGGCGGGAGCAATGATGCTCTTTGAGGTTAATCATTTTACTTTTGATAAACCAATGTGGGAGCAAGGTTTAATCTGTATGCCACATGTCGCAATGTTTGGTTATGGAATAGGCCCTGGTGGTGAAGTTACTGATATCATGCCTTTCTTCCAGGCAGGCGTGGTACACTTAATAGCTTCTGCTGTTCTTGGATTTGGTGGTATTTACCATTCATTAGCAGGTCCAGAAAAACTTGAAGAAGATTTCCCATTTTTCTCTACTGATTGGAGAGATAAAAATCAAATGACCAATATTCTCGGATATCATTTGATTGTTCTAGGGGTAGGTGCATTAGCATGGTCAGTAAACTGGTGTTTCATTGGCGGTGCATATGACACATGGGCGCCTGGTGGTGGTGAAGTTAGACTTGTTAATCCAACTTTAGATCCAAGAGTTATTCTTGGTTATCTATTTAGATCTCCATGGGGAGGGGCTGGTTCAATAATCGGTGTTAACTCCATTGAAGATATTGTTGGTGGACATGTCTATGTGGGTATAACTGCAATTATTGGAGGAATATTCCACATATTTACCAAGCCTTTTGGATGGGCAAGAAGAGCATTTATCTGGAATGGTGAAGGACTATTAAGTTATGCTCTTGGTGGAATTTGTGTAGCAAGTTTTATTGCTTCAACATTCATCTGGTTTAATAATACTGCTTACCCTTCAGAATTTTACGGTCCAACAAACGCTGAAGCTTCACAGGCTCAAAGCTTTACTTTCCTAGTGAGAGATCAAAGAATTGGAGCTAACGTAGGTTCAACAATGGGACCAACAGGTCTAGGTAAGTATCTCATGAGATCTCCTACTGGTGAAATTATATTTGGTGGTGAAACAATGAGATTTTGGGACTTCAGAGGTCCATGGTTAGAGCCTTTAAGAGGCCCTAATGGATTAAGCCTTGAGAAAATCCAAAATGATATTCAGCCATGGCAAGTAAGAAGAGCTGCTGAATATATGACTCATGCTCCTAACGCTTCTATCAACTCTGTTGGTGGAATCATTACTGAGCCTAATGCTGTTAACTTCGTTAATTTAAGACAATGGTTAGCTGCGGCTCAATTCTTCCTAGGATGGTTTACATTCATCGGTCACCTTTGGCATGCTGGACGTGCTAGAGCAGCCGCTGCTGGTTTCGAAAAAGGAATCGACAGAAAGAGTGAGCCAGCTCTAGAAATGCCTGATTTAGATTAATTTCTATCTCAACTAAAAAAAGCCCTATCTTCAGATAGGGTTTTTTTTTGCTTAATTTTCTGATCTACATAAATTTTTTCTAAGCCATGGCAAACTTAAACCCATTACATTACTGAAACAACCCTCTATTTTTTCTATATACTTTCCGCCTATACCTTCCAAAGCAAATCCTCCGGCGCAATATAAAGGTTCATTTGTATCTACATAACTCTTGATTTCCCAATCTTCTAAATTAGAAAAATAAACTCTTGAACTTACTGTTTTTTTTATTATTTCAGTGATTTTTAAAATTTTAGAAGTTGAATCAAAATTCCCAATTATTAGAGTATGACCAGTATGTAAAAATCCAAATTCTCCAGACATTTTTTTCCATCTAATAAATGCTTCCTCTTTATTAATTGGTTTTCCATAAGCTTCTCCTTTAAATTCAAAAATTGAATCGCACCCAAGTATTTCCAAAGGACCATAATTAAATTCTTCGGGCAATGATATGTTTTGAATATTTTCAGATAAACTATTAGCCTTTTGAAAAGATAATTCCAAAGCTAAATTAAATATATTCTGTTCTTGAATAGTAGTTTCATCAAAGTCACTTGATATTTGGATAAATTCTATTTGAGAATTTTCTAGTAATTTCTTTCTAGATTGAGAAGCAGAGGCTAGAATTAACACAAATTTTTTACCAAATTATAATTCAATTTAATAATTAATAAATTTTAAATTTAATATAAATTACTAATGGAGTTAGAAGCAAAATTACATGAAATAAGGAAACCAATAATGGTCATGGGCACTTCCAGTGGATCAGGGAAGTCGTTAACGGTTACTGCTATTTGCAGGATTCTTAAAAATTTAGGAGAAGAACCAATCCCTTTTAAAGGACAAAATATGAGTAACAACGCTTGGGTTGATTGGGAAGGTGGAGAGATGGCATATTCACAAGCACTTCAAGCTTTTGCTTGTGGTATTAATCCCTCTGCAGAGATGAATCCCATTTTATTAAAACCACAAGGAAACTCAATAAGCGAGGTGATTCACCTTGGCAAAAGCTTAGGGACCACAACCGCACAAAATTACTATAAAGATTGGTTTATTCCAGGCTGGGAAGTAATTAAAAAAAGTTTAAAGTCTATTTACGAACGAAATCCGAATTGCCGTTTAATTATCGAAGGAGCTGGAAGTCCTGTAGAGATGAATTTGATTCATAGAGATCTGACTAATTTAAGAGTTGCTAAATATTTAAATGCAAATTGCATTTTGGTTACCGATATTGAAAGGGGAGGGGTATTTGCACAAATAATTGGTACTCTTGAATTAATGAAGCCTGAAGAAAAGAAGCTTATCAAGGGAATTATTATAAATAGATTCAGAGGAGACCTTTCATTATTTGAAGATGGGAAAAAATGGATAGAGAATAAGACTCAAATCCCTGTTATTGGCATTATTCCATGGTTAAATGATTCATTTCCTCCAGAGGATTCTTTAGATTTAATAGAAAAAAAATCACTTTATAAAAATCCTGAAATCAAAGTTGGGATTATAAAGTTACCATCTATTAGTAACTTCTCGGATTTTGATCCACTAGAAAATGAAGAAACAATATTAACAGAATGGATTAGAAAATCACAAAACCTAAGTAAGTATGACTTCATTATTCTGCCGGGCAGTAAACAAACGATTAAAGATCAAATATTTCTTGACAATTCTGGCTTATCTCAGAATATAAGGGACTATTCAAATAACGAAGGAAATATTATTGGAATATGTGGAGGTTTACAAATGTTGGGGACTACACTTGAAGATCCTTATTTTAAAGAGGGTTCCAAAAATTATTCTGAAAAAAGAATTAAAGGGATTGGATTACTACCATTAAAAACGACTTTCTTTAAAAAAAAATTAACACGGCAAATCAACTCTAAATCTATATGGCCATGCCAATCAGAAATTAATGGATTTGAAATTCATAATGGTCAAACTTTATTAGATGGCATCCAAAGTTCATTGAATATCAATCCTATTTTTAAAGATTTTGATCTTGGTTGGTACAAAGAAAATAATAAAGGCGGAACTATTGCAGGAACATACATTCATGGGATCTTTGAAAATGATAGTTGGAGAGAGCAATATATTAATTTAATAAGGAAGAGTAAAAACCTACCAATATTAAATAAAAAATCAATATCTTATAAAGAGAAGAGAGAAACCATTATTAACAATCTTGCAAATGAATTCCACAAACATTTAAATCTCAAATCATTTTTAAGTTGAAAGAAACAAATATAAAAGTAATATGGCCAAACAACAAAGAAACATTTGTTTCAGTTGGTGATGACTGGTTTTCTTCTGCTGAAAAAGCAGGTTTAGAAATCCCTACTGGCTGCCTCACAGGAAGTTGTGGAGCCTGTGAAATAGATGTAAATGGTGAAACAGTAAGGGCTTGTATCAGTGAAATTAAAAATAATAATAATAATAATTTATTAAAAGTTTCTCTTACCACAGACCCATTTTGGGAGTAATAAATTTTTTGTATCCTTTACTTCCAAAATTTAATTTGATTTTAATTCTAAATTTCTTATCTTTGGGAGGTTGTTAAAAATTACATTTTCACAAATATCCCAACTTTTCTTTCAAACAAACGCAAAGCTTGGGAGCTTTATTTTGGTGTCCCAAAACGCCAAACCAGACTAACGTCCAAGGTATGGGCATCAAGATTCCCTTCTTTAGAAATGACTTTTCCTATGCCAGTTTGAAGACTGAAGTCATTATTTATATTGTACTCTAACCCTATACTTGGTTTATACAATAAGGCGCTACCGCTATCGACGCCTCCTCCCCCTCCAGCACCTATGAGCATTTCGCCATAGATTTGCCAATTCTTCCAGCTCGGGCCAACAACGCCTACGCCCCAGTGTCCTTCTGAATAGCCACCGGCTCCTCCTTCATACGCGCTTAATCCTTGTCCTGTAAGGTACCACCAATCTCCTACCATCCAGTCAATTTTTCCTCCCAAAAGTTGCATATCGCGTTTGGAGCCTCCCTTACGTTGCGCATCAAAATACCATTGGTGCGCTGGACGAAAACGCCATTTATTAATTTGTATAAGGTCTGTTTCTATTAAAGGTTCTCCTTTTTGATCCTTAGCAAAGCTTTCCATTACATATGCCAAATTGAAGCCGACATATGGGGTATCAAAATTGCCATCTGGGGCGTTGAGATAGCCGCCGTCGATGATCATACTTAGATCTGGAGAAAGTCTATATTCCATTCCAAGATTTGCTCGAGCAACAAATCCTCCGCCGGTTTCGACTGCTCCTCCCCCGGCTCCGCCAATGGTCAAGGCGGGGAGCAGGGCCAGACGATCGGATTTGGTTAGTGGTAAGCGATAGCCTATACCTGCCAAAAGTTCGGCGTAACCTCCTACTCCACCTGATAGGGCACCAGAAGTTTCAAAGGTAGTAAACCAGTTTTCATCAAGAAAGTAAGTGTAATCTACGCCTACCAGTCCCAACGAATCATCAAATGATCCACCGGTGGTAGTTTTGCTGTCGCTAGATGGATAATAAGCTCTAACGCGTGCGGCAAGGTGCGATCGATGGCGGCTCACATTGCTCGAATCGACTCCGAAGTAATCGGCTGCCGTCAGGTCATCATCTTCCCAATTGAGTGTCGGTGAAGTGAAAGGAATATCAAATGAAAGCGCGATTGCATCGCTAGAAATCTCTCCGTTGGGGAAGTCTACGAAGGAATAATTTAGGCCAAGTGCACTCCAATTAAAGTCGTACTTTAGACCGATATGGGGGCGTATCATTAATCCTCCCCCTTGTGCCGCAGCACCGCCGCCGCCGGCACCCACATAGGCTCCTGCGTCAAGAATCCAGTTATCGGTTAACTTACGTTCTAAGCCCAAGGTATAGCCACCAGTAAAAAACCCGCCACGACGTCCCGTCGCAGCTCCATAAAGAGTAATACCGCCGTATAGCCAAGAGTTTAGTCGATCGTAAGCTCCTATACTGTACAAACCCATATATTCGCCAACATCTGGCATTTCAATTTCCTCAAAGGAAAACCGTAATGTTCGATTGCGCCAAGCAGGAGACTCAATTGAGGTTGATGATTTGGCCCCAGAAACTTGATTGCCTGAAAAACCTTCTTTATTTTCATTTTTGAAATAATTCTCATCCCTTTTGTAAGATTTCCAGATTATCTTTTTCAACGGTTTTGATTTATTTTCCTCTACCTTTTCCCAAATGACAGAATTCATTCCAGACGAATTTTCTTTTACTTTTTCGGCAAATACTCCAAGAAAATTTAATAATTGGCTAAATAATAATATATAAAAAATCGACTTCATATGAAAACTTCTTAGCTCTAATAGCCTAATTATAATTAATAGAAAATAGATGTAGCAATCTAATTTCCCAAAAATATAATTCTTTAGTGGGAAAAACTAATATTTTATATTTACACCATTTTGAAATAAATTTATCTGCCAATAAAGTAAAATAAGACCTAGAGGAAATTTCTATTTAGTAAAGTGCTCAAGGTTTAATTTAACTATACATTCCAAATTATTAAATAAAGAAAAATATAGTAAAAAACTGAACCTAAAAATGTATTTATTAAAATCACCTTTATCTTGATATTTGAAGAGGCGATAATATAACTACCCAAAACATGAGGCAGTATTGGGAAAGATCTTATGATTAAAATATAAAAAGATCTAAAAGTAATATTGTCAAAGAATTTATAAAGATTATTTTTTTCTGATTTTTTTAAAAATAATATATTTCTAGAGAATTTAAATTTAATTTTCCTCAGAATAAAAACTTGAATTACACTTAAAATGGTTAAAGCAGGAGAAAAAAATAAAACATAATTCAACCCAAAAATCTTTATTAAGATAAAATCAAAAATAATTGATAATGGGAGACCTAAAAATATAGAAACTATATTTAAAGCAATCAAATATTTGTATTGAATATCCTTGAATAAGGAATCAAGATCATAGGTGTACTTGAATATTAGAGCACAAAAATAAACCACTAAATAGGTAAAAAATATTTTAAAAATTAATGATTTAAAATTTAGACCTTTTTTATTCATATGAAATGAACATTAATAATGTTTATCAAAAACGTAGAGGGCAAATAACATCTTTTCCTACAGGGGAAATTATAGAACCAAACAGGAAATATTTAGAAAGTAACTCTTTTTATCCACCAACGCATTTTTTGTATTTTAAGGAACACTTGAAATAATATAGGAAAATAAATAAAGGAATGAATTTGCATAAAAAAAGACCTCTATTTCTAGAGGTCTCTCTGGGTTTTACTAAATCTAGTGTTTCCTTGTTTCCACTGTTTTAGTAAAACCACTCCTTCACACTAATATAATGTATTCATTGTTTTTCTTATCCGTGGAAGGGGCGAATGGAATGTTACTTAACTGTCACATGTGCTAGTTGTCTATTAAGTTATGAATAATAAACACCCTGCAATAAATCCACTTAAGTGCCCTAATAAACTTACACCTGGCAAAAAAGAGAATATCAAACCTATGAGGCATATTGTCTTTAACATTTTTTGAACTTCATAATTGGACTTTAAACCAATTTCTTTACCTAAAAAATATTTCTTTCCATAAAAAGAAGTTAATAGCAAGAATCCAAATAAAGCATAAATTATTCCACTAAATCCTAAAGCGGCATAATTCGGATAGATATTAAAATACGATAAGATCTTTTCATAAACCCAGATAATAAAAAAATTTAAAAAAGAGCAAATTAAAATAAATTTCAAATAAAAAAATCTGCTTTTAATTCCAAGTCTCATAAAAAAATATCTAGTTATAATTATTCCACCAATATTTGATAATAAATGATTTAAATCTGCATGAGTTAGTATTGATGTGAAAATCCTATAGGGTTGATTACCAATTAACCTTGGTACAAAGTAAAAATATTCTTTATCAATAACTTTAATTAAATCTGTAAAAATAAAAACTGAGATTAAAAAAAATCCAGTCACAAGATACTGCCAATCATATTTTGATATTGAATTATTAATAGCCATATTTTCTTTAGTTTTATACTAAAAGAATATCTACTTACTTAGAAGAAAAGACCCTCAAAAGGGTCTTTTTAACGTCTTGAATTTATATCACCTTTAGTAAACTTTGCAATGTGAACTTGTTGGGTGGTCTGTGCATTCTTTTTCCCAATAATCTTGTCTTTGATCTTTTGGTAGTTGATAATTAAAATCATGCATTCTCCAGATATCTGAAGTTGCATTTTTAAGGGCAGTGAATGAAGTGGTAAGTCTCATAAAACCTCCTATATCTCTACTCCTTAATTATCCTCTTATTCAATTGAAATTAATAGAGTATTAATACCCGAGTTTTAGTGCTTAGTGGTTGTCGCAATTATCTTTTCCCGTTCATTAGGAGTAGAAATAATTCAGGAGTCAAAATCACTTCATCAACTTTGTGGACAACGAGGTGCATAAGACTCGAAGAGGGCAAACAAATGCCCTCTTATTTTATTTTTGGGATTTCTAGAAACTATTAATTAAAGGAGAGGGTGAAATTCACTTTCAACATACATAGGCAGATACTGGAATATATTGGACTTATTTTTGAGTGGTAAAGGAAATATCCACCAACACATTAAAAATATCCACCAACACATCCACCAACACATAAAAATAAAAACCAACTATACAGAAATCGATATTTCTTAGAACTCTTATCTATCACTGCAATTTGAATAAAAACTCAAAAAATTAAGAGTCCTAATTATCCTATTAAAACGGAGAGGGTGTTCGTTGACATTTTCAAAAAAGTCTAGTTGTGACCTTATTTGAATACTTTAAAATCAATAATTTCATATAAATCCCTGAGACATCCCTGAGAGCATTTCTAAAAATTATTGTCTAAAAATATAGTTCAAATTAAGATACAACTAAAGAAATTTCAGTAATAGTTGAGTCAGAATGAAAACCTTTTTAATCTCTGGTCTAATAGATGATTACAGGATAAAAACAAATATTTTTGCGATTTCTCCGAATCATGCAATTAAGGTTTTTCAACAGAAATATCCAAATGCAATTGATATCTATGTAATTCAAAATTTATTTATGAAATAAATTTAATCAAATTATAAAAATATAGACTTCTAATATAGAAGGATTAGAATCTCAAAAAGTTAATTTATCCATATAAGTGAATAGAATTGAATTTATAAAATTTATTTTTGATAAAAAAAATTTAGATGAAGAAGTTTTTAAAAAATCGCTTGAAATTAAATAATGGATTCAGAAAAAACTAATTTAAAAAAAATTGGCAACGAAAAATTTGAAAAAAAAGACTACAAAGGTGCTATTGAAGAATACTCCAAAGCAATTAAGTTAGATTCCCAATTTAAAGAGGCATACAGGAATAGAGGTTTTGCAAAAAGTGAATTAAAAGATTATCAAGGTGCTATTGATGACTATTCCAAAGCAATTGAAATAGATACTGAATTTAAAGAAGCATACTTTAATAGAGGTAATGCAAAATGTCATTTAGAAAACTACAAAGGTTCTATTGCTGACTACTCCAAACTAATTGAGTTAGATCCTCAGAATAAAGCAGCATACTTTAATAGAGGTTTTGCAAAAGATGAATTAAAAGATTATCAAGGTGCTATTGCAGACTATTCAAAAGTAATTGAATTTGATCCCCAAAATAAAGAGGCATACTTTAATAGAGGTAATGCAAAAAATGAATTGCAAGATTATCAAGGTGGTACTGCTGACTACTCTAAAGTAATTGATTTAGATCCTCATAATAAAGACGCATACTTGCGAAGAGGTTCTACTTACTTAAAATTAATGGATTTTCATACTGAATACTTCAATAAAATTGCTATTGATGATTTCTCTAAAGTAATTGAATTAGATACAGAATTTGAAGAAGCATACTTTTATAGAGGTAGTGCAAAATATGCATTACAAGATTATCAAGGTGCTATAGATGACTACTCCAAATTAATTGAATTAGATCCAGAATTTGAAGAAGCATACTTTTATAGAGGTGATGCAAAAATGAGTTTAAGGGACTATCAAAATGCTATTGATGATTTCTCTAAAGTAATTGAATTAGATCCTCACAATAAAAATTCATACTATCTTAAGGGTATCGCTAGTAATTGGTTAGAAAATTATCAAGATGCTATTGATGATTTCTCTAAAGTAATTGAATTAGATCCTCATAATAAAAACGCATACTTCCGAAGAGGTAATGCAAAATGTCATTTAGAAAACTACAAAGGTGCTATAGATGACTACTCCAAATTAATTGAATTAGATCCTCATTATAAAGACGCCTTATCATGTCGATCTACTGCGTATGAACTACTATCAAATTTAGAGTTAATTAAAATATTAAAAAATAGAGGTTAATTACTTTTGAAAGTAAAAAAAAATCAAACTTATTTCGATATTTAAAACTTTGAATCATAAATTAAAATCCATAAAAATACCTGAGACAATTTCTACAAATTCCCTAAGACATCACTGAGACATTGGTAGACATTTGTGGGCATTATGATATATTTTTTAGGTCTCGATTTATGTTTTTTTCTTAAATTTCTTAGTCATAAGAGGCATTCTGGACTTATTTGACCAAATCTGACGTCACCTAATTTGTATTAATAAACGGAGAGGGTGGGATTCGAACCCACGAATAGTTGCCTATTAAACGATTTCGAGTCGTTCGCTTTCGACCACTCAGCCACCTCTCCGCCTGTTTATAAGTATGCATTTAATAATGAGAAATTTATAAACTATATAATTATCTTAATTTTTAATTCCACCCTGCATCTTTCATCAATTTAATAGCTAGAGAATTTTTTTCTCCAAGGTCTTCTACGGTTACAGTATCAGGCGTAAACTCTCCAAAGTTCTTCACTATTTCATTCTGATTAACTTCCTTCAAAGGATGTTCAAAAGTAGGAGCAGCTAAACCTTTACTTCCTTCGGGTGATGCTAAGAATTCAAGCAACTTAATAGCTTCATTTTTATTTGTTGCATATTTTGCAACACCACCGGCACTAATATTTACGTGAGCAGGATTAGGCGTAAGGACCTTTGTTTTTTTTGCATACAAAGCATCTCTCCTTCCATTAACACCTGCTAACATTCTTGCAACGTAATAATGATTAACAATTCCTACTCCGCATTTTTTCTTAGAAACTGCTCTAATTATTGAAATATCACCTGGGAAAAATGGTTGGGAAACATTTGAAATCATCCCGCTTAACCAAGCTTTAGTTTCTGATTGACCTTTATTAATTATTTGATTGGCAACTAAAGATTGATTATATGGACTTTTTCTATTTCTTAAACATACTTTCCCTTTTAAAGAAGGATCAGCCAAATCAGTGTAATCATTAATCTTGCTAAGATCTACCACTTTAGGGTTAGCTATCATAACTCTTACTCTTCTTGTTAATGCATACCATTCCTTATTTGGATCTTTCAATCCAATAGGAACATCATTTTCTAAATTAGAAGACTCTATTGTTTGCAGTAATCCAGCTTTGGCTGCATTAGTAATTCTTGCAGCATCTACTAACAATATTAAATCTGCTTGAGAATTCTCCCCTTCGCGTTTCAATCTTTCGATTAAAGAAATTCCTGCTGCCTCTATAAGCCTAACTTTTATTCCTGTTTTATCTGCAAACTTTTTATAAATACTTCTATCTGTGTTGTAATGTCTACCTGAATAAACTTTGACTTCTTTTTCAGTTGAATTAGCGGGTATATTGACGTTTAACAAAAATGTCCATGTTAGTGCTGAACAAAAAAGTTTTTTGAGATTTTGCACTTTTTAAAATTAGTATCTATGGTTACTTTATACCTATCAAAAGAGTTCAAACTCTAAAAGCCATCTTCGATACATTACAATGTATCATTTTTTATATGCCATATGAATTATTTAACTCGTCAGTTATTAAATCCTGAAGAAATAAATTTTATAGAAAAAGAATTAGAACAAGAAAATCAAGGTTGGGAAGATGGGAAAAAAACTGCTGGCAGTCACGCCTCAATCGCAAAAAATAATTTGCAACTAAAAAGAACATCAGATATTTCGAAAAAATTATCATCGCTAGTTAAAAAAAAATTCTTAAATGATGATTTAATAAAAAGCTTTACTTTACCAAAATATATTCATGGAATCATGTTTACTAAATCCTCCAAAGGAATGAAGTATGGACGACATATCGATAATGCATATATGTCATCAGGAAGGGCTGACTTATCTTTCACAATTTTTCTTTCAGAAAAGAAACAATACGATGGTGGTGAACTATTAATTGAAAATCTTACTTCAGAAAACAAATTTAAACTTAATAGTGGAGAAATCTTAATTTACCCAAGCACCTATTTACATTCAGTTCAAGAAGTTCTAAATGGAGAAAGAATAGTATGCGTTGGATGGATTGAGAGTTATATAAAAAGTATTGAAGAAAGAGAATATTTATTTGATTTAGATTCAGGTGCGAGAAGTCTATTAGCTAAGCATGGTAGATCTGATGATCTCGATCTAATTTTTAAATCATATTCTAATCTCTTAAGGGTTATGGGTGATTAAATAAGCATCATTTTATACACCAAAAAGAATATGATTCTAAAAATGATTAATATAAAAAAAATATAGTTATCAAATGCCAAAAAGAAGTTCAATTGCAATTTTTATCGCAGCCACAAGCGCATTAGCTATTTCAACAACAACTACCAATTCTGCTAAGTCAGGCGAGAATGACTTAGGCGGATTAAAAGAATGGAATACAGATATGGCTTTAGATGCAGATTTTAAATTAGATGAAGATGCCCAAAGGATCGCTGATGAGGCTGCAAAATCAAGTGCTTGCATTCCTATTGGAGAGGGTGAGAACTGCTGGTAAATACTAAAAAGAAAAAAACGCCCTAAGATAGGGCGTTTTTAAATGAACTTAATTAAATTAAAATTTAAATGTAGTTTCTATAACTGCTCCGAAGATATCAGCTCCAGCTGTTCCATTCCTATCAGAGCCTCCAAATACTGCAGGAGTTACTGTCATGGAATCATTAGGCTTGAAGGAGTAATAAACTTCATAAGCAAATGGATCTACAGTTTCACTTTCGTTAGTTGTAGGCTGACCAAATGCTAAACCAATTTTGTCGTCTGCTTGGAACATGTCTTGCCAATTTAAACCAACAAAATATGCAGTTGAATTAGATGTGCTTGAAGGAGCTCCATCATATTCTGTTGTATCAAAACCAACTGAAATTGAAGGTGTTGCAGTACCTGCGTTATCAGGTCTCCACCAACCTCTTAAACCTACAGATGAGAAATTACCGTTACCACCAGTGCCATGATTAGCAGTATGGTAATAAGTATCACTCCAATTATTAGATTTGATATTAAGTAAGGCTGATACAGAATAATTTGGTTGTGTATATCCAACCTGTGTTGCCCAACTAGTCTTTGTTTCGTCAGTTAAAAGTCCACTATTTACATAACTACCACTTGAACCACAAGGATCAACTGTTGCTTTACAAGAACTATTAGATTTAGTACCTATGTTTGAACTAATAGCAAATCCGTTGTCAGCCTTATAAGCCCAACCAGCACCAGTATCTGTACTTGCACCGTAAGCTTCTCCATTACCTCCAAGGGTAAACTGCTTTGTTACTGGCTGATAAATAGATGGTGTAGTTCCATGCATGTAATAGTTTTCAATTCTAGGTCCAACCCAAACTGTATTCTTATCACCTACAGGAAATTCGTACCAGATCTTATCGACTTTAAGAGCATCTTGATTACCATTACCAGATTTAAGATATGTACCGTAAGTCTTTGTTGTAGACCAAAGATTCTTATGGTTACCAGTTTTAATTCTTACATAAAGATTGTCATCACCAGTGAAACTTGTATTAAGGTTCATCTGGTAAGTATAAGCTCCTATAGTAGACTCTGACGCCGTTTCAGATGACAGACTGTAATCAACAGCTCCAAGAGTAAAGATAGCTTTACCATCAAGAGTTGTAGTGTCAGAGAAGCTACCAGCTTCAAATTCATTCTGCTGAGCTTCAAGACCATCAACACGACCTTTAAGGATTGCAAGATCTTCACTAACTTCGTTAATGAATGTTTTACTGTCAAGTCTTGAAGATTGTTTTTTGGTGCTACGAGAGTAGCTACTCATATCTTCTAAATTGACAACGTCGGAAGCTTGAGCAGCAATCGGAGCTAGTAAGCTCGTAGATACTCCTGCAACCAACATTTGTTGGAAGAGTTTCATTTTACCTCACACTAAAAATACCCAATAAAAATGGGTAACTATACTGTATCGAGCGTAACAGAAAAGGAAAGAAATATAAGTTTCATATCTATGTAACTTTTGATACTATCAATTTTTCTCGTATATAAATTATCTAAATTATTTTTTTTATTAATGGAAAATTAAGGGATTCTCTTTCATCTACCCATGATGCTGCAACCTCTCTGGCTAATTTTCTAATCTTTTCAATATACTGTGCACGATCTGTAACCGAAATTACTCCTCTAGCATCAAGTAGATTAAATGTATGACTACACTTCAGAACAAAATCAAGCGCAGGGTAAGTTAATTTCTTTTCTGTTAAAGAAATTGCCTCAGCTTGATAAATTTCAAATAATTTCCTGAGATTGTCAGCACTAGATTCAGTAAAATTATAAGTGCATTGACTTTTTTCAAATTGAAGCCAAATATCGCTATATTTCAAATCTTTATTCCAATTTAAGTCCCAGATACTTTCTTTATCCTGCAAAAACATTGCAATCCTCTCTAATCCATAAGTGATTTCAATTGGGATTGGATTACAATCTATACCTCCGCATTGTTGGAAATAAGTAAATTGAGTAACTTCCATTCCGTCCAACCAAACTTCCCAACCTACACCCCAAGCTCCAAGTGTTGGAGACTCCCAATTATCTTCTACAAATCTTATGTCATGATTTCTAGGATTTATTCCAAGAGATTCTAGAGATGTCAAATATTTTTCCTGTATTCCTTCCGGTGAAGGTTTAATTATAACTTGATATTGAAAGTAATGTTGCGCCCTATTTGGGTTGTCGCCAAAACGTCCATCTGTAGGCCTTCTACATGGTTCTGCATATGCTACACTCCAAGGCTCTGGTCCAATAGCCCTTAAAAAAGTATGCGGATTCATTGTCCCAGCACCCTTTTCGGTATCATATGGCTGCATAATCAAACAACCTTCTTCTGACCAAAAATTATTTAAATTTTGAATTATATCCTGAAAAAACATTTAATTAAAATAGTGGAAAAATTTAGATCAATGCCACTAGACATAATAACAAAGCTTTAAAGTAAAAAATATTTTAAACTCCAAGTTCTCAAAAATATCATCCGATAAAAAGCTTTCATTAAAATTGATATTTGATAAAAAAATGAGGAATTAATTATGTAAAAAAATCTAATGGCAATGGTCCAAAAGTATTAGATTCTTTAGAACCTTCATCATACTGACATGTTATTAAAATTCCTTCTCCAAGACCATTTTCAGATCTGATAAAAACATTATTAGTTTTTTGATTAGCTTTTAAAAAAACACCTCCATCAGCATGAAGGGAACCTAGATTCCCAAATTTAATTGAGGAATATTTCTTAGAAATTGATTTCAATGCTTCAATAGCTTTATTATCACTAGGTGCCATTATGCCTATTGTTATCCAATCTGCATTAAAAATATTTGTTTCTAGTTCCTCTAAAAGTTTTTTTTCTTGACTATTACTTAATTGAGGTGCAGTTCTAAGATTATTTAAATCAACTAATTTAGTGATTTTCATTAGCTTTATATCTAAAAATTCTTAACCAAATGTTCTTCCATTCCAAGCCCACAATGAAGCTGGTACATCCTCAAAAGAAATGTAAATCCTATCTATTGGGATCCCCATTTTCTTATATACAAAATCTGATATTGGCTTTGCCATTTCTGAAGGATTTAGAGAACCTATTGATTTGATTTCTAAAAAGCAAGAAGGTGCCTCATCATCAAAATACATTTTGCAATTATCATCTATTTTCGCCATAATAAAACTTCTTGATTTGTTAGTTAAAGATGAAATAAGAATTGAAATTTCTTCGAGTAATTTATCTTTATCATTTACTTTTGCTGAAGTCGAAACATTAATATAAGGCATCTCTATGCAGCAAGATAATATTTCTTAGAATCATTTTCTAGATAAACAGTTTTATTTTTAAAATTTCTTTTTGCTGAAAGATATGCCATATCGTATGAACTTATTCCGTTTTTATAAGGATTGAAAAGAGTATTTTTAGACCTGTTTTTTTTGCTTCTCTTAAACTCAATCATCATTATTAAATCATTAATTTATAATTTAACTTTTTTTGAATAGATGTCTAGTTTTTTTGAAAATTTTTAATTTATTAAAAAAATCCCTATACACAATTAGAATTTCTTTTTACTAGATTTGAAATGTATAGTCTAGATTATTTGCTTTGGAAGTTTTAAATAAATATCAAAGGGAAAAACTCGATGAGAGTAATGATGAAGTATTTTATTCTGATCCAAAATTTGTTTATCATCTAGATGCAAACTTCAGGCAAAATCTATCAGATTTATATGAAAGAGAAATTGATAATTATTCAACCGTCCTTGATTTAATGTCCAGTTGGGATAGTTATTTACCTAAAGATAAAAAATACAAAAAAGTTATTGGACATGGTTTAAACAAACAAGAACTTGAAAAAAACAAAATTTTTGATTCTTTTTGGATACAAAATTTTAATTTAAGTCAACAAATTCCTATAGATAAAGAAAGCGTTGATTATTGCTTAATGGTAGCCGCATGGCAATATTTACAATATCCAGAGAATTTAACAAAAGAAATTGCAAGAATATTGAGTAAAAATGGCAAGATTATTATAGCTTTTTCAAACAGAGCATTTTGGCATAAGGCTCCTAACATATGGACTTCATCTACTGAAGAAGAGAGGGTCAAATATGTAAGAAAAGTATTAATCTCAAACGGATTTAATGAGCCAAAGATTATCAAAAAGTTTACTGAACCAACACTTAATATCTTTAATTTTTTAAATAAAGACCCATTTTATTGTTTAATAGCGACCAAAGAGTAATTTTTTAATTGCACTGCGTTAAAAGACACTCTATGAAAAAGTTATCAACTATTTTTTCATAGCCATACTTTTAAATTTTTACTAATATTGGGTAGTTAAAATTTATCATATGGGTTCTAAAAGAGAAAAATATCCTGAAAAATGTCCTTGGGATCTTGGCCCTAATCAACATTTAGCAAAAGAAGAGAACTGGACTTTAAGATTAGGAGAAGCAAATGTATGCTTTAGCAAAAATAAATTAGATAATAATTATTTTCATGTAATTAGTAATGAAAATGAAGAGCAAATTTTAGCTTTTAGAGCGAGACTCTTATATCAAAAACTACTTGATAAAGGGTTTAGATTGGTTGAATAAAAAACCTAACTTAATAGGCATAGATCCTCGAAAACAAATTTTTGTGTTTCTTCTTGTTGATTTAGGTTTAAGTATTTTATTGTCCTAGATTTTAATATCCAATAATCGTCTTTGCCTATATTTAAAAATTCATCCTCGTATTCCAATTTTTGAGAATTAGTCTCAAGTGTATCTGGATCAATTTGTTGACTACTATATTTTTTACTAAGGGAACCTGTTCCTGTATCTAGAAATTCTTTTACATAAATTTCTATTATAGTTCCATGAATTTTTCTGTAGACCATATTAATAGAGTTATTTTTAACTCTATATTTATCCCCTTGATTCTTACCTGAAACACTCATTTCAATCCCACTTTCAGAATTTTTAAGTAAATTAAAATTATTTTCTGAGTGCACTGATTCAAATTCTCTCTTTACCCTATGTATACACACTTCAAATAACTGAGAGGCAATACTTTTAACAACTTTCTCATCTTCTATATTTTGAATATTTGGTTTAAAGTCTTTACCTAAAACAAAGTCACCTTTATGAAGGTTATCATTAGTAAAAAAAATACATTTACCTTGGTAACCATTAAAATCATTCTTCCAGGTGTATCGATTTTCATAAGCCTTTTTGAAAATTTCCTTACAATTAATTTCTTGTAGATTATCCATTAATTTTTTGAGTACGTGAAACAATTCTACAAAAAAAAACCTCCCTGTTAGAGGAGAGGTTTTTTATTTGGTTAAACTAGTTTTGAGTAATTTTTGTATTTTCAATATTGTCAAAAGCTTGACCAATTTTCTTAAAGTCAAATCCCATTGCTCTAAGTGCGTGCCAAAGATGACCTTGTAAGAAAAAGAAACCCAAATAAAAATGAGTATTAGCAAGCCAAGCTCTTGAACTATACGTTCCTGAACCTAAATCTACTGTATCAGTAAAATAAGGAGCGAATTCAAATTGAAGCTTTAAGGGTTCTCCATATAGATCAACTGGATATATGGTTGTATTTGAAGCACACCAAAAAGCAGCAACAAAAGCCATATAAGAAACACCAACAACTGAGTATGACAAAATTGCCTCAGCGCCAAGTAATCCTTTCCCTTTAAATTCTGTATATTCACCAAATTGTTTAGTACAAATATGGAAAACACCTCCAATTATTTCTAGGAAAGCTAGGAAAGCATGTCCTCCCATAACGTCTTCAAGACTATCTATTTTTAAAAAATCAAATTGATGATTCCAGATAGCGGCAATATCTAAATTGTAAATAACTTGTCTTGTAGATCCTATTGCTGGGTCGTAAATTCCATGAATACGCGCCCACTCAACGAACATAATTGCTCCAAGCCCAAGAAAGATTAGATGATGACCAAGAATAAAAGTTAATTTATCTGGATCATCCCATTCGAAATCAAATTTTTGTGGCTTACTATTTTCTGGGTAGTCTCCAAGATCACCTGCAAATTTGTTGGAATGTAATAATCCTCCAGCACCCAATACTGCTGAAAAAATTAGATGTAATGTGCAAATTACAACTATTCCATATGGTTCTGTAATAACACCATTTTCAACGCCCCCAATTCCAATACCCGCAAGGTGAGGCAAAACAATTGCTTTCTGTGCACCCATTGGAATACTGGCGTCGTAACGGGCTAATTCAAATAATCCAAAAGCTCCTGCCCAGAACATCATTAGGCCTGCATGGGCAGCATGAGCAGCTATGAATTTACCTGAACGGCCAACAACACCAGAATTCCCTGCGTACCAGTCATAGGTGACATCAGATTTTCCGTAAGTTTGTAACACTTGATTTAAGTAAACAGCAAATTGAGCATATTGCTTATCGCTATTTTTTTTACATGTTCTTTACAGATTTAATTACTTATGTAAAAAAAACATATTATGAAAGAACAAATGTTACAAACTAGGGAAGTAATATCTGAGAGAGCTTACGCCAATGAAGGGATTTCACCCTTAAGCTGAGAAGCCCATGTTTCAAGACGCGAATCGGTCAAATCAGATTCACTATCTTCATCAAGAGGTAATCCACAAAAGCTTTCTCCCATAACACTTTTAGACTCATCAAATGTATAAGAAGATTTATCTACGTACCCGACCATTTCGGCGCCTGCTTTTGTGAAGTAGCTATGAAGTTCTTCCATTGCATCACAATAGTTTTCTGTATATGTAGAAGAATCTCCTAAACCAAAAATTGCAACTTTTTTTCCTGATAAACTTAGTTCACCAATATCCTCTAGGATGGAATCCCATGCAGTTCCAGATCTTTCTTCATCGGCACCAGTATTCCAAGTAGGTATCCCGCAGATAATTCCATCAAGACCTTCAAATTCTGAAAGATCATCTACATCAGATACATCTTTAGGTGCTTCTGCTGAAGAGATAAAGTTGTGAAGACGATCAGCTACGTCTTCAGTTTTTCCGGTTGTAGTTGCGTAATAAATTCCTACAGTCATAACTTCAAAATGTTTACATTAGAATAATAAAATCTAAAAACGTTAAATTAATTTCTTTAAAAACTTTTTCATGTAAAATTTTATACTAATCAAGGTAAGAAAAATTTTTTGAGAATAATTTATAAAAAATTCAAACCATCGTGACTGACAAATTTCAAAATGATTTAAACAGTCTTATTGAAGAATTCAACTTTAATGGACATAAAAAATTCAAATTAATTGTTTTATTTGGTTTATTGGGAGATTTTGATAGCTTTGAATATGCAATAAATTTGAAAAGTTGTATCGATAAAAATCTAGATAAAAATTTAGATATTTTTGCAATTGCTATTGGGAACCAAAATGGGAAAGAAAAATTCTGTAAATTTACTGGCTTTCACAAAGAAAATTTAATAGTTGTTTCTGATAATCAAATTCATAATAATCTAAAAGTCTCAAGAGGATTAGATATTGGTTTAGGAGGTTGGATTAATATGCTTTTGATGTTATCAGGGATAAATTCTTTTAAAACAATTAAAGAAGTTATTAGAGGTTATACCGGCGACCGAAAAGCAGAGCAAATCTATTCAGAATTTGACAAAATTGATATTTTAAAATTTTTAAAATTTTCAGGTAACTCTTTTAAAAAGGTTTTCGGGGATGGTTATTTGAGACCATTTGAATTAGCAACATTTAGATTAAATAATATGAATGAAATAATTAAAAATTGGAATGATTATATTCTTAACGAAGAATACCTTCCGCAAAGAGGGGCTTCTTTTTTATTGAATAATAAAAATCAAATTATTTATAAATTTTTGTCAAACGATGTGCTGGGATATTCATCAAACATGAGAGATCCCTTAGGATTTTTGACTGATTTAATTAAAGAATAGTTTTTAAAATAATTTTTATGAATGTAGATATATTTGGATATTTTGCAGCGATTTTAACAACAGCAGCATTTCTACCTCAATTGATAAAAACTTTAAAAACAAAAAAGGCAGATGATGTTTCTTTGACAACATTAATAATGTTTATTATCGGTGTTTTCTCTTGGATTATTTACGGTTATAAAATTTCTTCTACACCAATATTAATTGCAAATTTAATTACCCTGATCTTAAATTTATTGATATTAATCTCTAAAATATATTTTTCAAAAAAATAAAATGAGTAAAATTCTTTTTAAAAGAGATACACTTTAGATTTATTACTTAAATCTTGATTAAGATAAAACAAAAAATTTACTGATCTTGAAAACTTCAAAATGCTGGGTTTGGTTTAAAGGAAGCCTTAATAATGGTGGATATTGGAAAGAAGGTTTTACATGTACTTTTGATGAGAACCCAGGAGTTTTAATAGAAAGTCCTGCTTACGTAACTTGTCGGGTTCCTACATGGAGAGTTTTAACTAAAGAACCAGAAAATTTATATAAATCTCCTCTAATTCCTGACAAAGCAATCTGGAAAATAATTTAAATTCTTAATTAATGAAAAAAACTTATTGACTGCACTATGGCGAGTTAATATTGCTTTAATAAATATTTAATTAATACTATCTACTCTCTTTTTATAAATATTGTCCCTTTTTTAATCTTTGGTTTTCTTCTGGGGAAAAAGAATCCAAAGATTTCAAAATATATAGCAAGACCTCTAATAAGATTTGGCATTCCTTTAAGTGTAATGGGTCTCTTATTAAAGGAAGGTATAGATATAAACCTAATTAAAAGTGCATTTTTAGCATTCTCTATAATTGGATTTTTAATAACTCTAATAAATATAATCCCAATATTTAAGAAGAGGCTTCCAAATTACACATTGCAGCTAGCAGGCCTAATAGGTAATACATCATTTCTTGGAATACCAATTGCGCTAGCTCTTCTACCTTCAACAATTATAAATTTCACTATTGGATTTGATTTAGGAACAACACTTTTTGCTTGGATATTTGGACCTTTTTTACTTCAAGAAAAATCCAACAGCAATAACATCCCAAAAATCAAAGGACTATTAAATGCATTGATAAATAGCCCCGCATCAAGAGGGATTATTGGTGTACTTCTAACATATCTTTTTCAAATAGATGAAATTTTAGGCAATTATCTTTGGATTCCTGCAAGAATAGTTATTGCTTTGGCAATAATAATTGTGGGAACAAGACTTGGAATAATCACAAATCAAAATGATAGGATTTTGGATCTAAATGAAGAAATTAAATTTTCAATTTTAATAAAGTTATTTATTCTTCCCTTTATTATTTTTTTAGTATGCAAATTCTTAAATTTTAACTTCTATCAATCATCTGCCGTAATTCTTCAAGCCGCAACCCCAACGGCAATATCCACAATATTAATGGCAGAGGCTTATGGTGTGAAACAAAAAATAGCTTCAGAAATTCTTTTTACTACAACCTTAATTTCAATAATTACAATTCCTCTATTAAAAATATTTATGAATTTATTTGTTCAAACAACTTGAATGAAATTCTATTTCTGTACGCATGAATAATGAATATTGTAAAGATTATATAATGATAACTAAATAATGTCTTAAGATTTAGGGTATGAAGTCAGCAAACCCTGAAAATGAATATATCCCTTTAGATCTAAGGATTTCTGTGAGGAGAGATACTCTAAGACTTATTTCAGAGATGGCTCAAGATATGGGAATAAGCATTAATGAAGTTTTTAGTTTTTTAGCCGAAGATTCTGTCATCGATCTCGAATTAATGGAAGATTTAAATAAAATAGATATCCCAAGTAAGTGCAGCATTGATGATTTAAAAAATGCTCTTCTTAAAAAAAGACTTTGTTAAAATTTTTCAACTTTCCTATTTTCCCAGTCAGATTTATAACCACTTTTAACTAAAAATCTCGAATACTTATTTAAATCAATTTTTTGAATTCGCCATAAATTATAAATCCCAAATTTGCCCAATTTTTGATGATTAATTTTTGACCATTGCTGTCGGCGGGTAGAGTATTCATCTATCACGACCAATAAAGATTTGTATTCATAATCGGGTTGATCCTCATAATTCTCTCTCCTATCAGTCTTTAGCCTTTCTGAAAGATTAATTAATCCCTCTTCAGTGCTTGGTTCATAATAAACTATTTGTCTCGAATAATAATGTAATGAAGGTTTTCTTATCCCGATCATTGCTAAAGTTTCTCTTCCCTCGCGAATATCTATAATTAATTTTGAGATATCCCTTAAAGGTAATTGCCTTGAAGTATCTGCTAATTTTCTTATTGGCGACATCAAATAAGATTGTCCAATTAAAAGTAAAATTTGGAGATAAAGAAGAATATTTCTAGATTTTAAAGAAAATAAGATTATTGCAAGAAGGGTAAATGAAGAGAAGAACAATTTAGCTTTGAAAATAATCCCAGAGCTTATAAGTTCGGATGCAAGATTAGGCATTTCGGGATCATTAATTGAACCCAGCCAAATATTCGAAAAAAAGAATGCTATTGAGAAACCAAACAAAATTAAAATATTAAAAATCCAGAAATATAAATAACTTTTGTTTATATTTTTTAAGCTTATAAAGCTATTACTTGTTAATAATGCCGCCGCTGGAATTGCTGGCAACCAATAGCTAGGTAGTTTCGTTGCAGAAAGGCTAAAGAAGATTAAAACTGACGTTAACCAACATAGAGAATATGTATAAAGGGTTTCAGTGACATTGCAACTTTCTTTTGAACTTTTAAAGAAATCCTTAAAGGTTTTAAATATCCCATGATATAAAAAAGGAGTGAATGGTAATGAAGCCAATATCATTATGTAAAGAAAAAACCAGAGTGGTTCTGCATGATTATTTACAACTGAGGTATATCTTTGAAAATTATGGTAACCAAAAAAATTATCCCAAAAAGGCTTTCCCTCTTTTAGAAGTTCTAATATGTACCATGGAACACTTATTAATGTTGTTATTAAGAAACCTTTCTTAGGGTTTATCTTACTGAGCAACGTTTTCCAATTCCTCTGACAAAACAAGAAAGACGTAATAGTAAATAATGCCAAAACAAATGCAACAGGTCCTTTAACTAAAATCGCAAAACCTAAAAATACCCAAGCTGAAATGCATTGATCATTATTTTCACTTGCCATTCTTCTCCAAAACAAAAGCAGGCTAATCCCTAAGGTTCCAGTTAAAAGGGCATCACTCACGGCCGTTCTACTCCAAATAATTATTAATGGAGATAGAGCAAAGCCTAATGATGCAACTATTGGAGTGAGGAATTGCCTATCACTCTTCTGTGGCCAACAAAACAACGTATCTCCAATCATCAGCATTAAAAATAATGAGGCCAAAGCTGAAGGGAGTCTTGCTGAGAGAGTCCCGAAACTATCCCAAATCTCGTTTCTCGGTAATGAGTAAAAAAACCCCATTAGCCAATATATCAATGGCGGCTTATCAAAACGGAATATTCCATTGACTTTTGGAGTTAACCAATCACCAGATTCACTCATTGCTCTTGCTGCAGCGGCAAACAAGGGGGGGGTTTCATCCACCAATCCTGTAGTGCCTAAATCAAGGATAAATATAATGATCCCACAAACTAAAACTATCAATAAGGTTATAAGCCTTTTATTTGAGTTAAGAAGAATCATTTAATATTATTTATATTCATGCATTACCTTATTAAGCCAGTTCACAACCTTGTTAGCAAATATATCTGAAGAGGCATTTTTTTCTACCCATTCTCTACATTTCTGACGCTTTATTTTTTCAATAATCTCTACATAAGAAAGCATATTTTTTTTATCATCAGGATCAGCAAGATACCCTGTTTGGCCATGCTGAATAATTTCACTAGGTCCTCCTCTTTTATAAGCTATAACAGGTACCCCACAGGCTAAAGCTTCGACAATAACGTTCCCATATGCCTCATTCCATTTCGGAGTATTTAGCAACACTCTGCATTTACCAAGTTCTTTTTGTAATTCATCGGTTGATAAAAACCCCATCCAATCTATAGCTCCTTGAGGGAATGATTTTTCTATCTTTGAGGCATACATCTCATCTTCTATAAATCCCCAAACTTTTAATTTTTCGCCAAGTTGATTTGCTACATAAACTGCATCCTCCAAACCTTTCTCGGGAGCCACTCTTCCAACCCATGCCAAGGGTCCCTTAACTGAATCTTGAAAAATATAATTATTTAAATTAAACCCATTCCCAATAATTGTTGGTTTTTTTATGAATGGATAATCATTAGCTTGCATTTTCGAATGAAAAGCAAAATTATTTGGATATTTAGCATATACCTTAGAGATTAAATTACTAATTACTAAACTTTCAGAACCCATACTAATAATATGTGCAATGGGTATCTCTAAATTTAGAGTCATCCAGATAGGCAACCAATCATAGGACATGTTCAACAATACATCTGCATGTTTAGCGATATCTAATCCCTTTTCAAGCATTCCTGCTAGAAGAGAATTGTCGGGGATACTCACAGTAGAATTATAATTTTGATGCTGCCAACTAATTTGATCTTCACCTTCCACAAAATGTAATTTTGCTTTTACATTGCTTTTATGTAACTTAGAATTTTTTGGAGCTACAACCTCAACAGAATGACCTAAAGAAATTAAACCTGAAACTAAAGAATTTAAAGTTAATTCAACTCCACCACCTTTACCACTCCCTAAGAAACCTATTGGAGTACTAATCAAAACTATTCGCATTATTAGACTTTTTGCAAAAAGAAACTAATTAAATAGTAGTGTCAGAAAATTTATTTTCCCATAATCTCTTTCTCTGGCTAACAAAAAATACTGAGATAAGAACAAACACCACTCCTATCCACTGCACAATAGTGAGTCTTTCATCTAACCAAACACCTCCACTGAGAAGAGCAAACACAGGTGTTAAAAATGCAAGAGTGCTAAATCCAGTTATTTCTTTATTATTAGCAAAGTAGAAAAACAATCCATAGGCTATTGCTCCTCCAAAAATACTTGCAAATGACATAAGTCCCCAATCAAATATTGACCAATCTGGAATTATTGTGAAATTCGATTGTAAGCAGTGCTTAATAATTAAGGGAAAACTCCCTAGAACCATATGCCATCCTGTAACTGCCACTGGATCACTTTTAGTACAAGTGAATCTAATTAAAATTGTTCCTAATGCCATAGCGAGAGAAGCTGCAAGCATCCAGAGTTCTCCAAAGTTAAAAGCAACATCATTTATAGACTTATCAGACATCAACCACCAATTCCCTAAAAATTCTTGTGGAACGCCTAAAAATACTATTCCTCCCAAGCCAAAAAGTAATCCTAACCATCCTATTGGATTAATTAAATTCCCAAAAATTGCCCTCGCTAAAATAGCTACCAAAAGCGGTTGAGAATCAATCAAGACAGAACCTAAACCTGCTCCAGTTTTTTCAATACCATAAGTTAAAAACAACTGAAAAAAAGTGGCATCTATAATTGTAAAGACAAAAAACCACTTCAAATCGCATTCATAAATTTTTAAATCTCTTTTAAACAAATATGTTGTTATTAGAACAAGAATCCCTGCAGGAAGTAATCTTAAAGAAGCTACAAACTCAGGCCCAGCACTTGATACTAAGGGAGTCATTGCCGCCATTGAAGTACCCCAAAGTGCAAAAGGGAGTATCATTAAAAACCAATTTAGGATTGAATTCATTAGGTCTGCTGATAGTCTTTTTAAAGTAGTTTTATGAATTTACCTTAAAAGAATGATTTGGCCTTTTAGACGAAAGTCAAAAAAAAGAATAGCTCGTATAGTAATTGATGAGCCTATTACAAGTTCAACAAGAGTTTCAGTCCTTAAAGCTCTTAAACAAATTGAGGATAGAGAATTTCCAGCTTTAATCGTGAGAATTGATTCTCCAGGGGGTACTGTTGGGGATAGCCAAGAAATATACTCTGCTATTAAAAGACTAAAAGCTAAAGGATGTAAAGTCATTGCTAGTTTTGGGAACATCTCAGCATCAGGAGGTGTTTACATTGGTGTTGCATCTGACAAAATAGTTGCTAATCCTGGCACAATTACTGGATCTATTGGTGTGATTATAAGAGGAAATAATTTATCTGAATTATTAGATAAAATCGGCATTAAATTTGAGACTGTTAAAAGCGGTGTATTTAAAGACATACTTTCTCCAGACAAACCTCTAAGTGAGGAAGGTAGAGGTCTACTACAAGGGCTTATAGATGAAAGTTACAAACAATTTACTGAAGCTGTTGCTGAAGGAAGGAGTTTACCTGTTGAAGAAGTAAGAAAATTTGCTGATGGAAGAATTTTCACTGGATCACAAGCACTCGAACTTGGTCTTGTTGATAAGGTTGGAGATGAATTTATTGCAAGGGAGCTAGCTGCAGAAATGGCTAATATTGATCCTAAAATTGAGCCCTTAACATTTGGGAAGAAAAAGAAAAAAATACTTGGACTAATTCCTGGAAGTAGAATGATTGAGGAAATTATCAATAATATATTTTGTGAGTTTGACTTCTCTAATAAAGTACTTTGGTTATACAAGCCTTAAATCAATATATAAAAAAATGAAAGATGATTATAAAATTACATTTATTCGTGGTGCTACTACAGCATCTGGGAATTCTGTTAAGGAAATAGAAGTTGCAGTAGTGGAATTAATTGATGAATTAATTTCACGCAACAATCTAATTAAAACGAACATATTATCCATTACATTCACAGCGACAAAAGATTTAAATGCATGTTTCCCAGCTTCAATTGCAAGGAAATTTAATGGACTTGATTCAGTAGCCTTTATAGACTGCCAACAAATGCACGTAATAAATGATGTTGATTTTTGTATAAGAATAATGGCTCAAGTTTTATTGCCACCCAATTATGCAATAAAGCACCCTTATTTGAGAGGCGCTGCAAAATTAAGGATAGATAGATGTTAACCTTAGTGAAATAATTTTCCGCTTTAAATTTAATAGCACTAACCAACCTCTTAAATTCCATCCCCTCAATGTTTAAAATCACAAAAAAACTCACTTTAAATCTTAAAATTTTAAGATTTTTTATTATCCCCACAATTTTATTTTCAACTCCTTTTTTTCAAAACATCCAAGATGCTAAAGCGGGGTTGGAATTTCAGTGGGATCAAGATTCTAGTTATAGAAGATTAAAGTGGTTTCAAAAAGAAAATATGAGGAAATTTAGAAATAAAATTTATTTTTTCTTGAGGCCATCTGATAGAAGAACTGATCTCTTAAAAATTAATCTAGCAATCCCCAAAACCTTTAAATCCACTTTAAAAAAAGAAAAAATTAGTTTTTGCAGAGTAAGAATAGGTGGTTTTGAGAATAGAACAAAATGCTTAGAAGACATTCAAGCTGATATCGAAATCAAGACTGATGAATCAGGCTTACGTTCAATAGATATTTACCCCTATAGTCCAATTCCTTCTAACAAAGACAGTTATGCGATTGTCTTAAAAGTCTTTAATCCAAAAAAATCAGGTTTATTTCAATTTCACTCATATGGGCAACCTAAAGGGAAATCATTTTCAAGTTATTTAGGAAGCTGGACTATAGTGATCGATTAAATGATAAATTAAATAAGGATAAATAAACAAATGACTAAAAGAACTTTTGGCGGAACTTCAAGAAAAAGAAAACGTGTATCTGGTTATAGAGTAAGAATGCGTTCTCATACAGGTAGAAGAGTTATTAAAAGCAGAAGACAAAAAGGTAGAGAAAGAATAGCTGTATAAATTCGAATTTAAATGGCCTTACCTAAGGATATGCGTTTAAAAGGTCACAGAACTTTTAATTATATTCATAAAAATTCCATCACATATCATGGGAAATTAATGACCTTTAAAGTTGCAAGACCAAATCCAGCAATACTTTTAAGTCATAAATTCACAAATACCTCAAACAAGTTTAGGGTTGCAATTGCTATTAGCAAAAAAGTTTCAAAAAAAGCTGTTGAAAGAAATAAATTAAGAAGAATTCTGCAAGAGTGGTTATTAACAAACATTCAAAAAATTAATAACCACAAACCTTATTGGTTACTTGTTAACCTTAAATTTGGGGATTTCTGCAATGATAAAAGTAGACTTTTGGAGGAATTTCAAAACTTAATGTTCAAATCTCGTCTAATCAAATGATTAACATGAATGAAGAAACCTTTTATGAAGGTGGTCCTGCTAAGAGTGATTTAATAGTAAATCTTCTAGCAGGAATAACTATACTTGGTTTGCCATTTACCTTTGCCGCAATAGTTAGAGCATTGTGGTTGAGATATAAAATTACAAACAAAAGAATTACAATTGATGGTGGCTGGTTTGGTAAAAACAAAACACAAGTCTCATTAAGTAACATTGAAGAAATCCGATCTATTCCAAGGGGATTTGGTTCATACGGTGACATGGTTCTTATCCTTAACGATGGATCAAAGGTTGAAATGAAGTCATTACCTTTATTCAGAGAAAAGCAAAAATTTATTGAAAAAAATATAAACATAAGATCACAAATACCAAATCTTAACGAGGTAGAAGGATTTGCTACTAAATCCTAAATAAATTAATTACAAAAATCTTTTTTTCCTGTAAAATAAAATGTCTAGTAAAATTACACTCTCTTTAATGTCGTGATAGGGTTCATTTCTGAAAAACTACTTATCCCGATTCTAGATTTTTTCTACGGTTTAGTCCCTAGTTATGGTTTAGCGATTGTTGCATTAACAGTCGTAATTAGAATTGCACTTTTTCCTCTAAGCGCTGGTTCCATTAGAAGCGCAAGGAGGATGAAGATTGCCCAACCAGTTATGCAAAAAAGGCAAGCAGAAATAAAATCTAAGTTTTCAGGTGATCCAAAGAAACAGCAAGAAGAGCTTGGAAAATTGATGAATGAATTTGGCAGTCCCCTCGCTGGTTGTCTTCCCTTGATTGTCCAAATGCCCGTGCTTTTTGCATTGTTTGCAACTCTAAGAGGCTCTCCATTCGCTGATGTCCCTTACAACATAAATCTCAAGATAGTTCCACAAGATCAAGTAGCAGCAATTGATCCAAAACCCTACAAATCCCCACGACACTCTATATTTATTACAGAAAAATCACATTTTCCTGTAGTAGCAACTATCCCTGGTGGAACAAAATTAGGAACAGAAGAATCCATAAAAGTAAATTTACAAACAACAAATGGCAATAGCTATTCGGAAGTTTTATCTAAATACGACAATGGATCGAAATTCCTACCCACATGGACAGTTTCTAAGGGATCCGAAAATCTTAAAGTTTCACAAGACGGCATAGTAACAGCAATCAAACCGGGTGATGCAACAATCGAGGCAAAAATTCCTGGTCTCGCTGCCAAAAGTGGTTTTCTGTTTATCAAAGCTCTTGGTCAAGTTGGTTTTTATGTTGATGGTGCAATTAATTGGGATATTGCTGCACTAGTTGGTGCATTTGGATTAACCCTACTTCTTTCTCAAGTTTTGTCTAGTCAGGGCATGCCTGCTAATCCACAGCAATCAACAGCAAACAAAATTACACCAGTTATGATTACTGGAATGTTTCTGTTTTTCCCTCTACCAGCAGGAGTTTTACTATATATGGTTGTTGCTAATATATTCCAAGCATTTCAGACTTTTCTTCTTAATAAAGAAGCTCTTCCTGAGAATTTACAGAAAATTCTGGATCAACAATTATTGGCCAAAAATGATGTAATAACTACTTCTACTTCAACTATCTCAGATAAAAGATTACCTTTTGAACCTAATAGTAAAAAATAGTCTAAATATTAAATAATGAATTCATGGAGTAGAAATTTAGAATTACTTATAAAATCAAGAACTTCATTAATTTGGATAAGGACTAAAGAAGAGGCAAGATTAGAGAAATTAATTAATTTGTCTTGTGAAAGACTAAATATAAAAAGATTCATTTGCTGGGATTGTGTTAGCGGTATAAAAGGATTAATAAATGAAGAAGGTAAATTTTCTAATAATCCTTTAGGAGTGCTTAATTGGCTTAAAGAACAAAGTTCTGAAGTCTCAATAGTTTTATTAGTAAAAGATTTTCATAAATTTTATGATGATCCATCTATCAATAGAACTATTAAAGAACTATCTTCAGTGCTTAAGAAAACTAGTCATAATTTAATAATTAGTTCTCATTTATTTCCATCATCGGAAGAGCTGGATGAATTAATGTCAATTGTAAATTTACCTTTACCTGATCAAAAGGAATTGAAAGAACTAATAAAAAAAATTGCTATTAATACCAATTCAAATCTTGAGGAACAAGACTTAAACGAACTTTCTTTAGCCTCAAGTGGACTTACCGAAATAAAAGTAAAGCAAGTCACCGCAAAGGCCCTTTCTCAAAGAGGGAAAATAAGTAAAGAAGATATTAAAGATATTCTTGAAGAGAAAAAACAAGTGATCGCCAGAAGTGAAATTTTAGAATTTTTCGATGCAAAATCAAGTCAAGATGATATTGGTGGTTTAAGTGTTTTAAAAGTTTGGCTTAATCAAAGATACAGGGCCTTTTCTAAAGAAGCTAGAGATTATGGATTACCTATTCCCAAGGGGGTCTTACTCGTGGGAGCGCAAGGAACAGGTAAATCGCTTACCGCAAAATCAATTTCTAAGAGTTGGTCGATGCCGCTGCTTAGGTTAGATGTTGGAAGACTATTTTCTAGCCTTGTTGGTTCAAGCGAGGCCAGAACAAGAGAGGCAATATTAAGAGCTGAGGCCATGTCTCCTTGTATCCTCTGGATCGATGAAATTGATAAGGGCTTTGGTGGCGATGCTAGAAGTGATGGTGGGACAAGTCAGAGAGTCTTGGCAAGTTTGCTAACTTGGATGGCTGAAAAAGAATCCGCTGTATTTGTCATTGCTACCGCTAATGCTATAGATAAACTTCCTGCTGAATTATTAAGGAAAGGTAGGTTTGATGAGATATTTTTTCTTGATTTACCAAATTCTGAAGAAAGATTAAGTATTCTGGATTTGCACTTAAAAAAAAGAAGACCAAGTTACAGTTTTCCCCTATCTACTATCATCGATAGAACAGATGGTTTCTCAGGCGCAGAACTTGAACAAGCAGTAATAGAGGGTATGCATATTTCATTCTCTGAAAATAGAGAACTTATGGAGAAAGATTTAATAAAGGCAATTTCGGAACTTGTTCCCTTATCCAGAACGGCTAAAGAGCAAATTAATTTACTAAAAGAATGGTCATCTACAGGGAGGGCTAGACCTGCATCTTAACTAGAAAATTTTGTTTAAAAATATTCCTTAAGTTAGGAATCATTAATTTAGTTAATTTTTAGTCAAAAATCCCTAATAATGAATTGAGATTAATTATCTTGTTTAAGGTATAAAAAAAAAGAGTGCTAGATCAAAAATTAGTAAGAGAAAATCCAACATCTGTTGAAGAGAATTTATCCTTGAGAGGAAAAGTTTTTAAGATATCTCACATTCACGAGTTAACTGTTAAGAAAAAAGATATCGATATAGAAATATCCAGTCTTCAATCTGAGAGCAAAAAGTTAAGCAAACTAATTGGTCAGGAAATTAGTAAATCCCAAAGTGATAATTCTCTAGAACTAATTTCTTTAAAAAAGAAGGGGAACGAATACAGAATTAAAATTTCTGAATTGGAGGAGAGACAAAGAATATTAGAGAAAGAAATAAATAGTCAGATTTTAAATTTACCTAATTTTCCTAGCAAAGATGCGCCTATTGGAAAAGATGAAAATAATAATGTCCAAGTAAAAACTTGGGGAGATCCTTTGATAGAGGAGAATTTTAAATCTCACTGGGAAATAGGTGAAAATCTTAATTTATTCGACTCTATAAATTCAACAAAAATATCAAAAAGTCGGTTTATTACTCTTACCGGTAATGGTGCAAAATTAGAGAGGGCATTGATTAATTTCATGCTGGATACGCATATTAAAAATGGTTATTTGGAGTTAATGCCTCCAGCTTTAGTAAATTCAGAAAGTCTCACTGGATCTGGACAATTACCAAAATTCTCAAATGAAAGTTTTAAGTGTTCTAATGACGATCTTTGGCTTTCTCCAACTGCTGAAGTTCCAATTACTGCTTTTCATAAAAATGAGATAATTGATTCCAAGCAATTACCTCTTAAATATGTTGCATATAGCCCATGCTTCAGGAGAGAAGCTGGCAGTTATGGAAGGGATACTAAAGGTTTAATCAGACTTCATCAATTTAATAAGGTTGAGCTTTATTGGTTTTGTGATCCCAGCAAGTCTACTGAAGCTCATCAAAAAATTACTTATGATGCGGAAAGTATTTTAAAAAAGCTAAACTTACCCTACAGATTAGTAGATATTTGTACTGGAGACTTAGGATTTTCTTCTAGTAGAACTTTTGACCTCGAAGTCTGGCTACCTAGTAGTAAATGTTATAGAGAAATTTCGAGTTGCAGCAATTGTTTAGACTTTCAGGCTCGAAGATCTTCAATAAGAACAAAAATTGATAAAAAAAATATATATTTACACACCTTGAATGGAAGTGGTCTTGCTATTGGAAGAACAATGGCTGCAATTCTTGAAAATTGCCAACAAAAAGATGGCAGCGTAAGGATTCCAGATGCTCTGGTTCCATATTTTGGATCAAATTTTTTAAAAACTGCCTAATATAAAAAAATGAATGTTTTAACCTCAATAACAGTTCTGGGATTTCTCATTTTTTTTCATGAGATGGGTCATTTTCTTGCAGCAATTTTGCAAGGTATCTATGTTGATGGATTTTCAATTGGTTTTGGACCTTCAATAATTCAGAAAAAATATAAAGACATAACTTATTCATTTAGAGCCTTTCCTTTAGGGGGATTTGTTTCATTCCCTGATGAAGAACTAAATAATATTGACCCTAGAGATCCAAACCTTTTAAAAAATAGACCAATAATTCAAAGGGTTATTGTAATATCTGCTGGAGTATTCGCTAATTTAGTCCTTGCGTATACCATCTTAATTTTAAATGTAACTACGATTGGTATTCCGTTTGATCCAGAACCAGGAATTTTAGTTTTGGCAACTCAACCTGACAAGGCTGCCTCTCTAGCTGGCTTAGAAGCAGGAGATAAAATATTAGAAATTGAGGCTAGTACTCTCGGAGTAGGTGATCAAGCTGTTTCCACTTTAGTAAAAGAGATTCAGAATTCTTTAGATGTCCCAATTACAATAACAATAGAGAGAGATGGAATTGTTAAAGAAATAACTTTGATACCCAAGAATGTTGATGGTAAAGGAACTATTGGTGCTCAATTACAGCCTAATATAAGAAAAGAAACTAAAAAGACAAAAAATGTTTTTGAACTTTTTAAATATACCAATAATGAGTTTTCATCACTTTTGGTAAAAACAATTCAAGGTTATAAAGGTTTAATAACAAATTTCTCTTCGACAGCTCAACAATTAAGTGGACCGGTCAAAATCGTTGAAATCGGCGCCCAACTATCACAACAAGGTGGTACAGGGATCTTATTATTTGCTGCTTTAATTTCTATTAATTTAGCAGTACTCAATTCATTGCCTCTTCCTCTTTTAGATGGAGGACAACTTGTTTTCACTTTAATTGAAGGGTTCAGGGGAAAACCCGTGCCATTGAAGGTCCAAATGGTTGTTACTCAGTCTAGTTTTTTTCTTTTAGTTGGACTAAGTGTACTGCTCATTATTAGAGATACTAGTCAACTTTTAATAGTACAAAGATTATTAAACCAATAAAAAATTTCAAAAATTGTTAGGCAAGCTGTTAATATATATCTAATAGTTTTTTTAAATTTTTTAGATGGCTAAAAAGTCCATGATTGCAAGAGAGGTCAAACGCAAAAAACTTGTGAAGAAATATGCTGCAAAAAGGAAATCATTATTAGATGAATTCAATTCAGCAAAAGATCCAATGGAAAGATTAGAAATACACAGAAAGATTCAAGCTCTGCCTAGAAACTCTGCTCCAAATAGAGTTAGAAATAGATGTTGGGCAACGGGTAAACCTAGAGGGGTTTACAGAGACTTTGGTCTTTGCAGGAATCAGTTAAGGCAAAGAGCTCATAATGGTGAACTTCCTGGCGTGGTTAAATCAAGTTGGTAGTATCTTAATTTAAGTATTAAGCTTTATGCCAAAAAAATGATATTAAGTAAGAAATTCATATAAATTTTGGGACATTTTAAAAAGATTTTATAGCTTATCTAAATAATTTGCTCAATATGTCCCTATAAAATGTAAGAATGAATTATGTATAGATTTATAATTTAAACAGTGGAAGGAAAAAATAAGTCGATCACGTTTGACGGACGAGAGATACGACTAACTACAGGACTATATGCTCCTCAAGCAAGTGGATCAGTAATGATTGAGTGTGGTGACACCTCATTATTAGTTACAGCAACAAAAACTACAAAAAAAGAAGCTTCAGACTTTCTACCTCTTATATGCGACTATGAGGAAAAACTTTATGCTGCTGGGAGAATTCCAGGTGGTTTTATGAGGAGAGAAGGTCGCCCTCCAGAAAGAGCGACTTTAATTGCAAGATTGATTGATAGGCCAATGAGGCCGCTTTTCCCCTCATGGATGCGAGACGAGATACAAATAGTTGCCTCTTGCCTTTCTTTAGATGAGAGGGTGCCTGCAGATGTTTTAGCTGTTACAGGAGCTTCAATTGCAACTTTACTTGGCGAGATCCCATTTTATGGGCCAATGGCTGCAGTTAGAGTTGGACTAATTGGGGATGATTTCATCCTGAATCCAAGCTATAGAGAAATAGAAAAAGGCGATTTAGATATTGTTGTTGCAGGATCACCTAACGGTATTGTCATGATTGAAGCAGGTGCCAATCAATTATCAGAGCAAGATACGATCGAAGCTATAGATTTTGGCTATGAGGCAGTAACTGAACTAATTAAATCTCAAGAAGATTTACTAAAAGATTTAGGTATAAAACAGGTTAAGCCATCGGGCCCTGAAGAAGATAAAACATTGTCCTCATATTTAGAGAAAAATTGTACAAAAGGGATTGAGTTGGTTTTAAAGAAATTTGACCAAACCAAAGAGGAGAGAGATCTTGAACTTGAAAAAATAAAAGTTGAGACTCAAGGTAAAATCGAATCTTTGAAAGATGATAACTCGTTAAAAGTTCTTATTTCCGAGAATGATAAGCTATTAAGTTCAGACTTTAAAAAACTTACAAAGAAATTAATGAGGTCACAAATTATTAATGATGGCAAAAGAGTTGATGGCAGAGATTTAGACGAAGTTAGAAAAATATCAGCATCCGCAGGAATTCTTCCTAAAAGAGTTCATGGCTCTGCATTATTTCAAAGAGGCTTAACCCAAGTTTTATCTACAACTACTTTAGGTACCCCGAGCGATGCTCAAGAAATGGATGACCTAAATCCAAGTACTGAGAAAACTTATTTACATCACTATAATTTCCCTCCTTACTCAGTAGGAGAAACAAGACCAATGCGAACTCCTGGGAGAAGGGAAATTGGACATGGAGCATTAGCTGAGAGAGCAATAATTCCTGTACTACCTGGTAAAGAAACATTTCCATATGTATTAAGGGTGGTTAGCGAAGTTTTAAGTTCGAACGGATCAACTTCCATGGGATCTGTTTGTGGAAGCACCCTTTCATTATTAGATGCGGGAGTTCCTTTAAAAGCTCCTGTCAGTGGTACTGCTATGGGTTTAATCAAAGAAGGTAAAGAAGTGCGAATTCTCACAGACATACAAGGAATTGAAGACTTTCTTGGAGACATGGACTTTAAAGTTGCTGGAACTGATAAGGGAATAACTGCATTACAAATGGATATGAAAATTACAGGTTTGCCAGTCTCTATTATTTCTGATGCAATTAAAAAAGCTCGTCCTGCACGATTACATATCTTAGAAAAGATGCAAGAGGCAATAGATAAACCTCAAGAATCCCTTTCTCCACACGCTCCTCGCCTATTAAGCTTTAGAATTGATCCTGAGCTTATAGGAACAGTCATTGGACCTGGTGGAAGAACTATCAAAGGAATCACTGAAAGAACTAATACAAAAATTGATATAGAAGATGGTGGAATTGTCACTATTGCTTCTCATGACGGAGCTGCTGCAGAAGAAGCTCAAAAGATAATTGAAGGATTAACACGCAAGGTTCATGAGGGTGAGATCTTCTCTGGTGTCGTAACAAGAATAATCCCTATTGGTGCATTCGTGGAAATTTTACCTGGAAAAGAAGGGATGGTTCATATATCTCAACTATCGGAAGCTCGAGTAGAAAGGGTTGAAGATGTAGTAAGACAAGGTGATGAAGTAACTGTAAGAGTTCGTGAAATTGATAGCAGGGGGAGGATTAATCTTACCTTGAGAGGAGTGGCACAAAATGGTGGGATGTCTTATCCCGAGCCAACCCCTACACCTGTAGCGCCTTTAAATTCTTAATTCAAGGATAAATACTATATTGCTGAATAATTTCTTTAACTTGCGAGCAAATTATATGATGATTTTGCTTGTTGTTTGAAGCAATTATAATACCTTGATGTTGTAAATCATCTCTCGCATAAACCAAGTCTTTATTATACAAATCAGTAATTGAGCCTCCTGCTGCTTTTAAAATTGCTTCCGGAGCTGCAAAATCCCAGTCTTTTGGTGCACTTTTACCAGGCGAACTTAATGAAATATAGATATCACTTTCTCCCCTAATGATTGAGGCAATTTTGCATCCAATACTTCCCATTACAATCATTTTCTTAAAATTAATCCTATTTAGTAATTCTATTAATTTCTCATTTCTGTGATTTTTACTAGTCACAACAGTCATATCTTGGAGGCTATTTGTTTGAGACATATTAGGTTTTTGAAAACCCCCATTTCTTCTTTCGCACCACAGTTTGTCTTCGTGGGAAATCCATAATTCATCCTTTTCAGGTATAAGAACTACTCCAATATATGGTTTCCTCTGATAATTCAATGCTAAATGCATTGCATAATTTCCAGTTCCTTGAATAAAATCTTTTGTTCCATCTAAAGGATCAAGAACCCAAAGCCAATCAGCATTATTATTAAAATAATTAGATTCTATTTTGAAGTTTTCTTCACTTAAGATTTCCCATTTAATATCTTTATATTTTTGATTTATTTTATTTATTATTAACTCATTAACCTCAAGATCAGCCAAAGTTACAGGATCATTATTATTTTTATTTTTAAGAAAATCTTTTTTTTGTTCTGAATTTTTAATAATATTGGCGTAGTGCAATAAGGTATCTGAAGCTTCCCAGCTAAAGTTCCTCAGATCATCGATAAGATCATTAAGATCTACACCACATGGTAATTTAATCAATTAATGGCACATAATTTCTCATTATCTCATAGAAAAGAAGAACCGGAAAATGGAATTTTATATATGGTGGGTACACCGATTGGTAATTTAAATGATATTTCTCCTAGAGCAATTAATATTCTTGCTAATGTTTCTTTAGTTGCCTGCGAAGACACAAGACAAACCAGAAAAATAATGAATAAATTTAGTATTTCCAACAATTTGATAAGTTTTAATAAAGAAAATTCTTTCCATAAAATTTCAAGTCTAATTACTGATCTAAAGGCAGGTAAATCAGTCGCAATTGTAAGCGATGCAGGGATGCCTGGAATTTGTGATCCCGGAGAAAATATAGTGAGTCAAGTCAAGTCTAAGGGAATTGAAGTTATCTGTATTCCTGGGGCATGTGCAGCCATAACTGCTCTAGTTTCAAGTGGTATCCCATCTTCTAGATTCGTATTTGAAGGCTTTCTTCCTAAAAAAAAAATTGAAAGAGAAAAAATTCTTTTTGAAATAAGTAAAAATGATAAAACAACCATAATTTATGAGTCACCTCATCGTCTTAAGAAATTATTGAGAGAATTATTTGATTTCTGTGGGGGTGATAGAAAA
>QCIB01000004.1 GCA_003216915.1 Prochlorococcus sp. AG-402-I23
TTTTGGATTTATATTAGATTGATCTTTACTTAAGAAACCAATCCCATGTAGTGATTGTTTTTTATCTATTACTTTTATGGGTTTTTTATAATCAAAAGACTTGCTTCCCTTGAAGTAATTAAGATCAACTTTAATTGCTCTTCCTGTTTGCCAAAAATTGATTTGTTCTTCAGTACTTAAGACAAATGATGAAATGTGATTAAGAGCAGAAATTGTTGGAATAATAAAATTTTTCGAGTTTTTTTTACCTTTTTCGATATCAGATATTTTTATCGAGTTTTGTTCATCAAAGCCACAAGCTGAAATTCTTTTAAGTTGTAGAAGGCAACCTTCGGAATTAAGAATTTCTCCCAAATCTCTTGCAATTGATCTTATGTATGTGCCAGCTGAACATTTGATTTTTATTTCTATGATTCCGTTTATTTGGTCCCATTTCATTAAAGTAAGTTCGTCTATTTTTACTTCTCTTGGTGCTAATTCAAAAACTTCATTCCTGAAAGATTTTTTATAAGCTCTCTCACCATTAACCCACACACTAGATACTTTCGGCGGAATTTGATTAATAATTCCTCTAAATCTATTTAAGTATTGATCTAATTTTTCATCACTGATTTTAGGCCAACTTTTTTGATTAATTATTTCTCCGTGAATATCATCAGTGTTAGTTCTTATCCCTAATTTAATTTCTCCTATGTAAGTTTTACCCTGAGGAAGATATTGAATAAATCTTGTTGCACTGCCTATCGCGATTGGTAATGTTCCTATAACTTCTGGGTCAAGAGTTCCTGCGTGACCGACTTTTTTTGTATTTAGTAACTTCCTTATTTGTTTAACACAATCATGTGAGGTACATCCTTTATCTTTATTAATTACTAAGAATCCATCTTTAGCTTCCATTTTTAATATTAAGAATACTTTGAGAAAGATTTACAACCATCCTATGATTTTGGTATCGGAAATTTAGAGTAAGAAATTGAAAAATAATAATATTATTTTAAAAGAGTTTTTAGACAATGCTTTTAATTTGAAATCACATTTAATGGAATACTTATGTATTAGAGAATGTGATTTAGATGGATTCCTTGCAAATGCAAAGATGAATTTGGCAAATTCACATCCTGGTGATGCTTTGAATGATGTTTCAGATTTTTATACTGAGATTGTAGGAGATAGGCATGTAGCTGATTTAGCTGCTTGGCATATCACAAGTAGGGAATACATCGCTGATACTTTAAAACTTCAGCAGAGATTTTCTAGAGATTTGGTTTTGGATTTTGGAGGAGGTATTGGTACGCATGCCTTAGCTAACGCTATGTCTTCAAAAGTTGAGCATGTTTTTTTTGTAGATATTAATCAAACAAATAGAAATTTTGTTGAATACAGGGCTAAGAAATTAGGAGTCGAAAAAAAACTTACTTTCTGCAAGACAATTCAAGATACACAAATATTGAAATTTGATACGATAATTTGTCTTGATGTTTTGGAACATCTTGCAGATCCAACTTCACAAATTAAAAATTTCAGTGAGATTATGAATAGCAATTCTATTGCTCTATTTAATTGGTATTTTTACAAAGGAGATAAGAATGAATATCCGTTTCATATCGACGATATTCAAATTGTTGAAAAGTTTTTTGAGACTCTTCAATCAAATTTTTTAGAAGTATTTCATCCTATTCTTATAACTACAAGAGCTTATAAGAAAATTAGATAACTATATTAACTCTTTTTCTATTTCTTAAATTTCTTTTAATGCTTTCAAAACTTACTGTTCCTTCTTTGAGTGCAAAAAGGGTGTCATCTTTACCTTTTCCGACATTGATCCCCGGCAAAAAAGATGTACCTCTTTGACGAATTAAAATTGATCCAGCAGTTACTTTTTCTCCTCCATAAGCTTTTACACCCAATCTTTTGGAATTTGAATCTCTTCCGTTTCTAGTAGAACCTGTTCCTTTTTTATGTGCCATTAGAAGTGTTTAATTTGTAGATTTTTCGGATTTTGGTTTAGTTTCCTTTTTAACAGTTTCTTCCTTTTTAGAAGAAGACTTAGGAGCACCCTTACCTATTTTTATAGATTTTACCATAACTCTTGTAAGTTCTTGTCTGTGTCCCATCTTTCTTCTTGTCTTTTTTTTTGGACGCATCTTGTATACGAGAATCTTCTTATCTCTTTTGTGAGAGACTACTTCTAATTCAATTATTGCGTCTTTAACGTAAGGTTTACCAATAGTTATAGACTCTTTGTCCTTTAAAACTAAAACTTTTTCCAGAGTTATCTTGTCTTTCTCTTTTGCATTTAACCTGTCTATGTCATAGTATCTATCAACTTCGAACCAAAATTGTTGACCTGAAGTTTCTGCTATTGCATACAATTCATTACTTTCAGAAGAATTGTTTGAGGAGTTTTTAGAATTTGTCATATCTTAAAGACGCTACTAGGCTCAAATTAACAATTTGATTAAGCCCAATAAGCAATCATAATAGTTTGTTTATTTTCTTATTTTGTAGTGTAATAAGTCAAGGGTTGTTTTAAATCTTTTATATCAATTCAGGAACTATAACGATGGCAGCAAGGAAAACATATATTTTAAAACTCTATGTTGCTGGAAATACTCCTAATTCGATGAGAGCTTTAAATACCTTAAGAGAAATTTTAGATAATGAATTCAAAGGAGTTTATGCTTTGAAGGTTATCGATGTACTTAAGCAACCACAACTTGCAGAAGAAGATAAAATTTTAGCCACTCCTACTTTAGCTAAAATTTTACCGCCACCAGTTAGAAAAATAATAGGTGATCTTTCAGATAGAGAGAAAGTTTTAATTGGTTTAGATCTACTTTTTGATGAATTAACTCAAACTGAATATAGTGGAGATAAATAATATATAAAACTTTTAAAATTAAAAATAAATTCAAAATTTATTTTATTTTTGTTTAATTAGTACAAAACTATGAATGATAAGAAATTTGGCAAATCAAATAAAATGCAAGTACAAAAATTACCAACTGGAATAGAAGGTTTTGATGATGTTTGCAGGGGTGGGTTGCCTGTATCTCGAAGTACACTCGTTAGTGGTACCTCAGGAACTGGTAAAACTGTTTTTTCTTTGCAATATTTACACCATGGAATTTGTAATTTTGATGAGCCTGGAATCTTTGTAACATTTGAGGAATCACCTTTAGATATTATTAGAAATGCTGCAAGTTTTGGTTGGGATTTACAAGAATTAATTGATCAAAATAAACTTTTTATTTTGGACGCATCTCCTGATCCTGATGGTCAGGATGTGGCGGGTAACTTTGACTTGTCTGGTCTTATTGAGAGAATTAGTTATGCAATTAGAAAATATAAAGCTAAAAGAGTTGCAATAGATTCAATGACTGCTGTCTTTCAACAGTATGATGCTATTTACGTTGTTAGAAGGGAAATATTTAGATTGATAGCAAGATTAAAAGAAATAGGTGTGACAACAGTTATGACTACAGAAAGGGTGGATGATTACGGTCCAATTGCTAGATATGGTGTAGAAGAATTTGTATCTGATAATGTTGTCATATTAAGAAATGTTCTTGAGTCAGAGAAGAGAAGAAGAACTCTAGAAGTTCTTAAATTAAGAGGTACTATACACATGAAAGGTGAATATCCATTCACTATGGGAATGGATGGAATAAGTGTGTTTGCTCTAGGAGCAATGAGATTAACGCAGAGATCCTCAAATATTAGGATTAGCTCTGGAGTTAAAGATCTTGATGATATGTGTGGTGGAGGATATTTTCAAGATTCCATTATTCTCGCCACTGGAGCAACTGGTACGGGCAAAACAATGCTCGTATCGAAATTTGTTGAAGATGCTTATAACAATAATGAAAGAGCAATACTTTTTGCATATGAAGAATCTAGGGCTCAATTGCTTAGGAATGCTACTAGCTGGGGGATAGATTTTGAAAAAATGGAAAGTGATGGATTATTAAAAATTATTTGTGCATATCCTGAATCAACTGGTTTAGAGGATCACTTACAAATTATAAAAACGCAAATTAATCAATTTAAACCAAAAAGAATGGCAATTGATTCTCTCTCTGCTTTAGCCAGAGGCGTAAGTTTGAATGCATTTAGACAGTTTGTAATTGCTGTTACCGGTTATACAAAACAAGAGGAAATAGCAGGCTTTTTTACTAATACTGCGGAAGAATTCATGGGAAGTCATTCTATAACTGATTCTCACATCTCAACAATTACAGACACCATATTGTTGCTTCAATATGTAGAAATAAAAGGTGAGATGGCACGAGCTTTAAATGTTTTTAAAATGAGGGGATCATGGCATGATAAACGAATAAGAGAATTTATCATTACAAATAGTGGCCCAGAAATAAGGGATTCTTTTTCTAATTTTGAACAAATATTTAGTGGTGCCCCTCACAGAGTTGTGCCTGATCAAAATGTTCAAAATGTTTTTAGAGGAATAGATAATAATTAGATAATTTCTTAAATTTCAGAACCTGGAAAAGAATCTGAATTATTAATAGCTTTTGTCAATAATTCATCTTTGTCAGATTGTGCCAAGGCTAAATCAAACCAAAACGTTGTTCCTACTCCTAATTCACTAGCCATACGAATCTCCCCACCGTGTTTTTCAATTATTCCCCGCACTATGGATAAACCTAAACCGGTTCCTTGCTCAGTATGAACAGCATTCTCTACTCTATAAAAACGATCAAATATCTTTTCTTGATCAGCCTGAGATATTCCTGAGCCAGTATCAGCAATCTCAATTCTTACTTTTGGAAGTGGTGAAACTAATTCACATTGAGGGGCTGCATCATTTTTAATACTTGGAGGGAAAGCAGGACAGGAATCTGGCCAAGTATAAGCTCTTATAATTAGGGCGCTATTTTTTGGACTAAATTTCAATCCATTTCCTAGTAAATTATCAAAAACCTGCAAAAGTAAATCAAAATTTCCAAGAATTTGAGGAATAGTTTCCTCTATGTCATGAGCTAATGAAACATTTTTTTCTGAAGCATTAAGTCTATAATTTCTAAGAGTCTGTTCTATTGCTGGTTTTATGTCCATTTGCTCTAACTGAACAATTTTCCCAGACTCCAATCTAGATAAATCTAATACATCATTTACAAGTCTTGTTAACCTATCAGTTTCTGAATTTGCAATTCCCAAAAATTCTATTTGTTCTTCATCAGATAGCTGATCTTTTAAATCATGTAAGGTCTCTACATAACTTTTGATATTAAAAAGTGGTGTCCTTAATTCATGCGATACATTACTTATAAACCTATTTTGTGCCGCGTTAAGTTCAACTTCTCTAGTTAAATCTTGAATTGTCACAGCAATTCCTTTTAATTCAACTTTATTTGTATCTAAGACAGATTGCAAGACAATTCTTAAGGTTCTTGCGGGTTCTCCTAAGCTGAATCTTAAATCGTCCTTCTCCTTTTCCCTATTTAAAATAGATTCTATATTTGTATGTAAATCGTTGGATAAAATTTCGGGGATTTCATTTAAAAAATGTTTACCTTCTAGAAATCTTCCTTCCCATCTAAATAATCTCTTTGCTGTTGGATTAGTTAGTACAATCTTGCCTTGTGAATCCAATAATATTGCACCATCAGCCATTGTAGCTATTAATGATTGCTGCTTGATTTGTGCCGCTTTTAGTTCTTCTATATTAGCTTCATCATAATTTTCTAACTGTGTTGCCATTCGGTTAAATCCATTTAAGAGTTCTCCTAGATCACCAGTCATGGGTAAAGAAATTCTGGATTTAAAATTTCCTCTTGAAATTTCTCTAACACCTCTTACTAATTCTCTGACTGGCCTTGTAATTGTCAGTGCATTAAATACTGCTCCAAGGATTACTAAAACCCAAATAGAGATAAAAACTGCAATGGTTACCTCTCTAGTTAAGGCAGCACTGGCTAATGCTTTTTTGTTAGGGGTGACTCCCAAAGCTAAAGTTCCAAGATATTTGCCTTTCCATAACATTGGGACAAATACATCTGTTACTTGACCTTGAGGTGTCGCATGCTGCCTAACCAAAGGGAATTGGGGTCTCTTCTTTAATTCTGAAGGTAGTTTTAATTTGCGAGTGAGCTGAAACTGACTGTCTGAGCTTGTTGGTGTAGCACTGATCGGTATCCCAAGCTGAACAATATCTTCAGCATCAGTAAAAAATATATAGCGCAGGTTTCGACTTGATCTCCAAAACTTTTCAGCAACATTTGAAATTTCTTTTTTTTGGTTATTAGCTACTAATTCTGTAACATTCCCAGATAACAATAAGCCAAGATCTCGAGCATATCTAGTATCATTCATACCTGCATCTCTTTGAATACTATTTAATGCAAAAAAAGTTATTCCTGTCATTAGGAGGCTTACGACTAAAGTTGCTATGGCTAATAACTTTGTTCTTAAACTGAACCCACTCCACCAGGCGAGAAGTCCATTAATCCAATAGTTAGTATTCATATCTTCATTATCAGTGATGTTATATTTTCTACTTTCTCGATTATTAGTATCCACCATAAGCTTAATTCTTATTAGAAAAGTTTTTTCTCACTTGATGACCTATGTCATTTCTAAAGTAAATACCCTCAAAATGAATTTCTTTTAAATTTTTGTATGTTTTTTCAAAAACCTTATCGAAGTCTTTATCTTGGCAGACAATACTTAAGACTCTTCCTCCAGCAGTTAATAATTTCCCACTTTCACTAAAAGAAGTACCAGAGTCAAAAATTTGACAATCATTTGAATCAATTTTACCTATTTTTATTTGATAACCAGTTTTATATTCGTGAGGATAACCTTTGGAGGTCGCTATTACACAACCACTAACTTTATCAGAAGTATAAATTTTTTCATCACCAGTTAATCTTCCCATAGAGCATTTTTCTAAAAGAAATACAAAATTTTGATCCATTAAGGGCATTATTGTTTGGCATTCTGGATCACCAAATCTACAATTATATTCTATAACCTTGGGACCAGATTTTGTGATCATTAACCCAAAATAAATTACGCCTCTATAGTCAATATTTCTTTTATTTAGCTCATTTATTGTAGGTTCAATTATCTCTTTGATGATTCTATCAAGGTAATCTTCTGTTAATAATGGTGCAGGAGAATAAGCCCCCATACCTCCTGTATTTGGACCTTTATCTTTTTCATCAAGTCGTTTGTGATCTTGGGCCGTTGGAAGTAATGTATATCTCTTTCCATCGCATAAAGCAAAAACAGAAACTTCTGGCCCTTGAATTTTTTCTTCTAGAACAACTACATTCCCAGAGTTGCCAAATCTCCCATTAAAAATTGTCTCTGCTGCTTTAAAGCATTCATTTTTTGAATTAGGAATAAAAACACCTTTACCTGAAGCTAGACCATCAGCTTTTACTACAAGTGGATTTGAGGATGAATTAATAATTTTTTTAGCTTCTTCTAGAGAATTGACTTTCCAAAAGTTTGCAGTTGGAATATTTGCTTCTTGCATAAATTCCTTCGCCCAGGATTTGCTAAATTCTAGTTTTGCTCCATCTTTATTAGGACCAAACACTTTAAAATCTTTTTTTCGAAGAAAATCAGCTAATCCATTTGCCAGAGGTATTTCTGGTCCAATAACGACTAAATCTATCTTAAAAAAATCAAGCTTTTCGACTAGTTCATTTTTATTATTTATATCAATTTTTATTCTTTCACATTTACTTATTCGTTCTGAACCAGCGTTACCAGGTATTAAGTAAACTTTTTTAACTAATTCATTTTTTTGAATAGCCCAAGCCAAAGAGTTTTCTCTCCCGCCATTTCCAATTATTAAAATATTTTCTAATTTAATAAAGTTCCTAGAACTGGGTGAATGAATTCCCATATATTTTTTTTTTTAAGGTTATGAGGTTTCGATAAATAATCAGTTAAAATGAAAATAAAATCATTTGAAGTTGATCTCTAATAATTATGTTAATTATAAAAAGTACTTTACTAATAATAATGAGGTTTTAAGTTAATGAATAATAAATATGAGTTGATTTACGAAGGCAAAGCAAAAAAAGTATTTACTTATGATGATTCAAATAAAGTAAAAATTGAATTTAAAGATGAAGCTACAGCGTTTAATGCGTTGAAAAAAGAAAAATTTGAAGGTAAAGGCAAACTTAATTGCTTAATAAGTGCAAGAATTTTTGAGATTCTAATTGAGGAAAATATTCCAACTCATTTTATTGAACTTGAGAATGAAAATACAATGATTGCAAAAAAAATAAAAGTAATTCCATTAGAAATTGTTCTAAGAAATACTGCTTATGGTTCTTTGTGCAAACAAACCACTATTAAACCTGGAACTTTGTTATCAAAACCATTAATTGATATCTATCTTAAAAATGATGAACTTAATGATCCCCTTATTACAAAAGATAGAATTGAATTAATGAACATTTTAAGCTCTCATGATTTAGATTTAATAATAAATTTAACCTTAAAAATTAATGTAATCTTGAAAAGTTTTTTTAAAAATATTCAACTAAAACTTGTAGATTTTAAATTGGAATTTGGTTATGATTTTAGAAATAATATTATTCTCGGGGATGAAATAAGTCCTGATAATTGTAGATTGTGGGATCTTAAACAAAAAAATGATATAATTGTAAGTCTTGATAAAGATAGATTTAGAAATGATTTAGGTGGTCTAATTGAAGCTTATAGTGAAATCCACCGAAGAATAAACGATTTTCTTAAACCTAATTGAATAAGTAATGATTTATTTATCTTAATAAAAAGTACTATGCAAAAACATTTTTTAAAATTTGGGAAGGTTTTCATAAATGTTGCCTGCTCTCCCCTTGTCTTTATATCAAATAATTCAGAACTGGCTGCTAAGTATTTGCCAAATGACGTTGATCAATCAATAAAAACCTTAGAAATACCAAATATTAATAATGTTTTTTTTCAAGGGATTGATATTAAAAAAGAGAAAAAATTTCTTCTTGCAGAAAATAATAATGTTATTAGTGAAGAAAGTGTTCTTATCTCTGAAATAATTATTGAAGGTTGGGAAAATCATCCTGAAGGTAGAAAACTTGAATTGGCTGCATATGATTCAATGAGTATAAAGCCTGGCAGTATTGTTGATAATCGAATTTTAAATCAAGACCTTAATTCAATATATGCTAGTGGTTGGTTTTCAGGAGTTAAAATAAAGTCTCAAGATGGGCCACTAGGTGTGAGGCTAATAGTAAATGTAGTGCCTAATCCAATCTTGAAGAAAGTTGAACTTAAACCAATAACCTCTATAGTCTCCAATGAATACGTAGATAATATTTTTAAAAATTATTATGGGACAACCCTTAACCTAAAGGAATTACAAAATAAGATCGAAATAATAAAAGAACGTTATGAAAAAGCGGGTTATTCTCTAGCTAGAATTAGTGGCCCAGATAGAATCTTTGAGAACGGAGTAGTAAGATTAAAAGTTTCTGAGGGTACTATCTCTGACGTAAAAATAAGATTCCCAAATTCTGATGGTGAATTTATTATTGATGGAAAACCTAGAAAAGGGAAAACAAAAGACTGGGTTATAAAGAGAGAATTAAAAACACAACCCGGCACCATATTTAATAGAAAAATTTTAGAAGCTGATATCGGTAGACTCTATGCCACAGCATTATTTGATGATGTAAAGGTTTCTCTTGGCCCGGATAATTTAAATCCTGGTCAAGTCATAATTTTTTTAGACTTGAGTGAACAAAGAACAGGATCGTTAACAGGTGGACTTGGTTATAGCAATGGTTCAGGTATCTTCGCCTCAATTGGTTTGCAGGAATCAAATACACTAGGAAGGGCATGGTCTACAAATTTAAATCTAAATTTTGGAGAATATTCAACTACTTATAATTTTTCATTAACTGATCCATGGATTAAAGGAGATAAACATAAAACATCTTTTAGAACAAATATTTTTTTAAGCAGAGATTATCCACAAGAATTTAAAAGTGAAAAAAATGGGCGTATATACGCAGTAGATGATACTAGTACTTCGACCTCTGATACTTTTTCATCAATAGTTTTAGAAAAAACAGGAGGTGGATTTTCTTTCTCAAGGCCATTAAATGGTGGAGATCCATTTAAGGTAGCTAAATGGAGAGTTCTTGCAGGAATGAATTTTAAGACGGTAAAGATGATTGATGGTGATGGAAACAAAAAACCTTATGGTGATAGGACCCCAACAACAGGAAATATAAATGATATTATCTGTATTGGATTTACTCCAAATGATGGTTCATGTCCTAAAGAAAATACATTAGTGAGTTTTATCGCGAGTACTTCTAGAAATAATTTGAATAATTCCATCAATCCAACTGCAGGAAATAAATTTACCTTTGGGACCGAACAATTTGTTTCAATGGGAAAAAATTCTCCAACTTTTAATAGAATGAGAGCATCATATTCTTATTTTATACCTACAAAATTGATCAATTTAACCAAGGCATGTAGATCTAGTAAAGCTACTAGTGAAGATTGTCCTCAAGCTATTGGTTTTCAATTTAAGGCGGGAACTATTCTTGGGGAATTGCCTCCATACGAAGCATTTTGTATGGGAGGAACATCATCAGTTAGAGGATGGGGATCTTGTGATTTAGCTGTAAGTAAAAGTTTTGTTGAAGGTACTGCAGAATATAGATTCCCTGTTTGGAGAATGATATCAGGAGCATTATTTGTTGATGCAGGAAGTGATTTAGGATCTCAAAATGATGTTCCAGGCAAACCTGGTAAATTATTAGAGAAATCAGGCTCTGGTTATTCCCTTGGAGGAGGGGTTGGGGTTAAAACACCAATAGGTCCATTAAGATTAGATATTGCTAGCAAGGACCTAAGTGGAGATTGGAGATATACACTTGGAGTTGGATGGAAGTTTTAAGTGTTTTCTTGGCCTGCTAATTATGATTATTGTTATACCTTAGCTGGGGTTATCTCCAGAGAGGGCATAGGCCTTCATAGTGGAGAAAAAACAAGAGTTACAATTTCTTCTTACGAGAAAGAAGGATATTATGTCTCTTTCAGGGATAAACCTAATGAGATTTTTAAGTTAACTCAGGATTTAATTGGAAGTACAATGCTTTGTACGGCGGTTAAATTAGCGGGGAGAAATTTGTATACTATCGAACATTTATTATCTTCAATGGCAGGGTGTGGGTTGAGTTATATACATATTGAGGTTGATGGGAAAGAGATTCCTCTTTTAGATGGATCGGCAATCCAGTGGGTTAGAGATTTTGAAGAAGCAGGTATAAAAAAGGCACCTAGACCAGATAATTTTTTTCGAGAGATTAATAAATCAATAATTTTAAATAAAGAAGGCTCAGTTATAGCAGCAACCCCTTCTGAAAAAACTATAATTATATCCACTATAAGTTTTGCCTATAAAGCGATTGGGAACCAAACTTTTGTGATTGATTTAAATCCAAAAAGTTTTGTTGAAATGATTGCTCCTGCTAGAACATTTGGTTTTAAAGATCAATTTCAAGAGTTAAGTGAACTGGGATTAATAAAAGGCGGAAGTTTGGAAAATGCCCTTGTTTGTGACGGTGATAAATGGGTAAATCCACCATTAAGATTTGATAATGAACCAATAAGACATAAAATTTTAGACCTAATTGGGGACTTGGCTTTGGTAGGGTTACCTAAGGCCCAAATTTTAGTTTATAAAGGATCACATTCTTTAAATGCTTTATTGGCCTCATCGCTAAAAAATTAATTTTATCTTTAATTGTTTTGGAAAAGAAATTATCCAGTGAAAATAATCAACTTTCCTCTGAGCACATACTAGGTTTGTTACCTCACAGATATCCTTTTGCTCTTGTGGACAAAGTTATAGAGCATATTCCTGGGGAAAAAGCCGTTGCAGTAAAAAATGTAACTATAAATGAGCCTCAATTTCAGGGTCACTTTCCTGAGAGACCCTTGATGCCTGGGGTTCTTATTGTTGAATCAATGGCTCAAGTTGGTGGAATAATTGTAACGCAAATGCCCGATCTCCCTAAAGGACTTTTCGTCTTTGCTGGAATCAATAATGTTAAATTTAGAAAACCAGTTGTGCCTGGAGATCAATTGATAATTTCTTGTGAGTTATTGTCTATTAAAAGACAAAGATTTGGGAAGGTTAAAGGTGAGGCGCATGTTGATGGGAAGTTGGTTTGTGCTGGAGAGTTAATGTTTTCATTAGTTGATTAGGGACATGGATCATAACAATACTGAATTAAACTCAATCTTTAGTGGAGTCAAAGTGCACCCAAATGCTTTTGTTGATCCAAGTGCCGAATTACATGATGGGGTTATTGTCTCTCAAGGAGCTATTATCGGTCCTGATGTGACTATCGGGAAAGGCACCGAAATAGGACCGAATGCTGTTATTTCAGGAAGAACTCAAATTGGTATTAACAATAAAGTTTCCCCAAGTGTTTATATAGGGCTTGATCCCCAGGACCTTAAATATAAAGGGGCCCATACTGAAGTAATTATTGGAGATAATAATACTTTCAGAGAATGTGTAACTATTAATAAGGCAACTGATGAAGGAGAAAAAACAATTATTGGAAATAATAATTTGTTGATGGCTTACACTCATATCGGCCATAATTGTGAACTTGGTAATAGGATAGTTTTATCAAATAGTGTTCAAGTTGCAGGCCATGTAAAGATTGAAGATAAAGCTATTATTGGCGGTTGTTTAGGTATTCATCAGTTTGTACATATTGGATATTTAGCAATGATTGGAGGAATGACTAGAGTAGATAGAGATGTCCCTCCTTTTTGTTTGGCCGAAGGGCATCCAGGAAGATTGAGAGGTTTGAATAGAATTGGAATTAAGAGAAGTGGTTTAATGGAAAATAAAGATTTTGACTTAAAATTACTTCAAAGTACTTGGAATATACTTTTTAAATCTAATGATGCGATTTCAAATTCATTAGAAAAAGTAATGAAAGGAGAATTAGATATTTCATCTTCAAGATTATGTAGTTTTTTAAAAGAGTCAATATCTAAAGAAAGACGAGGACCAATGCCTGTAGTGAATGTATGAATAAAAAGATATTTATAAGTACTGGAGAAGTCTCTGGAGATTTGCACGGAAGTTTGTTATCAAAAGCATTATTAGATGAAGCTAAAAAAAAATCTATAGATTTAGAAATTTGCGGATTAGGCGGGGAAAGGATGAAGAAAGAAGGTGTGAAAATTCTTCAAAATACTACATCAATTAGTGCAATAGGAATTTGGGAGGCTTTACCTCTTATTATTCCAACAATAATAATTCAAAAAAGGTTTTACAAATTACTAAAAAAATATCCTCCTGATTGCTTAATTTTGATTGACTATATGGGACCCAATATAAAAATTGGTACTAAATTAAAAAGATCGAAGACTAAAATTCCAATTTTTTACTATATTGCTCCTCAAGAGTGGGCTTGGAGGGTTGGCAATAATACTACTACAAATCTAATAAAGTTTTCTGATAAGATTTTTGCAATTTTCAAGAAAGAAGCAGCATTTTATAAAAAGAGGGGTGGAAATGTTTTTTGGGTTGGACATCCAATGATTGATTTAACAAAAAAACTTCCTCTAAAAAAGGATGCCAGAACTATTTTAAACCTTCGACCAGATCAAAACATCATACTTTTAATGCCCGCATCAAGACCTCAAGAATTGCGATATATATTGCCTACCTTTATGAGGGCGGCTAAAAAATTACAACAAAAATATCCAAGTTTTGTTGTCTATATTCCCTCTTGCCGGGATGCCTTTGATGAAATATTCAAAAAAGCCTTTAGAAAATATCAAGTTAATGGACTCGTGATTTCTCAAAAAGATAGTGCAAAATTAAAGCCTTACATTTATTCCCTCACTAAAATTGCTCTTTGTAAATCTGGGACAGTTAATATGGAATTAGCTTTATATGGAATCCCCCAGATTGTTGGTTATAGAGTAAGTAGGGTAACTGCTTTTATTGCAAAAAAAATTCTTAATTTCAAAGTAAAATTTATTTCCCCTGTAAATTTGTTAGTTAATAAATTTATAATCCCTGAGTTTGTACAAAAGGAGTTTGATGACAAGAAAATTTTCTATAAATCTTGTAGGATTCTTGATGGGAAGTCAGAAAATATAAAAATTAAAAAAGGTTATGCTTTTTTAAAAAAAGAATTAGGAGAAAAGGGCGTAGTACAGAGAGCTGCTAAAGAGATTATTAATTCTATTATTTGAACTTTATAATAAAAAAATGAAATATTTCTTTCCTCTAATAATTGCTATTTCAATATTTATTAACCCTTTAAACGCTTTTGCAGAGGAATTGATTCTTGGAGGAGGTTGTTTTTGGTGTTTAGAACATGATTTAGAGTCATTAAAGGGGATAAATTTTGTACAAAGTGGCTATTCAGGCGGAGATTTACAAAATCCTACATACGAAAATCATGAAGGACATCAGGAAGTGGTTTTGGTGAACTATGATTCCAAATTGGTAACTTTACCCGAGATACTTAGGCTCTATTTCAGAAATATTGATCCTCTGGATGGCAAGGGTCAATTTTGTGATCGTGGAGATTCTTATAGGCCAGTGATCTTTTTCAAAGATGCAAATGAGGAAAGTGATGCCAGAAATGCAATTGTTTCCGCCTCTAATGAATTGAGTTTGCCGTTAGAAAAAATATCTGTAGAACTAAAATCAAAAGGTCAATTTTGGTTGGCTGAAGAATATCATCAGGATTTTGCCGAGAGAAATGAATTAAAATATAAGTTCTATAGATTCTCATGCGGGAGAGATCAAAGGTTGGATAAATTATGGGGTGATAATGCTAGATCAACAAATCTTTGGAATGAATGATTTAAATATAGTTATTTATTTTTAATCCATTGAACAAGAGTTTTAACTCCAAAACCGGTTGCACCTGATGGGTTAATTCCCTTATTCTTATCAGTCCAACAAGTCCCAGCAATATCAATATGAGCCCATTTAATCTGTGTATCAAAGAATTCCTCCAAAAACAAAGCAGCAGTTATTGACCCACCTGCTCTAGGGCCTGTATTTTTCATGTCAGCTATATGAGACTTTAACCCTTCTTTATAAGATTTTTGTAAAGGCATTTGCCATAATTCTTCTCCAGACTGGGCTGATGCAGCTTTTAGATCATTTGCTAGATCATCATTATTGCTCCAGAATCCAGCTATATCATTTCCTAATGCAACAACAATAGCTCCTGTTAAAGTTGCGAGATCTATTATTGAATCCGGTTTTAAATTGGATGCGTAAGTTAAAGCATCAGCTAATGTGAGTCTACCCTCTGCATCAGTGTTATTTATTTCAATTGTCTTGCCATTAGATGCCTTAACTACATCTCCAGGATGTACTGCAGATCCATTGATCATGTTTTCGCAAGATGCCACAATAAAATGAATTTCTAATCCCTTTGGCTTTATTGCTCCAAGTGCTTTTGCTGCTCCTAAAACTGCAGCGCTTCCGCCCATATCATATTTCATCATTTCAATTTGAGAGGCTCCTACTTTCAGATTGTATCCTCCAGAATCAAAGGTTAAACCCTTCCCAACAAGCGCAATCTTTTCTTTTATAGGCCCGTCTGACTTTAAAGTAAGATGTATAAATTTAGGATCCAGATCAGAACCTTTTGCTACAGCTAAATATGCACCCATTCCTAAATCCTCACAATCTTTTGCCTCTAAAATTTTTACTTCCAAACCATGATCATTAGCTATTTGAGAAGCTTGTATAGACATTTCCTGAGGCGTAAGACTATTTGGAGGGGCGGCTACAAGTCTTCTAGCTAGTTCTACACCTTCACATATTTGTGCTGTCTCTTCAAAGCTAATATTCTCAAATTTTTTTAAATTCAAAAACTCTATTACTTTAAGAACTTTCTTTTCATCTTTTTTCTTATTGAATCTATTGTCTTTATAGGCAGATAATCTGGCTGACTCTGCTAATTGATTTATTTCTAGTTGTGAATTTATTAATTCCCAAGGTAGCAAGATGCTGATTTTTTCATTTTTATCAACAGTTTTCCTAACTAGATTTCCTATAGAGTTTTCTATATCACTTTTATTTAGGTCTTTTGATTTGCCAAGACCGACTATGATTAAAGTTTCTAATTTTTGATCTAAAAATTCAAAGCTTAAAGTTTTTCCTTTTTCTCCTTTAAATTTTTTTTGAGTAACTTTTTTAAGTAATAATTTTGGGTCAATAACAAATTTTATGTTTTCAAGTTGGCTTGCAATTTCTTCCTCTAAAACTCCAAAAATTAATGAAGTACCTTGCCAGTTATCTAGATTTTTTTGGAATGTGGAAAATTGCATTTGTAAAATGGATTTAATTAACTTTTAGTTGTTTGTGAAAGTAGTTGCCCACCTATCTCGAGTTTCTTTATTAAAAGGTGGTAACCATAAATATATCAGTTGCTGTTCTAATTTACGTCTTAATTTTACTTCTTTAGGTACATCTAAGAAGAAACGAATATCTTGGTGACTTGAGAGTTTGTTATGAGCTAAGGCTTCTTTATAGTTCATGAGGTAATTTTTACAGTCATGTTCTCCCTTCCATCTTTTATTTGCCGAATTTGTTTCTCCTATATAAAGGATTATTTTAGAACTCTCCATCGAGTCAATTACAAAATACATTGCTGGACCATTGTGTATATATTGATTGGTTCTCCAAAAGTTCAATGATAATGGCTGCAGGGAAAACGGATCAATTTTTCTTTCATTGGAAATTGTATTTATAGGAAGACTTGTTTGATGCAAAGTTTTATTATGATTATCTTTTGTAATTTTGAATTGGTGATTATATATTCTATTTCTCCATTCAGTTAGGATTTCGCCTTTGATTTTTAGATTTTTTGAGTGTTGAAAATTAATTGATGTATTTACATTTGAACCAAATAATTCAAATTGTCTATTTTGATTTGAAATATTATTTACGTTAAATTTTTCCAATATTTATGAAACATGTCTACTAAATTTAATTCTGAAAAAATATAAATCAAAGAATTATTTATAAACTAAAATTTATTAATGTTCTTATTAATTTAAAAGATTCTTGTTATCTTGTAATTGAGCCTTAATCTTGCGAAGTAAAAAAATAGAAATGGGATTCTTTGAGTCTGAAAAAAACTCATAAATTAATAAAGAAAAAATAATTTTAATTCATGTCTTGACCCTTATTGAATTTTTTCCATCTCCATTCCAATGCTTCTTTACTTGGTGGATATTTGAGATGCCTTAGATTTGAACGCATTATTTGGAGAGAGTTAAGATTATTTTGATTATTTGGTATTATCTCCAAATATTTTGGATCAATACTCCATTTATTAAGATCAAAAAGTGAATGATGATTTCTACATAACCATATTCCATTACCAGATTGATCTCCCCCATTATCTTTTACTGGTCTAATATGTGCTGCTTCAATAACTTCTGGTAATGCATCACATAGAACACAATGTTTGGGACCGATTCTTTTTAGTAATTTTTTGCGAAAAACTTCTTGACTTCTTTTTTTTGATTTTGTTGTTTTTACAGAGATTTCTCTCTCTTGAAAAGTGTCCTCTTCTTCAATAGGTATTTCATAGTCATCTTTCCCACCTTCAGAAAAAGTTATAACAATAGAGTTATCTTCTGGTGAATCATAAAGAACAAAAACTTTATCTACTTTTCTCCTTTTACCAGAATTAATTAATTCACCTTTCTCATTTGCATTCCTTATTAAAAATATTGGAAGTTTTAATTGCATTGCAGATCTAAGTGATTCAATATCTGCTGAATCTTGACCTCTCATTTCAGTTTTGGGATAGTCATAAGTTCCTGTCTCTTCACCAAAGTCATCTTCATATTTGCCTCTACTACTGATACCCACACATACACCTTTCCCAGATGGAGTGATGTCACTGGTATTTTTAGTATCTCTCCATATCCCTCTAGCACTCCCATAGCATCCTATGGACCTTACTTCTTCAGCAGTAAGAGGTCTTATATTTTGAATTTTTTGTATTTCCATCCACATTTTTTCTCTTCTTTCTATTTCAACTTTTAATGCAGTATCGTTGAATGATTTTTCAAAAAATGGAATTTGAAAAGCAGCAACAATTTTCTCGGAACTTTCATTATCAAATGTTGTATAACCTTGGATATAAAACTTTTCCTTATAACCCATCACTTTCTTTAATACATCAAGTGGTACATTTATTTCGTTAATCTCATCAATAAGGAACATATTTTCCCATAATTGACCATCCTCTTTAAATCCCCAAAGATATTCTGAGAATTCCTTATTTTTAAACTTTGCTGTAATCTTTCCGCAACTAAAAAAAGTTTTATCCCTATACATTATGCAAATATCGTCTTTTTGCATTGTCTGCCAATTTTTATAGTTGGAATTATTTTTAGCATTGGTTACTCCCCAGCATGCATAGGCATCATCTTTCAATGTTGAGGTCAATTTTTTGTCATTTTCAAAAAGAATTATCTCCTCTCTAGGAACTAATTTTTCAATAGTTTTTGCGTGATGCTTTCTAGCATATTTGTCGCCACAAGGAACAATATGAACTCTCATAATTCTGTGTATTTAAGAGATTTCCCTTTTGATTTCTCAATTGGATATTTCTTCGAATTTAAGTCAATTTTTTTAAGCGCAATTTTTTCTAAATCTATATCTAACAAATCGACAAGTTTAACAAGATAGTTAAAAATATCGGCAATTTCCGATTCAATTTCCTCTTTTGAATTTTCAATAACATCTTGACCACCATCGAGAGACCATTGGAATATTTCTAATAATTCTGATACTTCTACTGTTAATGCCATAGCAAGATTTTTTGGTGTATGAAATTTTTCCCAATCGCGTTCTTTTGAGAATTTTATGAGTTTATCTTTAATTTTTTTCAAATCCACTATTTCCTTCATTTGTAAAAATCTTTTTTATCACTAGAGATAAACTAGTCATTGCTAGATATGAATTCACTTTAAATTTAAATATCTTCAAATAAATCTTTGTGTTTAAAAATTTAGGTAGTATTTTCTACCTTTCAATTATTGGTAAAATATATTAGTTTAGGACAACATGAGTGCAACATCACTTCAAATCCTTTGGTATCAGGAAGTGAAAAACAAGAAAAGTTGTACCGCACCAACTTTATTATTCAATGATGCAAAATCATCAAGTCAGTTATAATAATGGTTCTCAGAGATTAGGGGGAGGATTATAATCATGGGATTCTTCGAGTCAGACATCGTTCAAGAAGAAGCTAAAAAGCTTTTTACAGATTATCAAGAACTTATGAAACTTGGTTCTGATTATGGAAAATTTGACAGAGAAGGGAAAAAAATGTTTATAAAAAAAATGGAATCTCTTATGGATCGTTATAAGGTTTTTATGAAGAGATTTGAATTGTCTGAAGATTTTCAAGCAAAAATGACAGTGGAACAATTAAAGACACAGTTAAGTCAATTTGGGATTACTCCTGATCAAATGTTCGATCAAATGAATAAAACCTTAATAAGAATGAAGGATGAACTTGATAAAACTTCTTAAATTTAATTGTTAAAGCTTCATGTCAGATAATTTAATATTGCCATCATGGCTTTCAAGAGGAATAGAAGAATATTTCCCAATTAAGGGAACAGATAAAACCTTTTCGGAAATAATTGATTATGCGAAAAAAAATAATAAAAAATTAAGGGTTAAACTCGGGATCGATCCAACTGGAACAGATATTCATCTTGGGCACAGCATATTGTTTAAAAAACTTAGGGCATTCCAAGATAACGGACATATTGCAGTTTTAATTATTGGGGATTTTACTGCTCAAATTGGAGACCCAACCGGAAAAAACAAAACAAGAGTTCAGTTATCGGAAAAACAAGTCAAGGATAATGCAAAAACATATTTAACCCAACTAGGGATGGGAAAGCCAGCTAATGAATCTATTTTAGACTTTAATTCAAAAGATAGAATAGAAATTAGATATAACAGTGAATGGTTAAAAGGATTAAATCTTAATTCGATAATTGAATTAATGGGTAGTGCAACAGTTAGTCAAATGCTAGCTAAGGAGGAATTTAATAAAAGGTACACTTCGCAAGTTCCAATTGCTTTGCATGAATTCTTATATCCACTATTACAAGGTTACGATTCCGTGGTTGTTCAATCAGATATTGAGCTTGGAGGTACAGATCAGAAATTTAATATTGCAATAGGAAGAGATCTTCAAAGGCATTTTAAAAAAGACCCTCAATTTGGTGTTCTGCTGCCAATTTTGACAGGTTTAGATGGAATTAAGAAGATGAGTAAATCTGAATTTAACACCGTCGGTTTGACTGAAGATCCGCTTTCAATGTATTCAAAATTAGAAAAAGTACCCGATAATATAATACCTACCTATTTTGAATTACTTACTGAATTAGATTTAAGTTTTCTTGAAAACTCAAATCCTCGTGAATTACAGAGAAGAATGGCTTTAGAAGTTACTACTTTATTCCATGGGGCTGAAGAAGCATTAAAGGCGCAATCAAACTGCGAAAAATTATTCCTTGGACACAAAGAAAAAGTTGGAGAAATTCCAGAGATTTCTTTAAAAGAAGTAGTTTTTCCAGTAAAGTTTTTTTACTTGTTAAGTGCTCTAAAACTTTTCAAATCTAGTAGCGAATCTAAAAGATCTATTAAAGGTGGGGGTGTGAAAATTGATAGTCAGAAAGTAATAAATCCTGATTTAGTTTTTAATTCAAAAAATGATTTGGAAGGGAAAATTTTGCAAATTGGGAAAAAAATAATTAAGAGGTTTGAAAACTGAAAATTGATGAATAAAAGATTTAATTCAGAAGATAAAATAATATTGGCAATTGATGGATTAGATGTAAGTCAAGCAAAATTACTTCTGGAAAAATGTCCTAATATTAAATGGGTTAAAGTTGGTTTAGAGCTTTTTGTCAGGGAAGGTCCAAGAGTTATTGAAATATTAAAAGGTTTAAATAAAAAAATTTTTTTAGACTTAAAATTTCATGATATTCCAAATACAATGCGTTCAGCATGTTTCCAAGTTTCAAAATTAGGGGTTGATATAATTTCTATTCATGCTTCAGCAGGTCTAAAAGCTCTTAAGGATTCTAAGAAAGCATCTTTAGAAGGAGCCACTTCAGTTAGTGTTAAACCTCCATTTGTTGTAGGAATAACTGTTTTAACAAGCTTTTCTCTTAAAGATTTTCAAACTGATCTAGATAGAAATAATTCAATTGAAGAAAATGTATTGAGACTTGCAAAATTGTCTTTTGATGCCGGATTAGATGGATGTGTTTGTTCCCCTTGGGAGGTAAAAATTTTGAGATCAATTTATAAGGATAATTTTGAAATTATTACACCAGGCATTAGATTAAATATTGACAATAAAGATGATCAAAATAGAATTATGACTCCCCGTGAAGCTATAGATAATGGCGCTTCTAAGTTAGTTATTGGTAGATCAATATCAAAAGCTATAGATCCTAATAAAGCTCTAATAGAAATATTTAAATCTATTGATTCTGATTAATTTTGGATTCTTCTCCCTTAAGCAATCTTGTTATGTTTGTTCTATGTTTCCAGATTACTAATAATGCCACAATTAAACTTATAAAAAAATATGAGTGAATAAATTTTCCTAGGTAAAAAAACATAAAAATAGGAAGTAAGATTGCAGCTGAAATACTGGATAAAGAAACAAATTTAGTTCTTGTTAGGACTATTAAAAAAATACCAAGAGATGCGAGTCCGACTTTCCAAGAAAGAGCCAAAAACATACCTAATCCAGTTGCAACAGCTTTCCCTCCTTTACCTTTAAGCCATATTGGCCAAATATGTCCTGAGATAGCGGATATCCCTGCTATAACTTCTATTAATCCTTGATCTGTGTAATATTGAGCAATTTTTACTGCAATAAGGCCTTTCCCAACGTCAATGATAAATACAAAAAGTGCTGGCCATTTCCCAACATTTCTTAAGACATTTGTGGCACCTGTAGATCCAGAACCTATAGTTCTTAGATCTATATTTTTGAGATATTTTCCAATTAAGAAACCTGTCGGAACTGATCCTAAAAGATAACTTGTAAAAATTATTAAGACATTCATAAAGCTTAGTTTAGTTCAAGATCATCGTAAATTTCATTATCTGAACCAGCAAATGCAACCCATAATGGGAATTGAAGTATTGGAATTTCAACAGAGGTTTCTGCCGCATCAATGATAATAAATGGCAATTCTTCATTCGCTTCTAATCTATCAGCTCTCTCGATGACACCTTCAGGCCTTTCAAAAAGAACAATCCCACTATTAGGTCCAAAGTCATCCCTTGTAAGACCAAGTGAATCTTGAAGAATTCTTCTCCATTCACCTAATCGTTCAGGCTGCGAAGCTAAAATAAGTGTCTGAAACTGATCTCCATATAATTCGCCGAGAATAGATATTAAACCCGCTGATAACAAGGCATTTTTTTGTCGAGATCCTCTACTTTCAAGAGAACCTCTCCCGCCCATGTTAAAGAACCAATCATCCATAATTTCTATATCTGATGAATCCAGACTACGTCTTAATTTCCAAGGTTCTGCATAAAAGTCAGGTTGTTCTGTAAAACTTGAAAAGCAACTTTTTATAATCTCTTCATCTGGCTTAAATGTTTCAGAAAGAGCGGGAACATTAACTACATTATTTGTGCTATTGTTTTGCTTTTTTTCATCAAGGGGAGAAGGTTTTACGATTATTGGTTGAGAAACTAATTCAAGTTTCTCTACGTTTTGTGAAAGATTCTGCAAAGCCCCAGTTAAGTACTCTTGAAAGCCTTTAACTCTTTTAGCAATATTATCTGACTGACCTTTAAAATTTGACTCAATATCTTTTTCTATTTCATTTTTTTTTGTTTCTAACTCTTTTATTTCTTCACCTAAAGAGTCTTTTTTTGAAACGAGATCTCTAAAAATTTCATTAGAAATTTCATCAAAAGATTTAGTTGATTTGTCGTTTTTTGGTGTAGTTTTTTTATTTTGTGTTGTATTTTTCTTACTAATTTGTTTGGTTTTATCATCTGAAATTGACTTATCTATTATTAATTCCTTTTCAGGATTATTGTCGGAAATTTCTGTATTGGTCATTTAAATAATTTTGATGAATAGGCAAAGTCTGAATTTTAAGAATTTTTAATTTCCAGGGAGTCAACTTTTTTTATGAGCTCATCTTTTAATTGCTTTGGATTAAATAAAATTGGTAATAAATGAGGACTGGACTTTTCTCTAAAATAAAAAATACCTGGGATTATAGGGAAAAAGAATTTCCATGATATCCAGTTCTTGAACGGAAAAGTTCTAATCTCTTTCCCTAATTGTAAAACGATTAAATCATCATTTGTTATTTTTATTCTTAAGGTGAATGACTGAAGTAATAAAAAAAAGCTAAAAGAAGCACAAACTATTGTTGGCAAAGAACCAATATTCAAAAACAAAAGCATAAAACTTAAAACTATTAGAATGATTGGTAACTGAAATGATGGAGATATTATTACTGGTTCCTCTTTTTTTGATTTAGTGTTAAACATAGGATCATCCAAATAAAATTTGTGTGAGAAATACATCCATTAAAGATACAGTAACGAGAGTCATTACAACTGCGCCTGTTGTACTTGTTCCAACTTCTTTTGGACCACCTTTAGTTGTGAGTCCATATCCACAAGCAATGATTGAAATAAGTAATCCGAACACAACAGATTTTATTAACATTGAAGTTAAGTCTGTACTGGTTAAACTCACATTACCTGATCTTACAGATGTCCAAAAAACTATTGGAGGAACTTTATAAAAAATTGTGCTCCAAACTTGTCCGCTCCATAAAGCTACAGATAAAAACAAAAGACACTGTATTGGAGACATTATTATCATCGATAGTAACCTTGGGACTACCAAATATTGGACTGGTTCGGTCCTTAACATGGTTATTGCCTCAATTTGTTCTGTGACTTTCATAGTTCCCAGTTGAGCAGCATAGGCAGTGGCAACCTTTCCAGTCATTAAAGTAGCAGTTAGAAGGGGAGCCATTTCTCTCGCCATGCCTACTGCTAATAAACCTCCAATTTCACTTGAAACTCCCATACTTGTGAGTTGTGATGCAACTTGAATATTAAAAACTGTACCTGCGGCAATTCCTGTAATTAATACAATTAATAAACTTCCAGGACCTGACTCCATGAGTTGGTCAAAGAGATCATTTTTGGAAATTTTACCTCTAAAGATAAAGTTAATTGCTTGCCCGCCAATGATTAAGCTGCTTAGAAGTCTTTTGAAAAAATAAGGATAATACATATCTTTATATTAGTTTGTAATTAATTTTTGATCCCATTTTCTCATAATTAAAAGACCAATTATTACCAATATTGAGGGTATAAAACCAATACATAATCTAATAGTTAATTGTGCTGAGTAGCATTGTTCCATAATATTTAGACCATCTTGATCATTCAAGCATGATTGATAACCAGATAAATATAATAAAAATCCTAATAATTGAACACTAAATGCGATACCAATCTTCTGAATAAGCACCATCCAAGCGGTATATAGTCCTGCGGGTTTCTCTGGATCTTCATCTATTGCATCAGGAAGTAGTGACCAAGGGATAAGAAAAGCAGTTGAAGCTCCAATACCGATAAGACAGATTATGAAAATTAAAAGAATGAACAAAATTATATTTCCTGAATTTAGAAATAAATTATCCCCAACGCCTGAAACCCTAGATAAAGAAGGTAAAAACAAAGTTGCCGTACATGAAAGAATCCAAATCATCGCTCCATAGTTTAAAGCTGAAATCCTATTCAATTTATTTGATACTCTGGTCCATATTTGTAAACCCACTAAAGCGCTAATTTGGAAAGGTATTGGTACCCACTTCGCAATATATGTTGGTACATTCAGTACATCTTCTATATAAATTAAAGCTACAGTTTGCATTAATTGTAAGGCGCACCAGAGAAGAATATAAAGCGTAATAACTTTTAGAAATTTTTTATTTCTGAAGATTCTTTTGAATTGAAGTGTTATAGCTTCCACTTTTCCTGAAGGCCTTCGTGCTTTTTTTGCAAATGGAGCCAATCCCCAACAAGAAATTAATGTTGCAGCAACTGCAATACATCCACTTATTTTACCCATTAAAAAATATTCATTATTTGCTGATCCTTCAGAACCTAATACAACTCCAGCAATTATTAGACCAGTTAGTCCTGCAATTATTGAGCCAGTAAATCTAGATGCGTTTAATCTTGTTCTTATTTCTGTTTTTTCAGAAATTTCAGTAGATAGAGCTGCAAAAGGAAGATTAATACTTGTATAAGCAGTCATTACGACTATAGAAATTATGGCATAGTAAATAGTCTTGGTTAGCACGGAACCAGAGGGTGTCCACCATATCGCTGCTAAAGATAAACCAAGAGGAACAGATGCTGCTACCATCCAAGGGATTCTAGGCCCCCATCTTGATTTGGTTCGATCACTTAACCATCCAATTAACGGATCATTTACTGCGTCCCATATCTTTATTAACATTAATAATGAACCTGCAATTATTACTGGTAAACCAGCAGAAATAAAGAATTTGAAAAGAAAAAAACCAAATTGCGTCGCGACTAAACCTGTGCCTGCATCTCCTAGTCCATAAGAGAGCATTAATCTTGTTGTTGATCTAGAAATATTTTTTTTCGAGTGTGAATTTTCCAATCTTTTTACTTTGTTGATTGTTTGATAATGTATTATTGCAATGGTAATTCTATTACTTAATGCGGGCGTGGTTTAGTGGTAAAACCTCAGCCTTCCAAGCTGAAGATGCGGGTTCGATTCCCGCCGCCCGCTTTTAGAATATATTGTTTTTTGTCCCAAATACTTCTTCTGAAATGATTAATAAAGAGCTTCTACTCTTTATTGAAACAGATTTTTCCTTAATAGTTAAGGGTTTAAAAATCTCAGACATACTAGTGTCAACAATTTTTAACCAATTATATTTACAATTCGGTAAGGGGAAATCTATACTTTTTGAATATGCATTTAAACCTATCCAGACCAGCGGATTAGTATTGCCTTTGTTAATACTAAATGCAACTGTGTGAGACCAACTACTCCAATCGGGTCTATCTAACTTTGTTCCATGCCAATGATATCTTGGAATATTTTCATTGGTTTGATTATTAGGGAAGAATGATGGATTAAAAATGTTTATTAGTTTTTTTCGGATTTTTATAACGTATTTAAAATATTCCAATAATTCCAAATCTTGTTGACCATGTTCCCAATTCATCCAGCCCAATAAATTATTTTGGCACCAAGAATTATTGTTACCGCCTTGTGACCTTCCTATCTCATCACCCATAAGTATCATTGGAACACCTCTAGATATAAGTAAACTAAGAATAAGATTTTTTTGTTGTCTTTTTCTTAAATCATTAATTAATAAGTTTGTAGTTGGTCCCTCTATACCATGATTCCAAGAATTATTATGGTTATCACCATCTCTATTTTGTTCTCTATTGGCAAAATTATGTTTTCTATTGAAAGTTACTAAATCTTTTAGAGTGAATCCATCATGGGAAGTAATAAAATTTATTGATTTTGGGAAAATATCATCTTCTTTATAAATAGATGGCGTCCCTTTTATTTTATCGCTCATATTCCAAGCTGTATCTTTATCCCCCTTCCAAAATCTCCGTAAGTCATCTCTAAAATGACCATTCCAAGTGAAAGTATTCTTAGATGGGAAATCACCTAATTTATATAAACCGCCACAATCCCATGGCTCACTTATGAACTTGATATCGATAAGTTCTGGTTCACATTCGATATCTTCAAAAATTGGAGGATTATCAAGCGGTGAAAGATTTTCTCCTCTTGATAGGGCAATTCCTAAATCAAATCTAAAACCATCAACCCCTAATTCACTTGCCCAACATTTTAATGATTCAATTATTAGTTTTCTAACTAATCCTCTGTTTGCTGCAATAGTATTACCACATCCGGAGACGTCCTGATAATTTTTATCTTTTCCAATAAAGTAATAAAGATTTTCATCTATACCTTTCCAAGATATTGCGGGCCCTTTTGAATCACCTTCGGAAGTGTGATTATATACAACATCTAAGATGACTTCAATGCCTGCTTTATGACATTCCTCTACAAATCTTCTAAATTCGTCTCTATTTTTTTCGGCGGATTCATTTGAAAGATATTCAAAATGCGGAGTAAACCAATTAATTGGACTATAACCCCAAAAATTTTTTAGACCATTTGGGGCATCAGTAGGATCAAAACAAAAAATTGGAAGTAATTCAATTGTTGTAATACCCAGTTCTTTGAGATAAGGAATTTTTTTTAAAAATTTCTTAAAACAACTTTCATATTTATCAGTTGATTCAGTGAAAGCTTTAATATGGAGTTCATAAATAATTGTTTCTTCCCAAGAATGTTTTGGTCTTGGATAATCCTTAAAATTAAATAATTTCCTATCGCAAACAATGCTTTTAAGACAAGAATTAGTATTTTCTTGCGTTTTTAATGCATTTTCTCTTTGATAACTTCCCCATCCGGCAATACCCCTTGAACATGGATCAAGTAATACTTTTTTTTCATAGTTACTATTAATTTCATTATTTTTTTGTTTTACTCTAAAAGCATAAATACAACCTTCATCTAGATTTTTTATTTCGGCATGCCAGTAAGGACCTTTATTATGAGTCTGATCTAATTTGAATATACTTTTTGGGAAAATAGAGTCCTCTTTCTCAAACAATAAGATTTCTACATATTCAGCATTTGTGGCTATCAAGGAAAAATTAACCCCTTGTGAAGTTAGAGAACTTCCTAAAGGAAATGGTTTGCCTTTATTGAGATGAATCACTTTATCTTTTTCATTGATTAGTTAAATCTTGAGATAATTTATTTAAATTACTGATATTTGAATAATAGATGCAAAATTTAAAAATAAACTCAAATTTAAGGCTTCACTAATCAACTTTATTAGATCTTGGAGAGTATTAATTTTCTAATTAATTACAATTTCTTTATCCATCTGCTCAGTGCATAAAACGATTTAGAGAGAAAGTTTAATAATGAGAAAACCAGATTTTTCTTGATTTCAAAATACAAATTATGCTTTCTCATGTGATGAGAAGGAAATATATCTGAAAATTAATAAAAAATAATAAATAGCTCAAATTCTTAAATTCATCCCCCTTTGATATTTTTCCCCTTTGCTAAATGTAGTTAGCCTTTTTAAGGCTAACTACAGTGCCACCAATGCTTTTAGCTGTTTTCTAAATGAAGAGGCTATTTTTTATAAATGAAAAAGCTTGGCTATAAAAATAAATAATGTTGCTAAAAATGTCCCTAAAATTTGTATAAAGCTTTGCCCCGCCAGCATTTTCGGTTGCCGTATTTGTATTTGCTCCATATGATGTGGAAGTTCGAGGTTTAAAACTCGATTTAAATCTTTTTTTTTTAAACCTTTGCTTTAATTTAAATTTCAATGAACAAAGCTGATTTAGTAAATCTTGTTGCAGCTCGTACAGAGCTCACAAAAACGGATGTTTCTTTAGTTGTTGATGCAGCTATTGAAACTATTGTTGATTCAGTAGTGGAAGGCAAAAAAGTCTCTTTACTAGGATTTGGTTCTTTCGAACCAAGAGATCGTTCTGCAAGACAGGGATTAAACCCTAAGACAGGCGAAAAAATAGCAATACCTGCTAAAAGAGTTCCAACATTCTCTGCAGGTAAACTTTTTAAGGATAGAGTTCAAGGGTAATCTTTTTAATCTATTTCTTCCCTTAATAACAAGGTGCTCTTTTAGGGCATCTTTTTTTATTGCAATAAAATGCAATTAGCACTATGTCCAAAACTCCTGCCGAAGTATCCAAAATTTTGAAATCTTAAAAAGTAATGAAATTTTTAACTATTTTATTCTTAAAATTTTTATTATTATCAAATTTCCTTATGGCAGAGACAATACAAACAAAGTCTAAGATTTTAAAACAATCTAGTGATTGTTTTAAAGATTCTCAAACCCCATTATGTAAAGAATTAGTTTCTGAAATAGAAAAACTTCAATTAGTAATATTTGATCAAAATAGATTCAAATGTCAATCTAGTTTATTGGGGCTGCAAACGGAAATTATTGAAGCTTATTTTTTTAATAATTCCTCAAATGAGAGAATTTCATTAATGATGCCATATGTGATTAAAAATTGTTAATTATTAAAATAATTTATTTTTTTGGAATATTATAAACTTGTTATTTAATTTGTAATGGTAAAAGGTTTCTCTGATAATGAAGTAAAGTATAATACTCAAAATACTCAAATAAAAGAAACAAAAAAAGGAAAAAAAGGCTTAGCAGCTTTTCTTAAAGGCAAAAAATTTACTTACACTTTGCCAGGTAAAAAACAAATAAATATTTTTGGATCATTAGTACTAGGTTTAAATTTAATTTTAATATTGTTAGTCATCCTTTATTTAAAGAATCAAGAATTCCATGACTTTGTATTTAATGTTGGTCGTTAGCTATATTTTTAGATCGAAAAATTTTATTAGATGATATATTTAAATTTTAGAATATCTTATGAAGGTAGTTAATTTAGTTTCTCAAGTATTTTTTTTGTTAATAACTGTTCTATTTTTGATATATTTTCTAACAGGTTATGACTCTGCTTTTGAGGCAGACCAAAATTGTCATTCATATCTTTCAAGTTACAATAACCTATCTGGAAATTATGGTTGTGATCATGATACTGAGACACATCAGTGGATACTTTACGAGTCCAATGAAAGTAAAGAACCAGCAAAAATTATTAAGAAATTTAGGTATAAGTTTTTATAAATCAATTTTCTTATAAATAAACTTTGCAGATATAATAGAAATAATCGCTGTAGCTGTGAAAGTAAGATATTGATATATGCTTCCTTCTAAGTAGATTTTATTTTTATATAGAGGAAAATCGATCAAAGATCCTAAAGTGCCCCAAATAATTACCCATACAGATATGTATAAGAATACTTTTATTGGATTAGATTTTTTTGCTTCCATTTTTAATTAATACCAAAAATTGAAGAAGTAACAGGTCTGCCGCTAAAAACTAACTCAGTTAATATGAGCATTAAGAATCCGATCATTGCTGCTCTGCCATTTACAAGTTCAGCATTGCTATTAAATCCAAAAACATTCTTTACTTCATCTCCCTGATTGTCTACCCATTTTGAGTATTCATTATCAGTTGATGATGTATTAGTAAAATCATCACTTTGATTTTCTATTGGAGAGCTATTTTCTTGCATAGAGCTTTTATATTTATTTTAGTAATTTTAAAACTAATTTATCATTAAATTAAAGTCGAAATTAAAAAAAAATTAAGACAAAAATTAAGACAAAAATTATTATCCATAAAAATTGTAATCTCAAAATTAATTGACAAATTAATTTAATTTTCTCTCCAGTGCAATCACCTCCATTCGCATTGATGATTGGCTTTTTAATAATCTCATTTTTATATTTACTTTCCCCACCCAATTTTATCCCAGAAATATAAGCAAATATAGCTTCTGAAATCCCAGCATTAGGCGAATCATATTTTTTACCATCAAGATAGCTTTTTTTTATGATTGATCCATACTCATTAATTTTGGGACTAACTAAAGGCAATGTGATTAAAACTAATCTTGAAGGAACAAATGTAAAAATATCTTCGATTTTTGCACTGAAAAAACCTAAATATTTAAAATGATCATATTTGTAACCTATCATTGAATCTAAAGTACTTATAGCTTTATAAGAAAAACCAAGTGATAAAGGCCCTGGCAGAAAAATTGAAAATTTCATAAAAAAAATTCCAATAAAAATCCAAAATAATGGCCCAAATATTCCATCAACAGAATTTTCGGTAAGACTCTCTGTACTTGATCTCAAAAGATGTTCTAAAGAAGATGAACTTACATCCCTACTTACTATCCTTTGTACCTTCTCTTTTATTATTCTCTTATTTTGGTCATTAATCTCTTCGCGTTCTATTAACTCTTTAATCTCTTTCACACTTGAAATAAGTCCCTTAGTCGCAATACAACTTGAAAGGCCAAAAAAAATTAACAATCCACCAAAAAAATTATTTCTTGATTGCACATAACTGAGCTCTATCAATTTTCCGAAACCAAAACTCATTCCAATGGTGGATACAGCTATGATTAAACCTCCCCAAAACAATATATTTTTATTTTTACTAAAATTTTTTATGAGGTAATCAGATATTTTTTTTATGTAAAAGCCAATTACTTGAACGGGGTGTATCAAGAATCTTGGATCGCCGATAAATAAATCAAAACCAATTGATCCAAGGAATATTAAAAATAAATTTATTTCAGCCAACTGAACATCGAGCGCAATCCTTTACCTACTTTCTCAATTTCATGTTTTGAGTTCTCTTCTCTTAATTTTGTCATTAAGGGTTTGTTTTTATCGCATTCTTCAACAAAATTCTTAGCGAAAGTTCCATCTTGAATATCTTTTAGAATTTTTTGCATTTCTTTCTTTGTATCACTATTGATAAGTCTTTTACCGCTTACATAATCTCCATATTCTGCAGTATTTGAAATGGAATCTCTCATTTGAGATAAGCCTCCCTTCACCATTAAATCAACAATAAGTTTAACTTCATGTAAGCATTCGAAGTAAGCAAGTTCGGGCTGATATCCTGCCTCTACAAGAGTTTCGAAGCCTGATTTGACGAGCTCTGATAATCCTCCGCACAAAACCGCTTGTTCGCCAAATAAATCAGTTTCTGTTTCTTCTTTAAAATTTGTTTCAAGAATCCCAGCTCTCGTTCCACCAATCCCTTTAGCGTAAGCCATTGCCAATGATCTTGCCCCTCCGGAAGAATCCTGTTCAACTGCAAACAGTGCTGGAACTCCTTGGCCATTCTGATATTCCCAACGAACAGTGTGTCCAGGTCCTTTTGGGGCAATCATTACAACATCCACAAAACTAGGAGGCTTGATAAGTCCGAATCTTATATTGAAGCCGTGAGCAAAACTTAGTATCTTTCCTTCTTTTAAGTTTGGTTCTATTTCTTTAAGGTAAACATCTTTCTGAAACTCATCGGGGAGGAGAACCATAATCCAGTCTGCTTTTTCGCAAGCTTCAGAAACGCTAAAGACTTTTAGACCATCGCTAATAGCTTTGCTTTCAGACTTACTTCCTTTATATAATCCAACAATTACATCCATACCGCTATCTTTAAGATTTAGGGCATGTGCATGACCTTGTGATCCATATCCAATAATCGCTATTGTTTTATTATTTAAAAGACTTAGATCTGCATCTGTGTCGTAAAAGAGTTGGGTCATTAGTTGTAGCTTCTTTGCATTTGATAGTTATTATTTTAGACATTAAGGTGGCAATAAACCAAAAAAATTATTAATTTAAAAATTAAAATTAAAATATTAATTTAGAAAGTTTAGGACTGATTTGCTTCGCTTGGATGTGTAATTACTCTATCAATTAATCCATAATTTTTTGCTTCTTCAGCACTTAGAAAATAATCTCTATCAGTATCCTTTTCAATTTTCTCAAATGATTGGCCTGTCATATCTGCCATAGACATGTTTAACATATCTTTAATTCTTAAAATTTCCTTAGCTTCTATTTCAATATCACTTGCTTGGCGTTGAGATGTCCCTCCTAAGGGTTGATGAATCATTATTCTGCTGTGGGGCAAAGCAACTCTTTTACCTTTTGTACCAGCGGCCAATAGGAATGCTCCCATGGAGGCTGCTAGGCCTACGCATATGGTTACTACATCACTTTTTACGTATTTAATAGTGTCATAAATTGCCAAGCCTGCAGTTACTGATCCTCCTGGGCTATTTATATACAGATAGATAGGTTTGGAACTATCATCAGAATCTAAATAAAGCATTTGTGCAACAAGGCTATTAGCAATACCATCATTCACTTCTTGTCCAAGAAAAAGAATTCTTTCAACACCTAGTCTTGTATATATGTCGACCCATCTTTCGTATTGACTTCCTGGAAGTCTGTAAGGCACGCTTGGAGTTCCTATTGGCATGATTTTAAAATAGTTTTGTGAGTGTTAAATTTTATTTGGTAGATCTTTTTGACTTGTGAGTATTCTATCGATAACTCCATAATCTAGGGCTTCTTGAGGGTTGAGATAACTCATCCTGTCAGAGTCTTTTGAGAGTTCTTCGATGGTCTTTCCAGTATTACGAGATAAAATCTCCAGCATTGATTTTTTATTTTTCAAAACTTCCTCAGCTCTTATTTGGATATCAGTTGCTTGGCCTCTTGCTCCGCTTATAGGTTGATGCAAAACAATAGAAGCATGTGGAAGAGCGGCCCTTTGCCCCTTAGTGCCAGATGAAAGAATAACTGCAGCAGTCCCCATTGCTTGTCCGATACATATAGTGTGTACTGGAGGCTTAATATAGCTTATTGTATCGCAGATAGCGAAAGCTTCTGTTTCAAAACCTACTGCGTCACCAGTGTACCAACTTGTCCCAGTTGAATTGATATAGAAATAGATTGGTTTTTCTGGATCCTCAAACTCTAAATAAAGAAGTTGAGCAATGATTAGCTCAGTAACATCCATTCCTAGTTGTCTTTTCGCATCATCATCTGAAAATAATGGTAAACCAAGATAAACAATTCGCTCTTTCAGTAAAAGAGAGGGAAGATCTGGGGGCGGGGTCCTCATAACGGTGTTTTCGCCGTAATAAGGAGCAGATACAGTCATTTGTATCACAAAATTAAGATTGAACTGATTCTAGCTAGATTTAGCCCTGTGTCGCTGGTGATTTAAAAGATTTGTTTGACTCAGGATTATTTATTAGTTTTCCAAAGACCATTCTTCCAGTAGGAGTTTGTAATGCTCCTGTGATGACAATATCTAATCTGCTTCCAACAAAATTCTTTGCCTCATCAATAACAACCATTGTGCCGTCATCTAAATATCCAATACCTTGCATTTCTTCTTTGCCTTCTCTCACAATTTTTATATTAAGTGACTCTCCTGGTTGTACTTCTGGCCTTAAAGCAATAACCAAATCACTCAAATTCATAACTTTTAATTCTTTAACTTCAGCGATCTGAGAAAGATTATAATCAGCCGTAATTAAAGTTCCTGTCATATCCTCAGTAATTTTAAGGAGTTTTTCATCTACCCCATTACCTTCATACTTTGTTGGGTTTATTACAAGTCTTCTCCCATATAAATCTCTTAATTCTTTTAATAACTTGAGCCCTCTTCTGCCTTTCGACCTTTTTTCATTACTGCTTGAGTCAGCTAAAGTTTGTAATTCATCAATTACACTTTGAGCAACAATTAATTGCCCTTCCAATAAGCCGCAACTTAATAAACCATTGATTCTTCCATCAATAATTACGCTAGTATCTAGAATTTTTGGACTTGCAGCAGGGAGAATTCCTTCATTGACAAGATATGCATCAGTGTTATTTGGATTGAATAATCTCAATAATGTCCTTCCATGGGTATCTGCCAACTTATAACCAAGCACACCAAAGAAAATGTTGCTTAAAATGGCCGATAAAGGTTTTGCGAAAAAAACCTCTCTAGGGAAGGGAATTAATAGTATTGGAGCAAGTAGGAGATTCGCAACAAGTAATCCTAAAATTAATCCAACAGACCTACTTATTAGTAAGTCCGTAGGCATTGTTCTTATTTGATCAAGAAAAGTCTTTCTAAGTTGAAGGAATACAAAACCAGCTGCTAATCCTACAAAAAAACCAATTATTGCTAAAACAATTCTAAAACCTTCTACATTAGATACCTGTTTGAGTATGTCTACTGGCAATAAATCAACACCAAGCCACCCTGAAGCAGCCCCAGACAATACAAATAAAATTAATACTAAGATATCGGTCATATCTATAATCTACTAGGATTTATTAATTGAGTAAATAAGGATTTTATTTTTTTCGATCCTTAATACTTTTTTGGAGCTTAAAAATGAATTTAGATTATGAATAAGTTTCCAAGAAGTGCTTATGTGCACATTCCTTTTTGCCACAGAAGGTGTTTTTATTGTGATTTTGCAGTTATTCCATTAGGAAACGAAGTTGAAACTTTAAAAGGTTATGGAAGCAAAACAGTTCAAGAGTATTTACAATTTTTATATAAAGAAATATTGTCAATTAAGCATAAATCACCTCTATCGACAATTTATATAGGAGGTGGTACACCATCAATTTTAGATCCTGCTCAAATCAAAGAATTAGTTGATCTTTTTAAAGAAAATTATGGAATTGACTATGGTGCTGAAATCACTATGGAGGTTGATCCAGCAAGTTTTACTCAAGATGATCTTTTCGGATTCATAAATGCTGGGATAAATAGATTTAGTCTTGGAGTACAAAGTTTTAATAATCAGATACTTCAAAAGTCGGGAAGGCGTCATTTGAAAGAAGATGCAGAGAAATCTTGTTTATGGTTGAAGAGAGAATATGATTCCGGGTTAATAAAAAGCTGGAGTTTAGACTTAATTCAAAACTTGCCACTAAGTGGATTTAAAGAATGGCAAGATGACTTAAAAAAAGCAATTACATTTTCTCCACCTCATCTATCTATTTACGATTTAAATATTGAAAATGGCACTGTTTTTAAAAAATTAATTAATTTAGGAAAATTAAAACTCCCAAGTGATGAAGAAGCTTTTAGGAATAGTGAATCAACCCATTTAATTTTAAAAAACTCAGGGTATTCAAGATATGAAATCTCAAACTATTGCCTTCCGCGACATCAGTCGAGACATAATAGAGTTTATTGGAGTGGTTTAGGCTGGTGGAGTTTTGGTCAAGGTTCCACTAGTTCACCTTGGGGGGAAAAGTTTACTCGACCAAGAGTTAGTAAAGAATATAAAGAATGGGTAACTAGACAAGACGAATTTAATTTAGATTTATCCCTAACTAATAAGGGGTTTGTTTATAAAGAACTTGATGAGAAAATAATGTTGGGATTAAGACTTAAAGAGGGTTTAGATATCAAAGAAGTGTTTAAAAAACAAAACTGGGAAAGCAATAAATTTGAAAGCAACTTCAGTAAATTGGTTGAAGAATGGGAAAGATTTCTTGAAAGTGGACTACTAGTAAGAAAGGGGAATAGATTCTTTTTAAGTGAGCCTAATGGCATGGAACTTAGTAATCAAGTTCTTGTTTCTATGTTTAAGTGGTGGGATGAGATTAACTAAGTCTTTCAGAGTCTACCCATTCTTTTAATTTATCCTTAAATAATTTCTTCCCTTGGATAATTGGTTGGCAAAATGGGGGTTGATCATCATTGAGGCCTAACAAATCTGCAGTAACTCTTACTTGCCCATCGCAATAATTACCTGCGCCGATACCTATTGTGGGAATTGTTAAAGAATTTTGTATTTCCTTAGCAAGCAAATCAGGAATATGTTCAAGTACTATTGAAAAACATCCTAATTCTTCAAGAATTGAAGCCTCTTTCTTAATTTTTTCTTGGCTTGCTAAGCTTTCTCCTTGTTTTCTTAATCCAATATTTAGATAGCTTTGTGGTGTAAGACCTATATGACCCATAACAGGGATTCCCATTCTTATTAATCTAGAAATAACTTTTTGTATTTCTGGTTCAGCTCCTTCCACTTTTACAGCTTTTGCATAAGTGCTCTGAATGATTTTCCCTGCATACTCAACAGCCTTATCCTCACCACATTGGTAAGTCAGAAAAGGCATATCTGAAACGACTAAAGGTTGTTCCTCAATTTTTTTCTTAAATCCTCTTGAAACAGCATTAGTATGATAAATTATGTTTTCTAAAGTTATTGGCAATGTCGATTTGTATCCTAAGCAGACCATTGCTAATGAATCTCCTACTAGTACGAGATCAACATTTGCTTGTTCTGCAATAGATCCTGATATGGAGTCCCAGGCAGTTAGTGCAATGATTTTGCGAGATTTTTTTTTATAATTAACTAGGTCTGAAGGTAACATAATAAATTTATGTATCTTTTTTAATCAAGAATTGCTAATATGATTCTGACTCGGCCTTTCGCGGTTTTAACGCCTAAACCTGGTCAGGACCGGAAGGTAGCAGCCACAAGGGATGCTTGAGGCAGGCGAGATAACCGAGTCACTCTATTTTACCTTTTAACCTATATCTTTTTTATTTTGCCTTAATCTCAAAAACTCAGGAATACTAGCTCCTGATTCTTTATTGTCGGAATAATTATATAAGGGTTGATTAGATAATCTGTTTTTTATTCTTTGCTGGTTTAATGGTTGGGTTGTTTCAAATCCTGTAGCAATTACAGTAACTTGTATCTCCCCTTCCATTGCCTCATCGACCACTGCACCAACAATAATATTCGCTTCTTGATCAACAACATCATAAATAATTTCAGATGCAGAGGTCATGTCTTCTAAAGTCATGTCTTTGCCTCCAGTAATATTTATAACGCAGCCTTTAGCTCCATCAATTCTTGCTGCTTCTAATAAAGGACTATTCATTGCTGCCTGTGCTGCCTCTATAGCTCTTGATCTTCCTGAACCTATACCTATTCCGAGAAGTGCAGTGCCAGCCTCAGTCATAACTGATCTAACGTCTGCAAAATCAACATTAACTAATCCCGGGCAAGTAATTATGTCACTAATGCCTTTGACTCCCATTCTTAGAACATCATCAGCATTCCTAAATGCTTCTTGAAGAGGAGCTCCTGCTATAACGTCTTTTAATCGATCATTTGGAATAACTATAAGAGTATCAACGTTTTCAGCTAGTCTTGCGATCCCCTCCTCTGCTTGACGCATTCTTCTTTTCCCTTCAAAAGAAAATGGTTTGGTTACTATGCCTACTGTTAGAGCCCCACTTTGTTTTGCTACTTCTGCAACAACTGGAGCAGCACCTGTACCAGTTCCTCCACCCATTCCAGCGGCTATAAAAACTAGATCAGATCCCTCTAAAGCTTGTTGAAGCTCTTCTTTGGATTCTTCGGCTGCCTTTTGTCCAATACTTGGATTCCCACCTGCACCTAAACCTCTAGTGAGGTTTTGTCCAAGTTGAACTCTACTTTCTGCAGAAGATTGCAGTAGGGCTTGTGCATCGGTATTGAGGACTCTAAATGAAACACCTTCTAAATCACTATTTATCATTCTATTGACTGCATTACTGCCACCACCACCTACACCAATTACTTCAATTTTGGCGTTTTGGCTTGGAAGGATTTCTCTCGATTGATCAAAGTTTGGATTGTTACCGAAGCTCATCTCTTAATAGGAATCTTTTACTAGTATTGGGTGCATTATGAACTTACTGCGCTCATATGTAGGAATTTGTTGAGGAAAATCCTAAAAATATTTATTTATTAAATATTTTGTTTTGAATGCAAAACCCATATCAACACTACAATAATTAAAAAAAATTACTCAAAATACTTTTTCAAATATTAGGGTTTGAACACTTTTATTTTTGGTTTATCTGGATTAGTAAGATCAATATTATCTATTTTTTTTGAAAAGCTATTTTTCTTAAATTCATTTTTAAGATAATTGATTTTTTGAAATTGATTATTGATTAAATTTGTCTTAAATCCTAAGAATATTGTTTTTAAATCTTTTTCCTCAACAGTTAGAAACCCATCGGATGAAAAAGTTATTTTAATTATCTCTAATTCATAATTATCTATAGAAATAAAAATTTCAGATAATATTTTTTTAAATTTTTCTTTCCACCCAAAAACTTTTATGGTTAATTTATTCAAATTTTTTTCATCCACATTTTGTTTATTTATAAAAATTCCATCTTTATCAATAAAGCCTAATATTTTTTCGTCGTTTAATATTCTCTCACCGTAAGCTATTGGAGTTCTTGAATTAATATGAACTTTCAAACCAAAAGGAAATAGTTCTCTGCTTACCGAAACATTCTTGAGAGATAAACTTTGTTTTAACTCTTTTTCTAGCAAATTAGTTTCAACAAAAATTAATCGGATAGGAAAATTTAAAGATGAATTTTTTATCACATCATTCTGCGAAAATAATTCACTACCATAAATCCTAATGTCCTGAGTATCAACTTTTTTGAGTGTTTTAATGCTTAATAAGCATGTTAAAAATAAAAATGAAATTAGAAAAAAAAAGCTTCTATTTTTGATTACTTTTTTGTTTTTCACAAATCACATCGAGCTTTTTCCATCAGTTGGTCCATCCATTCCCTTGCTTGCTCTGCATCTGAAAATGGTACATCCATCTCTTTACCATCCCCTACTAATCTCAACCTGCACTTACCTTGAGATTCACTTGTTAGAGGAGCTTCACCTGAAGTTAGTGCCATTAATTCAACTAATTCCAGTTTCTTGATCGTAAAACAATCTTTTTCTTCAAATTTACCAGCTTCAAATGCGCTCCATTTTAACTCCCCATTTTTTAAAGACGCTGCACCTGAACTATCCAACTTGCACAGTTCAGAATCACTAGCCCAACTTCTAAAAAGATTTTGTCTTCTTCTTTCTAACCATCCAAGTGCAGTTAATAAAATGAAGATTAAAAGTAATGGTAACCAAAGTAGTCCATGCAACATTTGATTTAAATTACAAATCTAAAGATATATCTACCAGTTTAGCCACAAGTTGTTCAATTTTTAAACCTGAAGCTTCCCAAAGCATTGGAAACATACTGTTTTTTGTAAAACCAGGAATTGTATTTATTTCATTTAGTAAAATTTTATTTGAAGATTTTTCTAAAAAGAAATCTACTCTTGCAAAACCGAAAATATTTAGTGCTCTACAACTTTTAATAGCAATTTCTTTAATTTCTTTTGTGATTTTAGAATCTATTTCGGCTGGGATAATTATTTTATTATTTGAGTGATATTTTGAATCGTAATCATACCAATCACTTTCGTAATTTACCTCGCCTATCTCAGAGGTTAAGAGTTTTGAATTACCAATTATTCCGCATTCAATCTCCCTTACCTCTAAACCTTCCTCTACTAAGATTCTTGGATCTATTTCCCGAGCCTTTTCTAATGCTAGTAATATTTCCGATTCATTTTTGACTTTGGAGATGCCAAGAGATGATCCAGAGTTCGATGGTTTAACAAAAACAGGAAATTTTAATTTTTTTAAAATTTCATTAATTATTTTATTTTTTACTTGCTTATCGTTGAGATCTTCATTTTGAAAAACTAGATAATTAACTTGTGGAAGTTTAAGATTTGAGAAAATTGTTTTCATCAATATTTTATCCATTCCAAGTGCAGAGCCAATAATTCCGCACCCGACTAAAGGTTTCTTTGTAAATCTAATTAAGCCATGAATTGATCCGTCTTCACCATTAAATCCATGTAAAAGAGGAAACCAAACATCAATATTTTGAAATTCAATTCCGTCAAGGAAGTTAATTTTTTCTTGATTAAAAATTTCTTGTTTTTTTGTTTTATAGTTTTCAATTTCACCAATTAGGATTTTTTCTGAAATATCACTATCAAGCCAATCTCCATATTTGTTTATGTAAAAGGCTTTAACTGTAAAGCGTTCTTTGTTTATTTCTGCATTAAATGCCTGAAAAACTGTTTTTGCAGACGATATCGATACTTCATGTTCATTGGAATGCCCGCCAAATATTAACCCAATACATTTTTTCTTTCCCCCGATCATTTAAAAAAAAATTTATAAAAACAGTTCTCCTGTTAAAGAAAAAGGTCTTGCTTCATTTATTCTGACATTTATCTCATCTCCCAACGAAAAATTAAAGTTAATGTTTTTGGGAATCTCTACGAAAGTTAATCTATTTGTTCTAGTTCTACCCATAATTTGAGAGGAATTTTTTGGATTTAAACCCTCAATTAAAACGCTTTCGATATTATTAATATATCTTTGATTTCTACTCCTAGCAGTTTTCTCGACCAAATCATTAATTTCCTGTAATCTAGCTTTTTTTAACTCTTCCGAAAGTTGATTCGTCCAAACTGCTGCAGGCGTATTTGGTCTTGGAGAGTATGCTGCTGTATTCACCTGATCAAAGCCAATTTCTGATATTAGCTTTAATGTATCTTGATATTGTTGCTCGGTTTCTCCTGGGAAAGCAACTATCGCGTCAGCTGTGATTGATGCATTTGGCATTAATGACCTTATGTTCTCGATAATATTTTTATACTTTTTAATAGAATATCCTCTGGACATTTGCTTTAAAATTTCATCATTTCCACTTTGGAAGGGGATATGGAAATGTTCACAGACTTTATCGAGTTCATAACAAGCTTGAATCAACCTTTTTGAAAAATATCTTGGATGACTAGTAGCAAATCTTATTCTGCGAATGCCTTTAACATCATGAATAAAATACAAAAGATCAGTTAGGGTATTCTCTTTTCTCCCCTCTTTTGTAGTTCCTGGAAGGTCTCTACCATAAGCATCAATGTTCTGACCCAAAAGAGTAATTTCTTTAAAATTATCATCAGCTAATTTTTGGATCTCACTTTTTATCGCATTTGGATATCTTGATTGCTCTTTTCCTCTGACAGAGGGGACTACACAATATGAACACCTTTCATTACATCCATAGATGATATTAACCCAACCACAAATAGAGCTTTCTCTTCTGGCACTTGTTATATCTTCAGAAATGAAGGTTTCTTCTGTAGCAGCAACTTGATTTCCTAAATCAACTTTCCCCAGAAGATTCTCAAGGTTATTTACATGTTGAGGGCCCATTACTAGGTCAAGTTCTGGGACTCTTCTTAGTAGGGATTCTCCCTCTTGCTGAGCAAGACAACCTGCAACAACAAGTTTTAAGCTAGGTGTTTTGTGCTTTCTTTTTGCTTGTCTTCCTAGAAAGCTATAAACTTTTTGCTCTGCATTATCTCTAATAGTGCATGTATTGTATAAGACCAAATCGGCATTTAATTCATTATCTGCTCTGATGTATCCCATTTTCTCTAATGTCCCAGCCATCCTCTCAGAATCAGCCTTGTTCATTTGGCATCCAAATGTGGTTATCCAATAACTGCCAGTAGTTGAATTCTTTTGAGTTTTTTTTTCGTCTGATTTTGTTTTTGTTAGCACTTTGCTAGGGATTTTTTATGATTCTTTAATTCAAAATTACAAGTTAAATAATTTTGCTGCAATATTTTTGAGGGCGAGCGAGGGGATTCGAACCCCCGAATAGCGGCGCCACAAGCCGCTGCCTTAACCACTTGGCGACGCCCGCCTCACATTTATAAATTTAACAACTCAAGGGTAATTTTTCATAGTTATTTTTATCTTTTAGAAAAATTTGAATTATTTTCTAATTCAGTAAAGTTTTCTTATGATTTAAAATAGAAGAAAATTTAAAAATTTGAGTAATTCCGGCACAGCTGAGGTTCTTATTCCCAGAAGTCTTTGTTTAATAGAAGACTTAGATAACCTCATTATCGATGTAGAGGATTTATGTTCAGTATCCATTAGTTGGGAGGATGGATTTGTTTCTGAGTTAAAGCCTTTAAAAAATAAAATTATAAAACCAAAAAATATTTTATTCCCAAGATTTGTTGAAACGCATTCGCATTTTGATAAATCTTTTACATGGACAGACTTTCCTAATCTGGAATCAAACTATGGAGGTGCATTATCAGTAAATCTTGAAGAACATAAAAATAGAACTACATATAAGGTTCTTGAAAGAGTTGAGAAATCATTAAAACTTGCCATACAAAATGGATACCGAGCAATTAGAAGTCATATTGATACATACAAAGGTCAATCTATTGATATTTGGATTGAACTATTTAAATTACAAAAAAAATTTTCATCTGAGTTGACTTTACAATACGTTGCTTTAGCTCCATTGGAATTCTGGGATACAAATGATGGAGAAGATTTGGCAAAAATATTTTCCTCTAATGAAGGCATTTTAGGAGGTGTTATTGTACCCCCGTTCAATAAAAAAGATACAAGCAAATTTCTAGCAAAGATGCTTCTTCTTGCTAGTAAATTTAAATTAGAAATTGATTTGCATATAGATGAATCAATTATTGAACCTGGAGCGGGAATAAAAGTTTTATTAGAAACAATCGAAAATTTAAATATTAATAGTATTCCGATTACTTGTAGTCATTTGAGTAGTCTTATTTCTCTAAGTAATAGAGAGATTTTAAATTTAGGAGAAAAAATGGCTGAGAAAAATATTAAGGTTATTGCCTTACCCCTAACAAATTTTTGGCTGCTCAATCGAAGTAATAAAACTACTTCATTAAAAAGACCAGTAGCGCCAATAAAGCAATTACAAAAATCACATGTGGATGTATCTCTTGGTAGTGATAATGTTCAAGACCCTTGGTACCCATTTGGTAATTTTGACCCTTTTTATACGTTGTCTTGTTCGATGCCTATGCTTCAATTAAATCCCTGGGAGAGAATGACTCTATCTTCTATTTTTTTAGCTCCAAGCAGATTATTAAATTTAAAATGGGATGGTTTAATTAAAAAAGGTTGCCCTGCTGATTTTGTTATTTTAGATGCACAAAGATGGGCAGATGTTTTTTCGAGCAATTTAAAGAGAAAAGTATTTATAAACGGTGATTTATATTGCTAATTGGCTAATTTATATACAAAGCATAAAAATTTTTTTTAATGATATCAAAACTTAAATTTATAGACAAATTTAGAGAAGTCAAAAACTTAGAGATCATTGAAAATAAATCCGATGTAAAAAGACTTTCAAAAGATTTTTATAACTACTCTCCAATCCTTACTGAAAAATTAGACGAATGTATTGCTGATTTGGTTGTAAGACCTAGTGATCACAAAGCGGTAAAGGAAGTAGCAGAAATTTGTTGGGAATTATCTATCCCACTTACTTTAAGGGGTTCAGGTACAGGTAATTATGGACAAGCTGTCCCATTATTTAAAGGAGTTGTAATGCAGATGAGTCAATTTAATAAGTTAGAAGAATTTTATCCAGATACAGGCTTTGTAAAAGTACAGTCTGGCTGTATTATGGGAGATTTGAATAAACAATTAGAGAAATATGGGAGGGAATTGAGGTTACTTCCTAGTACTTGGAAAACTGCAACAATTGGAGGTTTTATTGCAGGTGGATCAGGAGGTATTGGTTCCATTAGGTGGGGATTTTTAAGAGATCCAGGAAATCTTATAGGTTTAGAGGCAGTAACGATGAATGAAAAACCTGCATTATTAAAATTTGATGCTGAAGAATCTGAACCTCTAAATCATGCTTATGGGACTAATGGAATAATTACTTCTCTATTACTTGCTACTGATATCAAACGTAAGTGGTACTCAATAGTTATCGACTGTATTGAATTTGAAAAAACAATAGAAATATTAAAAACTCTTACTAGCGCAGCAATTAATCTGAAATTAGGAGCAATTCTTGAAGAAGAAATTGTAGATCAAATGCCAAAATGGTTTAAAAGTAAATCTAGAAGTCACAAGATATTAATTCAATCTACTCTTGGAGGAATAAAAACCATCGAGCTAATTTGTAAAAAATTTAAAGTTGAATCTACCCTACTTGGGGAAGAAGAAAAGCTTGTGAATGGAATTTCTGAAGTCGTATGGAATCATACAACTCTTCATATGAGGTCTAGGGATAAAAATTGGACATATTTACAGATGCTTTTGCCACTTAATAATGAACTAGAATTAATTAATTTTTTGAGAAAGAAATGGGGTAAAAAAGTTCTTTGGCATTTAGAGGCAGTTTCTCAACAAGGATCACCGCGATTAGCGGCTTTGCCTGTATTAAAGTGGAATGGGGCAGAAGAATTAAATGAAATAATGGAAGATTGCAAGAAACTTGGTGCTTTTATTTTTAATCCTCATGTTTTAACAGTTGAAGGCGGAGGTCTCGGAGTTGTGGATGCAGATCAAGTAAAAGCGAAATTAAGATTTGATCCTAAAGGGCTATTAAATCCAGGAAAATTGGAAGGTTGGGAAGTAAAAGAACAATTTATAGTTTAACATTTTTCTTTATTCGCAAATTTAATAAATTCAGCAACTAAAAAAATAGAACCTGTTAGAACAGGATGATTAGGTGGCCATTTTTCTAGGGAAAATAAATACTCAATGGCAAGTTCAAATGTTTTAAATTCAATTGTTTTTTGAAAGTCAATTTCTTTAATCTGAGAGAGATCATTTAATTGCCAACTAGGTTGGTTTGGAACTGGCACAAGTAATAAGCGATCATTTTTCTTTAGAAGTGTTTTTAATATTGCGTAAATATCTTTTTGTCTTTGGACACCTAAAATCCAATAAATTCCTTTATCTTCATTCTCCCATTTGCTTCGCTCATTAGAGAGTGCTTTTGCAGCAGGATAATTATGCGCACAATCTACAAGAATTTCTTTGTTGAAATAATTTATTATTTCTAGCCTTCCGTTCCAAGTTGTCCTTTTAAGACCTTCAGATATGTGCTTTTCTTTTATATTAAATCCCAAATTATTCAACGCTTCAATTGCTCCAACAGCTACCGAAGCATTTTGCTTTTGAAAAATGCCTTTTAATCCAAGCTCATAGCTGTTTGAAATTGAATCTTTCCAAATAATTTCTGCTCCTACCTCTTTAACTTTTTTGGTTATTAAATTTTCAACTTGACTATTTTGATTGCATGAGATGACAATTGAGTTTTTTTCAATAACTGCTAATTTTTCTTCGGCAATTTTTTCAATCGTATCTCCAAGAAATTCTTTATGGTCTAAGCCAATATTCCCAATAGCAATGATTGGTCTAAATTTATGGGCTGTTGTCGCGTCTAATCGTCCCCCTAAGCCAGCTTCAAGAATGAGTAATTCAACTTTTTTATGGTCAAAAAAATTTAGTGCGCAGCAAATGATTTTTTCAAAAGGAGTTAATTCAAATGTTGAAAAATTTTTTTCTATTAATCTATAGATTTTTTCAAAATCAGTTTTATTAATATTTTTTTTATTAACTCTAATCCTCTCGCATACATCCAAAAGATGAGGAGATGTCGTTACACCGAAATTCCTTTTAGCTTCAAAAAGTATACTTTCTAAATATGCCGCGATTGATCCTTTTCCATTGGTTCCAATAATCTGTATCGCAGGGATATTCTCGCAAGGATTACCAAGTTCTTGAAGTGCTTTTTTAATTCTTGATAAACCTAACTTGATATTTTCCCTTTCATATTTAGGAGATAATAATTCAAAAATTTTTAAATTTGCATTTTTCAAAATTTAAATTGCTATAACTCTTCAAAAATTGAATTTAGCTTATCCAAAAGAATAATAATTTCTCTTCGAGATATAACTAATGGTGGGACAATCCTTACAACATTTCCTCCTGCAGGAACTACCAGTAATCCTTTATCAAAAGCTTTTAATGTAATTTTTTTTGCATCAGTATAATCATTATTGATCACAAGACCTTGTATTAAACCTAAACCTCTTTTCCCGCTAATAATATTTGGAAATTTTTTTGACAATTCTTCAAACCCAGCACTTAATTGTTCCCCTCTTAGATAAACATTATTGATAATATTTCTTCTATTTATTTCTTCTAATACAGTTAGGGCAGCTTTACAGGCGAATGGGTTCCCTCCAAAAGTGCTTGCATGATCTCCTGGAGAAAAAATGTTGGCTTTTTCTTTTACCAATAATGCTCCAATTGCATGACCTCCTCCTAATCCTTTAGCAAGGGTGAATCCATCAGGTTCAATTCCTAAATTCTCATAACCCCACATTTTCCCAGTTCGACCTACTCCACTTTGGACCTCATCTAAAATGAGAAGAGAATTATATTTATCACATATATCTCTCAGGCTTTTAAAAAATATTTTACTTCCAGGAATTACTCCGCCTTCTCCTTGTATTGGTTCAACTAAAACGCCGGAAATTTTTTGATTATTATTTTCACACTCTTCAAATAATTTTTGTACCGAATCAAAATTGTTAAATTTAAAAAATTTGAACCCTTTAATCATTGGTTCGAAACCTTTTTGATATTTGGGCTGTCCAGTAGCACTCAAGGCAGCCAGCGTCCTTCCATGAAAGCTTGATTCTGCTGCGAGAATAATTGATTCTTTACCTATATTTGTTGTATTACCATATTTTTTAATTAATTTAATTGCTGATTCATTTGCTTCCGCACCACTATTGCAGAAGAAGACGTTTTTAGCACAACTCATATTCGTTAAAGTTCTGCTTAATTGTTCTTGTTCTTCAATGTTGTAGAGATTGGAAATGTGCTGAATCTTTTTTAGTTGAGTTGATAACCTTCTTCTTAAAACTCTGTCGCTATGTCCAAGACTACAAGTCGCTATACCAGCGACTGCATCAAGATACTTTTTACCTTTTTTGTCCCATAGCCAACAACCTTTTCCTTTTTTGAAAGATATATCGAATCGACTATAGGTATTCATCAAAGTGGGAGCGGTCGGACTTGAACCGACATACCCGAAGGTGCCGCATTTTGAGTGCGGTGCGTCTACCAATTCCACCACGCTCCCAAGGCTTTTGAAAAAATGAACTTTTTTATTATAACAAAAATCACCTTATTGACTATTGTTTTGTTCAAGGAACAGTGATCAAGATAAAGTTTGTTAATAGTTAATCTTTTCGATAAAAAAATAGAATTATAATTATTGAATTTCTGACAAGAAATGAGGTAAAAAATGAAAAATTAAACATCTATGATACATTTTTGTGTTTAAATACGAGTAAAAGCCTTTTTTTTTTGGAGATAACTTCATAATTAGTAATATTGTGTTATATTAATTAAAAAAACAAATGTCCAAAATTCAAGCTAAAAAATTATCCTTAAAATTTGCCCCTTACCTCTTTGTTGCAGTGACTATATTGACAGCATTCGGATCCAATAATGGAACTTGGGCATGAATGAATTTAAGTTCAATGGTTTGAATAAAATTTGGTCTAATCGCTTTTTAGTGTTGTTGGTATTATTTTTGGGTTGTATTTCACTAATCAATATTGCTTACGTTTGAATCAACTGTTATATTTTTAAAATTTTTTAGAAAATACTAAGCTGCTTTGAGTTTTGAAAGATTTTCAGATTTGGGATTAATTTTATATCCATTCTCCTCAAAAGTACTTCTACTAATCTCTCTAATTATTTTAATACCTAAATTTTTTAGTTTTAATTCAAAATTTTCATATCCTCTATCTAGATGTTCTAATCCATAGATCTTACTACTACCTTTTGCGATGATTCCTGCAATTATTAATGCAGCTGATGACCTTAAATCTGAGCCTACTAGATTCATCCCATTAATTGTTTTAACACCTTTTATGTGAGCTACGTTTTTGTTTAGTTTTATATGGGCACCCATTTCATTAAGTAAATAAATATGATTCATTCTGTTTTCGAAAATTGTTTCAGTTATTTTTGATTCACCATTTGCGATTGTCATTAGAGCTGTAAATGGTGCCTGCAAATCAGTAGGAAAGCCTGGAAAAGGAGCTGTTTCAATATCTACTCCTTTAATCTCTTTACTCTTGATTGAAATAGAATTACCTTTAATTGTTATTTTACTCCCACTCTCTTGAAGCTTATTAGTAACAGCCTCAAGATGATGAGGGATTACTGGAGAAATTGTTATTGAAGAGGAAGTTGCAGCAGCAGCTATTAAAAAAGTTCCAGCTTCAATTCGATCTGGAATTACTTTATGTATACAACCGCCTAGATTATTAACACCATCAATAATTATTGTTTCTTTACCGGAGTCATAAATTTTTGCCCCCATTTTATTAAGCATTTGGCATAAATCTTGAACTTCAGGCTCTCTAGCAGCATTTTCAATAGTAGTCCTTCCTTTAGCTAAAGATGCAGCCATTATTAAAGTTTCAGTCGCACCTACACTTGGACACTTTAATTTAATATGAGTTCCATGAAGTCTATTTTTGTTTCCCCTTATTTTTGCCTTGACAATTCCCTCTTCAATAATTATGTCTGCTCCTAACGCGATTAGTCCATTAATGTGCTCGTCTATTGGCCTTGAGCCAATATTGCATCCACCTGGTAAGGGTACTTGCGCTTCTCCAAATTTAGTTAATAGTGCACCTATACAAAAGAAACTAGCTCTTAATTCTTTAACAAGTTTATATGGAAGTTCTTTAATCGAAATAGTTGTTGGATCTATTTCTAGTTTGTTGTTTTTATGAACTAAATTTACTCCTAAATTTATTAGGATATTCCCCATTTTTTCAATGTCAGTGAGAAAAGGTACATTTTCAAGAATTATTTTTTCATTAGTTAGCAATGATGAGGCTAATAAAACTAAGGCGGAATTCTTCGCACCACTTATCTCAACTATTCCATTTAACTTGCCTTGGCCAAGAATCTTTAAATTTTGCGATTTAAGATATGACTTCGTTTTGCTTCCGCAAATCATTAAGACTTATTTTATTAGGTTCATCATGACAAACTAATAATATTAAGTCCACCCTATGTAACGTCACGAATATTAATTAAAAGTGAAAATGTATTTTTTTTTGGGAAATAAAAATTTAATAAATATATTGATCAAAATATTTAAGTAATTAAAATATAGTTGATAACGAATTTTTCAAATTACTCATAGAAAATACTTTTTTAAAAATAACTAGTAAAAACAATAATCTAGTTAAAAGATTTAGATCATTTAAAAGGGGATCATCTCCAAAAGATCAAGACTTTTTTTGCATAGAAGGGACACATCTCATTGAAGAATTGCTGAAGTCTGGGAAAAATCCCTCTAAGATTTTAGTTACCGAAAAATGGCTAAGAAAAAATCAAAATCTAAGCAAAAAATTTCATCAGTCATTAATAAATATTGTCTCAGAGGAAGTCTTGGCATCTGCGATTTCAACAATTAATCCAGATGGGATAGCAGCTTTAGTAGAGATTTCAGCAATAACCAATTATCAATTTAATATAAAAGATGATTTTGTTCTTGTTCTCGACAGGATTCAAGATCCTGGGAACATGGGTAATCTTTTTAGAACTGCTTTAGCTGCTGGTGTTGATGCAATTTTTTTAGCTGGAGGTGCGCACCCATTAGGCCAAAAGGTATTAAGGGCATCCTCTGGTGCCGTTTTTCATCTGCCATTTTTAAGATTCGATGGAACTGAAGAAGAAATATTAAATTCTTTACTTAAGTCTTTGTCTGAACTAACAAATGTAGGATTTAAGATTTTCTCTACTAGTAGCAATAATAATAGTTCAAAAAAACCTTCAAAACCTTACTGGGAAGTTGATTGGTCTAGATGTACCGCATTAATTTTGGGTAATGAAGGTCAAGGTATTCATAAAAAAATTCAAGAAGCTTTTAATGAAACAATTACAATTCCGCATAGTGAGCTTGTAGAATCATTAAATGTGGCTTGTGTTGCAGTTCCTTTATTACTTGAACGAAAAAGAGTCGCATACACCTCTAATAAATAAATAAAAAGTGACTGATTCAAGTTTTGATTTTGATTTAATCGTAATAGGAGCAGGATATGGGGGTTTTGATGCCGCTAAACATGCTGCTGGTAAGGGAATGAAAGTCGCAATAGTAGAATCTTCTGATATGGGAGGAACTTGTGTTAACAAGGGTTGTGTTCCATCAAAAGCTCTTTTGGCTGCAAGTGGAAAAGTTAGAGAAATAGCTGATTATGAACATTTAGCTAAATTTGGTATTCACGCTTCCCCAGTTAGGTTCGAGAGATCAAAAATTGCAGATCATGCAAATAATTTAGTTTTAAATGTTAGAGAAAATTTAACAAAAACTCTTAAAAGGAGTGGAGTTGAAATTATTTTGGGCATTGGCAGAATTGAAGGAAATCAACAAGTAGGTGTAAGAGATAAAAACGGAATTGATAAAATTTACACATGTAAGAATATTGTTATAGCGACTGGTTCTTCTCCTTTTGTGCCCCGTGGAATAACTTTGGATAATAGGACTGTATTTACTAGTGATGATGCGGTTAAACTTGAGTGGCTTCCTAGATGGATAGCAATTATTGGAAGCGGATATATAGGACTAGAATTTGCTGATGTTTATACCGCGCTTGGTTGTGAAGTTACCATGATCGAGGCTTTGGAGAATATTATGCCAACATTTGATCCAGACATCACTAAAATTGCTAAGAAGAATCTTATTCAAGCAAGAGATATAGACACAAAATCAAATGTCTTTGCGACAAAAATAACACCAGGATGCCCTGTAAAAATAGAATTGACAGATGCAAAATCTAAGGAAGTTGTAGAAACTTTAGAAGTTGACGCTGTACTAGTTGCAACTGGCAGAACTCCAAATAGTAATAACTTAAATCTTGAGTCGGTTGGTATTGAAACAGTAAAAGGTTTCATTCCTGTAGATGATCAAATGAGAGTTAAGAATGGTGATGAAATAATACCTAATATTTGGGCTGTTGGAGATGTAACGGGCAAACTAATGCTTGCCCATACAGCTGCAGCGCAGGGTACTATTGCTGTTGATAATATTTGCGGTGGTAATGTCGAAATTAACTATAAAAGTATCCCTGCAGCAACCTTTACTCACCCAGAGATAAGTTCAGTTGGTCTCTCTGAAGCTGAAGCAAAGGAGATATCTTCAGCAGAAAATTTTACTTTGGGAGTTGTCAAAAGTTTCTTTAAGGCTAATTCAAAAGCATTGGCTGAATTGGAGAGTGATGGATTGCTAAAGTTGATTTTCAATAAAGATAATGGGAAAGTATTGGGTGCTCATATTTTTGGGTTACATGCAGCTGATTTAATTCAAGAAATTTCGAATGCTATTTCAAGGAACCAAGATGTAATTGAATTATCTAAAGAAGTTCATACTCATCCCACTCTTAGTGAAGTAGTTGAGGTCGCATATAAACAAGCGGCTTCTCAAATAAAATAATATCTTAAATAAATGGAGATAAGACGCAGGCCACCAAATCCAACAGTAAGGGTAGAAAATTTAGAATACGCTGTACCTCATAGAGAAGCACAAGCAAAAAATATTCTGGAAGAAATTGTATGGCACAAGGATATTGAAATTAAGAATTTTAAAAAAATAGTTTCTTTAGAAGATCTCATTAAAAGGATTGAAAACCTTCCTGCTCCCAAAGATTTTTATAAAAATATTTTGGAGTCAAAAATAAAACCTGGAGTAATTGCTGAAATAAAAAAAGCTAGTCCCAGTAAAGGAGTTATTAGAAAAGATTTTAACCCTGAAGACATAGCAATTTGTTATGAAGGATTAGGTGCATCATGTATCTCAGTACTTACCGATAAAAGGTTTTTTCAAGGTAGTTATGAAATACTTAAAACTGTAAGGAAGTCAACTAATCTCCCTCTACTCTGCAAAGATTTTATTATTTCTGCTTATCAGATTTATAAAGCAAGGGAATCTGGTGCTGATGCAATATTATTAATCGCTGCGATTTTAAGTAATGACGATTTAATTTATCTAAAGAAAATAGCTGACAATTTAAAGATGAGTGTTCTTGTTGAAGTCCATAATGATAATGAATTAGAAAGGATTCTAAAGTTAAAATCTTTTAATTTGATTGGAATAAATAATAGGGACTTAAAGACTTTTAAAACGGATTTAAAAACAACAATAGAATTGATGCATACATATGCTGATATATTTTTAAAACAAAATATTCTCCCCATTAGTGAATCCGGAATTAATTGTGCCGAAGATTTAGAATCGCTTAGATCTATTGGAATCAAGGGAGTATTAATTGGTGAAACTTTTATGAGAGAAAGTGATATTGAACAATCTTTCAAGAAATTATTTAACTCAATTTAATTTTGCCTTCAAATCGTGCTATAAAATTTAATAAAGGGTTGTACTGAAAATATATGCAGGCTGTAATTTTAACAGGTATAGTTGCAGGATTTGTGCATGTTGTTAGTGGCGCTGATCATCTAATTGCAATGGCACCAGCAGCGATTAATAATCCCCAAAAAGCTCTTAAAAATAGTTTCTCATGGGGCTTGGGACACTCTTCAGGTGTCCTCTTGTTAGCTTTCCTAGCGATTTTTATTAAGGATATTACGCCATTAAACAAATTTTCCAATATTGCTGAATTCCTAGTTGGAATTTCTCTTCTAATTGTTGGAGTATTTGCTATAAAGAATTCTTTTCAATTAAGTATCCACTCGCATTCCCATAAGCATGAGAATGGAATTGCCCATCGTCACTTTCACTTTCATGTTAAGGATCAAAAAAATAATAATAAGCACTCACATGCTTTGACAGGTTTAGGCTTGCTACACGGTATAGCTGGAGGTTCGCATTTTCTTGCAGTTCTTCCTGCTTTAGCACTACCTTTAACAAGCGCCTTCTTATATTTGATTTCATATTTGATTGGTTCACTAACAAGTATGAATCTTTTTACTTTTTTAATATCTTTTACCACCTTTAAAGCAAGTCAAAAATTTATTAAAAGATTAATAGCTGTAGCAGGAGGGCTTTCCTTTTCTTTGGGATTATTTTGGATTCAAAGAAGTGCTTCTGTTTTTTTTAATTAAAAAATTTTTTAATTTAGGAATAATTAATTTAGAGGTGACAATCCCAATTATTTTTTCGTTATTGATTAATCCAAATTTATTACTATCTTCGCTAAATTCAATATTGTCGCCAAGAACCTCAATATTATTTTGATTCACTGAGTTTATCCTTTTTATTAAGTTTTTATTTTTAAGTGGATGATTAAAAATAACTATTTGTCGATTTTTTAGTTTTGATTTATTTTTTTTATATATTTTAAAAAATACAATATCTCCTTCTTTTAGGTAAGGTAACATCGATTCACCACTAATAATGGCGGTTTTTCTTAAACCTAAAAAAAATAAAATAAAATCTAAAAAACTATTGAAAATAATTCTGATTAACTAGCTTTTACAAAAGCGTCTGATCTTCCTTTTGAAGCCCAGAAAATATTATGAATCTTTTCTACATAACTCATTAGTTCTTCAGCTTGAGCTAAATCAATATTAACTTTGCATGCACTGCATAATTTAGCTGCCTTCCAAATGGTTTCATGTAAGTCTGGATAAGTTTCTAAGTGAACTGGTTTAAAGTAATCTGTCCACAAAATTAGAATTTCTTTCTTTGTTTCTTTTGCTTGCTCTTCTTTAACTGAAACATATCTAGAAAATGTATTACTGTATGCAGCCCACTCTGCTGAATCAGTGCTAGAAGGAGCTTCTAGTGCAATAAGTTTTTTTGTCATTGATAAAACTGCTTCAGCAGCAACTCTTGTAGATGCTGGATCATAAACTCCACAAGGACCATCACAGTGAGCATGGACTGGCATTGGGGATTTTTTATCTAAAAAAGAATTGATGAATTTACTTAACATTTCAAATATAATGTGTTGTATATATATTACTTGGAGATTAACTAAATTGAAAAGTCTTGGATATTTTTCTTACTTAATTTAATTGACTTTTAATAATTCAACTTCAAATATCAAAGTCGCATTTGCGGGTATAACATTTCCTGCCCCTCTTGATCCGTATCCAAGTTCAGGAGGTATTGTTAATTTTCTTTTACCTCCAACTTTCATGCCTGCGACACCTTCGTCCCAACCTTTTATTACTCGTCCAGCACCTAATGGAAAGCTGAATGGAGCTCTGCCGATACTGGTATCAAATTGTGTCCCGTCTTCGAGAGTTCCTGTATAATTTACAGTAACTGTTTGCCCAGCAATAGCTTGATCTCCTTCCCCATTTACGATATCCGAAATAATTAGACCACTTTCAGTAGTCATTGAATTGCTTTCTGATTGTGTTTCTTCTGCCATAGCGAAAAGGATAGGATTTGGATCTGATGGGTCTAGCTCAAATAAATTATTATTTGAAACATTTGATGAGTTTGCAATAGTTGTTTTTTGAATTAATTGAGTTTCTGATTCGGCAGCATTAACAACTTGTGGTGAATTAAATTGACTGAAAAGAGTCAATGAAACACAAAAAACAAGAACTGCAAAACTAATAAAGACTTCTCTCACTAAAATTTTGAAAGTTACTAAAATTAAGTTTACAGAATAAAGGTACAATAAATGAGTGATTATAAATTTAATTTCGTAATTTTAGATTGTTAATCCCGACTCAAAATAAAAGTTTAAGACAATATTTTTACCCTTGCTTAGGTGGAATTTTAGGCGGAATTTCAGTCTCAACTCACTTTTGGCTGATTTTTATGCCGATATCTTTATTTATTTTATGGGAGGGAAGTGAAAGAAAAATAGCAAATTTTTGGTGGGGCTTTTTCTTTGTTTTAATAAGTCATTCATGGTTATATGATCTTCATCCATTGACATGGCTCGGGTTTTCATGGTTAGCAAGTTTAATAATTGCCATTTCAATATTATTATTTTGTGCTTTTTGGGGTGGATTTTTAGTTTATTTATGGGGGCTGTTAGTTGAAAGAATTCTCTGGAGAGAAGATGTTTTTAAAATGAAAATTATGCCTTTAATCATAAAAGTATTTTTTTTATCTTTGACTTGGGGGATTGGTGAATTGATACTTTCTCAAACACCTTTTTTCTGGATAGGTTTAGGTGAAAGTCTAGTCCCAGGTGATATTTATCTTGCTGGTTTGGCAAGATGGATTGGTGCAAGTGGTTTATGCGTATTACAAATATTAATTGGATTTTGGATTTTTGTTAGTCACGGTAGATGGAGAAGAAAACTTCATTTTAAAAAAATATTTATCTTCGGACTTTTTGTTATTTTTTTCTTACATCTATTTGGGGGGTTAACAACTTCAATTAAAAGAAATTATGAATATCCTGTAGCTATTTGGCAAACCAATATATCAACAAGAGAAAAATTAAAAAGAGATAATGAATTTATTAAAGACAAACAATCTATCGCTCAAAAGTATGCTTTAGCCAATCAAGCAAAACTTCTTGTTGCTCCTGAAGGAACTCTATATAATAATTTTTATTTATCTAAAGGCTTTAAGGTTAATACATTGGCAGGAGGTTTCAGAAATTCTAATAATGAGTTAAGAAGTTCTTTACTCGGATTTCAAATTGGAGATAAATCTTTTACCTCATTTATAGATAAAAATAGACTTGTTCCATTAGGTGAAAAAATACCTAAATTTTTAGATAGTTTTTCAAGAGGATTATCTGCAGTAGGAGGAATTCAACCAGGCACTGATTCAAGATTTTTTGATCCTAAATTTTCACAACCTCTAGCAGTGGCTATCTGTTATGAAATTAGTGATGGATTGAAAATAAGAAAGGCTATTAATAGCGGTGCAAAACTAATAATAACTGCAGCAAATTTAGATCCCTATCCAACTAAGCTTTATAATCAATTTCTGTCTTTGGCAAGATTGAGAAGTATTGAAAATAAAAAAGATAATCTACTTGTATCAAACACCGGTCCCTCGGGTTTAGTTAAAGATGATGGAAAAATAATTCAACTTCTAGATTTAAATGTGGAGCAAAATAAAATAGTGTTCCCTAATTTTTCATCCCACAGGACCTTCTATACAAAATTTGGAGATAAACCTATTTTGTTATTGTTTATATTTTTTATGGGATTAAATTTCTTTTGGAAAATTAATTAATTAATCCGCCACCTAATAAAATTTCTCCTTTATAAAAAACTGCAGCTTGTCCGGGCGTTACCGAACTTTGACTTTCTTCAAAAATTAATTTAAATGTTGTAGTTGGATTATCTAAATTTTTCAAAGGTATTAAAGTTCCTTTTACTGGATGACTTCTATATCTGATTTGTGCTTCTACTTCAATCTCTTGCTTAGGTTCTTCGATTGATACCCAGTTAAGCTTACTTATTATTGCTTCTCTATTAAATAATTCACTTTTATTTGCTACATAAACTATGTTTTTTACCCTGTCTAAACTTTTTACATATAATGGTTCCGGCCAAGCAATGCCCAACCCTTTTCGTTGACCTACCGTAAAGTGCTGAATACCATTGTGCGTTCCTAGAACTTTCCCATTTACATGCACAATTTCTCCTTCTTTGGGTTCAATGTGTTTGTCGATAAATATCTGCATTGATCCATAATGCTCAACTAAACATAAATCTTGACTTTCTGCTTTTTGAGCAGTTCTAAGGCCTAATCTTAGGGCTTCCTTTCTTGTTTCTTCTTTTTTCATTTCACCAAGAGGAAATTCTAATCTGCTTAGTACTTCTTGTGACAGAGAATAAAGAAAATAACTTTGGTCTTTGTTTTCGTCAGCACCTCTGAGAAGAAGGAAGTCCTTAAATACAAAGCTCTTGCAATAAAGTGTTTTAGCATAAGATGATTTTTTTATCCTTGCGTAATGTCCGGTGGCAATATGAGTAAAGTCTTTTTTGTTTATTGCGTAATTAAGCATTTCTTCAAACTTCACATTCTTGTTGCACATCGAACATGGAAGTGGTGTGAATCCTTTCTCATAGCTTTCAGTAGTTTTTTTTATTACCTCTCTTTCGAAAATTTCTCTTGAGTCTATTATTTTATGATTTATTCCCAAATCTTCACAAAGGCCAGCAGCATCTACTAATCCTTCAGAACAACAGGAGCCTTGTCCTTTCATTAGCCAAAGAGTTAGTCCCTCTACATTCCAGCCTCTTTCTACAAGAAGAGCAGCTGAAAGGGAACTATCTACACCACCAGAAAGACCTACAATAATATTTTTCTTCTTTTTAGTTTTATTATTAGAAGAAAAAAAGTTCTCTGATTTTTTATCCTTTTGTGTCTTTAACATGGAAGTTTAAAATTTTGAACTGTACTTCAATTGCTTTGTACTCATTATGAACGAAATTGTATGGCCAACAATTGACTCTGAACATTTAATTGTTGATTCAAAGCAAATGTTGATATTAGAGAAAGAAATGTTTTCTGATGGAATGCCACAAGAAGCATTGATGGAAAAAGCTGGAATCCAAATTAGTAGATGGCTCTTAAAAAAGAAAGCCCTTCTCAAGCATGGAATAACTGTTTTTATAGGTCCTGGGCATAATGGTGGTGATGGTGCCGTAATAGCTAGAGAGCTTTTTTTGAAAGGTTTTAATGTACAGGTATGGTGTCCATTCCCTATAAAAAAAAAATTAACAAATAACCACCTTAATTATCTTACATCTCTTGGGGTCAGGAAATTGGTAGAGCCTCCTGATGGAAGTGGGAAAGAACTGTGGATTGATGCTGTTTTTGGTAATAATCAAACAAGAAAAGTTGATAATAAATTAATTAAATTATTTAATCAAAAATTTCATAACAAATATGGCAAGGTAATAAGTATTGATATCCCAACAGGATTATGTCCTGACAAAGGAGAGCCTTTTTTAGATAATGCAGTAAAGGCAGACTATACCTTGACCATTGGTCTTCATAAGATTGGTTTGACGCAAGATTCTGCTTTACCTTTTATTGGAGAATTGCACCATATAGATGTTGGGGTGCCTTTTAATAAATTTTCCAAAGTTGATAAAAAGATTTTTAAGGTTACTTACAAAGATTTAAAAAATATTGATTTACCTTCTTTACCAAAAAATTCCAACAAATATAAAAGAGGTAGAACATTACTAATAGCCGGAAGTGAAAAATATCCTGGCGCTGCATACTTAGCAGTAAAAGGCGCCATATCAAGTGGTGCAGGCTTTATCTCTGCGGTCTTGCCTGGGATAGTTGCTGAATCTATTTGGCAAGTTGCCCCAGAAATAGTTTTAAAAGAAACTATGCAATCTAATCAAAATGGAAATGCATCTTTATTCGGAGCATTAAAGAATATTGATTTAAATGCATTTGATTCATTAGCTGTGGGCCCTGGAATAGGAATTGATGATGATGATTGGCAAAAATCAAAAGACTATCTTATGGATTATGGAGGATTATTAATCTTAGATGCAGATGCACTTAATAGAATTTCGGAATCTAAGTTAGGGTCAAATTTCTTTTTAGAGAGAAAATTTAAAACATGGATTACACCACATAGTAAAGAATTTCGAAGGTTATTCCCTAATATAAAATCTGAGAACAATGTAGGGCTAGCTCTTGATGCGGCAAAAGAATTTAACATTAGTATTTTATTAAAGGGAGCTAATAGCATAGTTGCTGATAATAAAAAAATATGGCAACTTTTTGGAACAGATTCTCAGACAGCTCGAGCTGGATTGGGTGATCTTTTGTCTGGATTTATAGCTGGCAGTTCTGCGATTGACTTAACCTTTCGTAGAAATATAACAACAGATTTTTTTGCTAAATATGTACTTTTGCATTCATTTGCTGCATCAAAGTGCAAAAAAGGGTCAAATGCTTCTGCTATTGGTGACGAGTTGTCAAAATTAATGAGAAATATAAAAACGAGACAAATATCTTGAAAGAAACAATTTAAGAGAGTTATTTCTAGTTTTAAACACATAAGTGTACAAATATTACTTGAAATCTGAAGCGCGCATTAAATATTTGGCTATTTCTTCAAAAGTATAGGAAAGTTTTAATACCTAAAAGGTCAAAAAATGGTTTCATCCATACCAATACAATCAGAACAACCTAAGAGGAGGAGTAATGATCCAATTAGTTGGTATTTGCAGAACATCGGTAGAGTCCCTCTTTTAACACCTGCCGAGGAGATCGAATTGGGTAATCAAGTTCAGAAAATGATGATTCTTACAGAAGATGGAACATTAAGTGAAAAGATTAATGAATTTACAACTCAGCAAAAAAGAACAATAAAAATTGGTCGAAGAGCTAAAGAAAGGATGATGAAAGCTAATCTAAGATTAGTTGTTAGTGTGGCAAAAAAGTATCAAGGTAAAGGACTAGAACTTCTTGATTTAGTACAAGAAGGTTCTCTTGGGTTGGAGAGAGCTGTTGAAAAATTTGATCCGACAAGGGGATATAAATTTTCTACTTATGCTTTTTGGTGGATTAGACAGAGTATGACAAGAGCGATTGCCTGTCAATCAAGAACGATTCGTTTACCTGTTCATTTAAGTGAAAAGTTAGCTACCATTAGAAAAGTTAGTCGAGATTTGGCTCATAAGCTTGGCGCTATGCCAAGCAGGATTGAAATAGCAGAGGCGATGGAAATTGATGTAGAAGAATTGGATTCTTTTTTGAGACAAGCCTTATCGACAAGTAGTTTAGATGCTCCAGTAAATGGTGATGACGGCAGGAGCTTTTTAGGTGATTTGATTGCAGACACTAATAATGAAGAACCTTTAGATCAAGTTGAACAAAAAATGCATCAAGAGCAACTTGGTAAGTGGTTAAGTCATTTAAGCGAGCAAGAACAACATGTTCTCAAATTAAGGTTTGGACTTGATTCAAATGAGAGGCATACACTTGCTGAAATTGGAAGATTATTAGAAGTTTCTAGAGAAAGAGTAAGACAAGTTGAACTTAAGGCACTAAGAAAATTAAGAAATTTAACTAGAAAATTACCTAGCAGTATTTAATCTAATCTTCTGCCCAAATATATTTAGTTAATTCTTGTGAAGGGGGTTCGGGTGCTTCAATAGCATTTTTAACTGACTCCGATATCTCTGCATCAATTTTCTTTTCAATATTTTTTAATTCTTCTTCCGTAGCTAATTTACCGTCAATAATTTCTTTGGCTAACTTCTTAATAGGATCTCTTTTACCCCAAAACTCCTTCTCTTTTTCAGATCTTAATTCATCTGGATCTGCAAGAGAATGCCCTCTATATCTATAAGTTAAACATTCTAAAAGTGTGGGGCCTTCTCCTTCTCTAGCGCGCTCAATTGCTCTTTGTGCTGCTCCTCTTACTGCTAATACATCCATTCCATCAACTTCCTCGCCGTGCATACCAAAAGCAGACGCTTTTCTCCAGATTTCAGGATTACTAGTAGCCCTATCATGAGCCATACCAATAGCCCATTTATTATTTTCAACAACAAATATTATGGGCAATTTCCATAACTGGGCCATATTTAAACATTCAAAAAACTGCCCATTATTGCAAGTCCCATCCCCAAAGAATGCTGCAGTTACTGCATCACTATTACTATTACCAGCAACTTCCTTTTTGTATTTACTTGAAAAGGCTGCCCCTAAGGCAACTGGAATTCCCTCTCCAATAAATGCATATCCTCCGAGTAAGTGATGCTCTCGTGAAAATAAGTGCATGGATCCACCTCGGCCTTTACTGCAACCAGTAGCTTTGCCAAAAAGTTCACTCATTACCTCAAATGAGGGAACACCCGCACTTAGTGCATGAACATGATCGCGATAGGTACTGCAAAACCAATCATGTTTCTTTTTCATGGCGCCAATTACTCCTGTGCTTATAGCCTCTTGACCGTTATATAAATGAACGAAACCAAACATTTTCCCCCTGTAATACATTTCTGCACACTTATCTTCAAACCTACGCCCAAGCGTCATGTCTTCATAAAGAAATAATCCGGTTTCTCGATTTAATTCGGCTTTTTTTATGTCTTGAAGATTTGAGATTCTCTCTACGTGTGTTTCCAAGAAAAATACCTTAACGAAGTTTTGATTTGTTAACATTCTAAGCCGTGAAGGGCGATTTTCATGATTTTTTTTAATAACTCTGTAAGACCCTGTGAAAAAAATTTTTAACTTGATAAAATTTGTCTAAGAATTTTCAATAGGATATTTGTTTGGAACTTCCTTTAGACCATTTTCGTTTAATTGGCGTAAGCCCCTCTGCAACTTCTGAGGAAATATTAAGGGCGTTTCAATTGCGGTTAGATAAAACACCCGATGAAGGTTTTACTTATGAAGTTTTAACTCAGAGATCTGAGTTGCTTCGCCTAACTGCCGATCTACTTACAGATCCAGAAAGCAGAAGAGAGTACGAAAATTTTTTATTAAATGGGAAGTCTGGATTGGATTTTTCCTCAAATAGAGAAGTAGCAGGATTAATACTTCTTTGGGAATCGGGTTCAGCAAAGGAAGCTTTTAAATTCACGAGAAAAGCATTGCAGCCCCCACAAACTCCAGCTTTAGGAAGTAGTAGAGAAGCTGATTTAACATTATTGGCTGCTTTAACAGCTAGAGATTCTGCAATTCAAGAACAACAGCTTAGATCCTATTCGAACGCAGCAGACTTTTTACATGAAGGTATACAACTTCTGCAAAGAATGGGAAAGCTTGGAGACATTAGAAAAGAACTTGAAGAAGATTTGGTTGCTTTGCTTCCTTACAGAATACTAGATCTACTTAGTAGGGATCTAAATGATCAAGAGTCTCATAAAAAAGGCTTAAGTATGTTGGAAAATTTACTAATCAAAAGAGGTGGTTTGGAAGGTAATAATAAATCTGAATTTAAAAATTATTTAAATCAGCAAGAGTTTGAAGTTTTTTTTCGACAAATTAAGCCATTTTTGACAGTGCAAGAACAGATTGATTTGTTTCTTGAATTACAAAAAAGAGGATCATTAGAAGCAGGATTTTTAGCATTTCTATCCTTAACAGCTATTGGTTTCTCTAGAAGAAAGCCGGAAAAATTATTTGAAGCGAGGAGAATTTTAAAGAAACTAAATTTATCTGGTCTTGATTCAATGCCTCTAATTGGTTGTTTAGATTTGCTTTTAGCTGATATTGACCAGGCTTCTGGAAGGTTTTCAAGTAGTTCTGATGAAAACTTACGAGATTGGCTTAATAATTATCCTGGAAATAAGTTAGAAGCGATATGTATTTTCTGCAAAAATTGGTTAGAGAATGATGTTTTAGTTGGATATAGAGACATTGACTCAAAAGAGGTGGATTTAGATTCTTGGTTTGAAGATAGGGAAATTCAAGAATTTATAGAAAAATTAGAAAAGAAATCAAATAAAATTGTAAGTAGGTCAAACCTTCAGAACCTACAGATTGAGAAGGAATCCTCCACAAAAGCGACTGAAAATTTTGATAATATATTGGACAATATTGATGAAAGGAGCTTACCTTGGCCTGGTGGTATAAAACAAGATTATAAAAAGGTTGAGATTAAAGAAAACGAATTCAATGAGGAATACTTTAAGAAAAAACCAATAGAGTTTTATAATTTTTTAATTGAAAAAATTGCTGAATTAAAGTTTATTTTTGGGGAATTCTTGAAGGATAAAGAGATTATTAATCGGTCACCTTATTTAATTTATATTTATGCGTTTTTGATCTTATTTGCATTTGGTATTGGTATTGGATTTTTAAGAAATAATTTAAAAAAATCAATTCAGGAGGAAGCTATTGCTGAAAAACCTTTAATTGCCATTGATAAAAATCAAAATAGTAGTGAGAAAGATATTATTCAGGAAATAAAAAAAAATCCTTCAAGCAAATTGAATTCTATTCCTGAGAAATCTACTTCAATTATTTCCTATGAATTCAAAGAACTTAATTCCCCTTTACCTTCTTTGGAAGATATTAGAAATTTAATTAATGGATGGCTTCTTAGTAAAAGTAATTACTTGGCGGGAAAGAGTGAAATTAATCTTTCTAAGATTGTTAGTAAAGGTCTAATTAATCGAACAATCGAAGAAAGACAGAACGATATCAAGAAGGGAATTTATAAAGAAATTAATTCCCAAATACGTAAGATTGATTTGGAATCGCAAACTTCATCTCGGATAGTTGTTTTAGTTGAATTAAATTATCTAGAGAGAATAGTAAAGAATTCTGGGGAATTTGTTAATGAAACATCATTGACTCCCCTCAAAGTTAGATATATTTTCGGTTTTTCAAATAAATCATGGAAATTGGTTGATTTCGTGAGCGGCTTGTAATTACAAACTTTAAGATCATCTATAATATTAAAAATTACTTTTGAATAATGTTTGATGAACTCTCGTCACGCTTTGAAGACGCAGTAAAGGGTTTAAGAGGCGAAGCAAAAATTAGTGAAAATAACATTAACGATGCCTTGAAGGAGGTAAAAAGAGCTCTCCTTGATGCAGATGTTAGCTTGTCTGTAGTAAAAGAGTTTATATCAGATGTAAAAGATAAAGCTATTGGAGAAGAAGTAGTTAGGGGTGTAAACCCAGGTCAAAAATTTATAGAAGTTGTAAATAAAGAACTGATTAACATTATGGGGAATGAAAATTCTCCATTAATAGAGAATCAAGATAGACCCACTGTCATTTTAATGGCTGGACTGCAGGGTGCTGGTAAAACAACAGCAACAGGAAAATTAGGTCTTTTTCTGAAGGAAAAAGAAAAAAAAGTTCTTTTGGTGGCTGCAGATATTTATCGACCTGCAGCCGTAGAGCAACTTAAAACATTAGGAAGTCAATATGACTTGGAAGTTTTTTCAGCTATAGAAAAAAATAGCAAACCAGAAGAGATAACAAAGGACGCATTGAATTTTGCTAGTGAAAATAATTTTAACTCGATCATTATTGACACTGCAGGAAGATTACAAATTGATGATTCAATGATGAGTGAAATGGTTCGAATAAAAGAAATTTCTAAACCTGATGAAGTTTTGCTTGTTGTTGATTCTATGATTGGGCAAGAAGCTGCTGACTTGACAAAGTCATTTCATGAAAAAGTAGGAATTTCAGGAGCGATATTAACTAAGTTGGATGGAGACTCAAGAGGTGGAGCTGCTTTATCAATAAGAAAAATAAGTGGTAAACCAATCAAATTTATAGGTGTAGGTGAAAAAATAGAGGCATTGCAACCATTTCATCCAGAGAGAATGGCTAGCAGAATTTTAGGCATGGGTGATGTATTGACCCTTGTTGAAAAAGCCCAAAAAGAAGTTGAACTTGCTGACGCGGAAGCAATGCAAAAGAAACTTCAAGAAGCGACTTTTGATTTTAATGATTTTGTAAAGCAAATGAGATTAATTAAAAGGATGGGATCACTTGGAGGATTGATTAAATTGATTCCTGGAATGAATAAAATCGATGATGGGATGATAAAAGATGGAGAAGATCAACTTAAGAAAATAGAATCTATGATCTCTTCAATGACTCTTGAAGAGAAACAAAAACCCGAAGTTCTTGCCGCTCAGCCCTCAAGAAGACAAAGAATCGCTAAGGGTAGCGGTTATGAAGCAAAAGATGTAGATAAAGTATTAGCTGATTTTCAAAGAATGAGAGGTTTTATGAAACAAATGTCTAATGGAGGAATGCCAGGAATGGGAGGAATGCCAGGAATGGGAGGAATGCCAGGAATGGGAGGAATGCCAGGAATGAGTGGTAATAAACCAATAAAAAAACAAAAAAATAATAAGAAGAAAAAAGGGTTTGCTGATTTATAAGTTCTAAATTTTTCCCTTTGAGTGATATTATTATTAAAACGGATTAATTTAAAATGATTAAATTGCGCCTTAAGCGCTTTGGAAAGAAAAAAGAGGCAAGTTTCAGAATTGTTGCATGCAATAGTACTTCCAGAAGAGATGGTAGACCTCTACAAGAACTAGGTTTTTATAATCCAAGAACTAAGGAAACCAGGCTTGACACAGAAGCTTTAAGAACAAGACTTAATCAGGGTGCTCAGCCAACTGATGTTGTGAGAACTTTATTAGAAAAGGGAGGGTTATTAGAAAAAACAGAAAGACCCTCTATCGCAATTGGTAAATCAAAGTTAGAGAAAGAAAAATTAGCTAAGGCTAAAATTAAAATAAAAGAAGAAGAAAATGATAGTAGCAAAGCTGAAAGCGAGAGTAATGAAGCTGAAAGCTAGTGATTTGATACAATTTCATCCTTATTCAATAACTATATGAAGGAAGTTTCCAAAACTGGTCACTTCACAATAGATTTGCCAAGCTCTGATGCCGCTACAGCATTATCTGGACCTGGTAATTCTTTTTTAAAAAAATTTGAGTCTCTTACAGGAGTTTCTTTAACTATAAGAGGCTTACAACTTGAGATGAACGGTGTCATATCTAAAATTGAGAGAGCCTCAGCATTAGTAGAACTAACAAGACCAATTTGGGAACAAGGGTTAGAAGTCCCAGAGGTAGATCTTAAAGCAGCTTTAAGTTCTTTAAATATGGGAGAATCGTCTTCACATGCTGAACTTGGAAAAAAAATTCTTGCGCGTTCCAAAGAAGGAAGATATTTAAGACCAAGAACTATAAGGCAAAAAGAATATGTTGAATCAATTGAAAACTTTGATCTTACGTTCGCAATTGGCCCAGCTGGAACTGGTAAGACATTTTTAGCAACTGTTTGCGCGGCAAGACTATTGAATGAGAAAAAAATTGAAAAAATTATTTTAACCAGACCAGCGGTAGAAGCTGGAGAAAGTTTAGGATTTCTGCCTGGTGATTTGCAACAAAAAGTAGATCCATATTTGAGACCCCTATTTGATTCTTTACACAGTATTTTCGGGTTTGATAGAACGAATTCGTTAATCGATAAAGGAATTATTGAAGTTGCTCCTCTAGCATTTATGAGAGGAAGAACCTTAGACAATTCTTTGATTATCTTGGATGAAGCACAAAACACAACTTGCTCTCAAATGAGAATGTTTTTAACCAGATTAGGAGATAGATCTAAAATGGTAGTTAACGGCGATATTACGCAAATTGATTTAGAAAAAGATCAGGAAAGCGGCCTTATCGAAGCATCGAGAATTTTCTCTGAAACTCAAGGTATTAAATTTTGTTATCTAAATGTTCAAGATGTAGTTCGTCACCCTTTAGTTCAGAAAATTATCGAGGCTTATCAATAATTTTATTGCTCTGGTGATCCGTACCCTGAAATTTTAAAAATCAAGTAGAATATAAGCATATTTATTTTATAAAAATGCCAGCAAGTAGTAATTTTAATCAAGCTATTCGTGATGCACAAACAAGTTCAATTGTTGGACCTAATGTTGTTCAAAAAGCTTTACCTTATGTAGGTGGAGGAATGGTTCTAACTTCTTTAGGCGTTTTGGCAGGTGTCTCACTAATAGCAACAAATCCTGGACTTTTCCAGCCTCTCTCAATAGTTGCTTTAATTGCAGAATTGATATTGTTTTTTATAGCCACAAGCGCTGCAAATAATGCAAATAATGCAAAAGCCTTGCCTTTATTAACGGCATTTAGTTTGCTAACCGGATTCACATTAAGTGGAATAGTTGCTTTAGCTATAGGAACAATTGGTATTGGTTCGGTCGGAACAGCTGCTTTGGCTACAGGTATAACTTTCGTTATTGCCTCTTACACTGGCCAAAGAATGAGCGATAGTGTTGGTCAAGCTCTAAGTGGGGTAGTTGGCCTTGGGTTGATTGGACTGCTTATAGCAATGTTTGTCCAATTAATTGGAGGATTCTTTGCTCCAGGAATTTTTGGAGGTTCAGGACTTGAATTGATAATTGCGGGATTTGGGACTGTCTTATTTGTTGCAATGTCTTTCGTGGATTTCTACACAATGCCAAGAAGATATAATGATGATCAATACCTTGCGGGAGCTTTAGGTATGTATTTAACTTATATAAATCTATTTGTTTTTATATTGCGATTAATGATTGCACTCCAAGGTGGTGGAAGAAGAGATTAAATAAATATCTAAATAACTAACCCAAAGCGTAGATTTTTTCTACGCTTTTTTATTGAGCGATATCAAGAATTTGTTTCTTTATAAATTCCTTTTGGTCTGAGTCATATTTTACTGAATTATCAAAACCATTTCCCATATTATCTAGGTTTCTAAGGACTTGATTGACAGATTTTGTAACTGACTTTGTTTCTAGCAGTCTCAAAATAGCTTTACATCTATCTGAAATATTTTCTGATGTTATCTCATATTCATGATTATTATCTCTTCGATGAATAATAATTTGAGCGGAACTCATTATTAAATTTTTTACTACTATTTCAGCTATAGCATCTGCACCTTCGTTCAGTTTGTAAATTAGTGAAAAAGGAAGTTTATCTAACAAGAAACAATCCTTATCTGATAAAGCGTACGCAAAAAATCCTCTGAGTCCATTTTTTGTTTTAGTTAACTCTGCAATTCTATCTGCCAAAACCTCATCGCTGAGTAAATCTTCATCCCACTCTTTACACCATTTTGCGGATATGTTTATTGCTTGCGTAAACGACGCTTCTTTTAGATTTATGGTTTTTTTTTTCATTTTTGATCAGAATTTTATTATTGATGCATTAAAAGTCTTTGACCAATTATAGATCTGGGTTTGTAACTTTACTAGGAAGGCCAAATGTGGGTAAATCTACTTTAATAAATAAATTGATTGGAAAAAAAATAACAATTACTTCTCCAAAAGCGCAAACTACTAGAAATAAACTAAAAGGAATACTTACTACAAAAAATGGGCAAATAATTTTTGTCGATACTCCAGGTGTTCATAAACCTCATCATCGTCTTGGAGAGATATTAGTAAAAAACGCAAAATCTGCAATTAATGGAGTTGACATAGTAATTTTTGTAATTGATTCAAGTGAAGAACCTGGTAGAGGTGATGAATATATATTGAACTTTTTAATCGCAAATAAAACTGAGTTTATTGTTGCATTAAATAAGTGGGATTTGGTTAATAAAGAATTTAGGAATTTACGATTAGATCAATATAGAAGATTTTTTGGAATTAATAGAAATTTTCAAATTGTAAGTGCTTCTCAAGGAGAAGGATGTTCTGAACTAGTCGATATGGCACTTGATTTTCTTCCTGAGGGACCAAAACTTTATGGCAAAGATACGATATGCGACCAACCATTGGATAATTTATTATCTGATTTAGTAAGAGAGCAGGTATTAATAAATACAAGAGAAGAAGTACCTCATAGTGTTGCAGTAAAGATAGAAAAGATAGAGGAAATGAAAAGAAAAAACGGCAAAAGTTTTACAGCTATTTTGGCTACGATTATTGTTGAAAGATCAACTCAAAAAGGCATTCTGATTGGAAAGAAAGGTTCAATGTTAAAAATTATTGGTCAGTCAGCAAGATCAAATATGTCAAAATTGATTAATGGTCCAGTTCACCTAGAGTTGTTTGTGAAAGTTGTTCCAAATTGGAGAAAAAAAGAATCAAGGCTAATTGAGTTTGGTTATGAGGAAGACTTCTAGATGAGCTGTTTTAATTTTGATGTAATTACATTGTTTCCAAAAGCTTTTGAATTGATAAATAATTTAGGAGTTATAACAAGAGCTCTAGATAAGAATTTGATCGGTCTAAACTTACATGATTTAAGAGAATACGGAGAAGGTTCTTACAGACAAGTAGACGATAAGCCTTATGGAGGAGGAGCAGGAATGGTCTTAAAACCTGAACCTATTTATAAGGCGTATGAATCAATTGATAAATCTCCTAAAAGCAAAACTTTGTTATTGACACCACAGGGTAGAGTCCTTAAACAAAAAGATTTTCTGAGATGGTCTTGTTTAGATCAAATTATACTTATTTGTGGTCAATATGAAGGTTTTGATGAAAGAGTAAGATGTTTAGCTGATGAAGAAATCTCTTTAGGAGATTATGTACTTTCAGGAGGTGAAATACCTGCAATAACGATAATAAATGGGTTAACTAGATTATTACCCGGAACTCTTGGGGATCCAGATTCCTTGATAAATGAGAGTCACAATTCATCTTTACTTGAATATCCTCAGTACACTAGACCTCAAATATTTAGAGATATGAAAGTTCCTGATGTTCTTACTAATGGTAATCACAAAGAAATTGAACTTTGGAGGGGAGAACAGATGTTAAAAAGAACATTTAAAAGAAGAAAAGATCTAATTAAAAGTGAATTTTGTGATTTATTAATCAATGAATATGAAGAAGATGATTGGCTTTGGGATATGTGAGAAAAATTACTTAACATACAAAAAAAACATAATTTAAAAAATAATTATCTCTAAATATTAATTTTCTATTTTTCTAGATTAATAGTAAGATAAATAAAACTTTTGATTTTTTGGATAAAAAAAATATTTATTTTTATTTTTTTAGAAAATTGCTTTATCAAAAAAGTAATTACATAATTTTTTTAGTTTTTAATATCTTATTCTCTATACCCTTTTTTCAGATATCGAAAGCTCAAACTGATAATTTAAAAACTTCAGAGATTGGACAAATTAATGTCAAATACTTAGAGTCAAAAAATGAATTGGAAGATTATATATTAGATACTGGAGATTCAATTTTTATAGAATTTGTTAAAACTCCAGAATTAGGAGGAGTTTTTTCAGTCAATCAGGAAGGAGAACTATTTTTACCTAGAATTGAAAAAACTTATGTAAGAGGATTAACACCTTCTGAACTAAAGAATTTATTAGAAAAAAGATTTAGTGAATTTTTAATTCAGCCAGAAATAAAAATAAGAATTGTTGGATTTAAACCATTACGAGTTTTTATAAGAGGAGAAGTTAGGAATCCAGGAATATATAAATTTCCTGCATATACATCAAACTCATTTAATTTCTCAAATAATCTAGGAAATTCTCAAGATGATTCATTTTTATTACGAGGAGAAGAGAAATCAATAGAAAACTCAGATATAAATGAAAATACCTTAACATCTTCAGAATTAATTATAAAAAGATCGAATGAAAATATAACTACAATTTCTGATGTTTTTAGAAAAGCTGGTGGAATAACTTCTTCAACTGATTTATCTAAAGTGAAAATTGTAAGAGATATTCCTATTGGCAAAGGTGGGGGTAAAAAAACCGCTTTAATTGACCTTAATTCTTATATAAAAGAGAATGATCCTACAAATGATATTCGTATGTTTGATGGAGATAGTTTGTTTATACCAAAATTAATTAAATCAAATCCTTATCAAATACCTAATTCAATCTTAAGTGGCATTTCACCAAGATTTATTTCAGTAAATCTTTTTGGAAGAGTAGAAAATCCTGGGGTTGTTAGACTTCCTCTTGAAGCATCTTTGTCCGACGCAATTGATTTAAGTGGTCCAATAAAACCTCTCTCAGGGAAAGTTGTATTGATAAGATACAGAAATGATGGAACAATTCTTAAGCGAAACATATCCTATGCAGCTAATGCTAAGAGAGGATCCAAAAGGAATCCATATCTTAGGGAAAATGATTTGATATCTGTTAAAAATAGTTTGCTGGGAAAAGCTACTGGAGTGATTGGGGAAATTACCACTCCATTTATTGGTATTTTTACAACTAAAGAAGTATTTGAAAGTTTCTCGGATTAATCAATAGATTGTTTGTATAATTAAATTTCTTTTAAAACCTTTGCTTAATATTTTTTCTTTTTGTTGGAAATATATTTATTTAGGAGGATAATGATTTACTTATAAAAACAAATAAATATCTATTTGAAATAATAAGTAATCAAAGATTGTTTTTAGATACGCTAACATCAAAAATATGGCTAATTTTCTCCCTTAATATCGTATAGGTAATAAATAAGACATATGCCCAGATTGCTAGTTATAACATTGTTTTATGCTAATGTTTAAGTCATCGGTGGCTCACAAAATAAGTGCAACCAAATGAAATTGAATTTCCAATTACATATAAGTTAAAGATAATTCTTTTTTAATGCACTTGATTTGTTATTACTATTTTTATGAAATTTTTTTATAAACAAATCTATGAAATTATTTGTCTGGTCTACTCAAGAGTACTGACTGTTTTGGAAGATTCTTTTTTAAAAAGAAATTCTAAAACTAAACTTTCTTTGGAGAAAGATGGTTTTCTCAAAATAACAAATAAAAGTAACCTCAATATCTCTAATAAAAGGTTTGATTTTGTTTTGAATAATAGCGAGATGAGTTTTTACTCAAATAAATATCAAAAAAAATTTATTTTAAGTCGAGAAAATTTAAACTCAATTATTAAGTTGATTTTTGATGAACAATTTTGTAATTTCTTAACTTCACAAACTGGATTTAAATATAGCATTGACTATTTTGGTGCTTATCAGAATTTCTTTATCCCAAAAGAACATATAAATAAACCTTGGTATGCGAATCACTATCATTTTGATAAACCTAATAGTAAAAATATGTTAAAAGTGTTTATCCCCATGGCAGAGATTGGCATGAATGATGGACCTTTAGAATTAATTGATACCAATAAAAAAAAACAATATTTGATTGGAGATTTAGGTGTAATTTTTTTATGCAAATTGAAGATCTGTTTACATAAAGCTGGAATTCCTCAAAATGGTAATAAAACTAACTTAATAATGATACAGTTGAATCCTTCTAGGAAATGGCAATTAAATGCCAACCTATATAAACGACAGTTTAAAAAAGAACCAAAATTTACTAATTTGACGAATAAATTTGTGAAGAGAATACTTTTGAACTAAAAGTTTAAGAAAAGAATTGAAATAAAAAATTTTAGGCAATATAATTCACCATCTTTTTTTATACACTTTGATTGTAAAAATACCAATCAAGGGAGGTTAAAAGTTTTTTATTTAGTGGTTTTTTTATGCTCAAAATTTATATTTATAATTAGAAAATTTTTACAATTACGAATTGGTAATGGATATGACATTCATAAGATTAGTAGAAAGCAGTAAATTGGTTTTAGGTGGTTTTATATTGAAGAATCATGATAATTTAGACCTATATTGTTATAGTTATTTTTATGCCTTAACTCATTCAATTATGGATGCATTAGGGAGAGCTTTCTCTTGGAGATATTGGAAAATATTTTCTACCATCAGATGAAAAATGGAAAGATGCAAATAGTTTATTCTTATTTTCAGAAGTCATTAAATTAATAAGAAACGAAGGTTGGTAAATTAATAATATTGATGGAGTTGTTGCAGCTGAAAGGCCAAAAATTAAACCCTAAATTAGATTTTGTTTGATGCAATTGATCTTAATGGCCCAATAAAACCACTTTCAGGAAAGATTTTTTTGATAAAATATAAAAAAAATGGAACAGTTTTAAAAGAAATATCTCTTACTCTTCAAGATCAAAAAGAATATCAAAAAGAAATCCTTTTATTTTTGAAGGTGATTTGATTTTTGTAAAGAATAGTCTGTTGGGTAAAAGTACAAGTTTTATAAGATAATTTCAGCCTCATTTATAGGGATTTGTTCAAGTAAGGAAATAATTGAGAGTAAAGAGTTTAATTAAATTTTTTAATATTTTTATTTTTAAAAAATTTATATAAATAATCCCCAAAAGCATTTCCAATCATTTCATTCCCAATGCCTACAGGATGAATAAAATCATAAAATCCTTCATCAGGTATTTCTACAATTTCATACATTTTATATAAGAAAATTTTTTCTGGATTATTGTCTTTCAAATTATCAATTATTGCCTCTTGAATATTAAAGACTTCTTTTATTAATTTACAAAAATTTTCAGAATATTTTTTCTTTTCAGAATTTGGCATCCTTCTTATTATAAAACTTTTCGAAGAGTAATCGCATGAGGGTATGTAAGGTTGAGATATTACTATTTTGGAATGGGGAAACAGTTCTATTGTTCTTAATATGAGTTTTTGAAAATGCTTTTTGTAATTTTTAATCTGCGTTGAGTCAAGTTTTATGTAGTATGGTGTTTTTTCAAAATAATCTTTGAAATCCCAATTTCTTAATCCTCTGTCGTCAATAAATTGAAATTCATCGCTATTTTGGTAAGTAATTTGTTCACCTTTAAAGAGGCTATCTATGAAACTATAAAAGAAAGAATTTTTATAAATGAAAAATCTTAATTTTGAATAATTTTGTTTTATAGGCAAAAAGTCTCCCGATTTATTACTAATAAAAAACTTGACCTCATTTATTCCCACATTAAAAATAATTGTGCTTAAGTTTGTTTTAAATGCATCTAAATCATTATTATGCCAATTTTCTATTGCATGAAGAAACCCCAATGTTGTACGACCTGGGATTCCTCCATTTATGACATCAATATAATTTAACCCTTTATCTAGTAAATAATCTTCCATGATTTCGGTCCAAGTATATTTATCATCTTCGAATATCTGATCTGTAGTTGAATCTCCAATCACTAATATTAATTTAAATAAATCTGAATTTATATCTGATTTTGACTCCCAACCTCTATATCCAAGATCGTCTCTACTGTAAGTAATAAATTTTTTAGTCTTGTATTTATCCCATTCTTTTGAAAATTTTAATTTAATTTTCTCTGAATAAATAGAAGATGGAATGACAGATACTTTAGGCTTTTTCAATAACCATTTTCCTAAAATAATTTCAGTAGAAAGTAAGAAAGGTAAGAAATATAAAAGTACTTTTATAATATTTATAAATAAATTCAAGATATTTCTAGGTATAACTTTGAATATAGTACATTCCAATAAGGAGTTATATATTTTTCTATCTAAAAATAAGAAATTCTTTTTTGGCTTTAAGTTATAATCCCCCTATCTCCAAATTTAAATTAAATGCTAGATATTTTAAAGGAAGAAGTGAGTTCATATTTCAAGATAGAGGTCAAAAAATTATCATCTCAAACTAAAGCCTATGATGTTGATGGATGGGATTCTTTAGAACATGCTAATTTCCTTTTGCATTTAGAAGATGTATTTAAAATTGAATTTGATTTGGAAGATCTAATTAATTTGGAAAATTTAGGTGATCTCGCTGAAGTTATAAAGTATAAAGTTAATAATATATGAGCATTTTCTTAGGTATTTTTATTCCGTTAATTAACTTTTTTTTAATTAAAAATTTTAATATAGTATCTATTTTTTTTCTTATGAGATTATGTAGTGCGTTTTCCAGTAGAAAAAAAATTTTCTCTGTTTGGTTTTTAGTTAGTTATCTTTTTTATGTACCGGAATTAATAACTGGTCCTCATAGAAACATATCTGATTGGAATTCACCATTTTTCAATATTAAGAAAATAAATATTACGAATTTAAGCGTTATATTTTTTTTTGTTAATGTAATATTATTTTCTGGTTTGATTTATAGTTTTTTAATTGATAAAACTAAGTATTTAATTTTAAAAGCTTTAATAATTCATTTGACTTTATATTTTCAATTTGCAAGTGCATGTAAAATAATTAATTTAATAAATGAATGTTTTGGACAAAAAACAATTTTAAATTTTCGCAATCCTCTTTTATCGGAAAACATTAATGATTTTTGGAGTAGATGGCATATAACTTTAGGTAGCTTTACGAGACAATTTATTGCAAATCCAATTTCTTTTATTTTAAGGAAAAAAGGCCTTAAAAATTCATTGGCTTATATTTTTTCTATTTTAATCGCATTTATTTATATCGGTTTATGGCATAATTTTAGTCTAAGTTATTTTTATTTTGGAATATATTTTTCAATTTTTGTTCTATTTGAAAAAACAATTGTATTTAAAAATATTCAAAATTTAATTCCAATTAAAATTAACAGAATGGTATTTATCCTATACGCACAATCTATTGTTATATTAGGATATACCTTTGTTTATGATGATTTAACAAATGTTATTTTACATCCTTAAAAAATATCGTTCTTCAAAGTTAATTAGATATATTATTTTGTTGCTTTTGTTTAATATATTTTTGTATTTAAGTAAATTCTATATTCATATTAAAATATTCTCTTATGCAAATTTTTAATTTGAGTTGTGTTATACCAAAGAATACTCTTTAATTGCTTACAGAATGACTCTAAAACTTTATTTTATAATGATGGAGGTAGTAAGTACACTTGGAAAGACTCCTCAATTTATGTCTCTTTTCTAATAAATGAATATTTAAAAGAAGCAAAAAATGAAGAGAAGGAAATATATATTACATCTGCAAAATCATTTGAAACATACTCCCTAATATTAGCTTGTTATCTTGTTGGATTATCATATACACCCATAGATTTCAGGGACAAAAAAAGGTTATTGGAAATTGATAATAGTTCAATAATATTTTCTTCTATAAAAATAAACGATATCTCTATAATTAGATTAGATTTTAAAGAATTAAATTTAAATGACTCAATTTATAAAAATACAATAAAAAATATTCGAAGTTATTACGAATTTGACTCAAAAAATAAAGTCTATAAAATGACTAGTTCAGGTACTACAGGTGAACCCAAAATTATTCCTATCAACTCAATAAATCTGGAAAATTATATTAGTCAAATAAATAAATTATCTATATTTAAAGCTGGAGATACCTTTTCGCAAGTTCCAAATTTAACTTTTGATTTGTCTATTCATGATATTTTTTTATCATTTTTCCATAAAGGTACTTTAATACCTATCTCATCTGATCTGGGACTTCTTTTTACGAGATTTATTAAGAAGATGCAAATAAAGCACATAATGGCTGTTCCATCATTCTTAGATATTTCGTTGCAAAATAATCCTTGCCCTATAAAAAATGTCTCTAATATTTATCTTTGTGGAGAATCTCTTAGATCAGATGTTGCCAAAAGGATAAGAAAAGTTTTCCCTAATGCAAAATGCTTTAATCTTTATGGTCCTACTGAATGTACCATTGCAGTATTATTTCATGATTTTTCAGATCAAGAAATTGATTTGAGTCTTAATCAGATACCTATTGGTAAGCCCTTCCATTCAACTCATGTAGAACTTTCAAAAAATGGAGAGCTTTATATTTCTGGTAAACAAGTATTTGATGGATATCTCACAAAAAAAAACTCACCATTTTTTAAAATTGAAAATCAAAAATTCTATAAAACAGGGGATTTATGTAAATTAACTGAAGAAGGTTATTATTTTTTAGGAAGAATAGGATCTCAAATTAAATTTAGGGGATATAGGGTAGAAATCGAAGGATTAGAAAATTATTTAAGTAATGCATTAAAAAGCCAAGTAATATTAATCCCACACAATGAAATTTCTACGTCAAATTATAAAGATATTACAATATTTTACACTAATGAAAGCTTAGATAAATTGGAAATTAAAAGATTATTGCCTCCTCATTTAAACTCTTTATCAGTGAAATTTATACAGAATCTTCCTAGAAGCAAAAGTTTTAAAATAGACCGCAAAAAAATTTCCTTAGAATTCTTATGAAGATTTTCATAGTAACTAAATTACAGTATTTAATGTCACTTAAAAAATCTCTAGGATCTTTAAAAAATCTTTATGAATTGAAGTTTATAGTATATGAACTTAGCTCACAAACAAAGGCATACGATTTTGAATATTTTAGTTTTTCAACTGGTAAAAATTTAGAAGATTTCATCTTAAGCAATTTTTCAATAGATGAAGATTATCTTTTTAACTTGAATGTTTTGCATATTTATTCACACAAGTTATTAGACCTTTTGGAAAATAGATTATTTAATTTTCATAATAGCCCCTTACCAAAATATAAAGGTATTAATAGCGTAAATTGGGGTATCTTTAACCAAGAAATTCAATGGGGCATAACATGGCATAAAATAAATTCAAAAATTGATTCTGGCGAAATTGTCTATCAGAAACTTTTTAAAATACCTCCAAATACATATCAGGTAGATTTAATTGATTATTGTTTTTTAATTGGTATTAAGGCTATTAAAGAACTTTTGAAAACTATCATTAATGGGGAAAAGTTTAGCAATTCAGATCTCCCCAACAGTTGTAATTATTTTTTGCAATACCCTAATCAACCTAAATTAATAATTCGAAATTATCAAGATGTTTTGAATATAGAAAGGTGTCAACCTTATACTTCAATTAAAAAATTTAGATGGCAAATCAAAATAAAAAATATTTCTTGTACTTTAATTTCAAGTAAGAAATTTTTTAAAAACAGATTGGAATTAAAAAAAATCTTTAATATTGACAATTATAAAATTTACTATGCAGATTGAGAGATAATTTTTTTGTTGATTAGACATGTTATTAAAAATAAATTATGAATTAATATTGGTTCAATGATTCATCGTATTGGTAAAATATCAATTAAGGAGGTAAAGAGTATCATTATTAAGTAAAGCATCTAGTTTAATTACAATTTTTTTAAGATACTTCCAAATCAATTAGCATGAAAGGCTCTTTCCCTCATTTTCGCATCGGTAACGGATATGACATTCATAGATTGGTTGAAAGAAGGAAACTCATCATAGGTGGCGTTATATTGAAGCATCCTGATAATTTAGGTTTAGATGGTCATAGTGATGCAGACGTCTTAACTCATTCAATTATGGATGCATTATTAGGAGCTCTTTCTCTTGGGGATATCGGAAAATACTTTCCCCCATCAGATGCAAAATGGAAAGATGCAAATAGTTTATTTCTGTTGTCTGAAGTTATTAAATTAATAAGAAATGAAGGTTGGGAAGTTAATAATATTGATAGTGTCGTTGTTGCTGAAAGACCAAAAATGAAACCTTTTATAGGACTAATGAAAAAAAATATTTCTAATACTTTAAAAATTGATGATAGTTTTATTGGCATTAAAGCTACCACAAATGAAAAACTGGGTCCAGAGGGGAGAGAAGAAGGTATAAGTTGTCACTCTGTGGTGCTCCTTGAGAAAAAAGAATGAAAATAAGATTTAGAATTAATAAGAAAATAAAAATCTATACATTCTTATTTATTTGTTTATTTGTATTTTTTTTTCAAAGTAATTCTCTAACACTTAACGCTCTACCTATGGAAAAACTTGAAAATAAAGCCGTTATAGAAGAATTAAGACTTAAAGTCCCTACCGAAGGAAAAGCAGCATGGTTGAACGCTGAAAAAGAAATTTGGGAGCCATGGTTATCTTCTCAAGATGGTTTTTTGGGGAGACAATTATTTTGGGATAAAGAGAAAGAAGAGGCTTTAATATTGGTAAATTGGAAAAATAAAAAATTATGGAAAAGCATACCAATGTCAGAAGTAAATGTAGTCCAACAAAAATTTGAAGATAATGTTAAGACTGCTCTAAATGTAGGAGAAAATCCCTTTAAATTAATTTATGAGGGAGAGTTAGATAAGCAAAGATGAATTTTGACATTAAGTTTGATTTTCAAAGAAGAGAGAGGCTTGGGCTCATTGAGGCTATTTGGGGGCAAGATAAGAGTATCGATCAATTAAAAAGATTATCTGAAAGTGTATTAAGTAAAAATGAGGTTGTTTTCATTACTAGAATGAATAGTGAAAAGGCTAATTATCTTTTAGATTTGTATGATGATGCAAGATTCTATGAAGGAGCAAATTGCCTAATAATTGGGGAGAATCTGAATAAAGTAAATACAAATAAAAAAGTTGCCATAATTTCAGGAGGCTCAAGTGATTTGGCAGTAACACTAGAAGCACAAATTGCGCTTGAAATTTATGGAGTTAGTTGTAAACCTTTTATAGATGTTGGAGTAGCAGGACTTCATCGATTAATGAGTCAGTTAGAAGAAATTAATAAATATGATGTATTAATAGTTTGTGCTGGAATGGAAGGAGCTTTAGCAACCGTTGTGGGAGGATTGTTGGCACAACCTATAATCGCAGTACCTGTCTCAGTTGGTTATGGCGTTAGCAAGAATGGAGAAACTGCTTTAAATAGTATGTTGTCAAGTTGTTCTCCAGGTATTGCAGTTATGAATATAGATAATGGTTACGGAGCAGCAATGGCGGCTCTGAGAATAATTAAAAGTATTTCCTAAATAATTACTTTTTTTCTATTTCTAAAAGGTTTTCTATCCATAAATTAAGTTGTTTTGATAGCATTCCCTCTTCTCTCATTTTAATTGCCCTTATGATGACTTCAGTATTTACCCACTCTGGAAATCTTTTCGGCATTTATTTTTATATTCAGTAATTTAAATTTGGTACAAAATTTTAAAAAAACAAGATCTAAGTAACAAATTTAATCTTTTATGTTTAATTTTGTACCTAATCTAGAGAGCTCAGATGAAGCATGTTCATTTTCTACATTTTTTAATCTTTCAATTAACTCAGAGAGATCTTTGTGTGCTAACTCCCCATTTTGCTCCCATTTTAGGGTCCTTGAGTTGCTATCAATTTTTTCTTTCATTATTCTATTTAGATATCATGAATATAAAACGAAAACAGGAGAAATTTGGTTATTGTTTCAAGCCTAAACTTAAAAAAATATGAAGATTTTTAATACATAAAGTATTTTTCTTTTAACCGCCACCAACTATTGAAACAATTTCTAAATTATCACCATCTTTAAGTTTCACTTTTTTCCATTTTATTGAATTAATAATTAAATTATTTAACTCAACTACAATTGTGTTTGGTTTATATCCCATTAAATTTAGAGCTGTAGATAGTAGAGCATTTTCTTGATCAAGTTCTATTTTTTTTTCTTCTCCATTTACTTTAATTTTCATGAGATAACTCTTTTAAAATCATAATAGCGTCTTCTTTAGGATCTTCAGAATTCATTAATTCCGACACTAAGGCAACTTTTTTAAACCCATTTCTTTTTAAATATGAAATATTATTTGACTTAATTCCTCCAATAGCAAACCAAGGAATATTTAAATCTTTTGTTAATGTTTTGATCTTTTCAATGCCTAAAGGTTTTTTATTCTTTTTTGTTGTAGTTTCAAATACTGGACCTATTCCTATGTAATCACAACCCTCCCTAAGTGCATTTGAAATATCAATTGCATTATTTGCGCTTATACCGATAATTTTTGAATTTCCTAATAGTTTTCTTGCGGTTTTTAAGTCTAAATCGTCTTGTCCAAGATGAATCCCATCCGCGTCAGATGCTAGAGCTACATCAATTCTATCGTTAACGATAAATAAAGAATTATATCTTTTACATAGATTTTTAATCTGAATTGCTTCTTGAAGATGATCTTGATCAGTTCCCGTTTTAAATCTATATTGAATAATTCTTACTCCCGCAATTAAAATCTCTTCTATTATTTCTAATAAATTGTCCTTTTGATCTGTGATTACATATAAGTCATTTTCTTTTAATATTTCCTCCGACTTCTTACACTTGCTATAGTTTATTAAGTCAATTTCAATAGTATAAATTTCATATCTAATTTCCGAAGCGATTTTTGAAAGCTCATTATTCTGAAGCCTTGAGAATTCTTCTATGACTCGTAAAGCTTCTTGAACTCGGGCTGAATTAGAATTTATAATTTGCTCAGAAGTTTTTCTGTTGACTTGCTCCTGATGAGTGAGTCCTTTACATTTGTCCTCAATGTGATTTCTAGATTGTTTATATAGTTCTAAATGATTTTTTCCTAAAATTTGTCTAAAATTTTTAATCTTTTCAACATATTTTTCTTTGCCTAAACCAAATCTAGCCCAATCCTCTATTACTCTTAGTCCTTCTCTAGCTCTGTCTAGATTAGCGTCAATAATTTGATAAATTCTTAAATCTTCAGCGTTTGTATTATTGGAATTCGGCATTTGTAATTTATTTTTTTTTGTATTTTTTAAAAATTCTGAGGGCAGTATCTTTATCTTTTTTAATTTGATTAGAAAGTTGATCTATATTCTTGAACATGATTTGAGATCTAAGTTTTTCAACTGGTTCTACAGATAGATTTAAACCATATAGATCGATATCTTTATTTATTAAATGAACTTCAACTGCAGATGGCAATAAAGGATTTATTGTTGGTTGAGAGCCAAGATTCATAACAGATTCAATTTTTTGGTTGGAATTTTCTATGGTTGTCCAAGATGCATAAACTCCCTCTCCAGGTAAAAATTTTCTGCCATCTATTTCAAGATTCGCGGTAGGCCATCCTATACTTTTTCCAATTCCTTTACCTTCAACAACCTTTCCATTAAAACTATAAGGCCTATTGAGAATTTTGAAAGCATTTTTCAGATCACTTTTCTCTAATAAATCTCTTATCCTGCTGCTGCTGATTCTACCTTCCTTGTCTTCTAAAATTGGAGTAATTTTTAGTTTAATATCAGTATCCTTTATTATATTTTTTATTGTATTTATATCTCCACTTCTTCTGAAACCAAATTTAAAATTAGCACCTACAGAAATGTTTTTTGCTTGTAATTGATTTATCAAAATATCTCTTACGAATCTTTCTGCACTTAATTTGGATAGTTCCATATCAAAAGGAATCAGAACTAATTGTTCAATCCCCAGATCTTCAAGAAGAGATAGTTTTTCATAAGGGAGATCAAGTCTAAGACGCGTCTCTTTGTAAAGAACTTCTCGGGGATGAGGCCAGAAGCTTGCAATTGTTGGGGTATATTGATTCTCTTCAACTACACTTTTTATTAATTGTCTGTGACCAGCATGAAGGCCATCAAAACTTCCAATAGCTATTGAGGTAGGACTCTTAACTTCAGATGGCGATATTAAAGAGATCAAAAGATTACGTGCAATTTTATGATTTTAGTGGCAAATTTGGATTGATTACAGTTTATTCAATCAAATGAATGTCTGACAAAATTGATTTTCAGTCCCTTTCATTTGGAATGCGGCGCATTGGATGGATACGCTTTTGGGTTCAGTCCATTTTAGGTGTTGTTGTTGCAGCTGTTTTGCTATTTTCAAATGTTGTAAATAACAGCGAAGGTCAGCTTGGCTTAGCGCCTGGTCTATCACTTACAACAATATCCTTGATTTTACTACTTTTTAGTCTTTGGCAAGGTTGGTTAATTGTTAGAACAGGAAGAGCAATTGCAAGCAACGCAAGACCCTCAAGAGGACAAACCGGTAAATTGATAAAACGAGGACTAATAGTTGATTTATTTGGAATTTTGTTTGGGTTAATAGGATATCAAGCTCTTATGGGAGCCTTATTTATACAAGCATCCTCTCAAACAACTGGACAATTGATAACAGCGACATCTGATATCCCAATTACTGGTCTTGAAATATTATCAGTTCTCAGTAACACTCAAGTTATTGCTGCTCATTTTTTTGGACTTTGCTTTTCTTTATGGCTTTTAAGAAGGATTTACAAATGAATTATTAATTTTAGGTAAGTTCTCTAAATTACCTCTCCAAAATAAATCTGGTTCTACAGGTGTAAGAGATATTTTATTTTCTTGTATTTGAGATACGTCACTGGGCCAGTTTTTTGGACCATAACCTTTTGATTTAAGATCTAAAACAACCTCACCTGCTAACCAATAATAATCGTCACCCCTTGGGTCTTCCCTTTTGGAAAATTGATTTTTATATTTTCTTACCGATAATCTTGTCCAGGATAATTCTTTTATTTTGTTTTTTTCGCAGGGGGGGATATTCAAATTTAATAAAAGTGAAGCTGGCCAACTATCGTTAATTGCTTGTTCGGCGATATTCATTGCAATTTCTCCGGCAAATTCAAAATTCTTCCATTTAAAACTAGCAACACTTATTGCCATGGAGGGAACATTTTCTAAAGTGCCTTCCATAGCTGCAGCGACTGTGCCTGAACAAAAAATATCTGTTCCTAAATTGGGCCCGTGATTTATTCCAGATAGTACCAGATCAGGTTTATGATCCAAGAGTTCAGATAGTGCTAATTTGACACAATCAGCAGGTGTGCCGGAACATCCCCAAGCTTCAATTCCTTCTCCAAATAATTCATCAGCTTTTTCAACTCTTAATGGGGATTGTAAAGTAAGACCATGGCCAGTAGCTGATCTTTCTTGGTCAGGACATACTACTTTTACCCTATGTCCTCTTTTTTGGGCTGATTTTGCTAATGCTCTAATCCCCGCTGCGAATACACCATCATCATTGCTAATTAATATATTTAACGGTTTCATCAATCAATACATTTTATTTATGGACGATATTTAAGTAAGATAAAGCAATACTTATTTTTACTATATCAGTGAGTCAAATTGAATCATTAAGTCAAATTGAGGAAAAACTAAATATTCTTTCTCTAACAGCAAAAAATAATATAGATAATTCTAATACTCATGAAGAACTGGATCTATTGAGAGTTTCCTTGCTAGGGAAAAAAGGTGATTTATCAATTATCTTGAAAGCAATGGGTCAATTATCTGCTACTGATAGACCAATTATTGGCCAGAAGGCAAATTTAATAAAGATAAATTTGCAAGAACTAATAACTGATAGAAAAAACAAACTAAACAGCGAAGAATTAGAGAAAAAGATTAAAAAAGAAAAAATTGATGTAACTATCCCTTCAATTGGAACACCTCCTGGAAATAAACATCCTTTGATTTCAACTCAAGACGAAATAATAGATATTTTTTGTGGTTTAGGATACTCAGTTGAAAGTGGCCCTGAAATAGAAACTGATTTTTATAATTTCGAGTCTCTCAACATACCTCAAAATCATCCCGCAAGAGATATGCAGGATACTTTCTACTTAGATGAAAATCGACTTTTAAGGACTCATACTTCTCCTGTGCAGATAAGATACTTAGAGAAAAATCCTCCTCCAGTAAGAATTATTGCTCCCGGGAGAGTATATAGGAGAGATGCAGTAGATGCCACTCATTCTCCTGTATTTAATCAGGTTGAGGTTTTATGTATCGATCAAAACATTAATTTTAGTCATTTAAGAGGAACAGTTCTTACATTTTTAAAGACCTTTTTTGGAGATATTCCTGTAAGATTTAGAGCGAGTTATTTCCCATTTACTGAACCTTCAGCAGAAGTAGACGTTCAGTGGAAAGGTAAATGGCTAGAAGTAATGGGCTGCGGAATGGTAGATCCAAAGGTCTTAGAAAAATTAGGAATAGATTCTGAGAAATGGACTGGTTTTGCAGCAGGATTAGGAGTTGAGAGATTTTGTATGGTGAGACATCAGATCGACGACATTAGGAAATTTTATACAAATGATATTAGATTCTTAGAACAGTTCTAAAAGTATTTAATTCTTAAATTAGGATTGTCTAACAAATTAGTTTAAGATAGTCTTAGTTTTTATTTTTTGATTGGTACGTAAAGCAGGACTAATCGTTAATGATGGGAAGGAACTAGCTGTTCAAACTGCAACTTCTGTTCAAAAAAAATTGGAAAAATCTAATTTTGAAGTTGTAAGAGTTAGTAGCTCTGGAGGGATGGTTGGCTTCGCAAATCCTGATCAACATGTTCGTCCTTTGGGATATAAGAATTGTGTTCCCGAGGGTTTTGATTCATCAATGGAATTTGCAATTGTTCTTGGTGGAGATGGGACTGTGCTTTCCGCTGCAAGGCAAACGGCACCTGCTAAAATTCCAATTCTTACAATAAATACTGGTCATTTAGGATTTCTTGCAGAAGCTTATTTATCTAACCTAGATGAGGCTATAGATAAAATAATTGCTGGAAATTGGGATATTGAAGAAAGAACTTGCTTTATCATTAGCGTAATGAGGAATGATCAGAGGAGATGGGAGTCTCTTTGCCTTAATGAGATGGCTCTTCATAGAGAACCTCTAACAAGTATGTGTCACTTTGAGATTTCTATAGGGCGACATGCTCCTGTGGATATTTCAGCTGATGGAGTAATTTTATCTACTCCAACTGGTTCTACTGCATATTCTCTGAGTGCTGGAGGACCAGTTATTACACCTGATTGTCCAGTAGTACAATTGACTCCAATTGCGCCACATTCGTTGGCATCAAGGGCACTAGTTTTTAATGATTCAGAACCAGTAACTGTTTTCCCTGCCACTCCTGAAAGATTAGTAATGGTTGTTGATGGGAATGCTGGTTGTTATGTTTGGCCTGAAGATCGGGTTTTAATAAGAAAAAGTAAACACTCCGTGAAGTTTATAAGACTTGAAGATCATGAATTTTTCCAAGTTTTAAGAAATAAACTAGGTTGGGGTTTGCCCCATGTGGCTAAACCTGACAAATAACAATTACTTAAATTTACTTTTTCCCTTTTAATAGGAAAACAGGATTATTTGGTTGTAATCTAATTCCCTCTGCAATACTTAAGCTTTTATAGGTCTGAATTAAATTTAAATTTGTTTTGAAATTTTTATCTTCTAATTCCTCTTTCAGTTCTTTAATATTCTGAATGTCAATTATTGGGATAACGATAATATCTCCAATTCTCATGCCCTGAGCCATGGTATTAATAATTTGAAGTTTAGTCTTTTTATCACATCCTCCAATTACTATTCTATTAGATTTTTCAAAAGAACTTAAATTTTTCGTTTTCAAGGTTTTAATTATGTCTTCCTCATAAATAAATTTTGGTTTTACATCAAGTCTTTTTGAGTTTTCTAGTATTAATGCTTTTGATCCAATCCTTTTATCGATACAAAACAAGTCTAAATTAGGCCTTAACTTTAATGCCTCTAAACCGATTGATCCACAACCTGCTCCTATATCCCAAATGACACCATTTTGAGGGAGCTCTAAATCAGCTAAGATTTGGACGCGAACCTCCCTTTTAGTTAATAAATTTGGTCTATCATCAAAAGTTTTATAAATACTGTCATTGATTCCGAAAAGAGGGATATTATTAGTTGAAAAAATCTTCTTTGTTTTTGTAAGAATAACAATGTTTAAACTTGATATATCAGAGGGTAATGACTCTTTAAGATTTAATTTGCGTATATTTTCATTGTCGAAGCCTATCTCTTCACAGAGCCAAAAATCATAGAAGTCAATCAGATTTAATTCTAATAAGTGGTTTTTGATTACTTCTAAACTTTTGTTGTGTGAATCTGTAATAATCGCCAAACTTGAAGGCATTGGTTTAAGAGCATCAACTAACCTAGTTGAATCTCTGCCGTGAATACTTACAATAAGAGTATCTTGCCATGGGATCTTTAACTTGCTAAAGGCTATTTGAATGCAAGTATTTGAAGGGTAAAAACTTAATTCATCTTTTGAAAAATTTTCTAGAAGTATTCTCCCAATTCCAAACCAGAGAGGATCTCCTCTTGAAATTAGAATTACATCATTTTTTTGAGATTTTAGCCAGTTAATCAGTTCGTTATTACTTTTGCTTGCAAAAAATGATTTCTTTTTTTCTAAATTATTTTGACTCCATAATTTAATTTTCTCAAAATATGAATTAGGCACTGCAATAGAAGCTGTCTCTAGAAATAGATTTTGTAATTTGAGGGGTAAATCTTCAAATTTATAGGAATTAATTCCCATAACATGAATTTTTCTTTTTTTTTCAGTCATGAATATTTAATTAAAAGAGACTTATCTATTTGAATGTTTTATTAAATTATCTTATGATTGTTAGAGCTTTCATAATAAATCAATTGTCTGAAAGGAGAAAGAGATTGCATGATTTATTGTTAACTCTAATTAATAAAGATAGTGAGTTTGAGTTTATTGAAGAAGATTCTAACGATTTAACATCTAGCTATTCTGAAAAAGACACTTTGAATTTATCTCGAGTTATAGAAAAAAATCGTAAAATAATCAAAAGATATCAAGCTATTGTAAGAACAGCTGTAACTCTAGATGCCCTGATGGATTCTGAAAATGAAGAAAATTACAAAATCAAATAAAAATATTTTTTTTAAAGGTATATTCCCTTTACTTTTACTACTATCCTTAATTTTCAACCCATTAAAAGTATTTGCAGAAGTTGCAGAAACAGAAATAAACGGGGAATTAATAAATGCTAGTAGTGAGTTTTTAAGGGACTTGGACTTTGAAACTTGGCAATTAGTGGCTTATAAATCACCTCTTTTTGAAGATAAATTGATCTTGAGGCTAATAGGTTATCCAGGAAATCTTAGGATTGATCATCCCACTGACTTAAGAGTTGAATCAGGGAGAAAACAGTGGCTTTTAGATGATAAAACATTACTTAATGTGGAATTAGCAAATGATGGAAGACAAGCTGCAGCAGAATTTGATCTTAATGAACTTATTCAAAATATTGATAAAAATAGACCATTAAGATTATCTTTACCAGGTGTTTTTTCAGAGTTACCTGTACCTCCTTTTCTGGTTAAAGAATGGAGAACACTTAGTTGATTATTAATAGAGGAGATGTCTGAAAAAAATGTAAGCCATACAAAATGGATGAAAAGGGCGATTTTTTTGGCTTCTTTAGGCAAAAATACAACGAGTCCTAACCCTAGAGTAGGAGCAGTAATACTTGATAAAAATGGCAACCTCATATCAGAAGGTTTTCATTACAAGGCTGGTATGCCTCATGCCGAGGCAATGGCTTTTAATAATTTAAAAAAGGATTCTAAAGGTGGAACAATGTATGTAAATCTTGAACCTTGTTGCCATAAAGGTAAAACACCCCCATGTGTAGATAAGGTAATATCCTCTGGGATAAAAAATGTATATATATCTATTGAAGACCCTGACAAAAGAGTATCTGGCAAAGGTATTAAGCTGCTAAAAGAAGCTGGAATACAAGTTCACTTAGGATTATGTAAAAAAGAATCCTTAGATTTAAATAAGGCTTTTATTCATAGAAATATAACTAAAAAGGCATTTGGTGTTCTTAAATGGGCAATGAGTATTGATGGAAGAATAGCTTTAAAAAATGGAAAAAGTAAATGGATTACTAATGATGAATCGAGGTCATTAGTTCACTCATTTAGAGCAGAATTTGATGCAATAATCATTGGTGGAAACACATTAAGGAAAGATAATCCACTTTTGACTACTAGAGGTTTCAAAAATCCTGAGCCTTTACGAGTTGTTTTCACAAAAAGTTTAGATCTCCCATCAAAATCTAATCTTTGGGATTGTAATAATGCAAAAACTTTAGTTATTTATGATTCTTCTTCAGCAAATGAAAGTTACCTCAAAAGGATTCCCAAAAGTGTAGAAGTTGAAAAGGTATCATCAGACAATCCAGAATTAATTTCAGAAATACTTGCTAATAGAGGGTGTAATAAAGTTCTTTGGGAATGTGGCCCTAGATTGTCTACCGCTGCTATCCAATCTAAGTGTATTCAGGAAATTATTACCTTTATTGCTCCAAAAATTTTAGGTGGAGAAAATAGTATGAATCCATTTGGCGATTTCGAATTTGAAGAAATGGATGAAATTATTAAATTAAGTGATTCTCAGGTTAGTTTGATTGGAAAAGATATATGTGTTAAAAGTTCTTTGAAAAATTGACCTTAATACTAATTTCTATGGGTCAAAGTACCGTACGGTTCTTACCCAAAAAAAACAATACAGGTACGGAAATTAATCGTTTAGTTTATAATAAGTCCAAAACATATTCACTATGCCAATAAGACAAGACGATAATCAACCTAATAGAAGATTTGGAATTGTAAATATCATTTTGATAGGAGTTGGAGCATTACTTCTATTTAGTAGCCTATTCCCAAATCAAAATATGCAAATTCCTAGGGTTCCCTACTCTCTATTTATAGATCAGGTGAATGACGGGGAAGTTAAGCGGGCATATATTACTCAAGAACAAATTAGATACGAGTTGAATGGAGCTGAAGAGGGCGCACCTTCAGTTTTAGCAACCACCCCTATTTTTGATATGGACCTCCCACAAAGGTTAGAAAGTAAAGGGGTTGAATTCGCGGCTGCCCCTCCAAAGAAACCTAATTTCTTCTCAACCATTTTGAGCTGGGTTGTTCCTCCTTTGATTTTTATCCTTGTTTTACAATTTTTTGCTAGAAGAAGCATGGGGGGTGGAGGTGCCCAAGGTGCTCTAAGTTTTACCAAAAGTAAAGCTAAAGTTTATGTTCCAGATGATGAATCAAAGGTAACATTTGCCGATGTCGCAGGTGTTGATGAAGCTAAGGACGAATTAACTGAAATAGTTGATTTTTTGAAAAAACCAGAAAGATATACCGATATAGGAGCTCGAATACCTAAAGGAGTACTTCTCGTAGGACCTCCTGGAACAGGAAAAACTCTTCTTTCAAAAGCAGTTGCGGGAGAAGCAGAAGTTCCTTTCTTTATCATTTCAGGTTCTGAATTTGTTGAACTTTTTGTAGGTGCTGGTGCAGCAAGAGTTAGGGATTTATTTGAACAAGCTAAGAAAAAAGCTCCTTGCATCATATTTATTGACGAATTAGATGCTATTGGTAAAAGCCGTTCAGGTTCAATGGGAGTAGTTGGTGGTAATGATGAGAGAGAACAAACTTTAAATCAGCTTCTAACCGAAATGGATGGATTTGCGTCAGCTGATAAGCCAGTAATAGTTTTAGCAGCAACTAACCAACCAGAAGTTCTCGATGCCGCGTTATTAAGGCCCGGAAGGTTTGATAGACAAGTCCTAGTCGATAGACCTGATCTTTTGGGTAGAAAAACTATATTGGAAATCTACACAAAAAAAGTTAAACTTGCAGATTCAATCGATTTAGATTCGATTGCTCAAGCTACAAGCGGATTTGCTGGTGCTGATTTAGCTAATATGGTCAATGAGGCTGCCTTGCTAGCTGCTAGAGCTAAAAGAAAAAGTGTTGAACAACAAGATTTAAGTGAAGCTATAGAGAGAGTTGTGGCTGGTTTGGAAAAGAAGAGTCGTGTTTTGCAAGATGATGAAAAGAAAGTCGTTGCTTATCATGAAGTAGGTCATGCAATAGTTGGTCATTTAATGCCAGGAGGTTCAAAAGTTGCAAAGATTTCAATAGTGCCAAGAGGAATGAGCGCCCTAGGATACACTCTTCAGTTACCTACTGAGGAAAGATTTCTCAATTCAAAAGAAGAATTAAAAGGGCAGATAGCAACTCTTTTAGGAGGTCGTTCTGCAGAAGAGGTTGTCTTTGGAAAAATTACTACAGGTGCATCTAATGATTTACAAAGAGCTACAGATATTGCAGAACAAATGGTGGGCACATTCGGAATGAGTGATATTCTTGGTCCTTTAGCATATGACAAACAAGGCGGTGGACAATTCCTGGGTAATGGAAATAATCCTAGAAGATCTGTTAGTGATGCTACTGCTCAAGCAATAGATAAAGAAGTAAGAGACCTAGTAGATGATGCGCATGAAACTGCACTTAATATTTTGAGAAATAATTTACCACTTCTTGAATCTATTTCTCAAAAAATTCTCCAAGAAGAAGTTATTGAAGGAGAGGATCTAAAAAATCTCTTGGCAGAAAGTAAAATGCCTGCATAGTAGAATTTAAGTCTTCATACAAAGTTAGATGCTAAAGCCAATCAAGCTTGCTAATAAAAACTTTTTATCAAGTTTGGATACCTCAAGTGATGAGTTATTTCATATTCTAGAGATAGCTAAAAATTTTAAAAATAAAGATTTAAATATTAAGTTTAAAGATAAAGTTTTAGGATTGATTTTTGATAAATCCTCTACTCGTACAAGGGTTAGTTTTCAGGTAGCAATGTCAAGACTTGGCGGCACTACAGTTGATCTAAATCCCAATACTTCCCAAATTGGTAGGGGCGAGCCAATTAGAGATACAGCAAGAGTTTTAAGCAGATATTGCGATCTTCTTGCTGTAAGAACCTTTAAACAATCTGATTTGGAAGAGTATGCAAAATGGTCTTCTAAGCCAGTTATTAATGCTCTTACAGACATAGAACATCCTTGCCAAGCTTTGGCAGATTATATGACAATTAAGGAGGAATTTGTTGATTTTAAAAATGTAGTTTTAACATTCATAGGTGATGGCAATAATGTTGCAAATTCTCTGATTTTATGTGGGGCATTATTAGGAGTAGAAGTTAGAATTGCATGTCCAAAAGGTTATGAACCTAACTCTATGGTGATTAAAAAAGCATATGAAATATATAAAAATAAAGATTTATTGAAAATCACTAATGATCCTAGTGCTGCTGTTTTAGGAGCAAATGTGCTTTACACAGATGTTTGGTCATCCATGGGGGAAGAAAATAAAAAAGCAGAGAAAGATAAGTTTTTTAATGGATACAATATTGATAATAATTTAGTAACCAAGGCTGCAAAGGATGTAATTATTCTTCATTGCCTCCCAGCTTACAGATCTAAAGAAATAACTGATGAGGTATTTGAAAGTAAAAAAAGTAGAATTTTTGAACAAGCAGAAAATAGATTGCATGCTCAACAAGCACTTTTATCTTGCCTTCTCCACTAGAAATACTTGCAAACTAATTAATAAAAGGGTACAAATGTATTAGCGTATATTTGTATTATGGAAACTTCTTCAGGTGATAATCTTACCCAAGCTCAAAATGAGCTTTATAGATGGATAAAAGATTATATGAAAAACTTTCAACATAGCCCATCCATAAGGCAGATGATGCAAGCTATGGGACTTAAGTCTCCTGCTCCAATTCAAAGTCGCTTAAAGCATTTACAAGATAAAGGATACATCTCTTGGCAAGAAGGAAAGGCTAGAACAATGCGGATAGTAGACGAGATTTTAGATGGAGTTCCGATTATGGGTTCAGTAGCAGCTGGAGGTTTGATTGAAGCTTATTCTGATATTCAAGAAAATTTAGATATATCCGATATTTTTAAAAAAAAGGATGTTTTCGCTCTTACAGTAAATGGAGATTCAATGATAGATGCTTGTATTGCAGATGGTGATATGGTGTTAATGGAACCAATAAAAGATTCACTTTCATTAAGAAATGGAACAATTGTAAGCGCAATGGTTCCTGGTTTGGGGACTACATTGAAATACTTTTTTAAAAAGAATGGGAAAGTATTTTTAGAAGCAGCTAATGCAGCTTATGATCCTATTGAATTAGAAAATGATCAAGTTATTTTTCAAGGAAAGTTGTTGGCTGTTTGGAGGAAGGTGTAAAACCTTAATTCAAATCGATAATTTCATTAGGTTTATATTTGCGATTTGATTTCATGCCTAGAAGTAAATCAAACATTGTTGGAGCTAATCCAGTTCCAGGTCTCTTAATTGATAAATTATCGGCTGTATATCTCTCTCCTTTTTCTATATAGTCGGAGGCTACTATTGATTTTCTAACCACCTTTATGTTTTTTATTTCTGAATTGCTAGGTTTTTTAATTCCATTACCAAGAGCCTTCTCTATATTCCGTATAGCACTCACTAAATTATGAAGTTCTTCTGGCTCTATACTTGCTTTATGGTCAGGACCTTGCATCTTTTTATCAAGAGTAATGTGTTTCTCAATTACTTGAGCTCCCAATGCAACTGCTGCAATACTAGCCTCTATCCCACATGTATGATCTGAGTATCCCACACTGATATCAAAACATTCTTTTATTGTATTCATTGCGTTTAAATTCACATCTTCCATTGGTGTTGGGTATGCAGAATTACAGTGTAGAACTGTTATTTTGTCTTTTTGCAAATTACTTTCATAAAGTGTTTTTAATGCAAGTTCAATTTCTCCAAGAGTAGACATACCAGAGGAAAGAATGGTGGGTTGATTTTGAAAAGCCACTTTCTTTAACAGGGGTATATTATTTATTTCTCCGGAAGGGACTTTCCATCTTTTAATACCTATTCGAGCTAGTAAATCTATACTTTGAGTAGTGAAGCCAGTTGAAAGAAATTCAATACCTAATTCTTCTGCATAATTTTTTAGGTAAATATGATTTTTTTCACTAAGTTCTAACTTGCTAAGTAGCTTTTTCTGATTAATAAATTCAGGGGAGTTTTTAAGTTGATATTCCGCCAATGGTGCCATATCAGTTGTCAACTCATCGGATTTAAAAGTTTGAAATTTGACAATATCTGCTCCCGAATTAACTGCAACGTCAATTAATTTCTTAGCTGTATTTAAACAACCATTATGATTAACACCTATTTCAGCAATAATTAATACCACAATTAAACCGATCTCTTCTTTTCAATAAGATATCACAATCTCATTATTGAATAAAAATGAATAATTATCCAATTTGTGTATCTAGGTTAGATATATCTTTTTTTGAATAATAACTATCTAAAATCTCTAAATCTAGATGTTGATTTATTTAATATTTCGTTTTTGCGGTAGTTCCTTGAGTAATACTGAGCTTTTTGAGATTATTAATTTCAAGTGATTTATTTTCCTAATTAGTTAATTCATAAAGTCTCTTCTTTTTTAAAAAAATAATATTGGGCACTTTTAACAATATTTTTTAGAATAATTCTTTAAAGGTTATAACTGCCCATGGGCCATGGTCATAAAAACAAATTTAGAGATCTTAAATTTTTTTAACTATAAAAGTGTTTTTGTAGAGATATTTTCTTTATATCAATAGTTTCAAGCAATGAAACTATTTTTGTTGCAGATTTGCCCTCACCATAGGGATTTACAATATTATCGCAATTCATACTAAGTGCTCTAGAAATAGCTTTTAATATCTCTTTTTTATTAACTGCACAATCAATAACGGAATTTGACTTTATGCGCCCTTTTTGTCTATCCCCAATATTTACAGTTGGTTTTTTGAATGAAGGAACTTCGAAAAGGCCGCTGGATGAGTTTCCTACTACGCAATCAAATATATTTATGCAGTTATAGTAAAGGTATTGTCCAAGAGCATCATAGGATTTTGCATTCTTATGTTTGGAGGTGAAGTGATCAATTTCATGATTTAATATTCTCCCTCCATCATCTGCATTTGCTTTGGTTATTAATATGCCAACATCACTTCCTAAATCTGAAAGTGCGTTTAGAATTATCATCAAATCATTTTTATTTTTTTCAGGGTTTAATGTAACTGGATGATAGGTAAAAATTATATTGACTTTTTTCATCTTAAATTCTAATTTTTGAGCCAATTCTTCTTTCCTAATCATTGGCGTATCGAGAATATAGTCTATGGTTGGACTACCTACATTAAAAATATATTTTGGATTTTCTCCTAACTGAATTACTCTTTTATAAGCATCAATATTGGTAACGAAATGAAGATGCGACATTTTTGTTATTGAATGTCTAATTGATTCATCATAAGCACCTTCTGTGGTATCTCCTCCTGAAATGTGAGCTATACGAATCTTCATTAATAAAGCTACTTGTGATGCTGCTAAGATTTCGTACCTATCCCCCATTAGTACTATTAAATCTGGATTTAAATCCATGAAGGCATCTGAAAATGATATGCACGCAATTCCGACACTCTTTGCGACTGCTGAAGGAGTATCTGATGAAAGTAAACACTCTACTTTTTTATTAATTTTGAATCCATCATCTTTAATTCTTTGGAATGTTAATCCAAATTCAGGAGATAAATGCATGCAGGTTGCTATTATTTGAAGTTCAAATTTTGGAGATTCATTTATCTCCTTCATTACTTTATAGAGATGGCCATAATCCATACGACCTCCTGTGACAAAACATACTTTTATCATTTAAAAAAAGATTTGATGATTTCGATAACTTTTGATTGATCTGTCCTATTCAGTTTTGGAGATGAAGGTAAAATTAATATTCTTTCTTGAATGTCGTTTAATGAATCGAGTTTAGCTTGAAGATTATTTTTGTATGGTTTTTGCAAGTGTAAAGGTTTCCAGAAATAATTTGCTCTAATCCTATAAGATTTTAATTTTTGAATCAATTTTTCTATATTTTTAGAATTACTTTTCTTGATCAAAATAGCATTAAGCCAATGGGAGCTTTCTCCCCAGGGAGGATCACTTATTAAATTGCATTGTTTTAAATTATTAAATTCATTTTTGTAATTTTGATGAATAATTTTTTTCTCCTGAACAATTTTTTCCAATTGTTCTAGTTGGGCCAAACCTAATGCTGCTTGAATATTAGACATTCTATGATTGTAACCAATTTCATCATGCTCATATTTGTTTGAACATTTTGCCGTTGATGATAAGTGCCGGACTTTGTCTACAATTATTTGTTCACTTGAATAAAAAACTCCACCTGAACCTGAAGTGATTGTCTTATTTCCATTAAAGGAAATGATACCTGAAAGTTTATTTTGCCCTAGTTTTTTTCCTCTGTACTTTGATCCTATTCCACAGGCAGAATCTAATAGTATTGGTATGGAATACTTTTCTGCTATTAATTTTATTACCTCAATATCAGGAGGACTTCCAAAAACATGAACTGGGATAATACAAGCAATCTTTTGCTTAGTATCCTTGTGGAAGGAGAATCCGTTTTGCTTAAAGGTTCTTAATTCTAATTCTTTATCTAATTTTTTTGGATCTATTGTTAGATTTTGCATTTCCGTATCTAATATCCAAGGCTTTGCTCCTGTATGCGAAACAGCATTAGCTGTTGCTATAAACGTATAAGAGGGAACAATTACTAGATCATTTGGCTTTACCCCTAGAGCTAATAAACCCAATTGCAAAGCTGCTGAACCACTTGAGGTTACTACAGTTTGATTTTCCATAAGTCCAATATCTTTTGCTAATAAATTTTCAAATTTATTTACGAATGGACCTACTGAAGAAACAAAATTAGTTTCAACACATTCTTGTAAATACTTTTGTTCTTTCCCTCTTAAAGATGGAATAGAAATTTCAATCCAATCTGACATTTTCAATCAAGAAAAACTGGGTATGAGTTATAAATTTTTTTATTCTAGCCTAACCAAATGAGATTACTATTTGATGTGTCTAATTTTGTTTTGTACAAAATTATTCTTGATAAAGTGATTAAGAGACCTTGAAGGTAATTATGATTAATAATATTTTGGTTTTTAATTTTTGACAATAATAGCTTAAAGTTTAGCATTTTTCAGATTGAAAATTTTCTTATCATATTTTTAAATTTATTCTTTTTATTTAGTATTTTTAAGATGGATAATATGAATAGTAAAATTTATTTAAATGATTTTTAGAATATTGCTTTAAGTTTTCAATTTTCAAAGATCATCGTATATTTTTAAAAGTTATTGATCGTTTCTTAAAATTTAATTAAAATTTCTGTTATTTTAATAAGATAAATTTAATTTTAAAATTTATGTTTATAAAGAAGGATTTATGTAATAAATGTATCGTTTATGGAAATGGTGATATTAGAAAAGTGATCACTGCTATAGATATTGGTGGTTTAAGAATTGCAATTATCTTAGATAAAAATAATAAACTTATTGGTACTATCTGCGATGGAGATATAAGAAGAGGTCTATTAAAAGGCTTAACTCTTGATTCACCTTTTGAAGGTTTAATTCAAAAAAAATGTATCTATGCATTTTGTCATACTTCAAAAAAAGAAATTACTAAATTAATGAGAAAAAATGTGATATCACAAATTCCAATAATTTCTGAAGAAAATGAATTTATAGGATTAGAAATATCTGAGGATTTATTACCAAACAAAAATCAAAATCCTGTTCCCCATTCGGCATTATTAATGGCAGGAGGCAGAGGCATTAGATTAAGTCCACTTACCGACGATTGTCCAAAACCCTTACTTCCTATAAATGGAAAACCTATTCTAGAAATAATATTAAATCAATGTATTGATGCTGGAATTACAGATTTTTATATATCTGTACATTACTTATCACAAATGATCAAGAATTATTTTGGGGATGGCTCAAAGTGGGGTGTAAAGATTCAATATTTGGAAGAAAAATTTCCACTTGGAACTGCAGGATCTCTTAAACTTCTCCCCAATTACCTTGATAATCCAATTCTTGTAATTAATGGAGATGTTCTCAATAAAACTAATTATGAAGATCTTTTTACTTATCATTTAAGAAATAATGGAGATATAACAATCTGTGCTCGTGAGCATATTATTACAAGTCCTTATGGGGTAATTGAAGTAAATGGCATAAAATTTAAATCTATTGTTGAAAAACCATCATTTAGACAACTAGTTAACGCTGGTATTTATGTTTTAAATCCTAAAGTTTTAGATCTTATTGAAGATAACAAATATTTAGATATGCCTGATTTAATAGGTTATTGCAATTTACAAAACAAAAATTTAATAGTTTATCCAGTACATGAATATTGGCTAGATATAGGAAAACCTGAATCACTTGAAAAGGCCCATTATGAATGGTCTAAATATTTATATTCTCAATGATTTGTGTAGCATTAATTCCTGCAAGAGGTGGATCAAAGGGTATTCCCAGAAAGAATATTAAGCCTTTTAATTCAAAACCATTAATATATTGGTCTATCAAGATTGCTCTGGAGAGTAATAAAGTTGATAGAGTAATAGTCTCTACTGAAGATGAAGAAATAGCTGATATAGCGAGATCCTTTTCAGCGGAGGTTCCCTTTATGCGACCAAAAAAATATGCAATGGATAACTCCTCTGGATTAGAGCCTATTATGCATGCATTAGAGAAAATTCCAAATATAAATGATCTGCTAATTTTGCAACCAACATCTCCATTGAGAAGATTAGAAGATATTGATGGTATTTTTAACCAAAGATCCAAGTTTGGTGCTGATTCTGCAGTTTCCTTAACTTTATCCAAAAAGCCTTGCGACCTTTTTTTTCAATTAAACAATAATATGAAGGTAATATCCAGTACAGATAATTTATCTATTAAGCCTAGGCAAGCATATCAAAAAAAATTTTGTTTAAATGGATCATTATATTTATCTACAAAAAAATCAATTTTGAAAAATAAATCTTTAGTTACTTCTGATACAGTCGGTTATATAATGCCTGAAGAATATTCAATTGATATTGATACATCTTTTGATTGGATGATTGCAGAATTTTTAATGGAAAGACTTTTATGAAGAAAATATTTGTTACTGGTGCAGATGGTTTTATAGGTTCACATTTAGTTGAACTACTTGTTGAAGAAGGCTTTGATGTTACTGCTTTATGTATCTATAACTCAAGTGGGAGTTGGGGCTGGTTAGATAATATATCTCCAGTAATAAAAAATGAGATTAAAGTCATTCTTGGCGATGTAAGGGATCCTTTATGTGTTAAGCAAGCTATGAAAGGATGCGATACTGTTTTTCATTTGGCTGCTCTAATCGCAATCCCATACAGTTATGAAGCTCCCGCAAGCTATATAGATACAAATATTCATGGTACTTTAAATATTTTACAGGCTGCTAGAGATTTAGATATTAGAAAATTAGTGCATACTTCTACATCGGAAACTTACGGCACAGCACAATTTGTTCCTATTACTGAAGATCATCCTGTAGTGGGACAGTCTCCATATTCAGCTTCCAAAATAGGAGCTGATCAGATGGCTATAAGTTATTGGAAAAGCTTTGAACTGCCAGTTACAATATTAAGACCTTTTAATACCTACGGACCAAGGCAAAGTAATAGAGCAGTTATTCCCCAAATTATTACTCAGATAGCGAAAGGAAAAAATCAAATAAAACTTGGAGCTTTGACTCCTACAAGAGATTTTAATTTTGTCTCGGATACTTGTAAAGCATTTCTTGCTGTTGCAAGATCTAAAAAAACTTTAGGGGAAATTATTAATTCGGCAAGTAACTTTGAAATTTCTATTGAAAAAACGGCTTTATTAATTTCAGAGTTAATGAATCATTCAATAGAAATCTTATCAGAGGAGAAAAGAAAAAGACCCTTAAATTCTGAAGTGAATAGGCTTTTTGGTAGTAATAAAAAAATTTTTTCCTTAACTGATTGGAGTCAGGATTATGGTGGAATTGAAGGATTTAAAAAAGGATTAAAAATAACTATAGATTGGTTTACGAACGCCAATAACTTATCCCTCTACCGCTCTGATTATCTTATTTGAAAAAATATAGATTTTCAAAATTTAAAGTATCTACCTGTTAAAAACAATTTTGACTTTAAAAAATTTAAAAATCTTTATCCAATAATTATAAATATTGGTTTTATGTAATCGAATAAAAATTATATTGAAATTTAAAAATTATGATTTTTACAAAAATAATAAATTTTTTTTCTTCAAATAAATTCTTTGAATAGGAGCTTTATAGGTATATGAAGTTCTTAAAGAAATGACATTCATTTCTAAAGACAATGCAATGTTTATTAATGAAGAATCGCCAAATATAGAAAATTTAGTTTTATATAATGTTTCAGCAAAACTCTCATTTTTATTATTTATGAAATTAATCTTACACATTTTATATCTTGAATCTTTTTTTAATAAAAAAATAAATTTTTGCATTTTTTTTATAGATAAAGATGGATGAAGTCTTATATAAAGTTTTTTAATTCTTATTCTTTTTTCAATTTTGGTATCAATAGTAAACAATAATCTTAAAACTTGAATAAACTCATTTTCTGTTCCATGAGTAATAAATGTAAAGTCTCTTTTATTAGAAAAATTTGATATTTTTTTAATATTTTTAAAATTAAATCTCTTCATTTCTTTCTCAATTTTTATATATTCAAATTTTTTGTTTGTATACTTTTCACTCAAAACAGACTTTAGTTCGTCAAGTGATGTCTGATCAGGAAGCATAAAAATATTTTCTCCCCAAACCCCCAAATCTAGTTCATATTTAGTTGGTATGAATTGCTGATGATATTGCGAAGCAAATGAAGAACATCCTATATATGAAATTATATTTGTTTTTGATTCTCTCGGCTTGAATTTTATTAATCCAACAGAAAATAATTTTGAATCATTTTGATTTTCTGACCAGACATAAATAGAATTAAATTTGAAATTGTTAATAATATATTTAGCACTATGAAAGTTTAATAAATGTAATAATCTTCTATTTAAATAATTTAATTTGATTAGGTTATTAATGTGGGTGCCATATGTTTTTTTATTTTGTCCAAAGAAATCAAACCAATAAGATTCTATTAGATAAAAAATTGAAATTAGTAAATCTTTATTAGATACAAAGTCTAAACATTTTAATATGTTTTTTTTGGAATTTCTAAGTCCATCACCTATTGAGTAAAATTCAGGGAATTCACTGGCATAAAAATATTCATTCTTTCTATATTTTGCTCCAGGGTAATAATGATAAATAGAATAATCTTTTTTACTTTTCCAATAATGGAAAGTAAAGAGATTTATTTTTTTGTTTTTATCTATCGATTCAATACTAAATTTATCTCTTTTTCTTTTAAAATTTATATAAATGAAAGAATAAGAAACCATATAAATTGTATCTAATAATGCAAAAACTAATTTTATAAAGAATTTTATTACAGATTTTAATAATGATATTAAAAACTTTGGCTTAAAAAAGATTTTGAAATTTAGATTATTGCCTAAGATATATGAATGTTTTTGAGATTTATCTAATGATTCAAAAAGTGCATTATCTAATTCTTTTCCTTTTAAACCTATATTGAACATTGTATCTAGGGCATATATGGAAGATGGCCTAGGATGTCTATCAAAAATATTACAAGTAACAAAGTATGGTTTTTTACTTAATAAATTTTTGTAGATATAGCTTCTTTTTATATGTTTAATTAATAGAAAATTATAATAAAGGTTAGCTTTTCTAAGGCTTATCATATATTTTTAATCTTACAAAGTATTTATTTATATTATCAGTTAAAAAATTTTTTTTAATTTATAAAATTTATAGTCAGCTCGGTTTTTTTAATATCTCTTTAAAAGAAATTAATACTTAAATTTCTAAACTATTTGAAATTTACGGAAATTTGATGTTTAGTCTCAATAAATTATTAAAAAACTTTTGAATAATATAATGATTTTTATTGAAAAGCCAATGCCTATAAGAAGAAATTTGAGTCAAATTTTTATTAATGAAAGCTAAATTAATCAGCTCTTCAATATATTTTTAATCGACTCTGATACTTGCCATTCAGGCAATATTGATATTAGCTTTAATAAAACTTTTTTTTCTTGATTATTTTCAATCATGGTTTTTACTTCATCAAGAGTTTTATAAAGTTTTTCGGAAGATAATGATTTTTCTCTTGCCTTAAATATCAAAGGATGTTTAGTTTCTATTGCTTTAAAATCTATTAATAGCTCCTCATATAATTTCTCCCCATCTTTTAAACCAATTATTTTTATTTCAATATCACCATCTTTGTTATTTTTATCTTTTATAGTCAGCCCGTTTAGCCTTATAAGATTCTTGGCTAAATCAATTATTTTTATAGGTTTTCCCATATCCAGAAGCAAAACATCTCCAGAATTTGATATTAGATTTGACTGTATAACTAATAAAGCCGCTTCTTCAATAGTCATAAAATATCTTATAACTTCTGGATGTGTAATTGTTATTGGCCCTCCTTTTGCTATTTGTTCTTTAAATAAAGGAACAACCGATCCTGAAGAGCCGAGCACATTTCCAAAACGAACTATTGAAAATTTAGTAAGTGGGTAATCTTTTGAAAAAACTTGAAATATTAATTCTGAAATTCTCTTTGTTGCCCCCATAACGTTAGTAGGCCTTACTGCTTTATCAGAAGAAATAAGAACTATTGAATTAATTTTATATTTTGCACCAAGTTTACATATTGAAAGAGTTGAAAAAATATTATTTTGGATCCCACTTAAAGGATTCTCTTCTATCATATGAACATGCTTGTAAGCCGCTGCATGAAAAAATGAATTGATAGGAAATTTATTAAAAATACTTTCTAATTTTGTTTCGTCAATGCAATTTAATAAAATTGGATATACTTTTACCTGTGAAATATTTATTTGATTAAGTTCTTTGTCAATTTCATAAAGGCTGTGTTCATTATTATCAATTATTATAAGTTGCTTTGGAGAGAGAGAAATAATTTTTCTACAAAGTTCCGATCCAATAGATCCTCCAGCACCAGTTACACAAACTATCTCACCTGTTATAGATGGACCAACTAATTCTTCTTTGGGAGGTATGTAATCTCTTGCTAATAAATCTTCAATTGAAATAGGAACAAGGTTATTAGTTTTTTCAGTTGAAATAATAGATTCAGATATAGAGGGAATTAAAAATATAGGAATTTTAAATTTATTCAATTTATTAATTAACTTTATTTTGTTTTCACTATTAAATTTATCTTTTGCAATTAAGATTTTATCAATTTTGTTTTTGTTTGATTTAATGTATGAAATGGAATTAATAGGTATATTATCTAAAGATCTTTTAAAAAATTCTTTATCTTCGTCAATTATTGATAATATCTCATATAAATGTGCATTTTTGAGTAAATATACTATTTGTATGCAGTTTTTTGTGGCCCCATATATCACCACCTTTTCTTTCTTTATATTTATATTATCCTCAATTTTGGATAATATATCTCTTACAAATACTCTAAAAAAGATAGATGTATTTATTAAAATAAGAAAGTATAATATCCAGAATACCAAGACTATTTGAAATTTAAAAAATATACTTGAGATAAAAAAAAGAAGAAAAGTTAGTATTGTGTTTCTAATAATTAATCTATAAAAAGATTGAGAACCTATATACCTTGTTAATGTTATGTATTGTCCAGTAAAAATAAATAATGGAACTCCAATTATTATAGAAATCGTAAATAAAATTACATAACTCCTTAAATTAAAAATTAAGGACTCTTTTAATAATAATAAAGTTATTAACAATGTAAAAAATAAATTTAAAATATCGAATGAAGCAATCAAAATTTTTTTCTTGCTATTGTTTAGATTTAAAATATGGTTTATAAGTTTAGTTATGTATTTCATTTAAAAAAAGTTTGAAAAATGTAAAAATTACCAAAATTAGAAACTAATTTTTTTAATATATAATTTTATTATTTTTAAATGGTATTGCATATTTACCATTTAAGTAAATCCCTAATAAAATCCAAATTGAGTTTGAAATTAATAGCCATATATTATCAAAGTATTTATATATAATACAATTTAAAAGGATAGTGAAAAAATATATAGATGTAATCTGCATCTGGTTAAGAGCACCTGCATTAAGTCTTTGATAAAGATGTAATTTGTGTGGTTTAAATATATTTTGATTATTACTAAATCTAAGTATTAAAGTTAAGAAAGAATCTATTAATAAGGGGAATATTATTAGAAGTAAATATAGTGCATTTGGATGGGGTTTGCTAAAACAAAGCATTGTATAATAGGCACCAAGAAAAGTACTTCCTGTATCTCCCATGAATACCTTTGCAGGAGAAAAATTCCAAGGAATGAAACCTAATAAACAACCTGATAAGATTAAAATTGTAATATTAGAGTCAATTAATCCTATGAAAAATAAAGATATAAAAAATGTTGATGCTATCAAACAATCAATACCATCCATAAAATTAATAAAATTAATCAAGCCTGTACCTAATACAATAATAAATATATAGATTATCGTTAATAAAGCTGAATTATTTAGATTAAGTGAAATATCTAATTTAAGCTCTGAATTTCTAAAAATAAAAAATACTGTACAAAATTGTACGAAATATCTTACCAATGATGGAATCTTAAATTTATCATCTAAAAAACCAATTATTGCTAGAGGAACCAAGCTTATTATGCTTAAGCGCTTTATAAATATGTTTAAACAAATTGCTATTAAAATAAATGATAAACCACCAGCAGTTGGAGTTATCTTGTTATGAGAACTTCTTACATTCGGGTTATCTGTAATAAATTTTCTTAAAAAAGGAAAAAGAAAATACATAAAAAT
>QCIB01000005.1 GCA_003216915.1 Prochlorococcus sp. AG-402-I23
TCTTTAAGTAAGTTTGTTTATCTAGATCAAACCAATCTTTAGTTTTGGTAAAGATACTGGCAATTAAAGTAACCTCACCTTTTGGCGCTCTTCCATCGCCATCATCACTAATTGATACAAATAACGAACAAAATTCTTTTGAAACAAATTGATAATGATTGGAGAATGTTTTTTTAATATGTTCCTTTTTTAATGCTGAATAAAAAACTACAGCTCCACTTGGATCTGGCAAATTATTAAGTCGATTTTTATAATTTTTTTTTCTTTCTAAAGGATCTTTCAAATGCTTGAGCAAAGATTGTGGAGGTGCGGTATAAATCACATCTTTTGCTTGATAAATAAATGATTTTTTTTTCGAATTAGCAGATAGTTGCCAACACATATTTTCGTCGTCAAAAGTTATAGAATTTACTTCTTGTCCAAAAATTAAATTAACTCCAGTTTTAATTAATGAACTTTCTAATGATTCACTTAAAGACTGCATAGATTTTTTAAGATGCCACAGACCATGTGGCTGTTGACACATCTGAAGAACAGTAGATCCATATAATGCTGCAGTACTATAAACGTCTTCTTGAGAATAAAGTTTTAGTTGAAGATTTAAGAATTTAATCAAGCGCTCATTCTTGGATAATCCACATATCCGCAATAGATCAAAAATAGTAGATTTAAGTAAGATACCTGTGACAAGGTTTGAAGGTACTAGTGCTTTGAGAAGTTGAGAAAAATCCCAAAAATTACTTATTGGTAATACAGGATTATTATTAGCAAATATCCAATTACTTTCATGTATTAGGGTACAAAGCTTCCAAAATCTTTGACTCCCAGGAAACTGCATTTCTCGTTCAGCAATCCATTTACTTTTTTCATACCAAATGGGTATAGGATTACCACCATCATTTAAATCAACAATGCAAGCAGGGTCTAAAATTGTGGCTTCTGGGGATGGAATATCTAAAAAATCAAAAATTCTAGAATGTATTCCTCCCTTCTCTAAACCAGCAACCTGAGTTGCGCCAACATCGAAAGTATAATTCTTTCTTTTAAAAGTACCGGCACATCCTCCGGCTTGAGTATGAGATTCGATTAAAGTCACAGATAAGCCTTGTTTTGATAAAATCGCTGCAGAAGTTAGTCCTGCTATACCGGCGCCTACAACAATAACTTCAGACTTTTTCATTAAAATGCAAAAATTATCTCCTATTGAAATTAACGAAATTTGTGAAGAATTAGGTGAAACCTATCCAAAAAGTATTGAACAAGTACATGGTGGCGATATTCATAATGCATGGCGAATAGAATTCTCAAACAAAAAGTTATTCCTTAAAAGAAACATTAGAAACAAAAAATTTCTTGAATTTGAAAAATATTGTCTCCAAAATTTGAGAAAATATATTAATCAAGAAAACTTAGTTATTCCTGAAGTTATTGCATATAAGAATATAAAAAATATAGAGATTCTTTTAATTGAATGGATAGATATGCATAACTTTGACCAAAAAAAGCTTGGAAAAGGTTTAGGTGAATTGCACTTGAAATCAGCTGAATCTAACCCCAAAATGTTTGGCTTTCCAGTTGAGGGTTTTATCGGAACAACAGATCAGAAAAAAGGCTTGGAAGATAATTGGATAGATTGTTTTTTAAATTTAAGGATAATACCTCAATTATTAAGTCTTAAATCAAGAATTTTAGATAAAGAAATTATAAATAAAGTTAAAGAAAAAATTCAATCAGAATTGCTGAATCACAAACCAATAAATGCTCTAGTTCATGGTGATTTATGGTCAGGCAATGCAGGAATGGACAGAAATGGAAAGGGGGTTATATTTGACCCTGCATCTTGGTGGGCAGATAATGAAGTAGATATAGCTATGACAAAACTATTTGGAGGTTTTAGAAAAGAATTTTATGAAGAATACCATAGAATTTTTCCTATAAAAAACGGATTTGAAAAAAGAATTATTATTTATAATTTTTATCACATATTGAATCACGCCAACATGTTTGGAGGAGGGTACTTAAACCAAGTTGAAGATTACGTAAAAGCAATTCTTAATATGTAATCTTTAACTACCCTAAATATGTCTTCTTAAGATTTTGTACCTTATCTAGAACAGCTTCACGATTTTCACTGGTGCGAAGATTTTGCCAGCTCCATTGACCGACAACAATGACTCCTAGCAGTTCTAGTAAACCAGGGAGAATTGGGAAAAAGTTTATCGTGTCAATGACAACTTTAATTATTATCTGAGCTATTACGACAACAGCAATTATGCCTGCCGCCTTGCCGTACTTGCCCATTTGAGTCCAATCAACATTACCAAGGGTTTCGTTGACTTTTCCCATAACATCAGAGTACTTCTCTGAAAAACTTTTGGTTTCTGAGCTTGTATCGGAGCCGGAGTCTTGGTTTGACTCTGGAGTGTTATCACTCATGAATTCAGTAAACTTAATATATGAACCAGACAGTATCGGAAAAAACGTCTATTGACTACCTTTTTGTTGTGCAAAATTCCGAACCGAAACATTTTGTATTTTTTTAGAGGCGTTGGTATAAATGGTTTCTGAAGATATTTAAACTTAAAATTGATTTATAAAAACTTCACATTATCGTCTAGTTCTAACAAAAACATTAATAAATCTCAGTAATAAGAAAAATTTAAAAGGCTAAAATTTTTATTTTAATTATTATGTTTTCATAGTTTAGCTAGCAAACACTAAGGGATCGAAATGTCCAAAGATATCAAATTTAATTTCTTAAACTCTGATGAAGAAGAAAGATATCAAAAACATTTCACCCTCAAAGAGATAGGTTATGAGGGTCAACTATATCTTAAAAACAGCTCAGTATTATGCATTGGTGCAGGTGGGCTTGGGTCTTCCGTTTTGCTTTATTTAGCTGCAGCAGGAATTGGGAGAATTGGAATAGTTGATAACGATCAAGTTGAAAAGTCTAATCTCCAGAGACAGATAATTCATGAAACAAATACTATTGGTAATCTTAAAATTGATTCTGCCAGGGAAAAAATTAAAAAATTCAATCCTAATTGTGAAATATTAACCTTTTCAAAGAGAATTAATCCTAAAAATGCTCTTAAATTAATAAAAGATTTTGATATTATTTGTGATTGCTCGGATAACTTTGGCACAAGATATTTGATAAATGATTCATGTCTGATATTAAATAAACCCCTAGTCTTTGGAAGTGTACAAGGCTTTGAAGGGCAAGTGAGTGTTTTCAATTTATATAAAAATAGTCCTAATTTAAGAGACTTACTTCCAGAATCACCTTCAAAAAATGCTGCCCCTAGTTGTGCAGAATACGGGGTTGTCGGTGTTTCAACAGGTTTAATAGGAATTCTTCAGGTTAATGAAATTATCAAAATCATTTTGAAAAAAGGTGAAATTTTAAATGGGAAGATTTTAATTTTTGATCTATTGAATATGAATATGAAAAAATTGCATCTAAAAAGTGATCAGTTACATAAACGAATAAAAAATCTGTCTCAGTTTGAGAGCTTTTATAATAGTGATGAATATTGTGAGAAAAACGATAAAATTAACAGTATTAATGCTAATGACTTTAATAGTTTATACAAAGCAAAACCCAACAAAATTCTTTTAATTGATGTTAGAGAAAATGAAGAATTTTCTACATCTGCAATAGAGGGATCTATCTCAATTCCCTTAAGTCATTTGAATCAAGAATCTGACTTAAAATTTATTCAAAAAGAAAGTTTAAAGAAAGAGGTTTTTACTATATGTAAATCGGGGAAACGCTCTGAAAAAGCTTCAAGAATCTTATCTAAATTCAAAATTCATTCAAGATCTATTGAAGGCGGCATTGAAAAGGTAAAAAAAATATTGTGCAATTAATTTATTCAGAATAGTTAGTAATCTACACCTCTTTTCAAATCAACTCCCACATTTGCGTAATGCTTATGACAAACCATTTCAGAGTAAACATCAGCTAGTTCAAAGTAAGAAGGTTCATTTTTACACCTCCCAGTAATTACAACTTCTGTATCTGCTGGTTTTTTTAAGAGCGTTTGATGTATTGATTCCACAGGTAACAACTCTAAATCAACAGTTGGATTCAATTCATCTAAAATGATTGTTTTATACAAGCCAGACAAAATAGCAGCTTTAGCAATTTCCCATGCTCTTTCAGCCTCAACATAATCAATTGGTTGTTGCTGACCTCTCCATACGATGGCATCTCTGCCTGAACGCAAATGATCTACTAAATGAGGGTAACTCTCTCTCAAAGCTTCTATGGCAGCATCTTCGGTATATCCATTTCCACCTTTTAACCACTGTAATATCAAAACTCTATGACTTTTATCTTGAGATATTCCTTTACCGATAGCTTGAAGAGCCTTACCGAGTGCACTTGTGGATTTACCCTTTCCTTCACCTGTATAAATCTCAATTCCACCATTAGAACTACTTTGTTTGGTTAGTTCTGATAAGTCTCCTATCAAACGTGGTCTCATTTCTGAATGGAGTTGAGATATTCTTACCAAAGAGGGCGGGGCTGCCCTTCCAGTAATAATTATTTCTAATCCATCTGGACGATTTTGAAGAGAATTAACTACTTCATTGATATCAAGCATTCCTAAATCAAGAACTGGATTCAACTCATCGAGTACTACAACAGAATAAAGAGAACTAGCAATTGCTCCTTTAGCAATATTCCAACCTCTTTCGGCCTCACCAACATCAAACTTTGTCACTTGGTCAGCAGTAAAGAATTCAGATCTTCCTGTCCTGACATGGTCAATTAAATGTGGAAAGCCTCTTTGTAAAGCCTCTATAGCTGAATCCTCGTCATATGGCCTCTCAGGGCCTTTTAAAAATCTTAGAAGTAAAACTCTTGACTGTCTTTTTTCGCATATTCCTAATCCTATTGTCCTGAGAACTACTCCCAATGCAGCTTGGCTTTTACCCTTACCCTCTCCATCATAAATATGTAATTGACCTTTTGATCTCTCTTGACTGTCACTTGCTGTGACAATTCCAATTCCTCTATTTCTACTCGTATTCGTCAATTGAACAAAATTAGTAAATTTAATCTAAGATATAGATAAGAATATTATTAAAGATTTAATAATAAATTCAACCTATTCATAGGTAATTTGAATTTTAAAGTAATTAGCATGTTCAATCAACTAGAAATTCTCTCTGATGAACAAAGTGAAAAGCTTTATACAATTAGAAGATACATTAAGAATCTTGATAGTGTTTGTATTGCTTATTCTGGAGGAGTTGACAGTACATTAGTAGCATCATTAGCATTCGAGCAATTAGGTAGCAAAGCAATTGCTATAACTGGTATTTCTCCTGCATTAGCCAATACTCTTCGTGAAGAAGCAAGAAGGCAAGCAAAATGGATTGGAGTAAAGCATTTAGAAATTAAAACATCAGAATTAGACCAATCCAGTTATCGTGAAAATCCTAAGGATAGGTGCTTTGCATGCAAACAAGAGCTCCACAAACATACAACCTACCTCTCTAAAAAACTTAATTACAAGATTGTTTTAGATGGGGTCAATCTAGATGATCTTAAAGATTACAGGCCAGGTATACAAGCCTCAAAACAAGCAGGAGTTATCTCTCCCCTTGCAAAATTTAAAGTCTCAAAACAAGACATTAGGGATATATCAAGAGCATTGGGTTTCCCTTGGTGGGATAAACCTGCTCAACCTTGCTTATCATCAAGATTTCCTTATGGCCATGAAATAACTAGTGAAAGGCTAAAAATGGTTGAGAAAGCAGAAGAATATCTTAAAGAATGTGGATTATCGGAGGTTAGAGTTAGATGCCAAGGCTCAACTGCAAGAATAGAAATTCCCAAAGATGAATTAAAGCATTTTTTTAACAACTATAATTTTAGTGAGTTAGTTCAATATTTTTCTAATTTAGGATTTAATTGCACAAGTTTAGATCTCGAGGGACTAGTAAGCGGAAAATTAAATAGGTAAACATTGTCAAACAACCGTTCTGATCTGTTTAGAGACTGCTGAAGGTGGATTTCGCTCAATGACACGCAAAGAATGTTCTTTAGCCATCAAAAATTCAATTAAATATTGACTAGCTAGTTCAGGCATCATATTTTGACCACATGTAAAAATATCGACTGCCGAATAATTAGATTCAGGCCAAGTATGTATTGAAATATGAGATTCTGCCAGTAATGCAATTGCCGTAACCCCCTGAGGCTCAAATTTATTACTTATCAAATTCAAAACTGTTGCATTTGCCAATTTAGCAGCTCTATTTAAAATACATCGCAAAAAGGATTCGTCATTTAATTTTTCGCGATCGCATCTATAAAGTTCCAACAAAAGGTGTTTACTTTGATGACTTAATTTTTGCTCATCACTTAAAGAACTTAAAATTTTACTTTTTTTGTAGATTTCCATTTAAGAAATTTATATGAAATTAAGATTAGCTAAAAATCATCCCTTTTTTTAAATTATAAGTGAATCATTTGTGACGAGCCTAAGAAAGACTGATTAAATTTATCTAAATGTGTCGCACTTATAAAACATTGACTATCTTTACCAACAGAATTTAATAACAAATTTTGCCTGGTTAAATCTAATTCCGCCAAGACATCATCCAATATAAGTATTGGAGGAACATTTAATGTTTTAGTTAATAAATCGAGTTCAGCCATCTTTAAAGCCAAGATAAAAGTCCTTTGCTGTCCTGAGGAACCATATTTTCTAACTGAAACATTATTGATTAGAAACTCAACATCATCACGATGAGGTCCAAAATTACATTTACCAGTCAATGCTTCTATTGAACGCTGATTTAAGAGTTGTTCTACTATTTTTTTACTAATAACTTCTTCTTCTTCTTCTTCTGGACTTATATTTTGTATCCCCGAAAGATAATTTATGTCTATTTGCTCTTGAGATTTACTTAAATGATTATGCCAATATTCAACATATGGTTTTATTTTTAATAAAGCTCTTCTTCTGCGCCTAAAAATTCTTGTACTTATTATTGACATTTGAATATCAAAGCTTTCAACAATATCTGTAGATTGGGTTTTTAAGAAACTTTCTGAACGCCAAAAATGACTTCTTTGTTTTAAAAGCCTATTAAATCTACTTATCAGGTCTAAATATACTGGTTCAAGCTGAGATACGACTTTATCAATCCATGTTCTTCGATAACTGGGTTCACTTCTAACGATATCTATATCATTAGAACAGAAACATACACTCCGAATATAATTCTTTATTTCACTTTGTTTTTTCAAGATTGATTCATTGACATAAATTCTTTTAGGCCCTTTTCGGAATAAATTTAACTTTAAATCGTCTTGAAAATTTATCTGTCCTATAACTACAGCCATATCACTGTCGTTCTCTATTAAATCTTTATCGCTTAGTGCTCTATTAGATTTTAATTGACTTAAAAATTCAACCGATTCAAGTAAATTTGACTTGCCAATACCATTGCAGCCAAGAACAATTGCTCTTTGCTCATTTAGATCAATTTCAAAACTTTTATGGTTCCGAAAATTTTTAATTTTTAATTTATTTAAAAAAATTTTTTTTGTGCATTCATTAATTAAATTAGCTAAGTTTAAAATGTTTAGATTTTCTTTAAAGAAATTGAAAAATTAAAGGGCATGTAGCTCAGTTGGATAGAGCATCAGATTCCGGTTCTGAGAGTCGGGGGTTCGAATCCCTCCATGCTCGTAAAATGATTTTAAAGTTTATATCCCATTACTCTTATTCCATTTGGATCTAGTATGAATCCATTTTCCTCTAAACTTATAAACGAAGATACTGGAGCTTGTACAGAAATACTACATCCAGGCATTTCTCTATTTATTTTCTCAAGAGTTACTTGAAGTAATATTGAATAATAAAGTTGCTGATTATTCCCTGGCAATGCACTTAAATTCCACAAGTTGGCATTCAATCCCCTGTCGGATGTAACCCTTACAAAGCCATATAATTTATTTTTTAATTCACTCTGTATCGTAAAAAAGAAATTACTTTTCTGAATAGCCTCAGAAAGAGGCTTTATTGGAAATGTCTCACAACCACAATTCGCTAAAAGTTTGTTAACTTCTTTAGCTAATGGGATTTGAGAAGAGTTAACAAAATAACCTTCTGGAAGAACAAGTTTTTTTTTAGAATAATATTGCAATTATCAACCTGTATTTCTCATGCCAGCTGCTATCCCATTAATAGTTAAAAGTGCCCCCCTCAATAGTTCACTTCTGCTGTAAGCTCTTCTAGATTCATCTTTATCCATAATGAATTCGCTTATTGGAGGTTGTCTTGTCTGGTCTCTTAATCTTCTTAGAAGTGAAACCTGCAAAAACCCTAATGGAATAATTGTCTTATTTCTCAAGCTTACTGATGATTTCAAGTCTCTATCAGATTCTAGGAGCTTATTTTTACCAGTAATTTCAAGTATTAAAGATTTTGTAAGACTATATTCTTTAGAAATTACTTCAAAAATATCATCAAAAGAATCTTTATTTTCTTTACTGCCAAGAGTATCAACATAATATCTAGCAACTTCCAGATCCACCTTCGATAATGTCATTTCCACCTTGGATATAAGCATCCTAAAAAATGGCCATCTTTGATGCAGAACTCTTAATAATTCAATTTGTTGTGGATCTGAATTTAATTCAGATGACAATGCAGTGCCTACTCCAAACCAACTTGGCAAAAGAAATCTACTTTGTGTCCAACCAAATACCCATGGAATAGCTCTTAAACTTGACAAATCTTTTGCACCTTTTTTTCTTCTAGCAGGCCTACTAGATATCTGTAATTTACTTATTTCTTCTATTGGAGTGACCTCTTGAAAGAAATTTAACAAATCAGGATTCTCATGCACTAATTTTCTGTAATGAGACCTTGATGTTTCTGCCAGCCTAGACATTAATTGATTCCATTCTGGAGTAGCATCAAGTCTATTATTTACCAAACTATTTTGAATTACCGCTGTAGTTACAGTCTCAAGATTGTACAAAGCCAGTTCGGGAAGACTATATTTAGAAGCTAAAACTTCACCTTGTTCAGTTATTTTTATTCGCCCTTTTAAAGTGCCGCTTGGTTGAGCCAATATTGCCTGATAGGCTGGTCCTCCTCCTCTCCCTACAGAACCACCTCTTCCATGAAAAAGTCTTAGCAATATGTTATTTCTACTTGAGAGATTTTGAAGAGCTATTTGGGCTCTATGAATTTCCCAATTACTAGAAACAAACCCTGAATCTTTATTGCTATCAGAATATCCAAGCATTAATTCTTGCAGAGGTTTAAAAGATTCTCCTACTTTTGGCAATAATGATCTATAGAAATCTAATTTAAACAACTTTTCCATTACTTCTGGTGCTCTTTTAAGGTCTTCCACAGTTTCAAAAAGAGGAACAACTAATAATTTTGACTTTTGTGAATTTTGATCAAGAAGTCCCATTTCTTTTGCCAGTAGGAGAACTTCAAGCAAATCAGATGCACTATGACTCATTGAAATTACATAAGAATGACAAATACGACTTCCAAATTCTTGCTGTAGTCTCTTAACCATTTTAAAAACTGAAAAGGTTTCTTCTGTAGTTTTTGTCCAGTTAACGTCAGATGGAATTAAAGGCCTTTTTGTATTTAATTCGTCTATAAGCCATTTAATTTTCTCTTCCTCAGACATTTGGTCATATTGAACAGATAAATCAAGATAATTTGTAAGCTCTTGTATAGCGTCACTATGCCTTGTACTCTCTTGACGAATATCTAAACTTGCTAAAGAAAATCCAAAAATATGAACCTGAGTAAGTAAGGTGTTTACAGACTCACAAGTTAAATCTGTACTAATTAAGCTATTTTTAATTAGTTCTAGATCATAAGTAAATTCGTTTACTGACTTGTAATATAAGTTTTCAACTTTATCTAGATTTTTGTTATCAGTTTCTCCCTCCAAGTCAAATTTCCACCCACTATCAGCTAATAAATTATTTCTTTCTTGTGTTAACCTTAATTTCTCTAAAATATAACTTAATTTTAATCTGTAGGGTTCTGATCTATACCTTGTAGCTCTAGCTTCATATATTTCAGGGAACTTAACCCTGTCAGTTTCGAGTGACTCTAATAAGGAGGAACTGACCTGACTCCATTGCATCGATACACTTAATTGATCTCTAAGATTAGACGTCGCAATAATATATCTTTCCAACATCAACTGCCTTTGGTAGCAAGCAGTTCTCCATGTTATCTCTGGAGTGACCGATGGATTACCGTCCCTATCAGAGCCTACCCAAGAACCGAAGTTACAAAAAGATTCTGAGGGCAACTGAACATCTGGATAATTTTCAGTAAGTGCTTCAGCGATCCTGCCCCTCAATTGAGGCATCGCATTAAATAAAACTTGCTGAAAATAATGCAAGGCATAATCAACTTCATCTAAAACTGAAGGTTTAAATTGATGCAATTCATCTGTTCTCCACCAAAGTCTTACTTCCTCTTTTAATTGAGTTTTTAGAGAAATTTTTTCTTCTTTTGTTAGAAATTGCTCAATCTGTATTTTTTTTAACAAATTTGCTACTCTTGTTTGCTTATGTCTAATCGTATGTCTTACTATCTCCGTCGGATGTGCAGTAAAAACTAAACGAATATCCATTTCCTGTAATAACTCCTCTAATTTTCCTGGTGGTACATTTAATTTTCTCAGCCTGTAAAATAATTCTCTAAAAGTTACTGGAGCATTTTGCCTAGCCAATGCTGGGGCAAAAGGATCAAGATTATCGGGCGATTTTTGAACATCCTTATTGGTAAAGCTTTGAATATATCTATCTTCCTCAACTCTTTGTTCCAAAATATTCACAAGTTGAAAATATAATGAAAAAGCCCTTGCTGCAGCTATGGATTCTGCTAAATCCATAGAATTTACAATATCAACTATTTCATTTTTCAAAGTTTTTGAACTATCACCATCAATTTGTTTTGAATAACTTAATTCTTTAAGCTGTATCAATCTCTCTGCTTGATCATCTGGGCATTCTTCTCTGAGCACAGATTCCCAGAGATCTTCAATTAAAAGACGATTTTTATCAAGTGGATCATTGTTACTTATCAGATCCACGTTATTATTTTTTATCTGTTGAAAAGATTCCATATAATCATTATGTCACAAGTAAAAATGTTCAGATCAAATGTTTATTTAAATAATCAAACATTCTAGGCCTCACTTCTAATCATATCTTCGATAGAAATTTTCATTATCTGCTCAATAGAAAGTCCTTTTTCATATTGATTAATCCATTTCATAGATTGATTACCTTCTTCAAGCACTTTATAGATAGGATCTAAAAGATGTTTCATACCAAAATTTTCTGCTGTGGATGATAAATCTGATAATAAGTTTTGAATCCATTCCCTACAAATAATTCTTTTGCCATCTTGCCAGTGAATTAACTCTGAATTCAGACTATCTTTAGCAGCATTAATTTCATTTTTATCACATATTTCTGACAACTCATCCATAGAAAAAGTACTAGCATGCATAGGATCTAAGGTATTTATATTTTCAAAAAGATTTAAAATCCTTAGTTCTATCATGGCCGTTATCCCTAAAAGCAGATTAATATCGTGAACAAAATCACAAATTCTTAATTCCAAACGATCAAGAATTAAAGGTCTTTGGGGACCATTTGGTCGAATTGAAGACCAAAAATGCCTAATATTTTGCATTTTTTTATTAGATATATTTTCCTCTATCCAATCGATATAAGAATTATGATTTACAAAAAAAGGCACCCTACTTGGAGTTTTAGGAAACTGGATCCATCTCTGAGAATGATTATTCGTAATTTTATTATTTAAAAAAGGTGAACTAGCACTTAATGATAGATATAGAGCAGCCTCAGATCTGATAAGTCTTATAGCTGTAAAAAGTTTATCTAGATCATTTATTCCTATGTTTATATGGACACTTGAAGTTGCAATAGATATTCCATAATTATCTTGAATAAATTGATGATAGCCGTTGTCAATATCAGATCTTTGAAATTGAATATCGTGTTTAAAACAAAGAGTGGATGAAGGAATGATTGTTAAATTTTTAGTATTTAACCATTTCCTTAACTTTTTTCTTGGAGTTATTAATTTCTCATATAAAGAACCGTAGTCTTTTTCAGGTGTTGTAATGTATTCAACATTTCTGTTATCTGGCTCTTTTACAAAATCAGGAAATTTTTTCTCAATTTCAGCCGAAGCACCAATATGAGAATTTAAAGAACCTGTGAAAAGTTCCACCTCAAAACCCTTATAAAGCTTATTTTGACTCATTTATTTATCCAGACAGGCTAATGCTTTAAGAATCCCCTTTGCTTTATTTATCGTCTCTTGATATTCATTTTCAGGGAAAGAATCAGCAACTATACCAGCTCCTGCTTGCACTGATACATCATATTTCCCATCTCTTGAGGGTTTAACTATCATGGTTCTTATAGTTATTGCTGTATTTAATGCACCATTAATATCAACAGATCCGTATACACCAGCATAAGGTCCCCTAGCATCTTTTTCAAAGTGCTTAATCAATTGCATAGCTCTTATTTTTGGGGCACCAGTTACTGTCCCAGCGGGAAAGGATGCTTTGAGCAAATCCCATACATCAGCATTGTTTTTTAAGATGCCCTCAACTTGACTGACTATATGCATAACATGTGAATATTTCTCAATAACCATTAAATCCTTAACCTTGACAGTACCAATTTCACAAACTCTTCCAAGATCATTTCTCCCAAGATCAATTAGCATTACATGCTCAGCTATCTCTTTTGGATCTTTTAATAATTCCTTTTCTAATTCCAAGTCTTGTTGATTATCAATACCTCTAGGTCTTGTACCAGCTATTGGTCTTAAGCTTGCAACAATCTGACTATTTTTATTTTTTTCTGCTTTAACCATCACTTCAGGACTTGAACCTATCAGATACCATGAGCCAAAATCAAAAAATGACATGTATGGAGATGGATTAACCATCCTCAAACTTCTATATAAATTAAAGGGATCATTATTGACTTGAGTTTGGAATCTCTGACTTATAACTATTTGGAAGATATCTCCCTTTCTTATGTATTCTTTTGCAGAGAGAACTGCATCCTCAAAATCTTTTTTCTCCCAATTACTTTCTAGATCTAAACTCAAATTCTCATTTTCATTCCAATCTAAAAACTCATTTTCTTTTAGAGGAACTCTCATTAAACTTCTAGTTTTCTGAATTTTAGAAATTGAGTTTTGATACAACTCTTCAATTGAGCACTCTTTTGAAGAAGTTGTATCTGCATAAACCACTGCAGTAATACATCTTTTTAATTGATCAAAAACAACTAACTGATCAAAAAACATCCAGGAACCATAGGGGATATTATTTTCTGGTATTACATTTATTGGTACGCTTGGTTCTATTCGATTTATTAATTCATAACCCCAAGAGCCATATAACTGTCCAATTGATGGTAAGTCATCAAGCATGGTTGACTTGTATTCCTTTGTCCAACTTTTTAAAATATCAAAAGGATCACCTTTATATGTTTCAGTTTTGCCATTATTCCAAGTTTTAACTATTTCTTCTCCATAACAAACGGCTTCCCAAAGAGGTTTAGTAGCAACAATACTCCACCTACCCAAATTCTCCCCACCTTCAACAGATTCAAGAAAAACACCATGGGAATCTTTTGAAGATAATTTTAACCAAGTCGATAATGGAGTCTCTAAATCTGCTGGCCAAGTTTCAATGATAGGTATAAAATTTTTACCTTCTTTGTAAGCCTTTAAAAAACTATCTTTATTTGAGCTGATCATATTAATAATGTCAGCCCAAATTATAATTATTTTCTTCTTTTATATCAACTTTAAGGAAGTTAATCAAAAGTATTCTTAGTTGTAAATTTCAAACCAGCTGGATTAGGATTCTCACCTATTCTTCTAGGATTATGACCTACTTTCTCTCTGCCTTCATTTACTTTTTCAGGGAAAACACCATCCTTTGGGTGTAAAAATTCAATATCTCCACCTGGGAAAATTCGGTAAATTTTAAAATCTTCAATTCTTGGCTTGAAGGCTCTTAATTGTGTCCCTAATGCAAGGCATTGTTCTTTTCTTGCAAAGTACATTAAATTATCACCTTCATGCATAATAGCCGCTCCGCCGGTGGGTAATTCAAATGCTTGTTCCTTTGAACTTTTCCATACAATTGCATATTTTTCTTCGGTTTCTGCTGAGTTTAATAAACCCCCAGTACTTCCTATATGCTTTGGAAATTGACCAACTAAAGTTTCAGTCATCCTAAATTTTGAGTTATTTCTAATAAGAAATTAGCATTCATATTTTGCAAAATTCAAAATTAATAGGAAATTTTCTACATTATTTAATATATGTATAACTTAACTCTCATTTCATTTTGCATCTGAAATCGGAAAAAATACTGTCAAACCTGTATCGCGTCTTTGTGTGACATGCCCTCCTAAACTAGCTAACAGCTTTTGAGTGGCATTTTGACTAAGTTGTAAACTTCCAGTTTGAGGGTTCCAATTTAAAACAGGGCCAATATCAGAACCATTATCTTTTTTTAGAATTTCTTTTTGATTGTTATCTAATTTTTGTACTTTGAGTTGAAGTTTGAGTTTTTGACCAGCTGGTCTTAATTCTAAAATCAATGTACTACCTTCTTTTAATCCTCTAGTATTTTTATCAATTAATCCTCTCAACATTAATTCTAATTTTTCAGAATCACTCAAAATTTGTGGAAGTTGTTTGGGGACATCAATCTTCAAAGAAATACCACGTCGATTTAATTGTTTATTCCACAAAGGAGCAAGCTTTTTGAAAATTTCGGCTAAATTAATTTTGGCCAAGTTATTCAATGATGGCACTTCATTACTGACTAATTCTGCTGCATTAAAAATTAAACCAAACCTATCAATTTGTTCATTGCATTCATTATCTATTTGAATTAAACGATTTCTCATAGATTCATCCATTTTATATTTTTTTAAAGTAGAACTAATTAGGGTTCTTATTGTTGCCAAAGGAGTTCTTACTTCATGAGAAATTGCACGTAATAATTTTGCTTCAGTTATTTGTACATTTTTTTCATCATTTTTCACAGAATTCTGTATATTATGACTTGGCATATTATTTGCTAATTTTGCCGATAATATTGGCCAAAATAATTTTTCAAATTGATTGTTAATATTAAGATTACCTAAATTATTGATTGCATTACGAAATTTTACTCCTTCCTCATAATTTTCTTGATTTAATTTTGCATGCATTAATTCAATTGAAAGTTTTAGGCTTTCTTCATCACACTTCATTAATAGAATTTTCTTATCTTTTTCTCCTACAATTGATAATACGCATTGAAAATTTGGGGTGATTATCATCAAAAAAGGTTCATAACCATCTTCCTGACAAAGATTTAAGACTTTATAGTTACTAACTAAATCGAAATCTTTTTTTATCTTTTCTGAATTACTGACTGGTAAAAAACCTGCATTCTCATTTTGAAAGTATGGAAACCCCTCAGGAGACCAAAGCCATCCATGAAGTTGATTTAAAAATTTTTTATCATTAAAAGCTGGCAAAGGCGACACAACCCAGATCCCCCCCTGTTTATAATTCTGAGATAGAAAATCTTTTTGAATAACTTCTAAAGAAGCCCACCACATTCTTCTGGATGTATCATCATCCACATATATGGTTTGAACTCCTTTAATTAAAAGCTCTTGAATTTTTTTTATAGTTATTTGTGATTTCATCAACTTCTTAGTGATCTAGAACGTTTCAAGATAGATAAAACAAATCCAATAGATATAAAATTAGTCACCAATGACGTTCGACCATAGCTCATAAAAGGAAGGGGAATCCCAGTAACTGGTCCTAATCCAATAGTCATAAATAAGTTAATAATTATTTGAAATACAAAAGTTGAGGCTATTCCAATAACAATTAGAGATTCAAAGTTAGTCCTAGCAATTGATGCAGTATTAATAAGTTTTTTAATTAAAAAAAAGAGCAAAAATAAAATTATAGTACACCCCACAAAACCTAATTCTTCCCCTAAAGCACTGAATATAAAATCAGTATGTTGTTCAGGTATAAATTGCAAATTAGTCAACTTACCTTGTAGCAAACCAGTCCCAAATAATCCTCCAGAACCAATTGCAATTTGACTCTGTATCAAATGATATCCGCCACCTAATGGATCTCTATTTGGATCTAAAAATAAAACTAATCTATCTTTTTGATATTCTTTCAAGCCATATTGCCACAAAATTGGTGTCAATTTTGCCACTAATAAATGGAACGAAATAGCGAGAGCAGAAAAAATAATTTTCTTTTTTGAAGATCTATAAGCAAGATATCCTATAACTGGAATCCAGAAAATAAGAAGAGTTGGTGAGGTTAGATATAATATAGATGTGATAATACAAAACACTAATATCAAAATCCACTCTATAGGCATTTTCGACCAATAGAGCATCACACTTGTCAAAACAAGTAAAACTAAAGAAGTACCTAAGTCCGGTTGAAAGAAAATTAATAACCAAGGAATAACTACTACTAATAAGGGGAATACTAAATCTCTTATTGTTAGAATTATTTTTTTGTCGAGTACTAAAGCAAGAGTTAATACAGTACTAAGTTTAGCTACTTCTGAAGGCTGAAAAGAAAAAATGCCCAAGTTTAGCCATCTTTGGGCTCCAGAAACTGAAATCCCAAAAAAATAAATTAGTAATAAGGATATTAAAGTACACAAATAAAATGGAACCACATACTTTCTAATTCTCTCTAAGGGTATATAAGAAATAAAAAATGCTAAAAAATAACCTAAAAAGCCAGTTAGAATATGACCTAAATAGTTCGAAACCAAAAGATCACCCTGAATACTTTTTATTAATAAACCCGAAATAATGACTAAAAAAAGGGGAATTATAAGTAGTGGAGAAAATAAAAAAACTCTATTAAAGTTGCCTTTTTTTTGTAAAAATCCTCTGTTATTAAATAAAGCAATTCTCTTAAACATCAATTAACTATTAACAAATTGATTCTTAATTAATTGAGCTAAATTACCAAATACAATAGAACTTTCTTTATTGGGCTGGCTTACTGAGATTGGTACACCTTTATTACTATCATCAACGAGAGGGATTTCAATAGGAATTTGAGCTAATAATGGTAAGTCATTTTCTTTAGCTAATGTTTGTCCACCACCTTTACCAAAAATTTCATATTTTTTACCTGGCATATCTGGCGGAATAAATACTGACATATTTTCTACAATTCCCAGTAAAGGTACTCCGAGTTGTTTAAACATTGCTAATCCCCTCCTTGCATCTTGCAAAGATACTTGTTGAGGAGTAGTGACAACTATAGCTCCAGAAATAGGCACAGATTGAGAAAGGGATATTTGAGCGTCTCCTGTTCCTGGAGGCAAGTCAATAACCAAAAAATCAAGATTATTCCATTCAACTTGGTACAAAAATTGTCGGATAATACTATTAAGCATTGGTCCTCTCCATATAACTGGCTGACCTTCTTCAATGAGGAAACCCATTGATACCAATGAAATTCCATATTTATGTATTGGTATTAACCTTTGATCACTGCCACTACCTTCTGTAACCTTTGGATTCTGTTCGGCAACTCCCATCATTGAGGGAGTATTAGGTCCATATATATCTGCATCCAGTAAACCAGTTTTTAAGCCTAATTGAGCTAGAGAACAAGCGAGATTAACTGCAATAGTACTTTTTCCAACTCCACCTTTACCACTGCTAACAGCTATGATATGTTTAATCCCATCAATCTTCTGCAACTCAGGAGCATTACTTTGTTTTTGAGATTCTGTTTTAGAAGGATTATTATCTATCTCTATTTGAACATCTTCAATATCTTCAAAATCCAGTAGTACTTCTCTAACCTCTTGTACTATTCTATCTCTCTGAGAATTTGCAAACGATGGTAATGATAATGTTACGATTACTCTCGGTATAGTTACTCTTACATTTTTAATCCAAGCTAATTCAATTACATTTTTCTGTGATCCAGCATCTAGAACTTTTTGTAAAGCAAAATTCGCATCTTCTATTGTGGTCATTAAATTTTTAAATATTTTGATAAGGTAGTCGACTGTTTAAAAGATTAAGAACTATGTCGAACTATCAAATAATAGGCAATAAGGACCCCCTAAGAGAAATTATAAAGAGAAACTTATAATTAACCAAAAAAATTTTTTTTCTTCAAGATTTACTAAATACATGTTGAAAGAACCTCCTAAAAACTCGAGAGAAAAAACTAAAAATCTCTTATTAACTCTACAAGACAAAATTTGTTCAGGACTTGAAAATGTAGATGGCAAAGGAAAATTTACAGAAGAATCCTGGCTAAGAGACGAAGGTGGCGGTGGCAGATCAAGAGTATTGAAAAATGGTTCTGTTTTTGAGCAAGCAGGCGTAAATTTCTCGGAAGTACAGGGAAAAGAATTACCTCAATCTATAATCTCTCAAAGGCCCGAAGCAAAAGGTCATGAATGGTTTGCTACGGGAACTTCAATGGTTTTGCATCCTAAGAATCCCTATATTCCTACAGTTCATTTGAATTATCGATATTTCGAAGCTGGTCCTGTTTGGTGGTTTGGAGGAGGAGCTGATTTAACCCCTTTTTATCCTTATCTTTCTGATGTGAGAATTTTTCATAACGAGCATAAAAAAGCTTGTGAGAAAGTTGATACAGATTTGCATAAAGTTTTCAAACCATGGTGTGATGAATATTTCTTTTTGAAGCATAGAAATGAATCAAGAGGCATAGGAGGTATTTTTTATGATTATCAAGATGGTTCAGGCAATATTTACAGAGGAAATAATCAAAATGGCGAGGCATCAAAAGCTTCGCAAAGTATTAGCAAATCTAATTTGAATTGGGATAATTTATTTTCTTTAGCTGAAAACTGTGGGCAGGCATTCCTACTTTCATATTTGCCTATTATTGAAAAAAGAGCTTCTCAAACATATTCATCGAAGGAAAGAGAATTCCAGCTATATCGAAGAGGTAGATATGTCGAATTCAATTTAGTTTGGGATAGAGGGACGATTTTTGGACTTCAAACAAACGGCAGAACTGAATCTATATTAATGTCCTTACCACCTTTAGCCAGATGGGAATATGGATATAAAGCTAAAAAGGGTTCTAGAGAGGAATTTCTCACATCAATTTTTACAAAACCCCAAGATTGGTTAAATGATAAAAAGTTAGAGAAATTCTGTGTAGAGAATAATATCTTTGATTAAAAATTATCAAATAACTTTTTCGAGTATCTTAAATAGGTGTTTTAAACAAAGAACCGTCACTTTTCAGTTGAAGTTTTTCTCCAAGTTCATTTTCCAAAGAGATTAATTCATCCCTATGCGCTCTTAATCTCATAAAAGTTTTATCATTTTCATTTTCGTTTATCAATCTTAATTCAAATTTCTCCTCTCTTGCTGATTTCTTAAAATAAACAATGCCAGACATAGGGCCACCAACTAAACCTAAAAGAATAGGCCACCAACCTAATTCAGGAAATATTTGAATAATCACTAATCCCAAAGCACAAGAACCAAAACCGCCAAGAAAACCTAAAAAAATCGCTAAAAATTTACTAGAAACAACTTGCCCCTTAAATATTAAAATTCTTTGTTCAAAATCTCCTCCCGTTTGCGTCCATCCCCTCAAATTAAGCCATTGACATAAATCATTTAAAACCTTAACTGGCTGTTGAGAAGATGAAATCTCAACGATGGTTGTTCTATCTTTACTAGAAGCCCTAAGAAAAAAAAATAATCCTATGGCCAAAAGAATTGTCAGCAATAATGTTGAATTTAAGGAATAGGACATTAAATAAATTTTTTCTAGTAACTCGAGAATAAAAAGTAAAATTACATCATATTATAATTTTTTAGATTTATTCTGTAAAATAATCCTATTAGATAAAAATTCTTAATTAAATAAAATCTTAAGTAATATTCTAAGATCTTAAATTTCTTTAAATACCTATTAAAAATGACTATTGAAAATAAAAATATTGATTTTCTTTATAGCGATTTAACAACAGATTTATACAATCTTTATAGAAACTCATCCTACCTAGCCATTGACACCGAAGCAATGGGGTTAATTCATGGAAGAGATAGACTTTGTTTAGTACAAATATGCAATGAATTAAGTAGAACATCCTGTATAAAAATCGAACTTAATACATCTTCTTCACCTCATTTAAAAGCACTTCTTGAAGATGAAAAAATTACTAAAATATTTCATTATGCGAGATTTGATATAGCAGCTCTTAAATGCAATCTTGAAATTAATACAAAAAATATTTTTTGTACAAAAATTGCCAGTAAGTTGGCAAGAACTTATACAAACAAACACGGTTTAAAGGATTTAATTAATGAATTGTTAGGTATAGAACTGGACAAAAGCTCGCAAAGTAGTGATTGGGGTAGCAACGAAGATTTAACAAAAGATCAATTAGATTATGCAGCAAATGATGTTAGATATTTAATTGAAGCTATGCATAAATTAAAAGTTATTTTAGAAAGAGAGAATAGATATGAATTAGCTCAAAAATGTTTCGAAACAGTTTCTGTACATGCTGATTTAGACATACTAAAATTCTCAAATATATTTGAACATTAAGAATCAATCTTCAGTTAAAAAATTATCTTCACCATCAAGAGTTTCCATAAGCTTATCCAGTATTCTTGAAGAACTTAATTTATCTCCATCATTTTTTTCACAAATTTTTAAGACATTTTGCGCAACTTGTATTTTTTCTTGAATAGTTTTCGAGCCTTCTTTTGCAATTTGAATTTCTACTTTCTTCTTAGCCGAAGATAAGCTTATACTCATAAGTTTTGCAATTTCTGCACAAATTTTTAGATATTGCCGGTCATTTATTGAATACATAAAAGAATTAATAATTAATAAGCTAGTGCCATTTACTAAGATAACAAATGAAGGTTTATGGCATCCACGATTTTTTGACTTGCTCCCGATTCCCCCATTCTTTTTTTTCCAATTTTTGCTTGTTCTAACCTATCAACTTTTCTTTTCAAAAGTAAACTTAAACGTTTTAAAAGAATTTTTTTGTTCTTACAGACTAAAACACTACCTCCCAATAATCTTGATTGCCTTTTTGCAAATGATTTTGTAAATTGTGGTCCAGGTCCCGGTAGAGAAAGAGATGGAATTCCAAGGCCAGCAATTTGCTCTGTAGCAGTTCCTGCATTAGACAAGCCAACTTCTGCCATACTGGCCCATGAATTGAATTTACCTTTTCCAATCACTACATATTGATCTTTCTTTTTCCATACTGAATCTTCATCAATTAGAAATTTAACTTTACTCTGTTTTATAAAACCATATTTATTTAAATAACTTTTAATTTGAATCACATTCGCATTAATGCTCAATGGCAAAAGTATTACCAAATCCTTTGATAAATCAAAACCTTGCAAACAATTAAGAAAATTATCAAGATTTTTAAGAGCTTCAGGGTATCTACTTCCAACTAATAAAATAACCCTTTTAAAAGAGATAATATTTGATATCTTCTCGTTTGTTGCATTAACAAAATCCATCATAGGATTACCCAAGTATTTTGCATCAATATTTTTTTTATTCAAATTATTAGCTGTAACTTTATCTCTCATAATTAAATTTTTACATCTTGGAGATTTCATTAAAAACATTTCCCATGGATCCCATTCAGAACCTTTCAACTTATGATAAAAATCGCTTAAATCCCAACCTGGCCCACTACTCCAAGTATGATCACTTTTGGGAGTTCCAATGAAACTAAATTCGCATTCAGAACTCCAAGCGTAAAGTAATGGCAAGAAATCGCCTACTGCGATAATTTTGCAGTTATGTTTTGACTTCTTTTTTACAAGTAGAAAATTTCTTAAATTATCGATTAAAAATCCTGCAAACAAATCAAGCACAAATCCCTTCAGACTTTGATTACTAAAACCTCCACTAGGTAGCTCTTTAAGATATCCTATTTTACAAAAATTCTTTGATTTTATGGAATTAAATACATCTCCATTCCCTACTAATGGCAAAACTTCAATGTTTTCATTTTTTATTTTTTTTAGTAATCTTTTTATTATTTCCAGTGCGATTACATCTTCTCCATGACCATTGCATATAAATAATAGAGAATGAGACACCTGACTGTTAAGATCATAAAAAGATTCAATCGAATCTTTTTCGGCGGCATGGCCAAGTGGTAAGGCAGAGGATTGCAAATCCTTTATCCCCAGTTCGAATCTGGGTGCCGCCTTATTTAATTTTTTTATGCATTTAATTATGAAGTTTTCGAAAAACTTCAATTTCAAATAAAGAGTATAAAGTTTCAATTACCTATTGATATATAGAAAAATAATCTTTTCTTTATTATTGATAAATAATACCTTATATCCATTAATAAATAAAATTAAATGGATTTATTAATTATTATCATCATATTATTTAAATATAAATTTGAATTATTTTAGTAATCATTATCTGCTACACACATTCCTAAACATCTAACACCATTTGATGCAGTCCTTTTGCAATGATTACATAAAATGGGATCTTTCTTTGAAGTAAATTTAATTTTTGAATTATTTTGGTCTTTAAAACTTATTAACTCTTGTGTTGAATCAAATAGAGTCATTCTTGGAATCATCACTTGAATCGATACTAACAACAAGTGAAGCATTTGTGTTGGAAGAGGGTATATCCATAATTTTTACAGTTTCTTTAGGCTCATCAATAACTTGATTTTCTTCAATACTCTCATCCACTGCGCAAGCTTCAAGAGCCTCTCGAAGTAGTGAATCAAAAGTTGCTCCAGGCAATCTATGTCTAGCAACCTCCAGAAAAGTTCTCGGTAACGATTCAGATGCAGCATCTCGTAAGGCAGGATTATTCTTTCTATGTTCTTGTTCTTCTTCTATTGATTTAATAAACCTCAGTGTGACATCTCTTTTGGTAGAGGCTTTTATCAACGTATCGTTTTCAGGATTACTAACATTAGGTTCATTTTCAAGATCACTAAGTCTTTTTTCCAAACTATTTAAAACTTCATTAGCTTCTTTACTAATATGCGCTAATTGACCATCGGACAAATTAGGTAAATCAGCTACAAAAACTTTCCCATGATCTCTTAGTGTCAAGAAAGTTGGTCTTGGGCCTTGAGCTTGTCTACCAATTGATTCAGAATTATTACCTATTGGTCTTTTTGGAGGTGTAGGGCCAGCAGAACTACGTCTACGTGTAATTCTTTGATTATTTGCAAAGGGCATTGAATAAAGGTTAAATCTTAATACTTAAACTTCCGATATAATTCGGCGGTAATTTTATTATATTACACCTAACTTTTTCATTTGGGTATAAAAAATAATTTTTTAAAACTCATTTAAAAAAGATAAAAAAATTTAAGTTAAAATTTCTGGCAAAAATTTACTAATTGTTGAATCATTTTTTCGAACTATCTTTCCAATTTCCCAACTATCTATGTCATGATCTTTACAGATACTTAATATGGCGTCCTTAAATTGTTTATCAATAATTAAACAAAATCCCACTCCAAGATTGAAAGTATTCCAATAATCTTTTTCAGGAATCGATCCTTTCTCTTTGAGGAATTTAAATAAAATAGGAATTTCCCAAGAACTGGTATTGATATAAGGAATAAAATCAGAAGGTATACATCTTGGTAAATTTTCTGGAATTCCTCCTCCAGTAATATGAGACATCGCTTTAATTCCTATATTTTCAGATAACATTTGATTAATAACATTATTGTAAATTTTTGTGGGTTTCAATAACTCATCATAAAAATTTAAGTGAGAAACTTTTTCAAATTCTTTATCTATTTGATTATTCTTTTGAATAATTTTTCTTACTAAACTAAAGCCATTACTATGAACTCCATTACTTTTTAAAGCAATTATTAAATCATTTTCAGATACTTTCTTACCATTAATAAGCTTATCCTCATCAACTATTCCAACGCAAAACCCTGCAAGATCATACTTATTTTTTGAATAAAATCCAGGCATTTCAGCAGTTTCACCGCCGAGTAATGAACAGTTATTTTCTCCGCAGCCATGTGAAATTCCCTGAACAACCCTCAATAATTGTTTCTTATCAAGTTTACCAGTAGCAATATAATCCAGAAAAAATAAAGGTTTTGCACCACTAGTAATGATATCGTTCATGCACATAGCAACTAAATCAATACCAACCTCAAAGTGAAAGTTTTTACTTTGGGCTAATTCTAATTTTGTTCCAACTCCATCAGTTCCTGAAACAAGAACTGGTTTTTTAAAACTATCGATAGGAATTCTAAACAAACCTCCGAACCCACCAATACCCTCAATCACATTAGATGTATGAGTTCCTTCAACTGCCTGTTTAATTTCGGAAACAAATTCTCGTCCAGCTTCTATATCAACACCTGATGTTTTGTAATCCATAAAATAAAAATGATAGACTTCCCCTATATAGATATTCCTCCTAAGATTGCTTTTGTCCAGTAATTATTTATCAAATAGATTTATTTTTTAAAAACAAAGTGAAGAAAATAATCATAAGGAAAACTGAAGAAATAGAAAATTGGAGGAGAAATATAAATAGTGAAATTAACTTCATTCCAACAATGGGTAATCTTCATAATGGACATATAAAACTAATATCAACAGCAAAAAATGATAATTCAAATGTTAATTTAGTAAGTATTTTTATTAATCCACTTCAATTTGATAACAAGTTAGATTTAGAGAATTACCCTAAAACAATTGATAATGATATAAAAATCTCCTTTTCAAATGGCGCAGATGTCATCTTCATCCCAAATAATGAAGATATATATCCACCGAATAATAAAAATATTAAATTCCTAAAAGCTCCAATAGAATTATCTTCTGCATTATGTGGATTAAATCGAATTGGACATTTTGATGGAGTTTGTACAGTAGTTTATAGATTACTTAATCTCATCAAGCCAAAAAATCTTTACTTAGGAGAAAAAGATTGGCAACAACTTTTAATTTTAAAAAATCTTGTCCTAAGAAAGAAATTAAATGTTGCTATTAAATCTATTCCTACACAAAGAGATTTTGATGGAATCCCTTTAAGTTCACGTAATATACATTTATCAAAAAACGAAAGAAAATTGATTAGTTTTTTTTCAAGTGAGTTATTAGAAGCAAAAAAAATTTTTCAACAAGAAAAAAAGATCAATTTAAACGAAATAATTAAAAAGCTATCAGCAAAAAAAATTCCAATTGAATATTTAGAACATTTACACCCTCATACACTCCAAAAAGCAAGACTTGAAGATAATATTTCGTTACTGGCTGGTGCGATAAGATGTGGAGAGACAAGATTAATTGATCACGTTTTTCTAATGAAAAGAAGGCCGATTATTGCAATTGATGGTCCTGCAGGGTCAGGTAAAAGTACTGTAACAAAGTTAATAGCGAAGAAACTTAAACTTTTATATTTAGATACTGGAGCAATGTATAGGGCATTGAGTTGGCTTATGATCAAAGAAAGTATTGATTATAAAAAAGAAAAAAAATTACAGAATATTCTTAAAGATATATCTATTGTTTTCAAGTCGAATACAAATTCACATCAGGATGTTTATGTTAATAACTACTGTGTTACTGAAGAAATTAGGTCGCAAAAGATAAGTTCCATCGTTTCTAAAATTTCCTCAATAAAAGAAGTAAGAAAATTCTTAGTAGAAGCACAAAGAAAAATTGGAGAATCAGGCGGACTTGTAGCTGAGGGAAGAGATATAGGAACTACTGTTTTTCCTCATGCAGAACTTAAAATATTTTTAACTGCTAGTATCGATGAAAGAGCAAAAAGAAGAAAATCTGATAAAAATAGTAAAGACTCACAAGAAATAGACCTTCATACATTAAAAGAACTTATAAAGAAAAGAGATTTTGAAGATTCCAATAGGGAAATTTCACCTCTAAAAAAAGCGAATGAGGCAATAGAAATTACTACGGATGGATATTCAATTAATGAGGTAGTGGATAAAATTATTGACCTTTATAATGATAAGATTCCTAAAGAGACTTAGATCAAATAAATTCAAGAAATACTTTCCAAAAACCCTGTTACAGAGTCTTCTAAAATATCAAGGACATAATCGAAGCCCTCATCACCTCCAAAATATGGGTCAGGCACTTCTTGCTCATTAAAAACTGATCTAAAATCTTGTATTTTTTTTATTGATGCAAAACCAGTTGAAACTGTTCTATTTTTAAGATCTTGAATATTTCTAAAATTTGAATCGTCCATCGCAAGAATATAGTTAAATTCGTCAAAATCTTTGCTAGTAATTTGACGAGCCCTGCTGAAGATATTTATATCTCTTCTTTCTGCCGCAATTCTCATCCTAGAGTCAGCTTTTTTTCCAATATGCCAACTCCCAGTTCCAGCAGAATCTACAATAAAGCCATCGGTTAATCCCTTCTTTTCAAGTAGACTTACAAAAATAGCTTCTGCTGCAGGAGACCTACAAATATTTCCCAAACATACAAAAAGAACAGAAATTTTATTCATATGATTTCAAATTCCAATAGATTATAAGACTTTTAAGTAGTAAATAAAACTTCTTCAATTAAAGATTCAGTAAATTCTTTACCAAACAAACTCGACAACATTGGCCTTGCTGGATCGTTATCTCTTCTATAAGTCAAATAATTATTTTGACCGTTTATTAATTCTTTTTGCAGTTCAATATTGACTTCTTTGCTTTCGAAAAGAATTTCCAAATATAAATCAAGATATTCCTTAAATGAGGCATAAAGCTGATTAGTAATTAAAAAATCACTTCTTTCTTCTTTTGGTAATTTTGACCATATTACTCCTGGAGAAAAAAATCTAGCTACATCCGCAGACATTTTTTCAGCTAATGGGAGTGATAAATGACAATGATTTTTGAGTTTTATAAGTTTTTCTAATAACTCATTATTGTATTGATTTTGTATTTTTAATGAAGGCTGAAAATCTAATACTAATAAATAACTATTAGGTAGAGAAACAAAATCTACTCCAAAAAATGGGACGTTATAAATAGTATTAGGAATAATTAAAAAATTTAAAACAGAATAATTTGGACTATTTATACAAACTGCCCTTGCGAATTGAATTCTTTTTTTATGCGTTACACCCCAAGTAGATAGATTTACATTTTTTTTTGATTTTTTTGAACCATAAGTTGAATCTTTATAAGAATATTCCGAGGGTATTGTTTTTTCTAAACAGTTATATTTACTTAAATTATTTGTTAAATATTTTAAAAAATTATGCCATCTCCAATCTGACCTGTAAAAAATAGTATCTTGTATTAACATTCAATGAATAATCTCATTATTTAATGTAAATAGAAATTTATTGATAAATTTTTTTGTCCATTTTTCTCCAAAAAAAGATTTAAACAATTTATCTGCAGGGTCTTTTTCAAAACTGTACTTATCATATTTAATTTGATTAATCTTTATTTCTTCTGCATTTAAAAATTGATTAACAGGATGCGATTTATAAATTTTCAAATAATTATTTACAAATGAATGGAATATATTATTTAAATCTCTATCAAGATTTAATTTATTTCCTCTACATATAATCACCCATGGGGAAAAATACTTTTTTGCATCATATATATTCTTCATTTTATTATTATCAAATGCAGAATATTTTTTCTTAATACTACCTAAACTTGAACAATATTTTTCAAGATATTTGCTTTCTTGAATTAAAGGTTGATAATCAAGTATTGCTAATAACTTTTGAGAAGTTCCAAACCATAAAATATCAGCCCCTAAAATAGGCAATTCACTATCAAAATTAGGATATGCGACCGTATTAAACACTTGCAGTTTTTTGCCACCATCTAATCTTGTTATTCGCCACTTTCTATATTCGGGAGATGAAAAAAGCCAATTTTTAATAATATATTTTGAGTCTTCATTGTGATGTTCTTTGAATTCACTAGATATTTGTACTTCATGTCCATTTAATTCATCAATATTGGTTTTAAGGAAATCAACTAATGAATCAAACATAAATATTAGGTCTCGGTACTTCCTTTCCTAACTTTTTTTGTAATGTAATTAAATACAATCTTGCCTAAAACAGCAATCAAGTTACCTTCAAGCTCCTTAAACATTTTCATATTGTAAGTAAAAGCTTGATTAGCTTCATCAATAATTTGATCAGCCGTCTTTTGATTTATTGGAAGTTGATTCAAAGTAATGGAATATTCTTCCTTGAATTTCTTTTCATCAGCAATTAATTCAAACTCATAAAAATTTAAACCATCATTTCCCTGCAAATTTAATGCTTTTTTAGCGATCCTTTTCAAGATTTGTCCCCCAGATAAATCTCCTATATAGCGAGTGTAGTGGTGACCAACTAAGAGCTCTGGTGAATTTTTAGCGACCTCTCGGATTCTTTCAACATATTCTTTTGCTGAATGAGAGATATTAATTTCATTCTTCCAGTTTTCACCAAAATAAAATTTAAGATCATTTACAAGAGTTTCTTTCCTGAATAATGATTTAAAACCTATAGGTTTTATTACGGGATGTTCCTCATTGACCAGTCTTTCAATTTCTTCTTCCATAGCTTCATAAACAAAATATAAATCACTTATTAATTTTCTATAAGATTTTTTTTCAACAACTCCTTTTAAAAAACAAGCCACAAAGCCAGTATTTTCTGCCATAGTATGGGATTTTTTTGTCCCTTCTCTTAATTGTCCTGCAAGAGCAACTGCCATATATTTTGAATTATTTTTGTAAGTGTATTTAATCTACAAGGAAAATACATAAAACAGCTAATTTTTGTTACCAGCGGATGTTGTGGAGAATAGCTTATAAAGTTCTTTACAAACCAAAAATAGGTTATCTTTTTGTTCCTTTTGCGGTAGATGAGTACCAGTCATTTCCCAATCACCGATAGTAGCCACTCTCCATCTCTCGGAGGGAACAATCATACCTCGCATTATTATTCCCAACAATTTCGGAACTCTGCCATTATTATCATTTTCAATTCTTAATTGTAAAAGTATTGCTCTACATTCAATAAGAGGACTCCAACCAGGGAAATGAAACGCAAAATCAATAGTATCTTGCATGGATTCATTATTTGAATTGTCCCAGGGACTAAAGTTTACGCTTGCATCTGGAAAATATTTTCGAAACAAAGCTGCAGTGGAAGCAATTTTATTAGCTATTTGAACATTACTTACATTTGAACTCGCATTCATAAGTAGCTGAGTATTTTTTTGAAAATGACATAATTTGCTTTAACTTGCTTATTAACTACTTTTTCTTTTAATAAAGATGTTGAAATGCTGATCAATAAACTATTCTCTATTCACATTTGAGTAATAAATTTCTAGGTTTTAAAGAAAATAACTCATCGCAAATTACAATACGAGGAACTTCAATGAGTTATCTTTTATTAATTCAATGCTATGCCAAAATTTGAAAAATTAACTTTACCTAATGAAGGCGAGATAATAACTTTTAATCAAGGCAAACCTAATGTTCCTAATAATCCAATTGTCCCATTTATTAGGGGTGATGGTACTGGAGTTGATATTTGGCCTGCAACCCAAATCGTTCTTGATTCAGCTATTAAAAAAAGCTATGGAGATGAAAGAAAAATTAATTGGTTTAAAGTCTATGCAGGCGATGAAGCTTGTGAACTTTATGGAACATATAACTACCTCCCTCAAGATACTATTGAAGCAATCAAATACTTTGGTGTTGCCATCAAAGGTCCTTTAACAACTCCCATCGGTGGAGGTATTAGATCTCTTAATGTTGCATTAAGACAAATATTTGATTTATATAGCTGTGTTAGACCATGCAAATATTATTCAGGAACTCCAAGCCCTCACAAAAATCCCCAAAATTTAGACGTTATTGTTTATAGAGAAAATACTGAGGATATCTACATGGGGATTGAATGGGAAGCGGAGGATAATAATTGTCTTGAATTAATTAATCACTTAAATAACGTTGTCATACCAAAAAGTAAAAATTTAAAAAATAGATCTATACCCGACGGATCAGGTATTGGAATAAAACCGGTGAGTAAAGCTGGTAGCCAAAGGCATATTAGAAAAGCTATTGAACATGCCAAAAGATTATCAGGAGATAAAAGGCATGTGACTCTTGTACATAAAGGGAATATTATGAAATATACAGAAGGTGCATTTAGAGATTGGGGATATGAATTAGCAGTAAATGAATTTAGAGAAGATTGCATTACAGAAAGAGAAAGCTGGATTTTAGATAATATTCAGAAAAATCCAGAAATTACAATTGAAAATAATGCTCGAAAAATTGAACCAGGTTTTGACAAGCTTACAAATAACAAAAAAGCATTCATTTGCGAAGAAATTAAAGAAGTTATTGCATCAATATCAAATTCTCACGGAGATGGAAAATGGAAAGAACTTATTCTTGTTGATGATCGGATAGCTGATAGTATATTTCAACAAATTCAAACTAGACCTCAAGAATATTCAATTCTTGCAACCTTAAATCTCAATGGCGACTATGTTTCTGATGCAGCTGCAGCAATTGTTGGTGGCCTAGGTATGGCTCCTGGTGCAAATATTGGAGATAATGCAGCAATTTTCGAAGCTACGCACGGTACTGCGCCAAAACATGCAGGCTTAAATAAGATTAATCCAGGCTCAGTAATTCTTAGTGGTGTAATGATGCTTGAATATTTTGGTTGGGATGAGGCAGCTAACTTAATTACTAATGGTTTAAGTAAGGCAATAGAGCAAAAAAAAGTCACCTATGATCTAGCACGCTTAATGGAACCAAAAGTAGAACCGTTATCCTGCAGCAGTTTTGCTGAAGAAATTATCTCAAATTTCTAATTTTAAAAATTATTTTTATTTTCAAAAACTTTCCAAATATTAACCAGTGAATCTTTAGTGCCAATGTTTCCAGGATGAGTAACAATGGGAAGTTTTTCTCCATTTTTTAGATTGTAAGTCACCACTGAAATGCCAGTTAAAATCTGTCCTTCAAGATAAACATAATCTGCATTAAGTCCTTTACTAAGAATCAAATTTGTTGTTATTCCACCTTTTGAAATCAAATACCCTATTTCATACTTCAAATCTGCGACTAATTCAGAAATAAAACAAGCAAGTAAATTATAAAAATTAAATAGTTCAGAAGCATCTAAAGACATAAATTTTCTTGAAGTAAACAAAACAGGAGTTTTTCCTTTCTCAAAAGAAAATCTAATTTCTTTCAACAATTTATTTTTAAACAAATTCCTTCGCTTCTGATTATTATCTGATGAAGTAATTTTAAAGAATTCAAAAACATCTAATTCAACTGGATTGCAATTACTTATCTCTAATAAATTATTCAATTGTATTGTTGAAAGTTCTACATAAGATCCAACAATTATAAGTCCTGGAAGCAAACTCTTTTCTTTATTTCTTATTCTTAAATTAGAGAAAAATATTTCACGCTGAGCGGCATTTTTTTTCTCAGAAATTGAACTTATAAAACTTGCTGCAGTTCGAAAAAGGAATTTTTTTTGTTTAACTAATTTTTTTATTACTAAAGAAAATTTGTTTAGTTGAGAATAATTTTCTACATCTACAATTACATGTTTATTATTCTTCAAGTTCTTTAATGTTTTAAAAACAATATTATTTTCTTCATCATTTAGCATTTCAATATCTGACAAAAACAGATTTTGAATATCTTCAAAATTTATTTGTGATTTACTCTGCTGAAATAAAAGATTCTTGATGTTACTTGTCTCATATCCAAAAATTGTATCCGTTGCAAAAATTGTTTGACTTATAGGTGTTTTATCAACAAAATGTGATCCATTAATTGTTAATCTTTTACCCTCTATGAAAGCTGGAATATGAAAAGTAGCATCAAAAGGACCTAAGCAACTATTTAGGGCCCTTGGCTCTAAAAAGTTATGTCCTCGAAGAGTAGAGTCTCCTCTACTTATAAAAATAATTTCTTCTTCATAGGCTTGAGAAGCAATTACAGTCTTAAGATTTTTGCAAATTTCCTCTATTGTTAATTTCGCATCTTTTTCCGATAGTGACCTCGTATTAGCCAAAATAAAGAATAAATTTGATTTAGATTGAAAAGCTTTGACTAAAGTTGAGCAGTCCCACTTAAGCAGTAAAAAGCAATGGTGAACAGTTTGAGAGCCTGTAGGATCATCATCTATAACGACAAATTTCATAAGTATTGCAAAATTACTTAAGAGATTTTATTTGTATTGAGGTATTTAACCTTTTACTATCATTTGAAGGAATCATAATGTTTCTAAATCCATCAACAAAAGAATTTCGGGGACTAGTCCAAGGTTCGAGACATATCATTCTTCTTGGAGGATCACTCCAAATCACGCCTAAATCAAAAGGATATGGATGATTTAAAGTTACCTCTCTTTTAAAAATCTTATCTCTAAAAGAGCTTCTGCCGGAAGTATACATAAGTAGATCAACTCCTAAATTAATTTTGTTTAATTCATCCAAAGTATTACTTATAGTATTTCTTCCTTGATCCTGACAATTAAGTGGATTATCAACAAACTCTAAATTTTTGAAATCTGAAATATTAAAATAAGGATGCAAACCAAAATTTATAGGCATAGCAAAATCTGTTTTGTTATGGATTGTAATTTCAAATTCTAAAAAGTTAATTTTTAAGGTAACTTCTATTTTTAGTTCGAAATCGAAAGGGTAATATTTTTTGGTTTGTTTAGATGCATTTAAGAATAAGCATAAAAATTTTTCATTTTCATTGAAGGAGTATTGCCATTGCGAATCCCTAGCGAAACCATGTTGTGGTAATTGCAAATAACCATTTCCAAATACTGAACTAGAGGTATTGAGATTTCCACAAATTGGAAACAAGATTGGAATGCCTCCCCTAATACTTTTTGTCTTGTCCATAAATCTTGTTTCATCGAAATAAAGTATTTCATTACCATCCGAAACCCAATTTGTGATAACGCCTCCTCTTTGAGGACAAAATTTAATGTAATTATTTTTATCTAATTGAAAGACAAAAATTCCTTGGTCCCTATTAGATAATTTGATTTGCACAACTGTTACTTAGAGAGAATCAACCCAATCCAAAATATGCTGATTAACTAATTCAGGTATCTCATCATGAGGGCAATGTCCTGCATCAAGAATAATTTCTTTTGTATTCTTTGGTGTAAATTTTTTATATAGATTTCTTTTTTTTGGAGTGTTCATCCATGGATCTTTCCCTCCCCAAAGAAGTAATAATGGTGCATTTAGTTTTGCGAATAGCTTATCCAACGGCAATCCCTGAGGACCTGATGGGTTAAATACACTTCTAAAAACATTAAAAGCTCCGAAATCTAAAGAAGGCTTCCTTATTGACTCAACTAAAAAATCATCAACATTTTTTTTATCAACATAAACTTGATTCAAAGTTTTTTTAATATTTTTTGGATTTCTCATATTCTCAAAAATCAGACGTTGAAGAACAATATTTTTCAAAAATATGCCGGCAACTGTTTCAATTGAAGTTTGCAACATATTCTTTTTGATAGTTTTTTCTTCACTAAAATATCCTGCAGCATTTAGTAATATCACTCCTGCATTTAGATCATTTAATTCTGCGCCAGCTGCTAATGCTGCATAACCACCTAATGAATTTCCAACAACAATTGTGGGTTTTTTGATTTTCTCTTTAACGTAAGCGACAACCTGATCCTTCCATAAAGATCCTGAGTATTCAACATCTTGGGGCTTCGGACTTTTTCCAAAGCCGAGAAGATCCATCGCATGAACTTCATATTGGCTACTCAAAATAGGGATATTGAATCTCCAATGATCCGTAGAGGCCCCGAAACCATGAATTAATAAAATTGCACATTCTTTTGATGTATTCTCAGGCTTAGCAGAAACTGTATGTATTGGGTAATTTAAAAAATTCCAGTCATAATTTACATCACTATCTATCAGAGCTGACTTTTCCATTTATTGAAAACTTTTTATTTTTTTGATTCTAATAAACTTATTTCCTAAAGAAGACCCACAGGATCAGCTGCAACATCATCTGAAATTTTATTGCCATCATTTGGGGGCTTATCTTTTAGGACAATTCTCAATAGAACAGGTGCAAGAAATGTAGTTCCAATAACCATTAATAAAATAGCTGCTTCAAGAGAAGGAGTTAACAACTTAGCGCTTGTTCCTAATCCAAGGAAAATCAAACCAACCTCTCCTCTAGGCATCATACCCAAACCTACTACTAATCTATTTGTAGGTTTATCACTTGAAAATACCCATCCTGCTGCAATTTTTCCAATAATTGCGACAACTAATAAAAATCCTGCAACTACAAGAGCTGACCTACTTGTTGGATCAAGTGGATTGATAACTGATAAATCCATTCCCGCTCCAACTAATACAAAGAAAATAGTTGCGAATAAGGATACTAAAGGTAAAACGGATTGTTGAATTGCGTGATTATTTTTAGAACTACTTAGAATTAATCCAGCTGCAAAAGCCCCTAAAGCTGCTTCCAAACCAATGGCTGTTGCGACGAAACAACACAAAACAAGTATCACAAAAGAAGCTACAACTACTGCTCCAGGTGCCTTTAATCTATCTAATAACCAATCAAAACCTGGAGCTGCTGTTCGACTTAATGCAATAGCAGCAATAACAAATACTACAGCTGCTGCAACTAATTTAACGATAGGAGCAATTTCTAAAGAACCTCCGGCAGCTAGGGCTACAACAACAGCAAGAATAACAATACCCAAAATATCATCTAAAACAGCCGCTCCAATAACAATCTGTCCTTCTCTAGTTTTTAAATATCCCAACTCACCAAAAACACTTGCAGTAATTCCTATACTTGTTGCTGTCATAGATGCGCCTGCAAAAACTGCTGGAATTAGATCTACTTGGAAAATAAACATTAGTCCAAGGGTTCCAAAGGCAAAAGGTAAAATTACACCAGCCATAGCAACAGTGAAAGCCTGAGCCCCAACAGCTACTAATTCCTCTAACTCACTTTCTAATCCTGTTAAAAATAAAAGAGCATATAACCCGAGAGTTGCTACTGCTTGGAGGGATGGAAAACTTTCGAAATAAACATCAGGTACAGCTTCTGGGGGGATTGACGCTAATGAGCTAATAACATTTACAAGTCCTTCATTTAACTCGGTTCCAGCTGAAGGTGGTATCAACAAATGGAATCCTGATGCCCCTATTACAACCCCTGCAAGAAGCTCTCCTACTATCGTTGGTAAACTTAGTCTTACTAAGACTTCTGCTAATGCTCTTGCAGCTAAAAATATCAATAGAAACCTTATAACTCCTATCAACGTTTCAGCAACTTCTAAATCATGTGCACTTAATTCAGCAAGTAAGGAATACATTTAAAATTTGAGAAAAAATAAACTACCTAATTGGAAGATAGTTTATGAAGGGCCCACTTTAAGAAATATGTAAGAAAAAAGCAAAAATACTCAACAAGTGTGGATCTGAAGTTACAACAAAGAAATTTTCTTAAAAATGGCTATTGTCTGTTATATGGCTAATCCAATGAATCCAAACGAACCCTTCGATCTACGTTTGCCTACCCCGGGCTGCTATCTAGATCCTGAAAAAGCTGGCATGGATTCTGATGCTGTTTTTCAAGGTATGACAGCCCATCTTTTTTATACTCTTGGAAAGTTAGCCACATCTGCAAGTCCCCACGACTTATACATGGCTTTAAGTTATGCAGTGAAAGATAGACTAATGACAAGATATTTAGCCAGTCAAGAAGTCATAAGAAAAAAACCACAAAAAACAGTTGCTTATCTATCAGCAGAATTTTTAATAGGTCCGCAATTAAGTAATAATCTTCTCAATCTTGGCATAACTCAAGAGGCAGAGGATGCTTTAAAAAGATTTGGCATTGAATCATTGTCAACAATTCTTGAAGTTGAAGAGGAGCCTGGATTAGGTAATGGTGGACTTGGTAGACTTGCAGCATGTTACATGGAATCATTAGCATCTCTACAAGTTCCAGCAGTTGGTTATGGTATTCGATATGAATTTGGCATATTCAATCAGTTAATTAGGGATGGTTGGCAAGTTGAAGTAACTGACAAATGGTTAAAAGGTGGATGGCCATGGGAACTTCCACAACCGGACGAATCATGTTTCGTGGGTTTTGGAGGGAGAACTGAAAGTTATAGAGATGATAAAGGGAACTACAGATCAAGATGGATTCCTTCAGAACATGCCATAGGAGTACCTCATGATGTTCCAGTTTTAGGATATAGAGTAAATACATGCGACAGATTAAGATTGTGGAGAGCTGATGCAACAGAAAGTTTTGACTTTTATGCATTCAATATTGGTGATTATTATGGTGCAGTCGAAGAAAAAGTTGCATCTGAAACTCTTTCAAAAGTTCTATATCCAAATGATGGAACTGACGAGGGTAGAAGATTAAGACTCAAACAACAACACTTTTTTGTAAGTTGTTCTCTTCAGGATATGTTGAGAAGCCTTGAAAAAAGATCAATTGCAATAACAGAATTCCCTAAGCATTGGACAGTCCAATTGAATGATACCCATCCTGCTATTGCAGTTGCAGAATTAATGAGACTTCTTATTGACCAATATCAAATAGGTTGGGATAAAGCTTGGAACATAACAACCTCTTCAGTTGCTTATACCAACCACACATTACTACCAGAAGCTTTAGAAAAATGGGATTTAGTTTTATTTAATGATCTTCTTCCTCGTCATCTGGAAATTATTTATGAAATTAATTGGAGATTTCTACAACAATTAAGACTTCGTTATCCTGGTGATGACAAGATTCTTGAAAAACTCTCAATAATTGATGAAGAAGGCTCCAAATCAGTTAGGATGGCACATTTAGCTACAATTGGAGCACATCACATAAATGGTGTTGCAGCTCTCCACTCAGATTTAATAAAAAGACAACTTCTGCCTGAATTCGCAGCTCTTTGGCCTGAAAAATTTACAAATGTAACTAATGGAGTTACTCCAAGGAGATGGGTTGCCCTATCTAATCCATCACTATCGAAACTTTTAGAAGAAGAAGTTGGTCCAAACTGGATAACAAATATGGAACTTCTTGAGAAGCTAGAAGAAAAAAAAGATGACAACAATTTTTTGCAAAAATTTGAGGAAACTAAACTAAATGGCAAAAGAAAATTATCTAGCTTTATCCATTCAAAAACTGGAATACTGGTAGATCCATCAAGTTTATTTGATGTTCAAGTAAAAAGAATTCATCAATATAAAAGGCAACATTTAAACGCCCTACAAATTATTGCCCAATATTTAAGAATCAAAAATGGTACAAATAAGCATGAAGTCCCAAGAACAATAATATTCGGAGGTAAAGCTGCACCAGGTTACTTTATGGCAAAGCTGATGATTAGATTCATTAATGGTATTGCTGATGTAGTTAATTCTGATCCAGATATGGATGGTTTATTAAGAGTTGTTTTTCTACCAGACTATAACGTTAAGCTTGGTGAAATAGTTTATCCTGCAACGGATCTTTCAGAACAAATCTCAACTGCTGGAAAAGAAGCTTCTGGAACTGGAAATATGAAGTTTGCCATGAATGGCGCTTTAACGATTGGAACCTTAGATGGAGCAAATGTGGAATTAAGAGATCTTGTGAAAAAAGAGAATTTCTTTCTTTTTGGTAAAACTGAAAGCGAAATTATGGACTTAAAAAATAATAACTACTCTCCTAAAACTTTTATTGATCAATGTCCAGAGCTGAAAGAGGTTATACGTCTAATTGAAATTGGCCACTTTAGCAATGGAGATAAAGAATTATTTAAACCTTTATTAAATAGCCTTACAGGACATGACCCATTTTTTGTTATGGCTGACTTTGCAGATTACTTAAATAAACAGGATGTGGTCAGTGAATGCTGGAATAATAAAAAATCTTGGAATAAAATGGCATTATTAAATACTGCTAGATCAGGATATTTTTCTTCAGATAGATCTATTAGAGAGTACTGTAAATCTATTTGGAAAGTATCTCCAATGCCTGTTGAAATTACTTGCGACGTCGAAGAATTAACTAATTAATATTTTTCTTATCTGGGGAATCTGGGGTTTGATGAAATAATCTATTCAAAATTAATCTATCCATATTTAATGGGTCTGGGGCTAATTCATTTGCAATTTCTTTAAATTTTGATTCAATATTGTTTGAAATTTTTGTATCAAATATTCTTTCCATTAATGCCTCAATTGAGTATAAATAGGCATTTACACTTTCCAGTTCATCTAAAGCTTCAGTAATTTCTGTATCAGAGATATGCTTATCTTCTGGACTGATAACTTCATTTGATTCTCTTTCAGATAATTCTCTCTGCAATTCATCAGTAATCTTAGTACAAAGAGTTCTGAAAGATTGTATAGATGCCCAATTTAATTCTTGTTGCTGTTTAAAAGTAGGAAATTCTCTAATCAGACGATCATGCTCTTTATAAAATCTCTGACAATCAGAGCATTGACATGGTTCTTCAGCCAAAAGAAAATACAATTCTCTTTATATCATCTCACTATTTAGGCAAAATTGTAGGTCCATCCAATAATTCGTCATTTTCATCGAGTGAATCTGGACTATCTGGCAAAGGTATCTCAATACTAGTAACCAAATTAATAACATCTCTTAGTCTCATAGAATCAGCAAACCATCCCATTGCTTGCTCAGCATCACCTCTTTTTTCAGCATCATTTGCTTGATCTTCGTGAGCTTCCGCCAAAAGAGCAAGCCAGCACAAGCATCGTGCTTGAACTATTGAAAGATCTAAATCATTAGGTTGGGATTTAGAAATGCGTTCATGCTCTTGTTGAATTAAGAGCTTTAAACGCATATCATGCAACTTAGCCATAAAAGATTTACTACTAACTATACGCTAGCTAGAGAGTAGCAAGTTTGCACACATACTACATATAGTTTTTTATTTTTACGGGACTGGCGGGAGTCGAACCCACGACCTACGGTTTAGGAAACCGTTGCTCTATCCTGCTGAGCTACAGCCCCAATAGATGATTTTTGGAGTATTAAGCATTATGCTAAATGAAAGCAGGAGAGGCAATCGCAAGAAAGTTTTATTTTGTTTCCAAAATAAAACTTTCTTGAGGAAAGTCCGGGCTCCCATATGGTCAGGCTTGCTGGGTAATTCCCAGTGCGGGCAACCGTGAGGATAGTGCCACAGAAACATACCGCCTAATACTTTATGTATGGCAAGGGTGCAAGGGTGTGGTAAGAGCGCACCAGCAACATTGAGAAGTGTTGGCTAGGTAAACCCCGGCTGGGAGCAAGGCTTAGTAGATTTATGACCATTAAACAATCTACTTTTAAGCGCCGCTTGAGACTGTGAAGTAATTCTAGTCCTAGATAGATGATTGCCCATCTTATTTTTTATTAAGATGAACAGAACCCGGCTTATGACCTGCTTTCTAATTTTTGTGATTATTCAAATCAGATGCCAAATATAATTAACGCAAAGAGGATTAATCAAATAACGACTTTTTTAAAATCTTTAAATGTTAAATCAAAAAGATTTTCTGAAATAATTAGAACTCAAAATATTTCAATTATTCAAGATTTTAATCAAGCATTTATCCACTCCTCGGAGGACAAAATCTTAAATTATGAAAAACTAGAATTTTTCGGAGATGCAGTCCTCAGATTAGCTGCTTCTAATTTTATTGAAAAAAAATATCCTCAAATGAGTGTAGGAGAAAGATCAGAGCTAAGAGCACAAATTGTAAGTGATGAATGGTTAACTAAATTAGGGGAAAAAATTGATATAGAAAAATTAATAATTAAAGGACCTAAAGCTCTTGGTGATGAAAATTCAAAAAATACTATTATTGGTGAAGCTACAGAAGCTTTAATCGGTGCTATTTACAAGTGCTTTAATTCCATTCAGGAAGTAAATCTTTGGTTAGATGATATTTGGGAGGAAGATTCAGAAATATTTTTAAAAGCTCCATATAAATTCAAATCTAAAACAGTATTGCAAGAGTGGTGTCAAAGTAAAGGTTTTGATTTGCCAGTCTATAAAATAATTGAAGTCTCAAAGAAAAATGGGGACCCTAAAAGATTTTCTTGCGATATATTTATAGAAGGGTTAAAAGAATCATCTGCATTCGGCAAGTCTCATAAACAAGCAGAAACAAATGCAGCTAGAATTTTGATAGAGAAATTTATTGCTATAGGTAAAATCTAATTTTAAACTATTTCTAAATTGGTTAGCTGAAAAGTTATGAGTTTATCCCAATTACCTCCTTCAAACAGAACCGCTGCTCTTTTTTTTGTAACTCTTTGTACAAACCCTTTATATCCTCTATAGATAGAATTGGTATCTTTTACAACAACAAAAGATCCAGGGAGTATGGGTTTAGTAGATAATTCCATAAAACATTCTTTCTAATACAATATATGATAAATAAAAATGAATGGTTGACTGTTGGATTAATAACATCATGTCATGGAATTAATGGACAGGTAAAGGTTAAATCTCTAAGTGATTTTGAAGAAAGATTTTTAAAACCGGGAATTAGATGGTTGCTAAAAGAAAATGAACCTCCTACAAAAATAGAACTTATATCTGGTTTCAAACAGCCTGGCAAAGAAACCTTCATAGTTAAGTTCCAAGGAATAAATACAAGAAATCATGCAGAACAACTGAAAAAATTTAAAATTCTTGTAAAAGCGGATACACTACCCAAATTACAAAAGGAAGAATTCCACTTGTTAGAACTTGTAGATCTCGAGGTCAAGACTTTAGAAAATGATGAATTAAAAAACATTGGGAAAGTTATCGATTTAGAAAATGAGAAGAATAATTTACTTGTTATTGAACTATTTAAAAATCAAAAGAAAGTTCTAATACCATTTGTTAAAGAAATAGTCCCATTAGTAGATATAAAAAATAATTTTCTAATCATCAATCCTCCAAATGGACTTTTAGAGCTATAAATTTAAAAAATTAAAATTTGTAAAAAACTCATTATTCAACAGTTACACTTTTAGCTAAATTTCTTGGTTGATCCACGTCAAGTCCCCTATGAGCTGCAATATGGTAACTCAATAATTGTAAAGGCAGTATATTAAGTAGAGGTGAAATCCATTCATTAGAGGAAGGAACTTTCATTAAATAATCAAAGATTTCAGTTCCATTACATTCAGGAGCAATACCAATCAAATATGAATCTCTAGCTTTTGCCTCTTGAGCATTACTGATAACTTTATCAAAAACCTCGCCAGGGGAGGCAATTGAAATTACAGGCACTTTTTTATCTAACAAAGCTATTGGACCATGTTTCATTTCACCAGCAGGATATCCCGCTGCATGAATGTAACTAATTTCTTTAAGTTTTAATGCGCCTTCAAGGGCAATAGGATAATTAATTCCTCTTCCTAAAAAAATAACATCTTTAATATTAAAAAAGTCATGTGCTAGCTTTTCTGAAGATTTATTATGTTTCTCTAAGAGATCTTCCAGTAATGGCGGAAGTTTTATAAGTTCGTTTATAAGTTTACCAATTTCATCAGGACTTTGATTGCCTTTAATTTGAGCAAATTTTATGGCTAATCCATAAAAAGAAAGTAATTGAGCAAAAAAAGTTTTTGTTGCTGCAACTCCAACTTCTATTCCAGCACAGATATCAATTATGTTTGATACCTGCCTTCCTATGGAACTCTCTTTTCTATTTGTTATTGCAATAAGATTGGGTTTAAATTTTTCATTTTCAATTGAAGAACGTCTTTTAATTTCCATATCGATAGCCGCAATTGTATCAGCAGTTTCTCCGGATTGAGTGACTCCAATAGTTAACGTATTTGGCAATAGTGGAGGTGGTGAATATCGAAATTCGCTTGCATAAAAGACATTTGTAGGGATACCTGAAAATTGTTCTAATAAAAAGCTGCCCACCATTGCAGCATGTTTACTTGTACCACAAGCAATTATTTCAATTCTTTCTATTGATTCAAAAAAATCTGTATCAAATGGATAGTTGATTTTATATTGATCATTATCTGAGTTCTTAATTAAATAATTTTCCAACCAGTTTTTTGCAGTCTTTGGTTGATCATATATCTCTTTCAACATGTAGTGTTTGAAATTCATCTTATCCATAATTTGCTCTGAGACTTTTAAAGAAACTGGATTTCTATATTGTCTCTCGTTGCTTGAGTCATATATTTCAATTCCAAGGGGAGTCAACAAAGCTATTTCTTCATCCTCCATAGGCAAAATAATATTCGTAAAGTTTGCAATGGCTGGAGTATCACTAGCACAAATAAATTCTCCTTCACCCAAACCAATAATCAAGGGTGCTTGTCTTCTTGCAACTACCAAAGAGGTTGGAGCACCAGACCATAAAACTGCTAAAGCATAAGATCCTTCTAAATCCGATAATACATTTCTCACTGCAACTAATAATGTTGAACCATTATTTTCAAGATTAAGTTTACTTAATGTATTTAACTCTCTTTGTATTAGATGGGGAATTACCTCGGTATCTGTATCAGAATTAAAAATAATGCCCTCTTCCTCTAATTTATTTTTTAAATCTTGAAAATTTTCAATAATGCCATTTTGAACAACCGCTATATTTCCTGAACTATCGGTATGAGGATGTGCATTTTTAACCTCAGGTTTTCCATGAGTTGCCCATCTAGTATGTCCTATACCTACAGTTCCAGGAATATTATGATCATCAAGATTACTTTTTAAATTCTTGAGTTTTCCTTCTGCTTTATTACAAGAAATAAAATTTGTGTCGGGATTTATTATTGCAATACCTGCAGAATCATAACCTCTGTATTCAAGTTTTTCTAAACCATTAATTAATAATGGTAAAGCTTTTTTATATCCAGTTACAGCAACTATTCCACACATACGAATTTTTTTTTTCAATTATATTGAAATAAAATGCGTATTTATTAAAAAATGGACTCTCTTAAAACTGCACTATAAAAATTAATATGCTAAACCCATACTTCTAGAAGTCTCATCTCCTAAATAAACACGAATACTTAAGAAATCTGTGGGGCATGCTGTTTCACATCTTTTGCAACCTACACAATCTTCTGTTCTAGGAGATGAGGCTATTTGGCCAGCTTTACAGCCGTCCCAAGGAACCATCTCTAAAACATCAAGTGGGCAAGCCCTTACACATTGAGTACAACCAATGCAAGTGTCATAAATTTTAACTGCGTGTGACATGTGAAAATTGTCTTTTGAACCTCGTTTTATAATACTATTGTCTTACAAAGAAATTAAAAAAATTAAGATATGCTTCACTCTTGTTAACTCTAGGGCATAAAATCATATAGATAATTAGTAATTTCCATAAACTATGTCACAAGAAATCCTCGAAAAAGTCTGTTCTATTGTTTCAGAACAATTAAGCGTTGAAGCAGGAGAAGTCAAATCAGATTCAAATTTCCAAAATGATTTAGGTGCAGATTCTCTAGATACTGTTGAATTAGTAATGGCTCTTGAAGAAGCATTTGATATTGAAATTCCTGATGAAGCAGCTGAAGGAATAGCAACTGTTGGCGATGCAGTAAAATTCATCGAAGAAAAAAAAGGTTAGTATAGGATGCCAAATTTCCATCGAGTAGTTATTACTGGTATCGGAGCAGTAACTCCAATTGGTAATAACATTGATGAATATTTAGTCGGTCTTCAAACAGGTACTAATGGGGTTTCAGATATTACTCTCTTTGATCCTGAACAACATCCCTGCAAATTTGCTGCAGAAGTAAAAAATCTTCAATCTGAAAATTTTATTGAAGTTAAAGAATCCAAAAGATGGGATCGTTTTTCCCAGTTTGGAGTTATTGCGGCAAAGCAAGCATTTAATGATTCTGGACTTGAAATTACTGAAGCTAATGCATCAAGAATTGGAGTGATTATTGGTTCTGGTGTTGGAGGCTTACTAACTATGGAAAGTCAAGCTCAAATATTGAGTCATAAAGGGCCTAAAAGAGTAAGTCCATTTACAGTCCCAATGATGATTCCAAACATGGCCACTGGACTGGCTGCAATAGCTTTGGGTGCAAAAGGGCCAAGTTCATCTGTTTCTACCGCTTGCGCTGCCGGTTCAAATGCAATTGGTGATTCTTTTAGATTACTCCAACTTGGAAAAGCAGATGCAATGATCTGTGGGGGAGCAGAAGCAAGTATTACGCCTCTCGGAGTAGCTGGTTTTGCCAGTGCCAAAGCTCTTTCTTCCAGAAATGAAAGCCCTCAAACTGCTAGCAGACCTTTTGATGCAGAAAGAGATGGATTTGTTATTGGAGAGGGATCCGGAATTCTTGTTTTAGAAACTTTAGAAAATGCACAAAAAAGGAATGCGAGAATTTATGCAGAAATAGTTGGTTATGGAACAACATGTGATGCTCATCATATAACTGCTCCATCACCAGGCGGGATTGGAGGCGCCCAAGCTATCAAATTAGCAATTGAAGACGCTTGTCTTAGCCTTGAAAAAGTTGATTACATAAATGCTCACGGAACAAGTACATCAGCTAATGATAAAAATGAAACTTCTGCAATTAAATCTATTTTTAGAGACAGATCTTACCTCATTCCTGTAAGCTCTACTAAGTCGATGACAGGTCATCTCCTAGGAGGCTCAGGAGGTATAGAAGCTGTAGCTTGTATACTTTCTTTGACACATAATTTTATCCCTCCTACAATTAACTACGTCAATCGAGATCCTGAATGTGATCTTGATTATGTACCAAATAATGCAAGAGAGGCTCAAATAGGAGTTGCTCTTTCTAATTCTTTCGGCTTTGGTGGTCACAATGTTTGCCTTGCTTTCAGCAAAATGAATTGATGACAACCAATTCCGTATTTCCAACTTAACTTATTTTAAAACAATGGTCGCTGCATCTGTTTCATTAGAATCACTTTGTGTAAATAGTATAAGAATGCTTGCTGTGGATGCAGTAAATAAATCAAATAGTGGACATCCTGGATTACCAATGGGATGTGCTCCTATGGGTTATGCATTATGGCAAAACATACTTAATCACAATCCTAATAACCCAAAATGGTTCAATAGAGACCGTTTTGTATTATCAGCTGGTCATGGCTGTATGCTGCTATATTCCTTGCTTCATTTGACAGGATATAAATCAGTTTCCATTGAAGATATTAAAGAATTTAGGCAATGGGGATCAAAAACTCCTGGACATCCAGAAACATTCGAAACTGAAGGAGTTGAAGTGACAGCTGGGCCTCTTGGAGCCGGAATTTCAAATGCAGTTGGATTAGCAATAGCTGAAACACACTTAGCAGCTAAATTTAATAAGCCTGATTGCAATATCGTTGATCACTATACTTACGTAATAATGGGTGATGGCTGTAATCAAGAAGGTATTGCATCAGAGGCCTGCTCATTAGCTGGTCATCTTAAGCTTGGAAAATTAATTGCACTCTACGACGATAATCAAATTACAATTGATGGGCGAACAGACGTTTCTTTTACCGAAGATGTTTTAAAAAGATATGAAGCTTATGGATGGCATGTGCAACATGTTGAAGATGGGAATCATGATGTTAAAGGAATTACTGAGGCTATCGAAAAAGCAAAATTAATTACAGACAAGCCATCAATTATAAAAATTTCTACAACCATAGGTTATGGTTCTCCCAATAAATCAGATACTGCTGGAATTCATGGAGCAGCTGTTGGAGAAGAAGAAGCTGCATTAACTAGAGAGTTTCTAAATTGGGAATATCCTCCATTTGAAATACCCGATGAAGTATATGCGCATTTTAGAAAATCAATAAATAAAGGTGAAACTTTAGAGAAAGAATGGGATTCTAAATTTGAAGAATATCAAAAAAAATATCCCTCTGAAGGAGCCGAGTTAAATAGAATGTTAAAGGGTCAATTACCTGAAAATTGGGACTCAGATCTCCCCTCTTATTCGCCTGGTGATAAAGGGTTAGCCACCAGAAAGCATTCACAAATATGTTTGGGTGCTCTAGGTCCTAACCTACCTGAATTAATTGGCGGATCTGCAGATTTAACTCACTCTAATTACACAGATATAAAAGGAGAAACTGGATCATTCCAGCCAAACAGCCCTGAAAAAAGATATTTACATTTTGGTGTAAGAGAGCATGCAATGGCAGCTGTACTTAATGGTATTGCCTATCACAATAGTGGTCTGATCCCTTATGGTGGAACCTTCCTTGTTTTCGCTGATTATATGAGGGGCTCAATGAGGCTTTCAGCACTTAGCGAATTAGGAGTAATCTATGTCTTAACTCATGATTCAATTGGTGTAGGAGAAGATGGCCCAACACATCAACCTATTGAAACTATCCCTTCTCTTCGCGCCATGCCTAACATGCTAGTTTTCAGACCTGGAGATGGTAATGAGACTAGTGGAGCTTATAAGCTTGCTATTCAAAATCGAAAAAGACCTTCTGCCCTTTGTTTAAGTAGACAAGGTATGCCAAATCAAGAAAATACTTCAATCGACAAAGTTGCTCTAGGAGGATATGTAGTTTCCGATTGTGAAGGAACACCAGACTTAATATTTATTGGTACTGGAAGCGAACTGAATCTTTGCATTGAAGCAAGTAAGGAAATTTCAAGCTTAGGTAAAAAAATTAGAGTTGTTTCTATGCCTTGTGTAGAACTTTTTGAAGATCAAGAAGAATCTTATAAAGAAAGTGTTTTACCTAGTAGTGTGAAAAAAAGAGTTGTAGTAGAAGCTGCCCATTCTTTTGGTTGGCATAAATATACAGGTTTTGATGGAATTTGTATTACTATGGACAGATTTGGTGCATCAGCACCAGGTGGAGAATGTATGAAAAATTTTGGATTTACGGTCGAAAACGTAGTTAATAAGACTAAGGAAATTCTATAACTACTAATTGATAACTACACTGAAGTATTGCATTCTTCAAGCTTATCTTTTAACTGATCAAGAGATTCATCAGAAATCTTTGAATTCATTGGACAATGTTTAGGGCCACACATTGAACAAAACTCTGCCTTTTTAAAGATTTCTTCAGGCAGTGTCTCATCATGGTACTGCTTTGCTCTTTCCGGATCTAATGAAAGTTCGAATTGTTTATTCCAATCAAAGTTATACCTTGCATGACTAAGTTCATCATCTCGATCACGAGCTCCAGCTCTATGTCTTGCTATATCAGCAGCGTGAGCAGCTATTTTATAAGCAATTAAGCCTTCTCTTACATCCTCTGCATTTGGTAGACCTAGATGTTCTTTTGGGGTTACATAACATAACATAGAAGTTCCATACCACCCTGCCATCGCTGCTCCAATAGCACTTGATATATGGTCATAACCAGGGGATATATCTGTCACTAATGGACCAAGCACATAAAATGGGGCTTCTGAACATTCTTCCATTTGCTTTCTAACATTAAACTCAATTTGGTCCATAGGTACATGACCAGGACCCTCAACCATTACTTGAACATTATGTTCCCATGCTCTTCGAGTAAGTTCGCCTAAGGTCTTCAATTCAGCTAGCTGGGCATCATCAGAAGCATCATGCAAACATCCAGGCCTTAATGAGTCTCCTAGAGAAAAAGTACAATCATATTTCTTAAAAATCTCACAAATATCATCAAACCTTGTGTAGAGGGGGTTTTGCTTAAAATGATGTAACATCCATTGGGCTAAAATGCCTCCCCCCCTACTGACAATTCCAGTAATTCTTCCTTTGACTTTCGGCAAATGCTCTATTAATAGCCCAGCATGAATAGTTTGATAATCTACGCCCTGCTGACAATGTTTTTCGATAATATGAAGAAAATCGTCTTCAGTTAGTCTATCTATTGAACCATGTACACTTTCTAATGCTTGATACACAGGAACTGTTCCAATGGGAACAGGAGACTCATTAATAATTGCTTGCCGAACTTCATCTAAATTTACTCCACCTGTAGAAAGATCCATAACCGTATCAGCCCCATATTTAACTGCCAGTTTTAGCTTCTCTACTTCTTCATTGATATCACTTGCATTAGGGGAAGCACCAATATTTGCATTAACTTTGCATCTTGAAGCAATACCTATAGACATTGGCTCAAGATTCAAATGATTAATATTAGCTGGAATAATTAATCTTCCTCTTGCCACTTCTTCCATTATTAAAGAAGAAGGAAGATTCTCTTTTTTAGCAACAAAATCCATTTCTTCAGTGATATATCCGTTTCTCGCAAAGTTCATTTGAGTTACATTGTCTTTCCCAAGGCGAGGCTTAATCCACGAACTTCTCATAATTTACAAATTTTTTATAAGTGTTATTACTAAAGTTTGATCAAATCTTTACTTCCCTGCATCAAGGTTAATGATTCAGGTTCAAAGGGTATGATCTCAGCTAAGTTAAAATTCTTAGCACCCCTAGTATTAATATTATTAATAGCTCTTTTCTCAAAAATAGTCATCTCATGTTGCGTAAAAATAAATAAAATGATTTTATTTAGTTTTTTGATAAGACTTTATCTTTTTTAAAATATTTTTCCTATCCAATTGTCTACTTATACCTCTCTCAAAAATAATTACAATCCCCATTAAGCCAATAGGTAAATAAAAAATCTTCCTAGAATTGTCCCTAAATATCAATCCAATAGCAGATATGAGGATCATGAAAGGAGCCACAAAAGATAAAATAAATCTTTTATTAATATTCATTTACCAATTGTATTAATTTTTTCATCGTTTAATTTTACTATGGATTCTGTTATCACTTTAATTCCAACAGCAATAGCTCTTTCATCTGGATCAAATTTAGAACTATGAAGCGGAGCACATCCATTTGAACTCGAAACGCCAAGCCTAAACATAGCCCCTGGAATATCTTTTAAAAATTCAGCGAAATCCTCAGCTCCCAATGATGGTTTTTGTAATTCGATAACATTTTCTTGACCCAAAACCTTAATTCCCGAATCTCTAAGGACTCTATTAATTTCAGAATTATTGTTAACTGCCGGAGTGATTTCTCGAAATTTTACTTTTGCTTCAGCTCCGCAACTATTAGCTAATGAAGTGATATTTTCATTGAGCCAATTACCAATATTCTTAAATAGTTTACGATTGGTGCATCTTACCGTACCAATTAAATTAACCTTTTCTGCAAGGACATTGAATGCATTGCCACCATTTATTTTCCCAAAAGTTATTACTACAGGATCTAGAGGATCTAACTTCCGTGTTATTGATTCTTGAATTCCCGAGATCACTTTAGAAGCCGCCCAAATAGCATCAACTCCTTCATGAGGTCTAGCACCATGACCTGATCTTCCTTTAATCTCTACCTTAAGTTCTCCCGCAGCTGCAGTTAAACTCCCCTCTTTAATGCCAATAGTCCCTACGGATAAATCTGGGTAGACATGGACTCCCAAAATATGGGTTAAACCATTAATTGCTCCATCCTTAATCATCCATCTAGCTCCGCTCGCAATTTCTTCAGCGGGCTGAAAAATTATGCGAGTCCCAAAATTTAGTTTTAAATCCTTAATAATTTTTGCCACCCCCAATCCAATCGATATATGCAAATCGTGACCACAAGCATGCATAACACCATCTACTTTTGAAGAAAAACTTAATTTGGTTTCCTCAAATATTGGCAAAGCATCCATATCTACTCTTAAACCTATAATGCCCTTATCTAGGGGGCCATAATCAGCTACAACTCCAGTCCTACCAATAGATTCTCTAACATTCCAACCAATATTTTTTAAAAAACCACTTATCAAAATCGACGTTTGATTTTCAAGTCCACTTAATTCCGGATGTGCATGGATATGTCTTCTTAAGTTAATTAATTCATCATTAAACGAATCAATTTTTTTATAAAACTGTACTCTATTCATCACTTATTTTAAATCGATAAAGTTCATTAAATCTCTAATTGGTTGTGGAGGCCATCTTCTTATTTTTTTCAACCACTCTTCATCACTATATCTAGGATCTAATTCAGTTACTGCTATCCAATTACTCTCTGCTTTCCCAGATTCGCCCTTGGACCAATTCAAAGCTGTTAAAGCTGCCCTAGCATCAGCAAAAGTTGGATAACGTCTAATTAATTTTTTTAATTCTTTTTCAGATTCATCAATGTTCCCCAACTGGAAATCTGCTAATGCCATACTCGATCTAGCCATCGCAAATCCAGGATTATATAAAGCAGCTTTTGAAAATAAATCTCTAGCTTTTTCCCAATGTGATGTAGTTCCTTCTACATTAGCCAAATTATATAATGCAGAGAAATTTTCACTATCTTGCGAAATAACAAACATATAATCTTTTTTCGCTTGCGACCATAGACCCAATGCTTCCTCTGCTATCCCCCTGTTAATGTAAGGATCTATTTCTCTAGAATTCAAACTTATTGCCTTATTTTGGTCATCTATTGATCCCTTTAGATCTCCTATAACAAGTCTTACATTTCCTCTATTGCTTAAACCCGCAGCATCTTCTGGATAAGAATCGAGATATTGATTCCATTCTTGTAAAGCGAGATTAAATTTTCCGCTTGAACTTAAATCTAATGCTTTTTTAAACAAATCCTCCCTCAAAGATAATGAATAGCATGGTGCAATATAAAAAATATTCAAAAAAACAAAAATTATTAAAAAACAAACCTTAACTTTTTTAAAAGTTATCATTTTTTGAATCAATGTACTTTTTTCCCAAAGCAGTAAGCAATCTTCCTCGAGGAGTTCTTGTGAGAAAACCAATTTTGATTAAATATGGCTCAACTACAAATTCTAACATTGAAGAATCATCACCCAAGCCAGCTGCAATTGAATCAAGGCCAGTTGGAATATTATTGTTTTGGTTAAGAAAAGATAAATAGTGTCTATCTAAAGAATCCAGTCCTTTTTCATCTATTTGGTAAGAATTTAAAGCTTTTTTTATTAAATTCACTGAGATCATATTAGTTTTATTAACAACCTGGGCATAATCTCTAACTCGTCTTAATAATCTTAAAGCAATTCTTGGAGTCCCTCGAGATATCTTTGCTAAATCATAAGATGCTTCATCATCTAAATTGAGATTTATTAATCGAGAGAAATTAACAATTATTTGTTTTAATTCATCATATGTATAAAATTCAATTTTCTGGGATATACCAAATCTATCTCTTAGAGGTGCACTTATTGAGGCTAATTTAGTTGTCGCGCCAATCAGTGTAAACCTAGGAAGATTAATTGTTCTGCAACGGGCTCCTCTATTAGCGCCCATAGTTAAGTCGAGTCTAAAATCTTCCATTGCAGAATATAACAACTCTTCAGTTAACCTATTTAAGCGATGTATCTCATCTATAAATAAAACTTCACCATCTTTTAATCCGAGAAGTAAACCCACAATATCTCTAGGTCTTTCAATTGCTGGCGCAGTCGCTATCCTACATTTTGTATTCAATTCATGGGCTATCAAAAAAGCAAGAGTAGTCTTACCTAAACCAGGCTGTCCATATAAAAGAGTATGCTCCATCGGTTCTTTCCTAAAAATTGAAGCATCTATAGCTATTCTTAAAGAAGATTTAAGTTGTTCTTGGCCAATAAATTCGTTTAAAGTAAGAGGCCTAGCTAAGTTCAGATTTTTATTTCTCTTGTCTTCTGGAATTATTTTTGAATCAACTAGCCTAAGCTCTTTTTTACGAAAAGAAAAGTCATTATCGCCTATATTGGAAGAAATTATTGCCATAATGAAAGGTTAATTGTAATTGTTCTGAGTAGAAAGATTTTTTATAACAAAAATGGCTAAAAATTCAAACAAAGTTAAAAAAAATACTAGTAAAGAAAATAATTTTAAACTTCTAGCTGAGAATAGATATGCAAAATTTCAATATGCAATATCTGAAACAATCGAAGCTGGAATTGAGCTTTTAGGGACTGAAGTAAAGTCAATTAGAAACGGAAAAGCAAATTTAAGAGATGGGTACTGTTCATTTAGAGATGGTGAGATCTTATTATTAAATGTTCACATTTCACCACATAAAAATGTGGGGTCTTTCTTTAATCATGATCCATTAAGAAATAGAAAGTTGCTACTACATAAAAAAGAAATAATAAAAATGAAATCTAATACTGAAAAAAAAGGAATGACTATTGTTCCATTATCTCTTTATTTAAAAGGCTCATGGATAAAACTAACTATTGGAGTCGGCAAAGGGAAAAAATTACATGACAAACGCCAAGATGAAAAACAAAAAAGTATAAAAAAAGAAATAAACTCTGCACTAAAAAGATGAAATTATTATGCAGAATTATTGCAACTATGAATCTAAACTTACTGAACTTGGAGGTGGGGAAGGATCTGGATCTGCAATTAACATATGCTGTAAGACTGTTTCAGGCCTCTCACTATCTCTCCAGCGAATTTTGTATGCGGGCATTTTTGTACCTCTACTTGTAGTTTGCTCTACTGGTTCAATAACCCATCCTCTTCTTGATCGGCCCTGAGGATTTCTTTTTACTACTGCATCCGCGTGTTTGAAACGGAAACCAACACGTTCACCACTCATTTAAAAAATTTCGTATTGGATTAATTTATTTATTTTACTTCATTCAAGGGTAATTTTTCATTTTTTTTGGAAGTTATTTCTGGTTTTAACAATGGGAAAGGGATTACATCTCTAATTGATGCGCTATTAGTAATTAACATAATTAGCCTATCAATGCCTATGCCTAATCCTCCAGTAGGCGGCATGCCAATCTCTAAAGCATTCAAGAAATCTTCATCTATACAGTGAGCCTCAAGATCTCCCTCATCTCTAAGAGATTGCTGTAATTTCATTCTTTCTCTTTGATCTATTGGATCTATCAACTCACTAAACGCATTTGCAAGCTCGCGACCAACAATGAATAATTCAAATCTCTGAACCATTTCTTTATTATCAAAATGAGGCCTAGCTAAAGGAGAAATTTCAACAGGATAATCGATAACAAAAGTTGGTTCTATAAGTTTTGATTCTACTTTTTGCTCGAAGACTTCATTTAAAAGTCTTCCTATAGTATTAACTTTATTAGAGAAATCAACATTTATACTTTTAACGGCTTGTTTTGCTGCTTGAAAGTCTCCACTGAAAGAATCAAAATCAATTCCTGTATATTTTTTGACAACATCTTTCATGGATATTCGTGTCCAAGATTTAGAAAAATCGATTTCTTTATTTTGATAATTTATAATTAAAGACCCACAGGCATCAGCTACAATATCTTTAATCAATTCTTCTGTTAAATTCATCATATCGACATAGTCAGAAAAAGCTTGATAAATTTCAACTGAGGTGAACTCTGGATTATGCCTTGTACTTATCCCCTCATTACGGAAGATTCTTCCCAATTCATATACTTTCTCAAATCCTCCAACAACCATTCTTTTTAAATGTAATTCTGTAGCTATTCGCAGATATAGCGGAATATCTAAGGTATTGTGATGAGTTATAAATGGTCTTGCTTCAGCACCACCAGCTTCAGATTGCAGAATTGGAGTCTCTATCTCTAAAAAATTTCTATTATCTAACCATTTTCTTATAAAACTTATACATTTTGCTCTTGTTTTAAATACATTTTTAGAGTGAGGATTCACTATTAAATCTAGATAACGTTGTCTATATCTTTTTTCAATATCAGTCAATCCATGCCATTTATCTGGCAAAGGTTGTAATGATTTGGATAACATTTCCCATTTTTCTACTTTAATAGAAAGCTCACCTTTATTTGTTTTTTTAATAGTTCCGTAGACTCCTATCCAATCACCAATATCTACTATTTCTTTGATATCTTCAAAAGAAAGTAATTTTTGTTTTTCTAAATTTAAGTTAATAATCTTTTTATCAAGATAAAGCTGAATCTGACCATCTTGATCGCATATTGTGAAAAAGGCAATTTTACCCATTACCCTTTTTGCCATCACTCTTCCAGCAATAGAAACACTGAAGTCTTCTTCTTGACCATTTTCTAAATAATCAAATTTTTGAATAAGAAATTTTGAAGTATTGGAAACCCTAAAACTCTGTGCATAAGAAGCAAATCCTTTACTAACGAGTGAATTAGCTTTTTGTAAGCGTGCTTCTTTTATTTCAGACAAAATTTATTTTAATATATTTGTTTTATTTAATAAAATTATCAGACTATCGCTCAACTTGCCAAAGATGTTGCTGTTTCACCAACTCTCTGAGATGCGTAACCAATTCCTCTAACCGTTAATATTAATTCTGGATTTCTTGGATCTGGTTCTAATTTACCTCTTAATCTAGCGACATATACATCTACAACTCTTAAATCTGCTGCTCTACGAGGAGGATAACCCCATAGCTGTTCTAAAATTTCCGCTCTTGGAACAACCTTTCCAGGCTCGTCAAACAATAATTCTAGGAGGCTAAATTCAGTATAAGTTAGGCTAATTCTATCTCCTGCTCTTGAAACTTGTCTGCGATTAGTATCAACAACTAAACTTCCAAATTTCATTACTCCTTTACCTGAAGGAACTTCTTTAGTTTCTGTAACCGATACAGTTGGGCCCATTCTTCTCAAAATGGTAGCGATTCTAGCTTCTAACTCTTTTGGGCTAAATGGTTTAGATAAGTAATCATCAGCCCCCAAATCCAAACCTGCAACTCTCTCTGAAATAGCCTCTAGAGCTGTTAAGAATATTATTGGAACTACTGATTCAGCTCTAATTCTTCTACAAACAGCGAATCCATCCATTTTTGGAAGCATAACATCAAGAACTATCAAATCTGGGGAATCCCTGTGAAAAGACTCAAGAGCTTCTTCGCCGTTAGTGGCTGAATAAACTTGATATCCTGCTAGTTGAAGCCTCGTAACTAATACCTTCAAAACTGCTGGTTCATCATCAACAACTAAAATTCTTGCTTTTGACATAGTTAAAAAAGATTTCTCGGTATTTCAAAGCAAAGAACAATTGCATTGAATATTTATTCTAACAATTAAAAATATAACATTACGAACCCTCAAAGAGATATTCCTAAGGTTTACAAAAATCTTAGATGATTTGAAAGTATATATAAATTTGTTCCAACACTTTGACCTCTTGGCAAAATTTATTATTGAATTTTTCTTTTTGAAAATTTAAACATTCTTAAAAGTTGGGAGCAAATAAAGGGAGCAAAAAAACCTGTCAAAAAAACTTCTGCTAAGATATTTTTAACACTGGGAATCAACATTAAGGAATTACTATCTGAAAAATTTCTAAACAAAATTTGTAAAAAATAAATAGTCCCACATAAAAAACTTCCAAAAGAACAAATTAAACCATACCTAAAATGTCCCAACAAAATATCACTATGTAATTTAATTCTCCCAAACAAAAACCCACAAAAAATTAAGCCTGGTATTTGAGTAAAACTTTCATTTACAGTTAGAGAATCTAAGATGAGACCTAAAAACAAACCCAATAGTAATCCATTGATTGATCCATTAATCATTGACCAAGGCAATAACCAAAATAATGGCCAATATGGCTGAACACCTAAAAATCCAAGCCAATTAGGGTGCCACAAAAAAATAATTGGGATAAAAATAAAGCTTATTAAGGATAATTTTTTTGTGAAAAATTTATTCATTAAATACCTACTTTCAAAATTTGCACCCAATCAATTACATAGGGTTTTGCTAAAAGTGAAATTTTTGCCGTTTTTTTTGATGTCAATGTCTCATCTATAGATTGGATAATACCAATAGGGATATTTGGAGGTAATAATGTACTAGCAGGAGATGATGATACAAAATCTCCGACTTTAATATCAGCATCTTTTGAATAAAGTATTAGGCTAGGATAATCATCTCCTAAACCGACTAGTAATCCATTGATTTGAATTCTATCCACCCAAACGCCTAACTTACTGTCTGGAGAAGTTATTAAAGTTACCGAAGAAGTGAATAAAGAAGTATTCTTTACTCTTCCTAATAATCCACCCGGGCCAATCACAATATTACCAATTTCTACTCCATCCTTTGAACCTTTGTTTAAAATTATTTGTCTCCACCAACTACCCGTTTTTCTCGAAATAACTGCAGCTGAAATATGTTCATCATTAAATGATTCTTGAAGAGATAAGATTTGTCGCAATCTTATATTATCTTTTTTAAGAAGATTTAACTTTATTAAATATTCTTGGGCAATACTCTCAAGAACAATTTCTTTTTGAAATTGACCAGGCCAAAAAGGTTTTGAAATAAAATAATAAAAGTCTTTATAAAAAGCTCCTTTTGATATCCTTACAAAGACCAAAAATAAAAAAATTGCAAAAAAAAGCCAATTTTTCTTTCTATGCCACCAACGACTAGTAGAAATTCGTCGGATACCTAACATAACATTAATCTCTTATGGCATTCCTTATAAATTCAGGAGTGTCAACTACTCTTTTAAGTTTTTTAAAATCATCCAACACCTCTCCACAACCATTCACTACGCAAAGCAGTGGGTTTTCTGCTATGTGAGTAAAAATTCCTGTTTCATCGCTCAATAAATCATTAATGCCTCTCACTAAAGCTCCACCACCTGCAAGCATAATCCCCCTATCAACTATATCTGCAGCAAGTTCAGGAGGGGTTCTCTCTAAAGTTCTTTTTACAGCTTCGACTATTTTGCTAAGTGTTTCAGCCATGGCTTCTCTGATTTCTCCTGATGTCAAAGTGACTGACCTAGGTAGACCAGATAAAAGATGTAAACCTCTAACCTCCAAAGTAGTTTTATCAAAATCATCATCTGGAAATGCAGATCCAATTTTAATCTTGATATCCTCTGCAGTTCTCTCTCCAACAACTAAATTGTGAACTTTTTTAAGATAAAGCGCAATTGACTCATTTATTTCATCGCCTGCTATTCGAACAGATTCACTCAAAACAGTTCCTCCTAAACTTAATACTGCAACCTCAGTAGTACCTCCTCCAATATCAACAATCATTGTTCCAATTGGCTCAGTGACTGGTAATGATGCTCCTATTGCTGCAGCGACAGGTTCATCAATTAAATGAACTTCTCTAGCTCCCGCTAATCCAGCTTCTCTTACTGCTCTTCGCTCAACACTAGTAACTCCACTTGGAATACCAATTACTATTCTTGGGGCTACAATCCCCTTGCCTTCATTACATTTTTGAATAAATGTTTTTATCATTTGTTCTGCAGCATCAAAATCTGCGATAACCCCATCTCTTAGAGGTCTTACGGCTCTTATATTGCCTGGGGTCCTTCCAAGCATTAACTTTGCTTCTTTACCAACAGCTAATGGAATCCCTTCTTCTAAATCCATGGCTACCACAGAAGGCTCTTGTAAAACAACCCCTTTTCCTGATACGTGTATAAGAGTATTGGCCGTTCCCAAATCTATGCCAATATCTCGAGAAAATTTAAATCTGTTAAAAATCACAATAAGAATTTCTTTTTTTAAATAATATATCTATTTTTTGATAAGCTCTCGGAATTCTGTCGTTTAGTTATGAATAGCACGTAAAACTTTGAGCAGAAACTGAAAATATGAGTAGTATTAAAAAAAAAAAATTATGGAAATTAACACTATTAACCTTGTTGGCAGAGCAGGACGGGAACCAGATGTCAGATATTTTGAATCAGGCAGTATCGTAGCGAATTTCACAATTGCAGTAAACAGAAGAAGCAGAGATGAAGAGCCAGATTGGTTTAATTTAGAAATATGGGGAAAGCAAGCACAAATAGCCGCAGATTATGTGAAAAAAGGATCATTAATTGGAATTACAGGAAGCTTTAAAATTGATAGTTGGAAAGATAAAAATACTGGAGAAGATAGATATAAACCAGTTGTTAGGGTAGATAGATTAAACTTACTAGGCTCACGAAAAGAGTCTGATAATAACCAATATTCCAACAACAATAACTCAAGTGAAATTCCTTTCTAAATTCTGTTTTTTTTCAAAAATCTCATAAGTATTTTTATAAAAAAATATAAGAAAATTAAAATTAAAATTGGCTTTACAACATATTTGATTTGATCTAAGTAAGTTTCAATGATTAGATAGTTTTCACCAAATAAATACCCTGAATAGGTGAGAAGTGCTACCCATATCAAGCTACCAAATGTAGTCCAAAGCAAAAATTTTCTTAATGGCATAAGTTCTATGCCAGCGGGAACTGAAATTAAAGTTCTTATGCCTGGTACTAATCGGCCCCAAAAAACTAAAGAAACCCCATATTTATCGAACCACCTTTTACTTTTATTTAGATCATTAGAAGAAATACCCAGATATTTTCCCTTTTTATCTAAAAAATTTGAAAGTCTTTTTTCATTTACTAATCTACCTAAATAATACCAAGGCAATGATCCTAAAATAGTTCCAAGTAATCCCCAAAAAACTAAAATATAGAAATTTAATTTTTGTTGATAAACAAAAAAACCACCTAATGGCATTATAATTTCTGAAGGGATTGGGGGGATTATATTTTCTAAAAACATAGCCAGACAAATAGTAAGATATGCAATTGTTGAATTTTTTTCAACTGCCAAACTGATGTAATCAGGAATTGAAGTAAGAAAATTTACAAAAATTAAACTCAATCTTAGTATCTATAAAGTTCTGGTTTATAAGGTCCATCAACAGAGACATTAATATAATCAGCCTGTTCTTTAGTTAATTTTGTTAATTTTGCACCAATTTTATCTAGATGTAATCTAGCTACCATTTCATCTAGGTGTTTTGGTAAAACATAAACCTCCTTCGCATATTGCTCTGACTTATTGAAAAGTTCGATTTGAGCTAATACTTGATTAGTAAAGGAATTACTCATAACAAAACTTGGATGGCCAGTGGCACAGCCTAAATTAACTAATCTACCTTCAGCTAAAAGAATAATTTTATTTCCACTTGGTAGAGTTATGTGATCAACTTGCGGCTTAATATTTTCCCATTGATAATTTTTTAATGAAGCTACATCAATTTCATTATCGAAATGTCCAATATTACAAACTATGGCCTCATCTTTCATCTTGAGAAGATTTTCATGTGTTATTACCTGATAGTTACCAGTAGCCGTAACAAAGATATCTATATCTTTCACAACATCATCTAGCGTAACAACGCTAAAACCTTCCATTGCTGCTTGAAGAGCACAAATTGGATCAACTTCAGCAACTTTTACGATTGCACCAAGGCCACGTAATGACTGGGCTGAACCCTTACCTACATCTCCAAAACCCATTACTAAAGCGACCTTCCCAGCAATCATCACATCAGTTGCACGCTTTATACTATCTACTAAAGATTCGCGGCAGCCATATAAATTATCAAATTTGCTCTTAGTTACTGAATCATTAACGTTGATAGCAGGAAAAGGTAAAGCATTTTGCTTTTGCAGTTGATAAAGTCTTGCAACTCCCGTTGTAGTTTCTTCAGTGACACCAATGATGTTACTCTTAATTCTAGAATAGAAGTCATTATCATTTTTCAACTTAGACTTGATAGAATTAAATAAGGCAATTTCTTCTTCATTACCTGGATTATCTAAAATAGATAAATCTTTTTCTGCTTTACTACCGAGTATCAATAAGCCAGTTGCATCTCCCCCATCATCAAGAATCATATTTGGAGAGTCTGAACCCCAATCAAGGATATAGTGGGTATATTGCCAATATTCATCAAGAGTCTCACCTTTTTTTGCATATACAGAAATTCCTAGCTCTGCGATAGCCGCAGCCGCATGATCTTGAGTTGAAAAAATATTGCATGAAGCCCATTTTACTTCTGCACCAAGATCAACGAGAGTTTCTATTAAGACTGCTGTCTGAATAGTCATATGAAGACTTCCAGCTATTTTTGCACCTTTTAGTGGCTTTTCGGATTGATATTTATCTCTAAGTGCCATTAGTCCAGGCATTTCTGTTTCGGCAATTTTAATTTCTTTACGACCAAAATCTGATAAAGAGATATCAGCAATTACGTAATTAGGTATAGAGGTTTTAACTGAATTTGCAATAACCATATCTAGTAAATACTTTTTCTATTAAACTATATATGATTTTTGATTAATTTTGTGTTTGTTGAGAATTTAAAAGAAACTTTAAATTTAGGAAAGAAACTCTCATACAGATTAAATCCCCAATCAATTGTTTTATTACAGGGTCCAATTGGGGCTGGAAAAACTTCATTTGTTCAAGGGATTGCTAAAGGCTTGTCAATCTCTGAGGACATTACAAGCCCTACATTTGCTTTATCGCATCACTATAACTCGGGAAGAATTCCGCTAATTCACCTTGATTTATACAGGTTAGAAAATATTTCTTCAGCAAAGGAAGTTTTTTTTTCAGAAGAAGAAGAGGCAATACAAAGACAGGCTATTTTAGTTATTGAATGGCCAGAATTAATAGAACCAGTTATTGATAATTTCTGGAAAATAGAAATTAGTTACGCAAAAAATTATGGAAGAGACTACGAAATAAGAGATCCCAAAAATTTATTAACCTTCTCATGATATGGCTGTTGCTCAATGGCGCCTTCACCAAGACAAGTTAATAATCCACAAACACCTGCGAACTTAATGCAATCTTCTATCTCTAGTTCATTTGAAGGATAGCCAGAAGAAATTAATTTTGAAATAAAGCCAGCTAGAAAAGCATCGCCTGCGCCAGTCGTATCAATAATTTTTTGTGAAGTAGGAGTTTCGGTAAATCCCTGCAATCCGTTGATGTACCATAAAACGGGATTTTTTCCGTCAGTTATTATTACATCTGGTCTATTAGACAATTGTTGAGATATTAGCAATGGATTGTCATTCTCAAAAAACAAAGTTGCTTCTTCCTTAGCAAGCTTTAAAACATTTGCATGATTTAAAAAACTCTTGATTAAATTAACTCTAGCGGCTTTACTAATTTCTGATGAAAAACTTGAATGATCCCAAAAGACCTCTCTCCAATTCAAATCAATAACTATTTTGACTTCAAATTTATTAGCCTGTTCAACAAGAAAAAAAATAGTCTCTGCTGATATTGGAGATGATAATAAGATCGTTCCCGTAACCAAATATTTTATTTCTAGAAAAGATTTCTCCAAATTTAAAATTTCTTTTTCTATTAATTTCTTACTAAGAACTTCGTCTGCAAAGCATGAATGAGAACTTTCCTCAAAGCCTGAAAAAAAACGATCTCCAAATTGATCTCTATCTACATTAACCACACGGGTAGATGAATGATTATCTAATTGCAAGAAATCTAAATTAACTCCCAATTGGTCAAATTGCGTAATAAATTTTTTTCCATAATCATCATTACCCAAACTTCCTATGAATATTGAATCTATTTTTAATTTTCTTAATGCACAAGCAACATTAGCCGGCGCACCACCCAAAAAATCTGTAAATCCTTGATTTGACTTATTTCTGATTCTGTCTATTAAGGCCTCTCCAATACATATGACCTTTTTCTTTTTCATAAAATGAACGCTTTTTCTTAACTAAGAATAATTTATTAAAAACGAATAATTTTTTTTTGAATTAAAGTTTAATTAAAAGCATATTCATAGTGTCTTTAAATAAATCTGAAACTTGGAAGTGGAAAAATTGGAAAATTTCTTGGTCTTTATCCAAAGAATCTACTTCTGAAAAAAAAATTAAAATTTTATTAGTTCATGGATTTGGGGCATCAAAAAACCACTGGAGACATAATCAAGATTTTCTGGGTAAATTTTCTAACTGCTACGCAATTGACTTATTAGGATTTGGAAAAAGTAGTCAGCCTAGTGCTTTATTAAATTACGAACCTGAAAAAGAAAACTCAATTAAATATTCATTTGACTTATGGGGTAATCAAATATCAACATTTTGTGCAGAGGTAATAAAATCTCCTGTTTACTTGGTAGGAAATTCAATTGGAGGTGTTATTGCATTGAAAGCTGCTGAAATCCTGAAAGATAATTGCAAAGGTATCATTTTGATTAATTGTGCACAAAGAACTATGGATGATAAACGTTTAAAAAAAAGTGATATCTTAATGAACCTTCTTAGACCCGTCCTTAAAACGATAGTCAGACAAAGAGTAATTAGTAATACACTTTTTACAAGAGCCGCTAATCCAAAAATTATAAATAAAATACTTAAACAAGCTTACCCTTCAGGAAAAAATATCGATAAAGAATTGATTGAAATACTTTATCAACCCTCTCAAAGGAAAAATTCTAAAGAAGCTTTTCGTGGTTTTATTAACTTATTTGATGACTATCTTGCTACTGACCTTTTCGATAAAGTTGATGTTCCAATCCAATTAATATGGGGTGAGGAAGATCCTTGGGAATCTTTAAATGAAGCTATAGAGTGGAAGAAACAATTCAGGAATATTAAAAGATTAGATATTATTAATGGTTCTGGTCACTGTCCTCATGATGAAGAACCTGAAAAAACAAATAAGTTAATAAATGAATTTATTCAAGAAACAAAATAAGCTTCTACATTATCACTAAGTCTTCTCAGGCCTCTTAATCCATCTCTTTCTAGGTTTCTTACTCGATCCCTACTTATCCCTAGAACCCTTCCTATACCTGTAAGAGACATTGGCTCATCGCCATCCATTCCGTATCTCATTCTTAAAACTCTACATTGCAAATCAGGTAATTGATGTAAAAGAGTATGCAGATCACCTCTCATACAATCCATCTCTATTTGTTCGTCTGGAAGATCCTCGCCCCCTGCCAGTAAATCTAATAAAACAGTATCTTCACCATCACCAACTTTGGTTTCAAGACTAACTGGCTGTCCAGCTTTGCACATCAAATCTTTAACGTCATCTTCGGGAAGCTCTACGTATTTTGCAAGTTCACTTACAGTTGGAGTTCTAGACATTTCTTGGCTGAGCTCTCTTTGACCTTTTTTTAACTTATTCAACATTTCAGTTATGTGAATTGGTAGCCTAATTGCCCGACTTTTTTCAGCAATTGCTCTTGTAATACCTTGTCTAATCCACCAGTATGCATATGTTGAAAACTTGTAACCTCTGGCTGGATCAAATTTTTCAACTCCTCTGACCAATCCTATAGTACCCTCCTGAATTAAATCTAAAAGTTCCATATTTCTTTTTGTATATTTTTTTGCAACGCTTACTACCAATCTTAAATTCGCTGCGACCATTCTTTCTTTAGCTCTCTGTCCAGCTCTCAATCTTTTTTTTATTATGGAGGAAGATAAATTTAATTTAGTCGATAATTCATCAATACTAGGTTTATCTCCTGTTAATTCAATAATTTCTAATTCTGTTCTTTCAACTTCCATGTACTCTTGAACTTGTCTACCTAGAGTAATTTCTTGCTCATGAGATAGTAATGGAACTCTTCCTATATCCCTTAAGTATGACCGGACAAGATCAACATCATTACTAGCTTTTATACTCGCGATTGACGCTAATTTATTTTCACTTATTGTTTCAGAAGACATGAAAGTTGAATGATGTTTTGTAAACAATACCATTAAGAAATGTAAAGTTAAACAAAAAAATCCACATTTTTACAAAAATGAGAATAAATACCTAGTAAATTTAGGCCAATGATGAGTTTAACAGCCATTTTGCTGTACTGAGATAAATAAATACACCAGCAATATCAGTGACGGTTGTAATGAAAGGGGAGGACATTAAGGCTGGATCCAATTTCATTCTGTCAAACAACAAAGGGAGGATCGCTCCTGTCGTAGCAGCTAAAGTTGTTATGGATATTAAACTTATTCCAACCGCTGAGGCGATTAAAGGCCCTTCTCCTTGCCACCAAGCGAAAGGAAATACTACAAGCATCATGAAAACGCCTAAAAGAGCGCCTGTGATTGCCTCCTTAACTACTGCTTTAATAGCACCAAGAGACTTCAATTTTTGAGTGCTTAAACCTCTAATGACAACCGTTGAACTTTGAGCACCAACATTTCCCCCAGTACCAATAAGTAGTGGAATAAATGCAGCTAATAAGACTATTTCTTTTAATATTTGATCATTCATAGCGATAACCTTTGTCGTTAAACCATTTGCCAAAACCAAAATTAATAACCATAAAATTCTTCTTCGAGCAATCGTAAACAAACTACTCTGGAAATAGTCATCTTCATCTCCAGGTTGTACTGCCCCCGCTGCGTAAATGTCTCTAGTTGCTTCTTGTTCTATCACATCAATTAAATCATCAACAGTTACTATCCCAACCAGTCTTTTTTCTTTATCAACGACTGGTAGAGCTAAAAAATCGTATCTTTGTATTGCTCTAGCAACCTCTTCTTGATTCGTATTAGTAGAGATATTAACTACATCTCTTGTCATAACGTCACCAATTGGCTTAGATGGATCAGCTGTTACAAGATCTCTTAAAGAGAGAATGCCAGTTAAATGTCTTTCTTTATCTGTAACATATAAGCTATAAATAGTTTCAGTAAATGGGGCTCTTTTTCTAACTAAAGAAAGAGCATCAGCTGCTGTTTGCATCTCTTTAAGGTCTATAAATTCAGTTGTCATTAATCTTCCTGCAGTTTCAGGCTCATATCCAAGTAATTCAGCTGTTACTCTCCTTTCACCAGGACTAAGAGCAGACAAGAATTTTCGTACAACTTTTGCAGGTAATTCATCAAAGAGTTGAACCCTATCATCAGGAGACATTTTTTCAACGATTTCTAAAACCTCTCCTGAACGAAGTCTTTCTAATAAAGTTTGCTGAACTACTGGATCTAAATATTCATAAACCTCAATTGCTTCATTTTTCTTTAATAATCGAAATGCTAATGCCTGCAATATTAGTGGAAGGCTTCCAATAGCATCTGCAATATCAACAGGTTGGGATGGCTCTAAAAGTAACTTTGCCTCATCATAATTTCCCGCGATGAGTAATTCCTCAAGTTGAATAGTGATATTTTCTCTTGTACTTAAATCTGAAGATAACGATGTAACTGTTTCAACATTATTTTCATTCATAAATATAATCCCTTATCAAAGTAACAACACCATTATATGAAATCTAAGTAATTTTTCTACTTATCCAGAACCCGAAAAGCATTGTGAATAAATTTACGATAATGATTAAATTAAAAAAAATTATAAATTTTATCCAATCCCCTTGATTTAAAATTGTGTACAAAAAATATATAAATCCGCTAAAGGATGTAAAGCAAGAAAAAAAACCACTCAATAGAATTTTTTCAGTTGAATAACTTAATCTTCTACTGATAAAAAAACCCACTAAAAATGATCCAATTATTGAAATAAAAAAATTATTATTAATAGTTAATCTTAAAAAAGTAGCTAGGTAGGCAGCTAACAGAATATAAATAAAATTATTTATTTTCACTTTAAAAGAACTTAATAAGAAAATAACCTAAATAAAACAACAGGAATGAAAAAATTATCACTTCAATATAGTGGAAAAATAATCTTAGGAATTTTCTCTTTTTAAATAAGTCAAATAGTTGATATATGAAAGAAGAAAATGTACTAAAACATCCTAAAAAACCACTATAAAATAACACTAATATTTCGTTATTAATAAAATTTAAAGCTACTAAAATTCCTAATAAAAAAGATGATAAAAAATTTACTATTGAGGTATTTTGAATATCAAACCCTATACTTTTTTTAAAATTATTCTGTATGAATATTCTCAGTATTAATCCAAAAGTACTGCCGAGTAAAATTATACTTATTGAACTAAAATCCAAAATTTACATTTTTATCCAGCCTTTTAAAATCTTATTAGGATCATCTAAAAATTTATTAGAAGCTAATTCAACCCTAACCCAAGTTTCATTTTTGCTGACTTTCCAATTACGTAATACTGATAAAGTTGTACCTACATCAAGAACTAATAATTCCTTAGCATAAATTTCAGGACAAGAATAAAGAGAAGTATTGGAACACAATATAATTTCATTTGTATTATTAGGAAATTTATTTTGATTCAAACTTTTTTGGATCCCACCAGCAGGTAATGTAATTGGAGCAATTAATGCAAAAGTAATTAAACAAAAATTCTTGAGAACATTATTAATCATATGTCTAAAGTTGCCATATCCAAGTTGCTACTATGAGTTTCAATAAATTCTCTTCTTGGTGCAACTTTATCTCCCATTAATATATTGAATATTCTGTCAGCTTCAAGTGCATCTTCGATTTCAACTCTTTTCATCATCCTCGTTTGAGGATTCATAGTTGTATCCCATAACTGTTTTGGCATCATCTCTCCTAATCCCTTAAATCTTTGGATATTATAATTTGCATTTTCTCCAAAACCTTGAATTGTATCCTTTAATTGTTTCTCGTTATAACAGTAATTATGATTCTTACCTCTTTCAACTTTATAAAGAGGGGGACAAGCAATATATATAAAACCTTTCTCAACAAGTTCTCTTTGGTATCTGTAAAAAAATGTCAGCAATAAAGTTCTTATATGAGCACCGTCAACATCAGCATCCGTCATAATTACAACTCTATGATATCTCAAAGAGCTCTCGTCGAAGTCCTCTCCTTTTATTCCTAACCCTAGAGCTGTTATTAATGACTGTATTTCGGTGTTTTTATATATTTTAGTGTCGTCAGTTTTTTCAATATTAAGAATTTTACCCCTGAGAGGCAAAATAGCCTGAAAATTTCTATCTCTTCCTTGTTTTGCGGAGCCACCAGCTGAATCTCCTTCAACTATATAAATTTCTGATTCGGAGGGATCTCTAGAACTACAATCTGCTAATTTGCCCGGTAATGTAGAACTTTCTAGAACACTTTTTCTTCTTACTAATTCTCTAGCCCTTCTCGCAGCTTCTGCTGCATTAAATGATTGAATTGCTTTTTCAAGAATCAAGTCCAAAATTCCAGGATTGAATTCCATATATTTATTTAGAGCCTCCCCAATGAGAGAATCCACAATTCCCCGTACTTCAGTATTTCCTAATTTTGTTTTTGTTTGCCCTTCAAATTCGGGATCTGGAACTTTTACTGATAAAACAACAGTTAAACCCTCTCTAATATTTTCGCCAGCTAAATTTTTTTCAATATCTTTTCTTTTACCTCTCTTTTTTGCAAGATTATTGAAAGTTCTTGTCAGAACTGTTTTTAGCCCTTCAATATGAGTTCCTCCATCAATAGTTCTAATATTATTTGCAAATCCTAAAATATTATCTGAATATACATCTGAACACCATTGTAAAGCTGCTTCTACGTAAACATTTTCTTTCTGTGAGTCAACATAAATTATTTCAGGATGAATCGAATCTTTTTCAGCATTCATGTATTGAACATATTCTTTAATACCTCCTTGATACAAGTAAATTTCTTCTTTAAAAGAACCATCTGATAATTGATTTCTTTCATCTCTAAAAACAATTTTTACTCCACCATTAAGATAAGCTAGCTCCCTTAATCTAGATGCAAGAAGAGCATATTCAAATTCAATTCCTCCAGAAAAAATCGTTTTGTCGGGTTTAAAGCAAATAGTTGTTCCTTTCTTAGATGGTTTGCCAGTCTGTTTTTTAGTTTCCAATTCACCCTTTGATACACCTTTTTCAAATCTTTGATTAAATTCGCTTCCATCCCTATAAACAGTCACATTAACCCATTCGCTTAGAGCATTAACTACAGATATTCCTACTCCATGCAAACCACCTGAAACTTTATAACCACCACTTCCAAATTTACCTCCTGCATGAAGAACAGTTAGTACAGTTTCTAAGGCACTTTTCCCTGTTCTTGGATGCATATCTGTTGGAATACCTCGTCCATTATCAGAAATTAAAGCAGAGCCATCTGCTCGAAGAACTATTTCTATATGATCACAATGTCCTGCAAGTGCCTCATCAACAGAGTTATCAACTACCTCATATACTAAATGGTGTAATCCCCTAGGTCCTGTGGAACCTATATACATCCCAGGGCGTTTTCGAACTGGTTCTAACCCCTCTAAAACCTGTATCTGTTCCGCGCCATAATCATTTGAGATTTTATTAGATCTTTTGTCCTCACTCATTTAATATAAAAAAAATATTAGACTTTTAAAATGTTATTTTTAAAAGGTATTTCATTAAACTTACCACCGCAAAAAGATAAAGGCTCGAAGTCAATGAAAAATTTAATCACTTTAATTATATAGCTAATATTTTTTTCTTCAGAAATTCATATGTCTTCGTATCTACCTCATGTAATAATTTTAATTGGGCCTACTGCAAGTGGCAAAACGGAATTAGCTATTGAGATTGCAGAATATTTTAAAACTCATATACACAATATCGATTCAAGGCAAATTTATAAGTCCATGGATATTGGAACAGCCAAGCCATCTAAAATCCAACAAAAAAAAATAAAGCATTTTTTAATAGATATTGAGGAACCAATCAACCCAATTAATGTAAAACAATTTCAAGAAATTGCTCAAAAATCTATTAAGGGAGAAATTAAACAAGATAATTTACCTTTTCTTGTTGGAGGAAGTGGGTTATATATGAACTCAATAACAAAAGGATTTTTTGTACCAGATGTCCCTCCTCAAAATAGTTTCAGAAGACAATTAGAAGAACTTGGTCAGGAAAAATGTTGGGACCTGTTAAAAAATTGTGATCCATTATCAACAAAAAAAATAAATTTTGCTGACCACATTAGAACAATTAGAGCTTTAGAAGTCTTCTACGTAACAGGTAAACCTTTATCAACTCTGAAAGTTCAAAAACCGCCTAACTGGAAAATCCTAGAGCTTGGATTAGATAGGGATAACTTAAAAGAAAGAATTTTTCAAAGAACAAAAAATATGTTTTTATCTGGAATCGTTGAGGAGACATACCACCTTATCTCTAAATACGGATTTGATTTACCAATATTAGAAACTATTGGTTATCGAGAAGCTAGGGAAGTTTTAAATAACCGATCAACAATTGACAAAGCGATTGAGTTGACTACGACAAAAACAATCCAATTTGCCAAAAGACAAAAAACTTGGTTTCGTAATAAAAATAATCCTCTTTGGCTTAATAACAAAAACCTGCTAAAAGATGCAATAATTAAAATAGAGTCTTTTTTAAGCTAACTTTACAAAAATAGATTTTGTTCATCATCCAATCAATTTATTTAATTAACTGAATGCCCCCACGCCCACGCTTTGACCGACGAGCTCCAGTTAGAGAGCTGCCAAATATAAATGAAAGAATAAAATACCCTCAATTAAGAGTCGTTGATTCAGATGGAAAACAATTAGGGGTCATAGATAGATTAAAAGCATTAGAAATAGCATCTCAAAGAGAACTTGATTTAGTTTTGGTGAGCGAAAAAGCAAATCCTCCGGTGTGTAGAATCATGGACTACGGTAAATATAAATTTGAACAAGAAAAGAAAGCTAAAGAAGCAAGGAAAAAATCTCATCAAACAGAAGTTAAAGAAGTAAAAATGAGGTATAAAATTGACAAGCATGATTATGATGTTCGGATTGGTCAAGCTACTAAATTTCTAAAATCGGGAGATAAGGTAAAGTGCACTGTAATTTTTAGGGGAAGAGAAATTCAACACTCAAATTTAGCTGAGACACTTCTTTTAAAAATGGCTAATGATTTAGAAGAGCAATCAGAAGTTCAACAAAAACCAAAAAGAGAAGGGAGAAACATGATCATGTTTTTAAGCCCTCGCAAAACTCCTCTTATTAAAAAAGATGATGGGTGATAAATTGTTATCAAAAAAATATGACGAATGTTAAAGTGTCACTACATCAAAAATTAAATTAATCAGGATTTTTCTAAAGTGAGGTTCCATATTCAACAAGACAGTGATATCCCAGCATCTACTCAACTAAATAATCAAATTTGTTTCGCAATTGCAGCAAGACATTATCCTCCAGGACACAGACTTCCCAGTACTAGGCAACTGGCAATGCAGACTGGACTACATCGAAATACTATAAGCAAAGTTTACAGACAACTGGAAATAGATGGGGTTGTTGAAGCAATAGCTGGATCAGGTATCTATGTAAGAGATAATCTTACTAAAAGAGAATTTACAAAATCACTTTACTCAAAAGATAAAATAAGTAAAGCACCTGATCAAGAAGCAAAGAAGGTTATTGACAACTTAATAAGTCTTGGATTCACTTTACAAGACACGAGAGAGATATTGAACAATGAAATTGATTGGCGTATTAAATGCGGATCAAGAATCATAGTCAGTACTCCTAGAGAAGATATTGGAGCTTCTATGTTAATAGCAGAAGACCTCTCTACAACAGTTAATGTACCAGTAGAAGTTGTTCCTATGGAAGAATTAGAAAAAGTTTTGAGTAATTCCAATAATGGTACGATTGTCACAAGCAGATATTTTTTACAGCCTCTAGAAAAAGTTGCCAAGCAACATGGAGTTCGCGCTATTGCAGTTGACTTGAGCGACTTTCAAAAGGAATTAAAAATTCTCAAGGAATTAAATGCTGGAAGTTGTGTAGGTATTGTTAGCATTAGTCCCGGTTTATTGAGAGCAGCAGAGGTCATTATACATAGCATGCGTGGTAATGAATTAATGCTTATGACGGCAATCTCAGACAATAACAGTAGATTACTCTCACTTTTAAAGGCTTCAAACCATATAGTGTGTGATGGACCGAGTTTATCAGTTGTAGAAAACACATTATTAAAAAATCGTTCTCAGTTGATGAGATTACCTCAAATAATATGTGCTAAAAATTATTTAAGTATCGAAACAATAAATCAATTAAAAAAAGAAATAGGAGTTATTAATTAAACCATGGTATTGAAAACTTTTAAATCAGATATAGAAATTATCAGAGAGAGAGATCCCGCCGCAAGAGGAATAATAGAGATATTTCTTTGCTACCCAGGCTTTCAATCAATAGTTATACATAGGTTTACGCATAAATTATGGCAATTAAAGATTCCTTTAATTCCCCGCTTACTCAGTCATCTTAATAGGCTAGCAACAGGTATTGAAATCCATCCTGGGGCAAAAATTGGTAAAAGGGTTTTCATAGACCATGGAATGGGCGTTGTAATTGGTGAAACTGCAGAGATAGGCAATAACTGTTTGCTTTATCAAGGAGTGACATTAGGAGGTACTGGTAAAAGCCATGGCAAAAGACACCCCACCTTAATGGAAAATGTTGTAGTTGGAGCGGGTGCAAAAGTTCTTGGATCCATTACGGTAGGATCTAATACCCGAATTGGTGCTGGCTCAGTAGTTGTTCGAAATGTAGAGGGGAACAGTACTGTGGTCGGAGTTCCCGGTAGGGTAGTGCATCAAAGTGGAGTCAAAGTAAATCCGTTAGCTCACTCTGCCTTACCAGATGCAGAAGCTAATGTGATAAAAAATTTAATGGATAGGATAGACTCTCTTGAAAATGAAATTCTTAAATTACAAAAAACTCTACAATGTATAGCCAGCTCAGAATCTATTGATATTTCTAAACTAGGTGATTCTCAAAATCTTAAAGATAAAGAAATTTTTGAATTTCTTGGAGATGATTAAATCTTGATTTAATTTTTTTCATTTACGTCAGTTTTAGGTTGAAACATAAACATTGAATAAATAACATTTCGTCTCATATTAGTCATCATTTCGAGAAACATGTCATATCCTTCGTTTTTATATTCGATTAATGGATCTTTTTGACCATAACCTCTTAATCCGACTGATTCCCTCAAGGAATCCATGGATTGAAGATGTTCCCGCCATAAATTATCGATTTGTTGCAAAATGAAAAATCTTTCAGCTTCTCTCATTAATCCTGGACGAATCTTTTCTATTTGTGATTCCTTTAAATCATAAGCTATTCGCAACTGCTCTTGTAGATAATTTTTTAATTCTTCTATTGACAGTAAATTAATATCATCAGATTTAAGATCATCTAATAAATATATAAATTCTTTGACTTTGGCAATTAATTGATCAATATTCCATTCTTCAGGAGGAAGATCAGGATTAATATAAGCATCTACAATTTCAATCATTGTCCTTTCTCCATATCCTATTACTTGTCTTTTTAAATCAATTCCTTTCAATACTCTTAGTCTTTCGCCATAAACTGCTTTTCTTTGATTGTTCATTACCTCGTCGTATTCAAAAACTTGTTTTCTAATATCGTAATAGTAGGTCTCAACTTTCTTTTGAGCACTTTCTAGAGACCTAGTTAGCATTCCTGACTCAATAGGCATATCTTCATCAACCCTAAAAGCATTCATTAGATTTGCTACTCTATCACCTCCAAAAATCCTTAATAAATTATCATCTAAAGATAAAAAGAATCTTGTACTTCCAAGATCACCTTGTCTTCCTGCTCTTCCTCTAAGTTGATTATCTACTCTTCGTGATTCATGTCTCTCAGTACCAATGACATGTAAACCGCCAGCTTCTCTTACTTTTTCTTCTTCATGAATCAAAACTTTTTCATATTCTTTTTTTACATCAGACAAAGATTCTCTCAAAAGCTTTATAAAGTCATCATCAGTTGGTGCTTTTTCTGCAGCTGTAGCTATCCTGTCATCAAGTTCCAAAACAGAAAGTTGTCTATCTCCCCAATTTTTAACAAGTTCATCAGATAAAAGAGAAAGTTTCTTTTCAATTGCTTCATCTAGTTTGCAAGGGAAAAGACTTGTTGAAGAATTTGAAATGTTCTTTTTCAAATTTGAACCAGCTTTTGTAGAAAAACCGCCCTTAGATTTTGCATTTCTTTGTTTAGGTATTGGTGGCTTATGCTCATTATCAGGCTTGGCTAACAAAGGAATTAAAATTTCTTTTAATTTAAGCCTTGCCATATAGTCACTATTACCGCCAAGAATTATATCTGTTCCCCTTCCAGCCATATTAGTCGCAATAGTAACAGCACCTGCTCTTCCTGCCTGAGCAACAATTTCTGCTTCTCGTTCAACGTTCTCTGGCTTAGCATTTAACAAATTATGTGGGATTTTTTCGGCAGATAAAAGTGAACTTAATAATTCACTTTTTTCAACACTTGTTGTACCAACTAAAACAGGTCTACCATGTCTATGAATTTGTGCAGTTTCTTTAGCAACGGCTTTCCATTTACCAATCTCTGTCTTAAATACTTGATCAGACCAATCCTGTCTCTTTCTTATTTGATTTGTCGGTATAACTGTAGATTCTAATTTATAAGTTTTTTCAAATTCAACCTCCTCAGTTTTTGCAGTTCCCGTCATTCCAGCTAAACCAGGATATAAAAGGAAAAAATTCTGATAAGTTATTGATGCTAATGTTTGAGTCTCAGGCTGAATTTGAAGACTCTCTTTCGCTTCTATTGCCTGATGTTGTCCATCACTCCAACGTCTTCCAGGCATTACCCTACCAGTAAATTCATCCACTATGACAGCTTCATCGTTCTTAATAATATAATTCACATCTTTAATAAATAATTCTTTGGCTTTTAAAGCGTTAGTTATATAATGCGCCCAAGGATCTTGAGGATTATATAAATCATTAACTCCCAAATAATCTTCACATTTTGCAAAACCCTCATCAGTTAATATACAACTTCTCTGTTTTTCATCAACTTCATAATCGCCTTCTGGATCAATACCATCTTTACTTAATTCTTTTGCTTTGACTAATGCCAGAGATAATTCTGCAGCTTTTTGATATTTTTCTTGTGGTCTTTCAACTTGGCCAGAAATGATTAGAGGCGTTCTTGCTTCATCAATTAATATTGAATCAACTTCATCAATTACGCAGTAATTAAATTTTCTTTGAACTACCTCACTAATATCGGTAGCCATATTATCTCTTAAATAATCAAATCCTAATTCTGAATTTGTGGCATAAGTTATATCACAATCATAATTTTTCTTTCTCTCAACTGGATTCATATCTTGCTGAATCAAACCAACGGATAAACCTAAAAAACGATGAACTTGACCCATCCACTCTGCATCCCTTCTAGCTAAATAATCATTTACAGTAACAACATGAACACCTTTTCCAGTAAGAGCATTTAAATAACAAGGTAATGTTGCGACAAGAGTTTTTCCCTCTCCAGTCTTCATCTCAGCAATTTGACACTCATTTAAAACCATCCCGCCTATTAACTGAACATCAAAATGTCTCATATCAAGAACACGTTTACTTGCTTCTCTTACAATTGCAAAAGCTTTAGGAAGAAATTCTTCTAGGAGTTCTTTTTGTTTTTTAATATCTAATTCTGCTGAAATATTTGATTTAAGATTTTGAGTTTCTTTTCTAAGCTCATCATCAGTCAATTGAGAAATTTCTTCTTCTAAAAAATTGATCTCTTCCACTATTGGTTGATAGCGCTTTAACTTTCGTGAATTCGGGTCTCCCAACAAAAGTTTTAGCATAAGTCAAAGTCCTTAAAAAATTCATCTTATTACAAACATTATAAATTAGTGCGTTACAACAGAATGAAGAAAACTTTTATCTCTTTATTTTATAGAAATGATCGATTAAGGTATTTAGATTGAAGTCACAAAAATAACCTAGCTGACATCACCTTTCAAAAATCTTTTTAATAAATGAAAGAAATATCTCTAATCAAACATACCAAAGGAGCTTTAGGGTTAAGGGTTTTTGGATTAGGTCCTAATCTCAAACCAACAAATGGATTAATTAAGCTACAAAAATTATTAGATACCAATGCTTTCTGGGCAAAAAATAGAACAATTAATGATCTAAAAAAATGTCTTGCTAACAGTGATGTCGTAATAAGTCTTTGGGTTGGTAAGGAAATAGTTGGTTTTGGTAGAGCTTTAACCGATGGGATTTACCGTGGAGTGCTTTGGGATATTGTTATAGATCAAAATCACCAAGGCAAAGGTTTTGGCACATTAATTGTAAAAAATCTTTTATCTTCTAAAAAAATTAAAAATACAAAAAAATTATATTTAATGACAACAAATAAAAAATTGTTTTATTCTCAATTTGATTTTAAAGAAGTTACTTCTCAAAATTTATTGATTCGTGAAATATAAAGCATTCTGTTTCTAAAAAAACAAAATCAAGATACAAATTTACTATAAAGCCATCTTATAAAAGGTCCTAAAATAGGAACTGGTCCAAAAGTTGGGCCGCAAAAATCAAAGTAATCTCTGTGCTCTTTTATTAATCCATTTTCACCAAATAATAAACGAGTAGTTCCAGGATAAATAAATTCTTTACCCATAATTTTTAAACCCATTGTCCATTCAACAAATCCACAATCACCAGTTATGGAAATTGCATGAGTTTCTAAAAAAACATCATCACATCTTTTAACTAGCTTTTCTTGAGCTTTAACATAAGAATCTAAGCCCTCTGTTTCCTGGGTTGGATCTGTAAAAATAACGTTCTCATTATAAAATTCAGCCCATTTTTGTTTTGTTGGTGCATCTGTACCATAAGGTTTAGTAAATAATTCCTTTAAATCCTCAATAGAAATTACTCTTGTCATTACAAATTCTTAATTAATATATTTTAAAAGATACAAACATTAAAAGCGGATGAAGAGATTCGAACTCTCGACATTCTCCTTGGCAAGGAGATGCTCTACCACTGAGCTACATCCGCATAACTTTTTTATTTTATATCAAAGAAGGGGTCAATGATAAAAATAATTAAATTTTTTCAATTAATTTAAATTTTTAATTAAGGATCCCATCTCAATTGCTTGTAAAGCATAATTCCAACCAAGATTATTTTTTATCCCTGCTCTTTCTAACGCCTGCTGCATAGTATCCGTAGTTAAAACACCAAAAATAATTGGAACATTATTTTCATTTGAAACTTGCGAAATACCTTTGCTAGCCTCAGATATAACTACATCATAGTGGGAAGTTTCACCACGGATTACAGCCCCAAGAGCAATTACAACGTCATAACTCTTTTTTCTCATGAGCGTTTTAGCTGCGATTGGTAATTCGAATGAACCAGGAACCCAAACTATATCTACTTGATTGCTTAATTCAGAAGTATCTAAACCATGTCTTTTTAAACAATCAAGACAGCCAGATAGAATTTTATTTGTAATTAAATCATTAAATCTTGCTATTACAATCCCAACTTTTAAAGTAGAGGCATTAGTAAAAGAACCCTCAAAAATAGCCATTAAATTTTACTTAGATATATTAATAGACTCTCACGAAAAGGTATTAACTTCAAACTAATGAAGAAACTATCCCTGTAACAAAAACCAAAACAACCCAAACAGCAGCAATAGAATAAATTTTTCTCCTACTTTCTCGCTGGCCTTCCTCTGTAGAAGGTTGAGTCACATATAAAACGGGTACTCCAACTACCGCAATTAAAGAAGCAAATAATAGAGCATTTACGAAGAAAAAGTTAACAGCCTGCATAATTCAGTCTTAGGTTTTCAAATATTATAAATACTATAATCTCATGAAAATGATAATTTTTAGAGAAAATTTACATACTTTAGCCACTTTAAATGCAAAAAAAAAATTTCTACCTAATATCTATTTAGGAATTAAAAAAGTATGCAAGAAGATACGATAATTCAAAAGAATTTATTTACGATTGGTAATGATAATAATGAGCAAAAAGAAATAACAAAAATTCCAGAAGATTTATCTTTGGAAGATTTAAAAAAAGAATCGCAAAAAAGACCTAGACAAAGAAAAAATTCAACTAATTTAATAAATAAATTCAAGACTGATTTAATTACAAATAACAAAAATGTTTGCATCAATGAAGAATCTTATAGCTATAAAACAGTTTCAAAACTGAAATTAACTCCTGTAATGAAGCATTATGTAACTCTAAAAGAAGAAAATAAAGATAGGTTATTACTTTATAGATTAGGAGATTTTTTTGAATGTTTTTTTGAGGACGCTGTATTAATATCTAACCTTTTAGAAATAACGCTTACCAGTAAAGATGCCGGCAAAGAGATTGGTAAGATCCCTATGGCAGGGGTTCCTCATCATGCAATGGAGAGATACTGTGCTGATTTAATTAAAAAAAATTACTCTGTGGTCATATGCGATCAATTAGAAAAAAGTTCTGGAAATTATGGGACTCCAATTAAAAGAGGAATAACAAGAATAATTACTCCTGGAACTGTAATTGAAGAGGGGATGTTGATAGCAAAGAAAAATAATTGGATTACTGCTATTTACTTATCAGAAGAAAACTCAGATGAATCTTATGAATGGGGTATATCAAAAGCTGATGTAAGCACAGGAGAATTAATAACTTTAGAAGGCCAATCTTTGTCAAAACTATTTGATGAAATTATTAAATTAGATTCTTCAGAAATCATTGTAGGAAGCAATGCAGTAAGAAATTTATTAATTAAAGGAAATAGGCAAATTACATATACTGTTTCTCAAGAGACTAATTTTGGAATTAATGAAGCAATTTATCTTATAAAAAATTATTTCCAAATTGCAAACCTAGAAGGAATAGGACTTAAAAATTTAAACAATGCAACTAGATCACTTGGAGGTTTATTAAATTATTTAGAAAAAATTAATCCTTCAAATTTAGATAAAGATTCTTCTGTAAAAATCTCATTAGACTTTCCACAAATCCAATATGGTCACAACAAATTAATTATTGATTATCAAACTCAAAAAAACTTAGAAATCAAAAATACACAACGAGAAAACAATTATGTAGGTTCACTACTATGGAGTATTGATAGAACTTATACTTGCATGGGTGCAAGGTGTTTGAGAAGGTGGATAGATTCACCACTATTAAACGTCAATGAAATTTATAAAAGACAAAATATAATTACAAACTTTATTGAATCTAAAAAATTACGTAAAGATACCCAAAATTTACTTAGAGCAATGGGAGATTTAGAAAGACTTGCAGGTAGAGCTTGTGCAGGTCATGCAAGTCCCAGAGACTTAATTGCAATAGCTGAAGGTTTAAAAAAATTGCCTAGACTAAAATCCATAATTAAATTATTTAAATATGATCTCCCAGATTGGACTGATCAATTAAAAAATATTGATGAAGGACTCTTAGAATTAGCTGATACTATAAGTTTTAAACTAATAGAAAATCCTCCACTAAATATTAGTGAAGGAGGCATGATCCACGATGGTGTTGACAATATATTAGATGGTTTACGCAATTTAATGGATGATTACTCTGAGTGGCTAAATAAAGAGGAATTAAAAGAAAGGAAAATTAGCAAAATTTCAAACCTAAAAATTCAATTTCATAAAAATTTTGGTTATTACATCTCTATAAATAAGTCAAAAGTTAATTTAGCCCCTCAGCATTGGATCAAAAGACAAACACTTACAAATGAAGAAAGGTATATTACTTCAGAAATTAAAAATAAAGAAAATAAGATTTTCCAAATAAAAAGTAGAGCTTCATCAAAAGAATATGAAATTTTCTGCGAATTAAGAAATATAGTTGCTGAAAAAACAAAACAAATAAGATCAATCGCAAAATCCATAGCATCTCTTGATGCACTGCTTGGTTTATCAATTACTTCAGTAGAAAACAATTTTATAAAACCTTCATTAATACCAATAAATGATGCAATGACAAACAATAGTACAAAAATTATCGCAGGAAGAAATCCAATTGTAGAGCAATTGTTAAGTGATAAAAAGTTTGTAGCAAACGATATCTCTTTTGAGGATAATCAAAAATTAATTATATTAACCGGTCCCAATGCAAGTGGAAAAAGTTGCTTTATAAGACAACTTGGTTTAATACAAATTCTCACACAAATTGGTAGCTTTGTTCCTGCTAATAATGCTGAAATCAAGATTGCAGATAGGATTTTCACAAGAATTGGGGCAGTTGATGATCAATCATCTGGGCAATCAACATTTATGGTAGAAATGTCTGAAACTGCATCAATTCTAAATCAGGCAACTTCTACCTCACTAGTTTTACTTGATGAGATAGGCAGAGGGACATCTACTTTTGATGGACTTTCAATAGCTTGGTCAGTAAGTGAATATCTTGCAAAAAAAATTCAATGTAATACTATTTTTGCTACGCACTATCATGAGCTTAATTATTTAAAAAATTCAAATACGAATATACAAAATTTTCAAGTTTTAGTAGAACAAAATAACGATCAGCTAATTTTTAGCCACAGAATTGTTAAAGGGGGCTCAAACAAAAGCTATGGCATAGAAGCAGCTAAATTAGCAGGAGTTCCAAAAGAAGTTATAGAAAAAGCAAAATCAGTTTTAAATTCTTTAGAAAAAAATAACAAATTAAATTATGATGTTAAGTAGTTTTTTGACATTTTTATAAAATAAATACTTTTTAAATAGTTTCCCTCAATAATGCGTTAACCGCAGCAGCTGCCATGGCAGCACCTCCTCTAGTTGAATTCAAAACAATTCTAGGAAGATCGGTAGAAATTAGTTTGTTTTTGCTTTTCTCTACTCCAATAAATCCAACAGGCATTCCGATAATTAAACTAGGTAAATCTTTTGCATTCTCTAAAATATCAATTAAATAAGTTAAAGCTGTAGGCGAACTGCCAATAACAATAATAGGTGATTTGCTTCCAGAATTCATAGCGGATAACTCCTTCCAACCTTCACTTAAGCCATATGCAGTTTTAGTTAAGTTTGTATGATTATTTTTTTCAAACCACATTTTAGCGGTGAATACTTTATTCCTAGTGGTATTTTCTGCCATGGATTTTATTGCTGCTGCAGCCATATCAGTATCAGTTAAAATCGGAGCACCATTTTTAAGTGCCTGAAGCCCTTTTTCACAAGCACCTTCACTAAAATTTACAAGATTTTGAACTGAAAAATCTCCTGAAGTATGGACTAATCTCTCTAACACTTTTTTTTCCAAATAATTTAGATCATTAGCTATTAAATGACATCTTATAAATCTGATGCTTTCCAAAAAAATTGGATGATCTATTACCATTAAATTTAATTTGTGTTAGAAGTAATCATAGTTAGTTTATGGTTTTTATTGAGCTATTATGCCAATACAAATATTATGGGGTAATGATTTAAATGCTCAAAATACATTTATTCAAAAATTAATTGATAAGGAAGTATCCAAAGAATGGAAAGAAATAAACGTAACAAATTTAAATGGAGATGATGATGAGCAAGTTAATAAAGCTTTTGATGAAGTTCTTACACCTCCTTTTGGAGAGGGGTACAGAATAGTTACATTGAAAAATAATCCAATTTTTACTGCCAAAAATGACGATCTAAGAATTAAATTTGAAAAAATTCATGACAATATACCTCAAAATACTTATTTCATTTTACAAAATACAAAAAAACCAGACTCAAGACTAAAGAGTACTAAATTTTTACAAAAACTCATCAAAAATAATTTAGCTAAAGAAAAGTCATTTTCTTTACCAGAGATCTGGGACTACGAGGGACAAAAAAGATTTTTAGAAGATGCAGCAAATGAAATGAATATCAAAATTGATAAAAATGCAGCTGAATTAATAATTGATTCAGTTGGTAATGATAGCTTTAAACTAATAAATGAATTAGCCAAAGCAAAAACATACCTTTCTGCAATATCAAGTGATTCGAATTCACAACTTTTTCTTAAAAGTATTGATGTAAAAAAAATATTTAGTGATCATCATTCCAATATTTTCAAAATCATTGATCTTCTCTTACAAAAAAATATTAATGAAAGTCTCATAGAAATAAATTATTCCTTACAGAAAGGAGAACCTGCTTTAAGACTAAATGCAGGTTTAATTAGTCAAATAAGAATTCATACCATTATAAAATTAGCAGTTAATTCAGGTAACGATAATGCAGAAAAGATTTGTAATCTTGCAGGTATTTCTAATCCAAAAAGAATTTTTTTTATTCGAAGAAAAGTCAAAAATGTATCTCAAGAATATTTAATAAATTTAATGAGTAACTTACTAGATATTGAATCATTACTAAAACAAGGTAATAATCCTATAAATGTTTTTACAGAGAAATTAATTAATTTAAGTTAACCAAATTATAAGTTTAAGAATTTACATTATGATTTAAATATGGCTTTACTAGTAAAAAAATTTGGCGGTACTTCTGTAGGTGATATTAAAAAAATTAAAAATATTGCAAGTAGCATCTGTCAAAGTAAAGAAGCAGGAAATGAAATTGTCGTAGTTGTCTCTGCAATGGGGAAAACTACAGATGATTTAAATTGTTTAGCGGAATCAATTAGTAAAAATCCTAATCGAAGAGAATTGGATATGCTTCTCTCAACTGGAGAGCAAGTAACCATAGCTCTTCTCTCAATGACATTAAACGAATACGGAATACCTGCAATTTCAATGACCGGTAGCCAGGTTGGAATTATTACTGAATCAATTCATGGGAAAGCGAGAATTCTAGATATTAAAACAGAAAGAATCCAAAATTATATAAACCAGGGTTTTGTAGTTGTAGTGGCTGGATTTCAAGGAACAACATTAAGTCATACGGGTTCAATGGAAATTACAACTTTGGGTAGAGGTGGTTCAGATACTTCCGCAGTAGCTTTATCAACAGCTTTAGGAGCTGAGACGTGCGAAATTTATACAGACGTTCCAGGGGTTCTTACTACTGATCCAAGAATTGTTCCTAATGCAAAACTCTTAGATGAAATTACCTGCGAGGAAATGCTTGAACTTGCAAGTGTCGGTGCTTCAGTTCTGCATCCAAGAGCAGTAGAAATTGCTCGCAATTATGGAATTAAATTGTGTGTCAAATCAAGCCAAAGTGACTCAAGTGGGACTCTCCTAGAAAGTCAAATTCAACCTCTCCCGCTAAAAAGAGGAAGCTTAGAATTAACAAAAACAGTCAATAGTCTTGAGGTATTAGAAAACCAAGCAGTATTCAGTCTCTCAAATATTCCTGATAGGCCTGGGATTGCTGCACAAATATTTGAAAAACTTTCAGAAGCAAGTATTAGTGTAGATTTAATAATACAAGCGACAAATGATGGAAATAAAAACGATATTACATTTACTGTTAGTGAATTAGAAGTTAAAAAGACTGCAGAACAATGTGAACTTATAACTAGTCAATTAGGAGGAGAATATAACTTAAAAACAAACATGACTAAATTAAGTATTCAAGGAGCAGGCATTATGGGCAGACCTAGTGTTTCAGCTGATTTATTTGATACTTTATCTCAAGCGAATATAAATGTGAGGTTAATAGCTACTAGTGAAATTAAAGTCAGCTGTGTAATTGAAATCAATAATATACCAAAAGCCATTAGATTTGTTTCTGAGAAATTTAAGTTATCCGATACACAAATATTTGTTAATCCAATCAATGAAAAACAAGATCAACCTGAAGTAAGAGGAATTGCATTAGATAAAAACCAAGTACAAGTAAGTTTTCGAAAACTGCCTGATCGTCCAGGTGTAGCAGCTTCAATATGTCTAGCATTAGCTGAAAATAATTTACTTATCGATACTATCGTTCAGTCTGAGAGAATTTCCTCTTTAAAAACTAAGGATATTAGTCTTACAATGAATAAACAAGATAGAGAAAAAGCTAACTTAGTTTTTGAGGCCTTAACAAAAAAATTACCCGGATCATACATTGAAGATGGCCCTGCTATAGCCAAAGTAAGTACTGTAGGAGCGGGAATGGCATTTAAAGTTGGAACGGCTGGAAAAATATTTAGAGCATTGGCTGACCAAAATATCAATATTGAAATGATTGCCACTAGTGAAATCAGGACTTCATGTATTGTCTTAGAAAAAGATTGTGACAAAGCAGTTAATGCGATTCATAATCATTTTGAATTAGAAAAATAAGTTCTTTTTAATTATTTCTTGCCAATTTTTGTCTTAATTTTTTGATTCTATCCCTCAAATTTGCTGCTTCTTCAAAATTCAACTCTTTTGCAGCATCTTTCATTTTAATTTCTAACTTTTCTATTAAGTCAGGCAATTCTTCGAGCAAACATTGATTATCACTAGAATTTAGAATTGTGTCAGTTTTGTTGTTAACTATATTTATTAAATCTTTAGATAAACCACCAGCATCTAGTTTTCTGGAAAGTTCTAAAAAAGATAAAATTGAATTTTCTATTTTTTTGCCTGCAGGTTTTGGAGTAATACCATTGACTTGGTTATATTTATTTTGAATAGTTCTTCTTCTTTCAGTTTCAGATATTGCTCTTTTCATTGAATCGGTGAAGTTATCTGCATAAAGTAAGGCAACACCTTCAACATGTCTTGCAGCCCTTCCTATTGTTTGAATTAATGACCTTTCTGCCCTAAGAAAACCTTCTTTATCAGCATCTAAAATGGCTACTAAAGATACTTCAGGAAGATCTAATCCCTCTCTTAATAAATTAACTCCTACCAAAACATCATATTCGCCCATTCTAAGGTCTTGGATAATTTCAATTCTTTCAATTGAATGGATTTCGGAATGCAAATATCTAACTCTTACTTTATTTTCAGATAAAAAATCAGTTAGATCTTCAGCCATTCTCTTAGTAAGTGTTGTCACTAGCACTCTTTGATTCTTTTCAGCTCTAATTCTTATTTCAGATAAAAGATCTTCAATTTGGCCCTCACTAGGTCTTACATCAATTACAGGGTCTAATACCCCAGTTGGTCTTATAACTTGCTCAATAAATTCACCATCACATTGATCTAATTCCCATTGACCGGGAGTTGCGCTTATAAATAATGTCTGTTTTGATTTTTCCCAAAACTCTTCACATTTTAAAGGTCTATTGTCTGCAGCACTTGGCAATCTAAAACCATGATCTATTAAAACTTTTTTTCTAGATTGATCACCGTTGTACATAGCATGAAGTTGAGGACATGTTACATGACTCTCATCCACTACCAACAACCAATCTTTGGGAAAGTAATCTATTAAGCATTCTGGCGGTGAACCTTCCTCCCTGCCTGATAAATGACGAGCATAATTCTCAACTCCATTACAATAACCAACCTCTTTAAGCATTTCTAAATCATATTTTGTTCGTTGTTCTAGACGTTGAGCCTCTAATAATTTTCCTTCGTATGTAAATTTATCGAGTTGAATTTTTAATTCACTTCTAATTGCACTTATTGCACTCTCAAGTCTTTCTTTTGGAGTCACAAAATGCTTCGCTGGGTAAACACTAACTTGTTCCAAACTTTCAAGTATTTCTCCTGTAGTAGGGTCAACATATCTAATAGCCTCGACTTCATCACCAAAAAATTCGATTCTTATTAATCTATCTTCATAAGCTGGACCGATTTCTAAAACATCACCTTTAATTCTGAATCTACCTCTAGTAATATCAATATCATTTCTTGTGTATTGATTTTCAACGAGAGACCTCAAAGAAGAACGTAGATTTATTAATTTTCCCACTTGAAATTTAACTGCAGCTTTTAAATACTCACTCGGTATACCAAGGCCATAAATACAACTTATTGAGGCTACAACAATTACATCTTTTCTTTCAAATAATGAGCGTGTTGCAGAATGCCTAAGCATATCTATTTCTTCATTAATTGAGGCAGTTTTGGCTATGTAAGTATCGCTTACAGGAACATAAGCTTCAGGTTGATAATAATCGTAGTAAGAAATGAAGTACTCAACGGCATTTTTTGGAAAAAATTCCCTTAATTCATTACATAGTTGTGCAGCTAAAGTTTTGTTATGGGCTAATACCAGTGCTGGTCTTCCTGTTTGTTGAATTACATTCGCAATGGTAAATGTTTTACCAGTTCCAGTAGCTCCTAAAAGAGTCTGAAACTCTTTACCAGCATTAACGCCTTTAACTAATTTTTTAATAGCTTCTGGTTGATCTCCATTTGGTTCATAAGGAGCTTGAAGCTTATAGTGGTTCATCAAGCTAGTAGCTAAAGGATATGGCTATACTAAGAAACTTTTTCTCCAATTATTGAATTTTTCAAAGATTCTTTTAAGCCTCTAACAACCGCAACCATTGATATTAAATCATCTAATTTATTAACTACAGATCCAACGCCTACTGCTGAGGCTCCAGAAGATATTGCTAATGGACAAGTTACTTGGCTTAATCCAGAGGCACTCATGATTGGTATATTCAGAGATTGTTTCTTAAATTCTTGATGAATAGCATAGGTAGCTGCAAGAGTTGGTACTGATTTTTCAAAAAAACCTTGAATTCCTGGAGAGTAAGGAGTAGAACTGGTGCCACCTTCTGTTTGAATAATATCAACACCTTCTTCAACTAGTTTTAAAGCAAGATCAACTTGTTTATCAATAGGCATAGTATGAGGAACAGTTACTGATAAAGGAACATTAGGCAATAAATCCTTTGTCTCTTTTGTAATATTTAAAACTTTTTTATCTGAAAAATTAATGCCTTTTTCATAAAAAGTATCGTAATTTCCTATCTCAATTAATGATGCTCCTGCTTTTACAGAATCTTGAAAAGATCGAGGCACTACTGAACTAACACAAACGGGTAGCGTTGAATTCTTAAGTGCTAAATCAACGAGTTGAGGTTTACAAGCAATATCGACAAGATCTGCACCTCCTAATGAAGCAGCCTCAACAATTAGTTTCACAGATTGAACATCGAGATTATTCAACCCTGAAATAACTTTGAGTAAAGATTTGCTTCCTAACTCTTCTTTGATTTTTTGTGGCAAAAGATTAATCAGACTCATTTACTTAATGAATTTATTACCCGATTGTGACATTGTTTGAGTAAAACAGTGCATTTTTTAAAAAATATTATCTGAGCAACACAAAATGTCTGATAAAAAATTAACTCAGAAAAATTGGTCATCGTGGCATCATCAGCTTCATAAGGAGATTCTTACCAGAAAAATATTAATTCCCAAAGGATCGAATATTTTAATAAGTGTTTCCGGAGGACAAGACTCAATGACCTTATTAACCCTAATTAATGACCTAAAAAAACTACATAATTGGTCTATTAGTGCTTGGCATGGTGATCATCAGTGGCACAAAAAATCGTCACAATATGCTCTTGAATTAAAAAGTTATTGCGAAGATAAAAATATTTCATTCTCTTTTGATCAAGCAAATAAAGCAAATATTTCTTCAGAAGAAAAAGCACGAGAATGGAGATATAAAAAATTATGTGAAAGAGCCAAAACTTTATTAAATAAAAACCAACAGAAACATAATATTTATTTGTTAACTGGTCACACAAGTAGTGATAATGCAGAAACATTTATCCTCAATTTATCTAGAGGGAGCAATTTTGCCGGTCTGAGTAATATTGAGAGCAAAAGATTATTAGAAAATCAAATTTTTTTAATTAGGCCAATATTAATTTTCAGTAGAGAAGATACAAAAAAATTTTGTAATGATATGAACATCCCAATTTGGGAAGATCCTACAAATTCAGATCTTAAATTAAAGAGAAATTTAGTAAGAAAAAAAATTATTCCTACCTTGGAAGATATCTATCCTGGTTGTTCTGAAAGGATAAATAATTTTTCCCAAAAAATGAGCAAATACAATAATGAACGTAATGATCTTGGTGAACTAGCATACCTATATTGTAAAGATGTCAAAGGTATCGATAGGAATCTCTTGAATAGTATGTGTATTGAAGCGAGGTGCACAATCTTAAATAGATTTTTAAAAGAAATATCTGCAAAGCAATGTAGTTCTAAAAATCTGACAAAATTAGCAACTTCAATTTATGAAAAAAATAAAGGTCAAATTAATCTGCAAGAGTTTTTAAAAATTGTTTGGAATAAAAACTATATAAATTTTGAAAAAAGTTAAGATGTTACAGCAGATCTTCTTCTTCTTGTTCTACCTTCAAATGCATCTTCTGTAGCAGTCTCAGCAGATGGATTCCGTGAAACTTTTGGACTTTTTTGAGTATTTTGTGGGTTATTTGAACTATTCGGATGATTATTGTTTGATTTCTTATGGAAATTATTATTATTTCTATTTCGATTAGAAAAATTTGGCTCTTCGGTAATCTTTGGAATATAAGCACGAGTTCCACTTGGAGCAGGTTGTACTAAACACAAAATAAGTGGTTCAACTTGTAATTCTCTTCTCATTCTTCTCGATAAACCATTTTCAATTTCTCTTTGTACACCAATCCAATCTACTTCAAAATTATTCGGCCCAGTTTGTCTAGATAATTGTTTCCATCTATTTTCTAAGACCCAGCTTATTTCTCGTTCTGTCCACATAGACATTTTTCTTGGCTCAGCAGTAGTAACAACTCCTCTTAAATTAACTCTTGGAGGCGCAACCATCTTTCCATCTGTACTAATAGGAGCTAAAACAGTTACTACACCATCCCCAGCTAATTGCTGCCTTTCCTTTAATACACGAGCATCTACTATCCCATTTCGTGAGTTATCAAGCAGTTCAACACCAGCTTTTACAGGATCACCCTTTTGAATAGAATTAGGTGTTAACTCAACTACATCTCCATTTTCAATAATTAAAATATTGTCCTTTGGAACCCCCATAGTTTGTGCACTCTTGCCATGACAAACAAGCATTCTATGTTCTCCATGAACAGGAACAAAAAACTTAGGTTTTGCAAGTGCCAACATTAACTTTTGATCTTCTTGAAAACCATGACCAGAAACATGAATATTCTCACCCTTTCCATAAACAACCTTTGCTCCAAGTTTCATTAATCTATCTATTGTATTAACAACAGAAATAGTATTACCAGGAATCGGGCTGGCTGAAAATATTACAGTATCGGTAGTCTTAAGACGAACATGCTGATGTTCACCACGGGATATTCTACTTAACGCTGCTAGGGGTTCTCCTTGACTTCCAGTCATTAATAATAAGGTCTCTCTATCTGGCAAATCTCTAATTTGCTTGATAGGAACAAACAAATCATCTGGGCATTTCATATAACCAATATCTCTCGCCTTAGCAATAACATTTATCATCGATCTACCTAACAAACCAACCTTTCTTCCATGTTTCATGGCCAATTCTAAGATCATTGTCACTCTATGAACAGAACTAGCAAAAGTGGTAAGGATAACTCGTTCTTTTGCCTCGGAAATATGTTTTTCTAAAGAGGGATAGATAGTCTTCTCAGAAGGACAAAAACCCGGAACTTCGGCATTAGTCGAATCACTAAACATGCATAAAACGCCCTTCTCTCCATAATGCACCATTCTTTCAATATCAAATTGCTCTCCATCTACTGGCATATGATCAAACTTAAAATCTCCCGTGAAAATAATTGTGCCAACAGGAGTTGTAACTGCTAAAGAAAAACTATCGCAAATAGAATGGGTATTTCGAATAAATTCAACAGAAAAATGTTGTCCAACTTTTACAACATCTCTTGGATTTACTGTCTGTATAGTTGTTCTATCAGATACCCCTGCTTCCTCCATTTTTCCTCTAAGCATTGACATTGCCAGTCTTGGTCCATAAATAATCGGAATATTAAAATGCTTTAGATGATGAGCAATACCTCCAATATGATCTTCATGCCCGTGAGTGACAATCATTCCTTTTATTCTTCTTTGATTTTCTTTTAAAAAAGTTGTATCCGGCATAACAACGTTTACGCCATGCATACCATCAGATGGGAAAGCTAGGCCAGCATCAACAAGCATCAATTCATCACCATATTCAAAAACACAAGTGTTTTTTCCTATTTCATGTAGTCCTCCAAGAGGTATTACTCTTAGAGCTGGCGTATTACTTTTAGATCTAGATGCATCATGAGTAGATCTATTTACAGTTGAATTTGTACTTGATTGCATAATTTTGAAAGTTATGAAGGCCTGCTTGTAATCAAATAAGGTTTATTTAAATTTAATTATCAAGTTAAATATAACCCCGATTATAGGGATTTCAGGATAAAAGATAGTTGTTTTTTCATGTCATTAGTTAATGGTGACAAAGGACTCCTAGGATTACCTACATCCCATCCAGATAGCTCCAAAGCAGCCTTAATTGGGATAGGATTAGTAGTCATAAAGAGTGCTTTGAAAAGAGGCTGAAGTTTTTCATGAATAGCAAGAGCATTGGAAACCTCTCCAGTTTGAAAGGAATGAATCATCTCCTTCAATTGCAATCCAACTAAATGACTTGCAACACTTACTACTCCTACAGCACCTACAGATAGCATTGGAAGCAACAATGAATCATCGCCACTATATACAGAGAGGTCAGAGCCACAAATAGCTCTTAATTCTGTTACTTCTTCTATTCTACCGCTTGCAGCTTTAATACTGAGAATATTTGAGAAATCCATAAGTTTCTTCACAGTATCAGGCAATAAATTGCATCCTGTCCTTCCAGGAATGTTGTAAAGCATAAGAGGCAAATCCTTTGCAGAATTAGCGATAGAACTGAAATGTTTATAAAGACCTTCTTGAGGTGGCTTATTGTAATAAGGAACAACGACCAACGCACCGTCTGCGCCAGAGTCGTAGGCTTTTTTTGTAGCTTCCACAGCCTCGCTTGTACAGTTACTACCAGTGCCAACAATTACTTTACAGCTTGCATCCAAAGATCCTTTTACCGCAATAAATAAATCATGCTGTTCCGCCCATGAAAGAGTCGGAGATTCTCCAGTAGTACCACACAACACAATTCCATCAGAACCATGCTCAAAAAGATAATTTGAGAGTTTTATAGCTAGTTCATAATCTACATCTCCATTTTCAGTGAATGGAGTAACCATTGCAGTCAATATTTTTCCAAATAATGGATTATTACACTCAGTTTTGTCTGTAATCATTTTTTTGGAATTAATAACTCAGCTATCTGAACAGCATTAAGAGCTGCTCCTTTTCTTATTTGATCTCCACATAACCATAATTCTAATCCATTAGGCTGACTTATATCAGTTCTTAGCCTGCCAACAGCAACATTATCCCTTCCCATAACGTCATTTGGCATAGGAAATCTATTATTTTTATAATCCTCAATAATTTCAATTCCAGGAGATTTTTTTAATTCTTCAAGAGCATCTTTAGGCTCAACTACACCAGCAAATTCAATATTGATCGATTCAGAATGTGCTCGCAGTACTGGGACTCGAACACATGTAGCAGAGAGCTTTAAATCAGCAATATTTAATATTTTCCTGGTCTCATTAACCATTTTCATCTCTTCTTCGCAGTAATTATTTGCAAGCATGGGTGAATTATGCAAAAACAAATTAAAAGCCAGTGAGTATGGCAAAACTTCACTTTTTTGAGCATTACCCTGAAGATATTTTTCAGTTAAAAGTTTTAGTTCCTCCATCGCCAATTGGCCTGCACCACTTACGGATTGATATGTTGAGACAACAACTCTTTGAATAGTCGAAAGTTTATTTAAAGGAGCTAAAACTAATGTCAACAAAATGGTTGTACAGTTTGGATTCGCTATTACCCCATCATGATTAATTACGTCACTAGCATTAACTTCAGGAACTATAAGAGGTACATTATTATCTAATCTGAAAGCACTTGAATTATCTATTAATAAAGCATTTTGTTCCATAATAGTAAACAACCATTTTTTCGAAATACTTCCACCGGCTGAAGCTAAAACTAAATCAAGATTCAGAAATTCTTCCTTAGTTGTTTTTTTTGTAACTAATTCTTCACCTTTCCAAATAATTTTTTTTCCTTCTGAACGCTCTGATGAAAGCAAGACCAATTCTGATATTGGGAAATCACGTTGTTCAAGAATTTTGAGTAACTCAGATCCAACAGCACCTGAAGATCCTAAAACAGCAACTTTTAATGGCCTATTAGGCAAAAACGGAGATTTTCTCACACTTTAAAATGATTTTTATAAATAGATTGACTATTTTTTTTACTTTATCAAAAAAATAACTTTCAAGGAAATCACATAATGTGAAATAATTAAGATTCAGCTTTTAGTAATAAATAAAAAAATGGCTAAAGAAGCGTTAATAGTCAAAACAACTCCTCTGCCTCAAAGTAGAATTTCATTTGAATTAGAAATACCATCTGAAACATGCAAAACGTGTGTAAATGAGACAATCAGTACTATCAGTCGTTCGGCTAAAATTCCGGGATTTAGACTTGGTAAAATTCCCAAACAAGTCTTAATTCAAAGAATTGGCATAACACAATTACATGCTTCTGCTCTAGAAAAAATTATTGATAAATCATGGCAAGAAGCGTTAAAAATAAAATCTATAGAGCCACTCAGTGAGCCAGAATTGGTAGATGGATTTGAATCTTTACTTGCAAAGTTTAGTCCTGAAAAATCACTTAAGGTGACTCTTCAAACTGATGTTGCCCCAGAATTAAAACTAAAAAAATCCAAAGGACTAAGTATTGAAATTTCAAAAACAAAGTTTGATCCAAAGTCAATAGATGAAGCACTAGAAAAATCTAGAAGTCAGTTTGCAAATATTATTCCAGTCACCAATAGAGCAGCGAAATTGGGAGATATTGCTGTAGTTAGTTTCAAAGGAAAATATAAAGATTCTGGTAAAGAGATTGATGGTGGGACTAGTGAATCAATGGATCTTGAGTTAGAAAAGAACAAAATGATTCCCGGTTTCGTTGAGGGAATCGTAAAGATGAAAATTGGTGATACTAAAACACTTAACCTTAAATTTCCTGAAGATTATTCGCATGAGGATTCAAGAGGTAAAGAGGCAATTTTTGAAGTAAACCTTAACGATCTTAAGGAAAAAGAATTACCTGAACTTAATGACGATTTTGCAAAACAGTCTGGCAACAAAGAATCATTAAAAGAGTTAAAGAAAGATATTGAAAAGCAACTTAGAGACAATTTTGAAAAAACTCAAAAAGATATCAAAATTGAAGCTTTACTAGATGCCTTAACAAACGAATTGGTTGCAGAAATTCCAAAGTCTATGATTGATATAGAAGTGAGGAATAATATTGAACAAACCGCTCAAAGATTTGCTCAACAAGGCCTTGATGTTAAATCTACTTTCACTCCGGAATTAGTTAAGTCATTAGCAGAGTCAACAAGGCCTCAGGCTGAAAAAAATGTTCAAAGAAATTTAGCTCTTAAAGCATTAGCTGAAACAGAAAAAATAAAAGTTGAGAAAGATGAAATTGATTTAAAAATGAAAGATTATGAAGATGCAATCTCTCAATCTTCAAAACAAATAGATATTAAAAAATTAACAGAAGTGATAAGTAACGATTTACTCAAGGAAAAATTAATAATTTGGCTTGAAGAAAATTCTGAATTAAAAGAAAAAACAACAAAAACTTCTAAAACTACCAAAACCTCTAATACAACAAAGGCCACAAAAACTGCGACAAAAGCTACAAAAGCTACAAAAGCTACAAAAACTCAAAATAAAAAAGAAAAAAAATAATTTATAAAATTTCCTACTAATTAAACAAAAACCCCTTAAATTACATATAAAAGGAAATCTAATTTGTGAACTCAGAAAAAAAACATTTAATTCAAAGCTCAATAAGTTCTTACGAAAGTAATATTAAAACTATTGCCGCTGTTCCGACAGTTATAGAACAATCAGGGAGAGGAGAAAGAGCTTTTGATATATATTCAAGATTATTGAGGGAGAGAATAATTTTTTTAGGTACTGGAATTAATGATCAAGTATCTGACTCACTTGTTGCACAATTATTATTTCTTGAAGCTGAAGATCCCGAAAAAGATATACAAATATATATCAATTCTCCTGGAGGCTCAGTAACTGCAGGAATGGCCATATATGATACCATGCAACAAATTTCCCCTGATGTAGTGACCATATGTTTTGGAGTAGCCGCAAGTATGGGGGCATTTCTACTTTCTGGAGGAGCAAAGGGTAAAAGATTGGCTTTACCTAATTCTAGGATAATGATTCATCAGCCTCTTGGAGGTGCACAAGGTCAAGCAGTAGAGATTGAAATACAAGCTAAAGAAATACTTTTTCTCAAGAAAACATTAAATTCGCTTTTAGCAGAACATACCGGTCAACCTTTAGAAAAAATTAATGAAGATACAGAAAGAGATTACTTTTTATCTCCTTCAGAAGCAGTCGAATATGGATTAATTGATAAAGTTATCAAAAAGTGACAAGGAATAGTGATTTTTTAAGAATATGATGACGAATCGATATTTATAAGCAATCCTAGTGAATAGGGAATATTTAAAACCTTTTACTTTTAAAAATTATAATCGATGGCTAAATTCGACGCCCATCTTAAATGTTCATTTTGTGGGAAATCACAAGACCAAGTAAGAAAGCTTATAGCTGGTCCTGGGGTTTATATCTGTGATGAGTGCATAGACCTTTGTAATGAAATTCTCGATGAAGAACTACTTGATAATCAAGCGAACACTAACAACTCTCCGCAAGTAAAAAAGAAATTACCAACAAATAATCCAAAAAAATCTGTTCCTTTAGAATTAACCTCAATTCCTAAGCCATTAGAAATTAAAAGTTTTCTAGATAATCAAGTTGTTGGACAAGAATCTGCAAAAAAAATATTATCAGTAGCCGTATACAATCACTACAAGCGATTAGCTTGGAAAGTTAAAGAAGACAGTAAAAATAGCAATTCAAAAGATTCACAAGCAACTAAATTACAAAAATCAAATATTTTACTCATCGGCCCTACTGGAAGTGGAAAAACATTATTGGCGCAAACTTTAGCAGAGTTTCTAGATGTTCCTTTTGCAGTAGCTGATGCAACGACTTTGACAGAAGCTGGATATGTTGGGGAGGATGTTGAAAACATACTTCTAAGACTTCTACAGAAATCAGAAATGAATGTTGAACTAGCTCAAAAAGGAATAATTTATATTGATGAAATAGATAAAATTGCAAGAAAAAGCGAGAATCCTTCAATTACCAGAGATGTCTCTGGTGAAGGGGTACAGCAAGCATTATTAAAAATGCTTGAAGGAACAATTGCTAATGTGCCACCGCAAGGCGGAAGAAAACATCCTTATCATGACTGCATCCAAATTGATACGAGTCAAATATTATTTATTTGCGGGGGAGCTTTTATAGGTTTAGAGGATATCGTTCAAAAGCGTATGGGTAAACACTCAATAGGATTTACCACCAATTCAGATCAAAACAAAGTTGATACAAAAAAAATAGTAGACCCAAGAGATTCCCTGAAAAATTTAGAATTAGATGACTTAGTGAAATATGGCCTAATTCCAGAATTTATTGGAAGAATTCCGGTTTGTGCTGTATTAGATCGTCTCACTAAAGAAACTTTAAAATCCATTTTGACTCAACCAAGAGATGCATTAGTAAAGCAATTCAAAACTTTGCTAAGTATGGATAATGTTGAATTATCATTTGAGCCTGATTCTGTTGAAGCAATAGCTAATGAAGCATATAAAAGAAAAACAGGTGCAAGAGCATTAAGATCAATAATTGAAGAGCTAATGCTAGACATAATGTACACTTTGCCTTCTGAAGAAAATGTAAAAGAATTCACAATTACGAAAAAAATGGTAGACAATCTGTTCTCATCTAAAATTGTTAAACTACCCTCAGGTTCAAAAAGAATCATTAAAGAGTCTGCATAAAATTAGAGTTTAATTTTTTTTAATTTAATCCCGAATTTTTCTAATTAATGAAGAATAAATGCCAAATATACATAAGCCTTTTCATCAAAAATATAGACCAAACAACTTAGACGAACTGGTTGGGCAAAAATTTATATCCATTACACTCAAACAAGCACTATTAACAAAAAAAATTGCTCCTGCATACCTTTTTAATGGTCCAAGAGGCACTGGAAAAACATCAAGTGCAAGAATATTTGCAAAATCTCTAAATTGCCAGGCATTCGACCAACCTACGATAACTCCTTGTTGTACATGTGACCTATGTAGACAAATTACAGATGGGAGCGCTCTAGATATTATCGAGATTGATGCAGCATCAAATACAGGAGTAGAAAATATAAGAGACATCATAGAAAGAGCGAGATTTGCACCTACTCAAGCGAGATGGAAAGTATATGTTATTGATGAATGTCATATGCTTTCAACGGCAGCTTCAAATGCTTTACTAAAAACTATTGAAGAACCGCCCGCAAGAGTTGTATTTATCCTTGCAACGACAAATCCTGAGAGAGTATTAAATACAATAAAAAGTAGATGCCAAAAATTTGATTTTAGAAGAATAAGCCCCAATGACATTTTTCAACATTTATTAGAAATCGCCGAGAAAGAATCCATTGAGTACGAAGTTCAGGCGTTAAAAATGATCGCACAAAGATCTAATGGAGGCATGAGAGATGCACAAAGCCTACTTGAACAATTGAATCTTTTACCAGAAGGGATAACAACTAATAATATCCAAAATCTCCTAGGAGAAGTATCAGAAAGTGAATTAACAAATCTGATTAAATCATTGGTTGAAAATAATCCAGAGTCATTAATTATCGCCTGCAACAAATTATATAATGCCGGAAACGAACCTCTTCAAATAATTATCGGATTATTGAATATAACAAGAGATCTACTGCTGCACACTACAAATAATAAATATTCCGATCTTTATTATACTTCTGATGAATTTCGAGATGAATTGGATAAAATCTCGAAAACAATAAATAAATCAACAATAATTAATTGGCATAATAATTTGAGAAATATTGAATATCAAATCAAAACAAGTGATAATCCAAGGCTTTGGTTTGAAATACATTTAACTGGCCTTCTAGGTAATCAAGAGATAAATAGTTTTGAAAATAAGCAAGAAAGTAAAAAAAATACGACTGAGGAGAAGCATGAAAGTAGAAAAAACATTGA
>QCIB01000006.1 GCA_003216915.1 Prochlorococcus sp. AG-402-I23
TGATCTTTATAAAAAATCTAAACAAGCTGGTGGAAGCCCAGAGATTATTATTGGGAATGCGACACATCTAAATTGGTGGGAGGGATCACAAGAATCTTTATTAAAATTTTTTGATAAACATTTAAAATCAGATGAAAATTTTAATTCTAAGAATTTTAAAGACGAGAAAAAAATATGGAACATTTCATTAAATAAATGGGAAGAATTAGATAATAAATTTCACCCTGAATTTATTTTTGGGCTCAAAAGCGATGGCACAGCTAATGTAGAGGTTGAAGATGGCAGTCTGACCATAAATTCAAAAGGATCAGGATGGTTCACAATTGTTAATGACCCATGGAGACCTACTCCATCTGACGGTGGTCATTTAGGCCCTAATCCAGGAAAGTTTAATAGAAGTATTATTGATAAACGCCTGGATGTAGGTGTTTTTCAAACTAATTCTTTTGAAGAAGATCAATATTTAAGAGGAGTTCCCACATTAGAAATCCAAGTAAAAAGTGATCAGCCCTATTTCGATATCTGCCTTGCTTTATCTCTAGTTGAAGAAGGGAATGAAAAGGTGAATCAATTTTCAACCGGATTCTTAAGGGTTAAAAACTCCAAAATAAGTGAAGAATGCATTTATAAAATAACAATGCAGCCAACAAATATTTGTTTAATTAAAAATAGCAAGCTTCGCTTATCTATATCTGCATCAGCTTATCCCGCTATTGGAGTTAATCCTGGATTTGAGGAAGGAAATGTTGGAGCGCCTTCAGCAAATCATAGAGTTATTACTCTAAGTTTTAGCCTTAATAAAACATTTATGAAAATGACCCCTTTTTTTTATAAATAATTATTTTTTTGGTTAATCATTTGATATTATTAATCCTTAATATCTACCAGTCATGATCGAGACAATTCAAGCAGACTGGATTAAATCAGAAGCTATCAACTTAGAAAATTGTTGCAATGATAATCCATTAAAAATATTAGGTCCTCATTTTTATGAAGAACAATGGGTAATAAGGGTATGGATGCCTGAAGCCGACGAAGTTAAAATAAATTTTAAAAACAATACCTACAAGGCGGAAAGCATAAACCACAAATGGCTTTTTGAGGCTATCCTGCCTGAAAATCCAAACTATAATTACGAAATAAATATTTCAAGAGGAGGTATCAAACATACACAACATGACCCTTGGTCATATAGAGAAGAGTGGATGGGGGAAGTTGATAGACATCTTTTTGCAGAAGGTAATCATCATCATATTTGGAAAAAAATGGGAGCACATCTCATTGAAGAAAAGAATCAAAAAGGAGTAATGTTTTGCATTTGGGCTCCAAATGCAAAATCAATCTCGATAATTGGAGATATAAATTCTTGGGATGGAAGACATCATCCAATGCAAAAAAGATTAGGGGGAATTTGGGAGCTATTCATGCCAACAATGCGAGAGAGTGACGCATATAAATACGAAATAAGAACACAACAAGGTCATATTTATGAGAAAGCTGATCCATATGGTTTCCTTCATGAAATCAGACCTCAAAATGGTTCAATAGTTTCAAAATTGAAAAATTTTAATTGGAATGATAGTTCTTGGATTTCAAATAGAGATTCTTCTAGTCAAATTAACAAGCCAATTTCAGTTTATGAAATGCATTTAGGAAGTTGGCTCCATGAATCAATCGATAATAAATATCTGGAGGACAATGGTGAACCAAGAGACCCAGTGCCTGCAGCCGATTTAAAACCTGGAACAAGATTTTTAACTTATCCAGAATTGACCAAAAAACTCATCCCTTACGTAAAAGAGAGAGGATTCACTCATATTGAACTAATGCCAATATCTGAACATCCTTTCGATGGTTCATGGGGATACCAAGTTACAGGTTGGTATGCACCAACAAGTAGATTTGGAACCCCAAATGAATTTAGAGAGTTTGTTAATAAATGTCATGAAGAGGGCATAGGCGTAATTCTTGATTGGGTGCCTGGTCATTTTCCAAAAGATAAGCATGGTTTAGCATTTTTTGATGGTTGTCATCTTTATGAACATGGAGATTCACGAATAGGTGAACATAAAGAATGGGGAACCCTAATATTTAATTACAGCAGAAACGAAGTAAGAAATTTCTTAGTAGCAAACCTCGTTTATTGGTTTGAAGAGTTTCATATTGATGGCATAAGAGTAGATGCTGTAGCTTCAATGCTTTACAGAGATTATCTACGTCCAGATGGAGAATGGATACCCAATGAAAATGGTGGAAATGAAAATATAGAAGCCGTTAAATTTCTTCAACAGGCTAATCATGTACTTTTCCAACACTTCCCGGGTGCACTTTCTATCGCTGAAGAATCAACAACTTGGCCAATGGTAACCAAACCAACTGACACGGGAGGGTTAGGGTTTAACTTGAAATGGAATATGGGATGGATGCACGATATGCTTGATTATTTTGAAATAGATCCTTGGTTTAGGCAATTCCATCAAAATAGTGTAACTTTCTCAATAACTTATAACTATACAGAGAACTTTATGCTCGCACTTAGTCATGATGAGGTTGTCCATGGGAAAAGTCATCTTTTGCATAAAATGCCTGGCGATGACTGGAAGAAATATGCAAATACTCGAGCTTTACTAACTTATATGTGGACCCACCCTGGTAAAAAAACAATATTTATGGGAATGGAATTTGGCCAAAGACAAGAATGGAATGTTTGGGATGATTTGCAATGGGAGTTACTAGAGTTTGAGTCTCATAAAGGTATCAGAAACTTGATTGATGACCTAAACGCGCTTTATAAAAATGAACCTGCATTATGGAAAAATGACTTTGATCCTTATGGATTCCAATGGATTGATTGTAATGACAAATCTAATTCGGTTATAAGTTTCATGAGAAGAGAAAACGATACCAATGAGTGGCTTGTTGTTGTTGCTAACTTTACACCTAATACTCATGGGTCATACAAAGTAGGTGTTCCTGTGAAAGGATTCTATAAAGAAATATTTAATTCAGATGGCTCTAAATACGGGGGAAGTAACAAAGGAAATATGGGGGGTAAAGAAACTATAAATTACAATATTCATGATTATCAAAATGCTCTAGAACTTGCTTTACCCCCATTAAGCGTGAGTATCTTCAAACATCAATCATAAAAATAAGAAGGCTCGTTTTACTTAGTTCTTCATATAAATGTTCATATAACGCTTTTGCTCTGCTTTGCATTGTAAGATTTTTAAGTTGGATTTTAATTTTTTTAAAATATATCAGATTGAAAAATGGGTCAAGATTTACCACTACTACTTTCCGCCGCATTAGGTAAAAAAGTAAATAGGCCTCCAGTATGGATGATGAGGCAAGCAGGAAGATATATGAAAATCTATAGAGATTTAAGGGAGCGTTACCCAAGCTTTAGAGAGAGGTCTGAAAATCCAGAACTATCATATGAGATTTCAATGCAGCCTTTTCATGCTTTCAAACCGGATGGTGTGATCCTTTTTTCAGATATTCTCACACCTCTTCCAGGGATGGGCATAAATTTTGAAATAATAGAAAGTAAAGGTCCAATCATTGAGGATCCAATAAGAACTCTTAAACAGATTGAAAATTTAAAAGAATTAAATCCAAGTGAGAGTTTAAATTTTGTTGGGCAAGTTCTTTCTTCATTAAAAAAAGATGTGAATAATAAGGCAACTGTTTTAGGTTTTGTTGGCGCACCTTGGACTCTTGCTGCATATGTAGTTGAGGGTAAAAGCAGTAAAAATTATTCTTTAATAAAATCAATGGCTTTTAATGAACCAGATTTACTTCATAAACTTCTTGATCATTTTGCGAAATCTATTGGTGAATACCTTAAATATCAAATAAAATCTGGAGCGCAAGTAGTACAAATTTTTGATTCATGGGCAGGCCAACTAAGCCCACAAGATTACGATATCTTTGCTGGGCCTTATCAAAAAAAAGTTGTTGAAATTGTAAAAGCGGAATACCCTGAAACACCAATAATTCTTTACATATCAGGAAGTGCTGGTGTACTAGAAAGAATGGCAAAAACTGGAGTAGATATAATCTCATTAGACTGGACAGTAGATATTGAAGAGGCTTGTAAAAGAATCCCTAGTGGGTTAGGAATTCAAGGTAATGTTGACCCTGGCATTTTATTCGGAAACAAAGAATCAATAATAGAAAGGATAGATAATACTTTCAATAAAATTAAAGACAGGAAATATATTCTTAATTTGGGTCATGGGATTTTACCCGGTACTCCAGAAGAAAATGCTCAAACATTTTTTGAACATGGGAAAAAACTCATTTACTAGTCAAAGTCTTGGCATATAAAAACTTATTAATTACAGGTGCGAATGGATGTGTTGGCCAATATTTAGTTGATTGGTTTTTAAAAAACACAAACTTCAAGCTTTATCTCATGGTAAGAGACAAAAGTAAGTTGCCTATTTCTGTTCAAAAAAATAAAAAAGTCAAGTTAATGGTTTGTGATATCAGGGAATCAAATAGGTACAAAAAGGAAATTAGTCAAATTAATTACCTAATACATACTGCTACAGCCTGGGGAGATCCAAGAAGAGCATATGAAGTAAATATTAAAGCTTTTGAAGAATTACTTGAAATGCTTGATATTGAAAAGTTAGAAAAGATTATTTATTTTTCAACAGCTAGTATTCTTGATACCCAAACAGAATTAATGAGGGAATCATTGATATATGGAACAGAGTACATTCAAACAAAATATGAATGTTACCAAAGACTCAGAGAAAGCTCATTTGCAGAAAAAACATTCGCTGTTTTCCCTACCTTGGTTTTTGGAGGAAATCTTGGAAAAAAAAGTAAATATCCTGTGAGTTATTTAACTAGTGGATTGAAAGAAATTGGGAAATGGCTTTGGTTAGCAAGATTTTTAAAACTCGATTCTAAATTTCACTTTATACACGCAAATGATATTGCCCAGATTTGCGGGTTTCTAATTAAAAATCATAAAGAAGAGCATTACAAAGGCTTTAGAAAATTTGTGCTAGGTCAGAATTTCATTTCAATTGATGATGCCATAATTACACTTTTAAAAAGAAATAATATGAAGAGATTTTTTGCTATACCGCTTACAAAAAAAATTCTAAAAATATTATTAAGAATTCTCCCCATCCAAACTACTCCATGGGATAGCTTCAGTATCAAAAAATATGACTTTAATCATGTCCCCATCACTAATCCTGAGACTTTCAAACTTAAAAGTTATGCCAAGTCACTGACTGATATTTTAAGGTTATCAAAGTTACCAAGCTGTAATAACAATTAAAATTCTCGCAGTTAGGTTACCAAAGCCCTGTAATATATATAAATAAGTAAATTTTAATTATGTTACGTTCTATCTTTACAGGGTTATTTGCAATAGTTTTAACTCTAGGTCTAGGTATTTCATCAGTTTCAGCTAAGACTGTTGAAGTAAAACTCGGAACGGATGCTGGAATGCTCGCATTTGAACCAAGTACAGTAACCATTAGTTCTGGTGATACAGTTAAATTTGTCAATAATAAACTTGCACCACACAATGCTGTTTTTGATGGACATGAGGAATTAAGTCATGCGGACCTAGCATTTGCACCAGGCGAGTCTTGGGAAGAAACATTTGACACTGCTGGAACTTATGATTACTATTGCGAGCCACACAGAGGCGCTGGAATGGTAGGTAAAGTTATTGTTGAATAAATTTTCTAAGTAGTTAAATACTTTCTTTCACTTAATATTTATAACAGTCATACCTAAATTTTGATTGATGAAAATACTTCCAAGCGAATTTTCCAATTCTGCTTGGAATTGTTTTATTTTTGCCAAAGAAATTGCTTATAAAAATTACCAACAAGACGTAGACTCAGATAATTTATTATTAGCTCTTATAAAAGAAGACAACTTTACAAAAAAGATCTTAAAAAAAAATAATGTAAATATCAAAGAGTTTGAGAAAGAAATAATTTCGTCATTAAATTCAAAGGCAAAAATGAAAAACAAACAAGATAATTTATATATTGGTGATGCTCTTTACAGAATATTTTTAAAAGCAAATGATATTAAAAACACTTTAGACGATGTAGTGATATCAACAGAACATTTAGTTTACGGTTTGACTTATGATAATAAATACGGATTCCAAATTTTAAATCAAAAAAGTATCCCAGAATTTCTTGAAACTATAAAGAAAATGAAGTCAGATCCAGCATTAAAAAATGACTTTGATACTTCTAATGAGTCTTTAGATAAATATGGTATTGATCTAACCCAATCTGCAAGGGATGGTGTCTTAGATCCAGTAATTGGTAGGGATGAAGAAATTAGAAGAACAATTCAAATATTGAGTAGAAGAACAAAAAATAATCCCGTTCTTATTGGAGAACCTGGGGTTGGTAAAACTGCCATAGTGGAAGGGTTGTCTCAAAGAATTATTAATGGCGATGTACCTTTTGCGCTACAAAATAGGCAACTAATTTCATTAGATATGGGTTCACTTTTGGCTGGAGCAAAATATCGTGGTGAATTTGAAGAAAGAATAAAAAATGTCCTAAAGAAAGTGAAAGAATCAGACGGTAAGATCATTCTTTTTATTGATGAAATTCATACAGTAGTTGGTACAGGCGCTAGTGGAGGTTCTTTAGATGCAAGCAACTTATTAAAACCAATGCTTGCAAGGGGAGAACTTAGATGTATTGGTGCTACAACTATTAATGAACACAAACAAAATATAGAAAAAGATCCTGCTTTAGAACGAAGATTTCAGAAAATAAAAATTGATGCTCCTTCAATAGATGATACTGTATCAATATTAAGAGGATTAAGAGAAAGATATGAAGTTCATCATAGTGTGCGAATTTCTGATAATGCTTTGGTTGCAGCTGCCACCCTTAGCGAAAGATATATTAACGATAGATTTCTTCCTGACAAAGCAATAGATCTAATCGATGAAGCTGCCTCAAGATTGAATATGGTCATAACATCCAAACCTGAAGAAATTGATGAAATTGATCGAAAAGTCCTTCAGTTTGAGATGGAAAAATTATCTTTAAAAAGAGAAACAGATGATTTTTCCATAGAAAGATTAAAAAAAATCAATAATGAACTTATTTCACTTAAAGATAGACAGGAAGAATTAGGCGCTCAATGGAAAAAAGAAAAAGATGAAATTAATGAGATTAGTGCCATAAAAGAAGAAATTGAATCCATCCAATTACAAATAGATCAAGCCAAAAGGAGTTTTGACCTCAACAAAGCAGCAGAATTGGAATTTGGCACTTTAAATTCTTTACAAAAAAAATTAAGAGTAAAAAGTGAGTCCCTGGTAAATTCTCAAAAAAATGGAGAGACAAGTCTTTTAAGGCAAGAGGTGACTTTTGATGATATTGCAGAAGTTGTCTCAAAGTGGACCTCAATTCCAGTTCAAAACTTAAATCAGTCAGAAAAAAATAAGCTTTTAAGCCTAGAGTCGATTCTTAAAGAAAAAATCATTGGTCAAGATAGTGCAATTAGAGCTGTTGCAGATTCCATTAAGAGATCAAGGACTGGTCTAAATGATCCAAATAAGCCATTAGCCAGTTTCCTCTTTTTAGGTCCAACTGGTGTTGGTAAAACCGAGCTGAGTAAAGTGACAGCAAAAATTATATTCGATTCAAATTCTTCAATTACAAGACTGGATATGTCTGAATATATGGAAAAGCATTCAGTTAGCAAAATCATAGGTGCACCTCCCGGATATTTAGGTTTCGAATCTGGAGGTCAACTAACTGAAGCTGTACGCAAAAATCCTTATTCATTAATACTTCTAGATGAAATAGAGAAAGCTCACAAAGATATCTTAGATATTCTCTTACAGGTTCTTGATGATGGAATCATTACAGATGGTCAAGGTCGTACAATAAATTTCAAAAATTCAATCATTGTTCTCACAAGTAATTTGGGAAGTCAATCTATAAATGATTTATCAGTTAGAAAAGAAGATAGAAGTGAAATTAAAAAAGTTGTAGATTATGAACTTAAAAAATTTTTCAAGCCTGAGTTTTTAAATCGACTTGATGAAATAGTTATTTTTAATAATCTAGAATTAAATGACATGAAAGAAATTGCAAAAATCCAACTTCAAAATTTAGAAAAAAGACTCAACAAAAAAAACTTAAAATTCAAAATTACAGATGAGGCAATTAAACAACTGGTCGAAAATAGTTTCGATCATGCCTATGGTGCGAGGCCTTTAAAAAGAATTATTCAAAAACAAATCGAGACAAAAATTTCAAACAATATATTGAATAATCATTACCTTAATAAAGACGAGATTAATATTTATCTGGTTAATGGAGAGATAATTGTTGATTAAAGATCTAAATTAAAAATTATACATGACTTGAAATTTAGCAACTTTAATCTAAGATTTAAACCAATCAGGAATTTCCTCATAACTTGCTTTATTAGATTTATTTTCTTTTGATTCTGTTTTCCAACAACATGTTCTGCCCTTATCCTTATCCTTTAAGTATTCATTAGCCCATCTCCAAATTAATTCAGAACTGAACTCCATTCCCACATTATCCATAATTCTCAGATCTAAAGCATCTAAGTCATGTAATTTTTCCCAGTAATTCAAAAAAGGGTCATCTTTATTTATTAAAAAAGTATGGTCAAATTGCTCCTTTAGTCTATTTTCCAGGGGCTTTAGACTTGAAAAATCGACAACAAAACCATTTAAGTCTAATTTTTTTGCAGTAAACCAAAAAGTGAATGATCTTGAATATCCATGCACAAATCTGCAGTGGCCTTCATGGCGCCATTGCCTATGTGAGCAAGGAAAATCCTCGTAACTTTTGCTGCATGAAAATTTCAGAGAATGAATATACATCAATTAACTGTTAGGATAATTTTTAATAAAACAAATTGAGTAGGATTTAACATAACGAACATAATGACTTATTCAACTAATTTTTCGATAGAGGATCTACGCTTTGATAATTATGGATTAATCCCTGCAATAGCACAAGATTGGCTTGACGGATCAATTCTTATGCTTGCTTGGATGAACAAAGAATCTTTGACAATTACACTCGAAACCAAAAACGTTCATTATTGGAGTAGGTCAAGATCCGAAATTTGGAGAAAAGGAGCTACAAGTGGAAGTACCCAAATACTTAAGGAGATAAGATTCGACTGCGATAATGATGCACTAATCCTTTTGATTGAACAAAACGGTTCTGGCGCATGTCACACTGGGGAAAAAAGTTGTTTTTTCAACGAAATACAAATTAATCAAAGTGATAAAAAAGAGAAAAAAACAACTCCCTTCTCAAATATTTGCTCTGAATTATTCAATACAATTAACGAAAGATCAATAAATCCATCAGAAAAAAGTTACACAAATCATTTATTAACAAAAGGAAGTAATACTATTTTGAAAAAAATAGGAGAGGAATCTGCAGAATTTATAATGGCTTGCAAAGATAATGATAAAAATTCAATCTCAAATGAAGCTGCTGATTTAATTTATCATCTGCAAGTAGCCCTTATGCACAAAGGCGTTGAATGGAGAGATGTACTTGCTGTTCTAGAATCAAGAAGAAAAATTAAATAATTAAAATTTAATATTTTTTATACTGAAAATTTGAAAAAAATGTTAATTAACTAATTAATAATTATTAATTAATTATTAATTAATTATTACATGTATGGCTTATTACTGAATTGACTATAAGTTAAATATATCAACAATGAGGTAAATCGTGAGTTCATTAAGCGATTTTCTTGGTGAAATAGGACGTCATCAACTTTTGACTCCCGAAAGAGAACTCACAATGGGTAGAAAAGTCCAAGAAATGGTTGTGCTTGTTAATAGATGTCAAGAGGCAGGAGGGAAAGGACCTGCTTGTGAATATTCCGAAGCTGAAAGAAAAAAGATCAAAATTGGTGAAAAAGCTAAAAACGATATGATAACTGCCAACCTAAGACTAGTTGTCAACCTAGCCAAGAGATACCAAGGGAAAGGATTAGAATTGCTTGACTTAATCCAGGAAGGGACATTAGGTCTTACAAGGGCCGTAGAAAAGTATGATCCGTCTAGAGGACATAGATTTTCTACCTATGCTTATTGGTGGATTAGGCAAGGTTTAAATAGAGCATTGTCAACTCAAAGTAGAACGATAAGGATCCCTGTTAACATTAATGAAAAACTTACAAAACTAAGATCAGCAAAATCAAAGCTTATGCAACTTAAGGGTGTTCCACCCAGTAGTGATGAGCTAGCTGAAGAGATGAAAATAACAAAAGAGGAAATTGACGAACTCCTTTCTTGTGAATTGAGAAGCATTACTGTTAGTCTCCAAGGTACTGTTAAATCAAAATCAGATCCTTCCGAGTTAGTTGATATTCTTCCAAGTGATCAAACTCCCCCAATGGAATTAGCCGAATTAGCCGAAAGGACAGCATCCGCTTGGAAGTTATTAGATAAAGCAAATTTAACTGAGAAAGAAAGAAAGATAGTAAGCCTAAGATTTGGTTTAGACGGCTCAAATGAATGGAGAACTTTAGCTGAAGTTGCAAGACATATGAGTTGTAGCAGGGAATATTGCCGACAAGTTGTTCAACGTGCTCTAAGAAAACTTAGAAAAGCAGGAATACAGAATGGATTAGTTGATAGTATTAGCTAAAAATACCATTAAAAATATTTAAATTTCATATATAAGGATGAAAGAGAATTACAAAACCCAAGAAAAAATCTATGATGCTGAAGTTTTAGAGAGTTCAACATTTGATGAAAATATCATTATCAAGATTCTTATTAAAGCAGGAAGAACAATTGCCAAGCCTGCCTTAGAAGTTTTGGAGATGGCTTTAGATCCTTATACTCCAGCACAAGTAAGAGTTTCATTAATGGCTGCGTTAGCCTATTTAATTATGCCATTTGATCTTTTCCCTGACTTTATGCCTTTAGTTGGTTTCAGTGATGATTTTGTAGCCCTCACAGCAGTACTGAGTATATGGAGCAAATACATGACTCCTTCAATAAGAGCAAGAGCAGAGAATAAGCTTAAAAAGTTATTTCCTTTTTATTAAATGAGTAAATTATCTGTACAGGAAGAAAAAGAACTCGTCTCCTTTATTAAAGATTGGTTAAAATCGCATGGATTTACCCAAAAAGACTTATCAAAAGAATTAAAAATTAAATCGAGCAGAACCTCCGAGATTATTTTCAAAATTAAAGAATTATATAAAAAAGGCGGCATGTTCAATATTGCAAAAAATCTTATAAAGATTGAGCAAAAATGGTTAAACAATATCAAGAACGATTATCCAGAAACAAAACAAACAACACCATATAATCAATTAGATATCGACTCATTAGTAAACCAGATAAATCAAGATACTAGTGAATAAATATTATTTAAAATATTATATTTTTAGTTAAAAATAATATAAACTCTTAAAACTAACTTTTAAATAAATTTCATTTTAACTCCTAAATATGATAAATAATTAAATTATTAAAGCAAACATATTATGTATTTTCATTTAAATTAATTATTTTTCAATTAATAGTTAATAATTTCTAAATTTATTCGTAAATCATATTTAAAATGCCTGTATCCAGGGATAAATATCATAATTATTCCATATACCTTTTTCCCAATATATATCCTCCTCAATAAGATCTTTCAACTCGTTTTCATCATTAGCGTTAAAAATTCCGAACAAATACTTGGTACATTTTGTTGGCCCTAATGTAACTAGAATATCGCGATCTTTTAGGTTTTTAAGTCTATTAAGATGTTGTTCACGAAATGGTTCCCTTTTAAAAATTGCATCTTCACAGTACGTTCCAAAAACTACAAACTTTTCCATTTTTAAATATAAATAATAGAATAAATATATACTAAATAATTGCATATATTACATGCAAATTGCTATGTTATTTAATACAACTATCTTTTAATTAATTATGCTAACTGGTGGAGATCTCCTTGCAAAAGTTAAAGAACTTGGTGATGTTAGCAAATCTGACCTAGTTCGCGCCTGTGGATATGTTTCCACTAAGAAAAAAGGAGGTGAACGCTTAAACTTTACTGCATTTTATGAGGCACTTTTAGAAGCAAAAGGGGTTAATCTTGGTGATTCTGGAGTTGCGGGTATTGGAAAAGGTGGAAGAAAACTTAGTTATATAGCTACAGTGCAAGGCAATGGAAATCTTCTGATTGGGAAAGCATATACAGCACTTCTTGATTTAAAAGCAGGTGATGAATTCGAAATTAAGCTTGGAAGAAAACAAATCAGATTATTACCTACAGAAGAATCTTAAAGACAACAAAAATAAATTGGACATATCATTTTAATTGATTTTCTATAATTAATCCTCTAAATTAAAAAATTATCTTTGTATTTATTTTTTTTGATCGGCAGCTAAACGCATTTCTTTACAAAATTCACCAACATGATCGACAACATCTTTTTCACTTGAACTAGAAATTCGTTTTACAAATGCGCTCCCAATAATTACTCCATCTGCTCCCCACTCACGAACTTTATTAACATGTTCCGGAGTGGATATTCCAAAACCAACAGCAATTGGATTGCTATTTACATCTTTTAATTTAGAAATAAGATTTTCTACTCTGTTTTCCATTTTGTTTCTCTCCCCAGTGACACCTGTAACACTTACTAAATAAGTAAAGCCTTTTGTATGATTTGATATTTGTTTCATTCTTTCAAAAGGAGTAGTTGGAGCTACCAATAAAATTAAGTCCATAGAATGGTTACAAATTATTTTAGAAAATTTATAAGCTTCCTCTAAAGGGAGATCAGGAACTATTAGTCCAGAAACTCCAGCATTAGATGCCATTTCACAAAACTTTTCAAAGCCAAAACATAGTAATGGATTTAAGTAAGAAAAAAGGATGATTGGAATATTTAATTTACCTTTTAAAGACTCTAAAAGTTTAATTACTTTTCTTAGGTTAGTACCTGACTTTAAGGCGCGAGAGGCGGCCACTTGAATAACAGGTCCGTCTGCAAGTGGGTCACTGTAAGGGATACCTAATTCAATAAGGTCAGCTCCATTTTCTTGTAACTTTAATAAGATCTCAGACGTTATTTCAATACTTGGATCTCCAGCCATTATAAAAGGCATCAAAGCTAATTTTTTATTATTTTTTAACTCACAAAACATCTCATCTACCTTAGATAAAGATTCATTTTTAGTAATTTGCATTTTGTTATCTTTCATGATTTTTAGATATTTTTCTATGAAAAATTTATGGATTTTTCTCTAAATCTTCCATTAGTTTTTGCTGCTCTTCCTTTGACAATGAGTTGAATTTTGTTTCTAGTTTATCATTAACAACTTTTTCATACTCTTTTCTATAACGCTTCCTTTGTTCCATAAAAGTCATTTTTCCATTGACAACTCTATAAACATAAGATGTTACCCAAGTAATAACAATCGAAATCAAGATAAAACTTGAGAGAGTAGTGTTTGTAAAATTGTCGATGCCAATTTGAGGTGCAAGTTTATAACTAATTAATCCTATTAATGAAATAAATAAACCTATTTGTATAACTTTGCCTTTAGTCAATTATTTACCCTTTACCACTTCCTTTTAGTCTGAGATTTAAAAATGGAGAAAATAAAATTAAACCTGGAAAAAAAAGAAATACAAGACCATAAATTCCTAATCTTTCAAATTTGCCCATAATATTCCATCTATTATTCATCCAGTAAAATAGTAACAATGGAATAACCAATAAATAGGTAGAAATAATTCCAATATAAGCAATTAAAGTGGCAAATGAATTATTGAAAAAACTTTCCATTTTGATTTATGGTTTCTTAGTTAAACATAACAACTATTGAAAGTTATCGTCAGAACTAAAAATAAATAATTAAATAATGGGAGTGGGGGGACTTGAACCCCCACGAGCTAAATCGCTCGACGGATTTTAAGTCCGGCGCGTCTACCAATTCCGCCACACTCCCATAGGGAATTTGCGCAATTTAATCGTAGCCGAAAGCAACCCATTTAACCAACTAAAATTGGAATATTTACACTTTTAATTGTCAGATTAAATCTAATTCTTTAATTTACAATCCCTTCTACATGCCATTGTAAAATTTCACCTGCATGAAATGGTTTTATTTGTCCGACAATATTTTTTTCTTCAACAACATCAATAAATTCTTTAATTTTATTAGGTCTAGACACTAATTTTAATTTTTCTTTATTTGGGGGCAAATTATAAAAATTAGGGCCATTCAAACTTGCAAACTTTTCAAAATTATCTAGAGCATCCTCCTCTTCGAATACCGTTAAATAGCTTTCTATTGCTACTGGCGAATTAAAAATACCTGCACATCCACAAAAAGCCTTCCACTTCCTAAGATGAGGAGCAGAATCAGTTCCCAAGAAAAAACATTTTTCCCCACTTGTTGCAGCTTTCCTTAAAGCGAGTCTATTATTTTCCCTCTTGGCAACTGGTAAGCAGTAAAAATCACTATTTAAGCCTCCAAAAAACATTGCATTTCTATTTATATGCAAATGATGTGGAGTGATAGTAGCTCCAATATTATTTTCTTGAACAAAATTCACTGCATAAGAGGTAGTAATATGTTCTAAAACGATTTTTAATTTTGGAAATCTTTTAGTTATTTGAGAGAGTTCTTTATCTATAAATACTTCCTCTCTATCGAATACATCTACTTCAGAATCAGTCACTTCCCCATGAATTAAAAGAGGCATTCCATAATCCTGCATTAATTCAAAGATCTTATATAGATTTTCTATTTTCCTAACTCCATGACTAGAATTTGTTGTAGCATTAGCAGGATATAATTTTGCTGCAAAAAAGACATTATTTTTAAAACCATTTATTAGTTCCCCTTTATCAGTCTCATCTGTAAGATAAATTGTTATTAGTGGTTCAAACTTAGAATTTTCTGGTAACGCTTCAACAATAGATTTCTTATAAGAAATAGCGCTATTAATTGAAGTTATGGGACTTTTAGTATTTGGCATGACAATGGCTCTTCCAAAATATTCTGAAGTAAAATGAATGATATTTTTTAATACAAGACCTTCTCTTAAATGTAAATGCCAATCATCAGGTTTTATTATGGTTAAAGTCTTCAAAATTTTTTCTATTTAATCAATTTTAACAGCAAATTAAAATTGACAATAAATTATAGATATTCGAGGATAGTTATTAACCAATTATGAAAATTTTTATTATCTAAATAAAAGCCTAAATATGAGTGATTTTTTATTTCCAATAATAGAAATAGTTTTAGGCGTAGTTCTACTTTTTGCTGGAGGAGAGTTCTTTATTCAAGGAGCCATATTTTTATCTTTAATTTTAGGAATACCTCAAATAGTAATTGGTTTAACCGTTGTTTCTCTTGGAACAAGCTCTCCTGAGTTGTTGGTAAGTTTAAGTTCAATTTTAAAAGGCAGTGATTCGCTTGCGGCAAGCAATGTAATTGGAAGCAATATTTTTAATGTTCTCGTTGTTTTGGGTATAAGCTCATTGATAACACCTCTTAAGGTGAAAAGCAGAATAGTCAGAAGAGATGTGCCTCTTTTAATGGCAATTTCTTGTGCAGTTTGGGCTATGTCATCAACAGGCTTATTAACATTGCAAGCAGGGGTATTTCTAATATTTTGTTTAATCTTAAATACAATATGGGAAATCAATACCATCAATGAGAAAGGAGAGGAGACAAAAGATGCTGAACCAGAGATAGACGAATTAAAAGATAACTATAAAGGGAAGATTAATATTTTACTAAAGTTAATATTGGGAATATTTCTTTTAAGCTTTGGTTCAAATATTTTAGTAAATGGTTCTCAAACTCTTGCTACACTATTGGGTGTAAATGAAATTGTTATTGGTTTAACTATCGTCGCAACTGGGACATCTTTACCAGAATTAGTAACTTCAATAATTGCTGCTTTTAAAGGCAAAACAGATCTTGCGATTGGGAATGTAATAGGAAGCAATTTGCTCAATCAACTTCTAATCCTTGGAAGTTGCAGTATTTTTTCAGGATTTAAAGGTTTAGTAATTGAACAAAGTCTAATAAAAGTTGACTTACCTTTTATGGTTTTAACTACCTTTGCATGCTTACCAATTTTCTGGAGCAAAGGGAAAATCACCAGAATTGAAGGATTTATTTTGCTTAATCTTTATATTTTCTACATTCTCGACAAGATACTTTTCCTGAATGGATTTAACTTCCTTACTGAATTAAGGATAGGTTTATTTATTTATTTTGCTTTAATTATAGTGTTTCTGATTGTTCAAGAAAAATTAAAATTTTATAATTCATAATTTTATCCATACATAGTCACAAATTCTTCTGAGATAGTTGGGTGCAAAGCCATAGTAATATCAAAGTCTTTTTTTGTTATCCCTGCATTTAATGAAATTGATACCATTTGAATAATCTCAGATGATGTTTCTCCAAACATATGACATCCTAGGACTTTGTCAGTTAGCTTGTGAACTACAATCTTCAACATACATTTTGATTTATTCTTTTTAAAGGTATTAGACATAGGGGTAAATTTGCATTTGAAAATTTTTATGTTTTTTTCAGAGTAAATCTCTTTAGCTCTTTTCTCACTTAAGCCAACTGTTGAAATTTCTGGAATAGTAAAAACGGCCTTAGGGATATATTCATAATTTACTTTTCTTTTTTGGTCATTAAAAAAATTATCCGAAAAAACTCTCCCTTGTTCTATTGCTACTGGAGTTAAGTTTGGTTTATTTATGATATCGCCAACTGCAAAAATATTTGCGTTGCTTGTTTGATTAAGTTCATCAACATCTAAATATTGGCCATCCATCTTTAGATTTAAAAAATCTAAATTTAAAGGCAAAAGATTTGGTTCTCTTCCTGTAGCAATAAGGATATTACTAGTTAGGAGTTTATCCCCCGAGTCTAGGGTAGATTCCAGATTTCCATTTACTCTGTTGATAGACTTTAATTGAGTATTGGAGATTATATTGATTTCAGTAAAAGTAGATGATTCCTCTAGGCATGAAGAAAGATCCTCATCAAAACCATTAAGTAAATGTTGACCTCTAATTAATTGAGTTACTTCAGTACCTAAATTTCTGAAAATAGAAGCAAATTCACAAGCAATATATCCTCCCCCTACTATTAATATTGATTTGGGAAACTTTTCTAATTCAAAAATATCATCACTAGTCCATGCCAAATCTACCCCAGGAATATTTAATTTCTTTGGTTTACCTCCAACTGAAATAAGAATTTTTTTTGAACTTATTTTATTTTTAATTTTCTTCGTTTTTGGGCAAATAATTTCTAATTCATTTTGAGTAGTAAATCTTCCTAGGCCCTCAAAAAAAGTTACATTCAATTTTTTTAAAGAATTTCTATGTAAATTACTTAATCTAGAAACCTCCTCTCTAACATTCTTCAATAAAATATTTGATTCAAAATTAATACTTTCATTTTTTAATCCATATCCTTCAGAAGAATCGATATTTTTTTTACTTTTAGCTGCATAAACCATCAATTTCTTAGGAACACATCCCCTTATCACGCAAGTTCCTCCTATTTGATTTACCTCTATGATTGCGACTTTTGCTCCATAACTAGCCGCACGTTTAGCCGCTGCGAGTCCTCCAGATCCAGCGCCAACAACAATTAAATCAAATTCAAATTCCAAGACTTTTTTTAATCAATTATTATAACGTTAGTTTATAGCTTTAATTCAAAAAATGAATGGGATTTTGACATGGGATGATTTAAATAAATTTGAAGTTGAAGATCTTGATAGAGTCCATGGTATAAATAATTCCTACGCAAATTTAAGATTATTTGGGCATAGTGAAAATGATGTATTAGTTACCCTTTATAGGGATAGGCATTCGTGGTGTCCTTACTGTCAGAAGATATGGTTATGGCTTGAATTTAAGAGAATTCCATACAGAGTAAAAAAAATAAATATGTTTTGCTACGGTCAAAAAGAAGTTTGGTTCCTTGAAAAAGTCAGATCGGGGAAATTACCTGCAATTGAATTTAAAGGGCAAGTTATAACTGAAAGCGACAATATCATAGCCTTTTTAGAAAATGAATTTGGAGCACTTGGATCTTTTATAACATCTAGTCACCTTATCAAAATTAGAGAATTAGAAAGAGAAATTTTCAGATCCTGGTGTAATTGGCTCTGCCGAGAAAGCTTTAATTTTATAGATAACTCTTTCAGAAAAAAAAGATTTAAAGAATCCATTTCTAAACTCGATGAAATCTTAAGAAGATCAAAATCAGGGTTTGTTGATCCATCAGTATCAAATACGGATAAAATAGAGCCCGGTGTTGGAGATATAATTTTTATTCCCTATATGGAGAGAATGAATGCATCACTGATTTATTTTAAAGGGTTTAATATAAGATCTAATTACCGTCATGTAGATAACTGGCTCACCCTTTTTGAAGGGACAAGTTCTTATAGAGGCACTCAAGGAGATTTTCATACTCATTCTCATGATTTACCCCCACAAATGGGAGGATGCTATAAAGAAAGCAATGAAGAACAGATTACTTTCTCTAAGCTAATAGATACTGGGGAGGGTCTAGGAAATTATGAATTAAATAAAAATTATGAGTCAAAATATTTCGCAAAAATTGCTCTTAAAAGAGTTATAAAGCATAAAGACAATTTAATAAAAGTAAACCCATACAATAAAGAATCCTTTGAGGAATCATTGAGATCAGCTTTGACCCATATGATCACAGGTGAAGTATTAATCCCTAAAAAACTTTCAGGAATCTCTCTAAGATACTTAAAAAATAGAATCTCAGTTCCAAGAGATATGCCAATTATTTCAGCAAGGTTATTAAGGCAATCATTAAATAAAATTGAATCGCTTGGTGATATCAATGCAATAGATAAGATACCTTTCAGGCATAGATATGATCAAGATCCTAGAAATTTTATTTCTAGTTAACTGTAAAACTATAAATTTTTTCTTGAATCTATTTGAAGTAAATCCCTTATTTTTTGAACTTGACTTGCAATATTAGGATCAATAGACAATTTTTTTTCAACTTGTTCTATAGCATACATAACAGTTGTATGGTCTTTGCCCCCAAACTCATCTCCAATTCTTGGTAGGCTAAGATCCGTTCCATGTCGCATAAGATACATGCCTATTTGCCTAGCTTGACTTACTGGTTTTCTCCTACTTGAACTAATCAATTCATCGATAGAAACTTTAAAGAAATCTGCTACTTTATTAATAACTTGTTTTGGAGTAACAACTACTCCAACACTATTCGGATCAAGCATTGGAGCAATTGATTGAACTGTCATTGGCAAGCCGGTTATTGATGCAAATGCAACAGCTCTAGTAAATGCTCCTTCCAATTCTCGAATATTCGAAGTGAATCTTCCTGCTATAAATTGAATTAAATCTCTAGGAAGACTCATCCTCTCTTGTTCTGCCTTTTTTTGAAGTATAGCTGTCCTCGTCTCAAGGTCAGGTGGTTGAATATCTGCGGTCATACCCATTGAGAACCTAGAAATTAATCTCTCTTGAATTCCCGACAATTGATTTGGAGGTCTATCACTTGCAATAACTATTTGACTTCCTGATTCGTGAAGAGCGTTAAAAGTATGAAAGAATTCTTCCTGTGTATACTCTTTACCTTCTAAGAACTGTATATCGTCAATTAAAATCAAATCTACATTTCTATATTTATCTCGAATAGCTGTCATTCCATCTCTTCGAATACCACTAATAACATCATTAGTAAAAGTCTCTGTAGATACATATTTAACTTTTGCTTCTGGATCTATTTCTACTCGATAATGGCCTATTGCTTGCATTAAATGAGTTTTACCAAGACCTACTCCACCACAAATAAATAATGGATTAAATTCTCTCCCAGGTGATTCGGCTACTGCCAAAGCCGCTGCATGAGCCAACCTACTATTTGGACCTACAACAAATCTTTTAAAGACGTAGCGCAAATTTAGACCGTTGGGATTTTTGGATCTATTTTTTGAAGAAATATCTTGGCTTTTATTAGAAAATGATTTTGTTTTATGATTCACGATCCGTTCATCTAGGTTCTCTTTATTTGTTGAATCGCTGCTAATATTTGTTTCAGATTTAAAAACAACTTTTACATCATGACCGCATATTTCTTTTGCAGCCTTTTCGATAGTTTGACAATAATTCTTTCTTAACCAATCACTGGAAAATGTATTTGGAGCAATTAAGGTTAATAAGCCATTTTCAAAACAATTAAATTTAGCAGGCCTTATCCATGTCTCAAATGAAGGCTTACTTAAAGTTTTTTGAAGTGATTGTTGAACTTCCGCCCAAATAGGATTAATTGCTTGCAAAGTTTTATTCTCTAGATTATTAATCTAGTTGGAATTTAATAATTGGCCATTAGGAAATCACAAGATCACGACAAATTTAAAATTACTTAACAAAGCATCTTACAAATTTATAAGAAAAATTTTATTTTTTTTGTAGGCATATAATTAATTTAAATCGCACTAAATTATTGGATAAAGCATTACTTATTATCATGGCAAAATGGCATGGTTTTGGAAGATGCAAAACAAGATTATCTAAAGATATAGGTAAAAGTAATTCTGCAAAGGTTCAAAGTGTAATGACCAAACACACTATTTCAGTCGCAAAATTTCTCCAAGAAAATAAACTAATTGATATTTCTATTGCTATATCTGGTTTGGGGGTAGGCAATTGTAGAAGATGGACTAGAGAATTAGGCATCAAAAAATTTAATTTACAGGGAAAAGGCTGCTTGGGGGAAAAAATGAAACGGCAAATAATTATCAACAAAAAATTTTGTACAAGACATAAGATCAAAAATATTATTTTTATTGGTACTGATCTTCCAGATTTATGCCATCAAGATTTATTGAATACTCTTAAAGAGCTTCAACAAAATGATCTTATTTTAGGACCATCTAATGATGGAGGATATTGGCTTATTGGTTTATCAGAAAAAATAATGTCATCGCATATATATTTACCTTTTATCAACATTAAGTGGGGGACAGAAAATGTTCTTCAAAATACAATTGATAACTTTGCTTCTACAAAATTAAAATATAAGTTTTTAGATAAAAAAACAGATATAGATACAATTATTGATATGGAAAATAGAAAGTAATCGTCTTGTCAAGAATCTCAATTATCATTCCAACAATTAATGAAGCTAATAATTTGCCATTATTGCTTTCAGACTTGTCAAGTATTCAGAAAGAGGGCGAAATCATAATTGTTGATTGTGGAAGTAAAGATAAAACTATTGACATAGCAAATATTTATGGAGCGAAAGTATTTATATCCAAAGAAAGGAATCGAGGTTTCCAATTAGATATTGGAGCTAAAAATTCAAAAGGAGAGTGGCTCATATTTTTACATGCAGACACAAGATTAACTCATGATTGGTTTGAAAAAATAAATTCATTTTTAAAGGGAAACAAGAATATTATTTACTATTTTGAATTCAAAATTAATCACAAAAAGATAATTTATAGAGTCCTCGAAATTCTTGTAAATTTTAGAAGTAAATTTTTTAAACAACCTTATGGTGATCAAGGTCTAATAATTCATAGAACTACCTATTTTAAGAATAATGGTTTTAGAAAGATTCCTTTGATGGAAGATGTAGATTTTTTAAGGAGATTAAACAAAAAAAAAGATTTAAAACAACTAAATTTTCCTATTTTTATAAGTTCAAGGAAATGGGAAAAAACTAATATTTTTCTCCAAGCAATTAAGAACTGGCACTTTAGAAGAAGATGGTCAAAAGGCGAATCGTTAAAATCTATATATTCTGACTACTACAAAAAATGATTAATTTGCATACCAAAAAGCACATTTAGAGCCTTTAGGTTCTAATATCCAACCTTGTCTTTTGTAAAATGAAACCACTTCAGCATCAGCAAAAAGGGTTACTTTAGAAATTCCAATATTTTTCAATTCTTTTAGGACATATTTCATTAACTCTTTCCCCAATCCAAGTCCTTGATAGACAGGGTTAATAGCCACATCCCAAACTGTTGCTTCTAGAATTCCATCGCCAGTGCATCTTGCGAATCCTACTAGTCTGGGGAATTTATCATCATGACGCCATAACCCAACCACCAAAATACTGTAATCTAAAGCTCTTTTTACCCTCCTTATAGGTCTTCTGCTCCAACCAACAGTTTGCAAAAGTTGATCTAGTTCTATTAGATCTAAATCTTTATTTTTACTACATACAAAAATTTCTTCTTTATTTCTTTGAGTGAACTCATAAGAATTTAAACCATAGAGATCTATCAGCTCATCCCTTGATATACTGTTTGATTTTTTTATTAACGATCCTTGGTTACTAAAAATCATTAAAAATTCACGAATCCTTTTTGTTGAAGCTCAGAGAGCTGAAAATATAAACCCTTTTTCAGTCTCAATTCACTATGTGTTCCCTCTTCAAATAGTGATCCCCCTTTTAAGACTAAAATCTTATCAGAACTTTCAATAGTTGCTAATCTGTGCGCTATTACTAATGCTGTTCTTTTTGACAGAATTCTCTCAAGATCTTTCTGCAAAGTAGCTTCTGTAGAGGGATCCATAAACGCTGTTGCTTCGTCCATTATTAAAATAACAGGATTTCTAATCGCTACTCGAGCTACTGAAAGAAGTTGTCTCTCTCCAGAAGAGAGATTTCCCCCTCTTTCTCTTAGTAAGGTGTTCAAACCTTCTGGTAATTTTTTTAACAGATTATCTAACCCTAATTCGTTACAAAGATTTTCTAATTCAAGGTTGTCTACATTCGAATTTAGTTTTAAATTATCTGCGACATTTCCACTAAAGATAAAGGTATCTTGCAAAACTACTCCCAACATATTTCTAAGAGTTGCAATAGGAATTTCTTTGATATCTATATCATCGATTAAAATTTGGCCTGATTGAGGTTCATACAATCTACATAATAGTCTTATTATGGTCGTCTTACCTGAACCAGTTGGTCCTACAAAAGCTACATGCTCGCCTGGATTGATCTTGAAAGATAAATTCTTTATGATATGTTCTCCTTCGTTGTAGAAAAAATTAACATTCTTGAATTCAATTTTGCCTTTAAATTTTTTATTTACATTTTTAGCATTTTCTAAAAAATGTTTTGCGGAAGTAGAGTCCTTAATCTTTATTTCTTCATCCAATAATTCGTTTATTCTTTCTACAGCTGTTAAACCTCCTTGTATTTGAGTAAATCTTTCTGCAAGCTGCCTTAAAGGTTCAAAAAGTCTTTGGGAATATAAAATAAAAGTTGTTAATGTTCCTAAACCAATATTTCCAGAAGTAACAAGATATCCTCCAACTGCCAAAACCAAGGAAACTGCGGCAAGAGAAATCCATTCTATAAATGCCGAAATACTGCTGTCATAAAATATTGTTCCATTAACTGCTTTCTTATAAGCAACTCCAGTTTTGGAAAATTTCTTGCTATTAAAAGCCTCTCTTCTAAACATCTGAACGACTTCTAAACCTTGAAGATTCTCTTGAAAATCAGAGTTGAGTTGAGACAATTCTTCCCTTACTTGATAATTGGCTCTTCTATAACGTTTTTGAAGCCAAATAATAAAATATGAAACTGGGATTTGAGTCAAAAGTAATAAAATGGCAAGCCCTTGATCAATTGATAGCATTGTCAAAGAAATTACTATCAGACTTACGAAGTCAGCAATTACTCCAACTGCCCCACTTCCAAAGACCTCGGCTAAAGCATCAACATCATTTGTTAATCTCGTTAATAATTTCCCTACAGGCATTTTATCGTGATACTTAAGAGATAAAGATATTGAATGATCAAAAAGTTCTCTCCTTATTCTTGCTGTCAAACGTTGTCCCACTGCTTGGATATTATAAGTTTGGTATCCCTGCAAAACCAATCTGAATAATACAGTTATAAATAAAGTTAGGATTATGGCATTTATTGACTGCCCAAAGAAAGTTTTACTTAGCCAAACATCTGTAGTTTCCTTCTTTAGAATAGTAATTGCTTGACCAACTAATAATGGTTGAATAGCTCCAGAGAAAGAAACAGGCAACAAAACAATCAAGATTAGATAGATTGTTTTTTTATCTTTAGTTAAATATTTACCTAACTTTTTAATCCTTCTATAATCTTTAAAAAACATTTAGCTAATCTTCTATAAAGCATTAGTTGATTCTATTGATAAAATAGTATCTCTGAGATGATTATCATCTAACCTCATAGATAAAGGATTTCCAATTAGTCTTGCAGTCGAGTAATAAAGATCATCTATTTTCATTAAACCATTCTCTTTAAGAGTCTTTCCGGTTGCTACCAAATCAACTATTGCCTCTGCCATACCTGTAATAGGACCAAGCTCGACTGAACCTGTCAAATGAACTATTTCTACAGGAATATTTAATTCGTCAAAATAAGATCTTGCTGTTTTTATAAATTTACTTGCTACTTTACAATTTGCTGGAAGATCAGTTGGTTTTGAATAATTGCTATTTTTCTTAACCGCCAACGACATATGACAACCACCAAATCCTAAATCTAATAACTTTGCGACTTTTAATTCAGATTCTCGTAAAACGTCATACCCAACAATACCCAAATCAGCCTGACCATAACTTACATAAACAGGCACATCTCCATTTCTTACTAATAAAGCTTTTGCCCGTTTGCAATTTGATTCAAAGGTTAATGATCTATTATTTTCGTCCAACGCATCAGAGAAATCTAACCCAGCTCTTTTAAAAGTTGAAATTGAATCTTTTAACAGAGCTCCTTTTGGTAAAGCTATAGTAAACATAGATCAATTTCTTCCAAGGATTCTTCATTCTAAGTTAACAATGGATTTTAATAAAGCTCGCAATATAATCGGACTTAGAGTTTTAAGTGATAACGTCATTTGGTTGTTGGTAAAAGATAAATCCGTTGTGGTTGTAGATCCATCTGTTCACGAACCAGTTATTAAATATATAAATGAAAACAATTTTCACTTAGAAGCTATTTTGCAAACTCATCATCATTCAGACCATATTGGAGGGACGAAGTCTCTTATTGAAAAATGGCCAAATGTAAAGGTGATTGCTTCCTCCAAAGAAAAAAAGCGAATACCTTTTCAAAATGTATCTGTAGAAGATGGAGAAACTTTGAATATCTTAGGTGAAGAAGTAAAAATAATTGAAGTTTTAGGGCATACAAGCTCACATATTGCCTTCTTTTTGAATGGGGAAAACCCTGTTCTTTTTATTGGTGACACATTATTTTCAGGAGGCTGTGGAAGAATTTTTGAGGGAACTTATCAACAAATGTACTCTTCACTAGAAAGAATCAAATCTTTACCAACAAATACTCTCATATATTGTGCACATGAATATACAAAGGAAAATATATTGTGGGCATTGAATCTCAAACCAAAGGATCAAGATATAAAAAATAAACTTTCGGAAGTTGAAAAAAAACTTTCTCTTAATGAATTGACAATTCCATTTTTACTTGATGAAGAGATGAAAATAAATCTTTTCTTAAGAGCAAAAAATTTAGAAGAATTTACTTTTTTAAGAGCGAATAAAGATTTATGGGTTTAAATAGATAGGTATCTTCTTAAACAAATGTCTCCCAAACAAGTAATTCAAACATCAAAGGCTCCAGATCCAGTCGGACCTTATAGTCAAGCAATAAAAGCTGGGAATTTTATCTATTGTTCTGGTCAAATTGCTATAGATCCAGCTTTAAATGAAATAACATGTTTAGGTGATGTAGAGAAGGAAACTATTCAAGTTTTAAAAAATCTTGCAGCAGTTCTTAAAGCTGGTGGAGCAAAAATAGAGGATGTAATAAAAACAACTATTTACTTAACCGACTTAAATAATTTTAAAATTGTTAACAAAATATATAGTGATTTTTTTAATATAGATAATCCTCCAGCGAGGGCCTGTGTAGAAGTTTCATCTCTACCAAAAGGAGTTTTAGTTGAGATAGATTGCGTCGCATTCCTAGATTAATTTCTAATTATTGAGAAATTTGAAATATGAACCAATTCTGCACCATATTTGTATAGATTATTATTTGATAATTCATCTTTGATCTATGTCAGCAGCCAAGCTTAATATAGATGAACTAGAAGCAGGTTATCCTTTATTTTGCAAAGCTCTTAGACTATTAATTTTAAAAGGCAACTCAGTTAAAGATATACAAAAGACAGTGTGTTGGAGTCATCTTGAAACTTTAAATAGATGTCTACCTGGTAGATATAAAGCCCCCACATATTTAATGGCCTTAATCAAAAGAGATATTGCAAAGCCAAATAGTTATTAAAAAGGACTAATCTTCTAAATAAAATTTATCAATATCCTCTGAAAAGTTTTTTTCCCTGTCTGATATTACTTTATTATCTAAAAATATGGAAAGACTTACAAAATTCTTACCGAAGCTGATATTTGGATAGATATCACTTTCTTTACATAATTTCTCAATTTTCTCCATGAATTCACTAATTTTTGAGTATTGCTCAAATTCAAATCTTTTTTCAATCCTCAAAGGTGATTCTCTTTCATTCCACATTAAATTCTTTATTCAAGACTAATTACACTATACCTTCAACGAAGTTTCTAAATAAATTTTTGAAGTTAAAATTTTTAGTCACTCTCCCAATAATCAATAATACCGCCAATTGTTAAATCGGTTTGAACTTCTGGATTAGGGCATGCAAATCTAGCTGCAGAGCCACTAGAAGTAAAAACCCAGTTCCCTTCCCTAGCCCCAACAGGGTCAACAGCGACTAATTTCTTTCCTTTATTATTTTCTAAAATTCGTAAATTCATATGACCTAAGCCGGGGACTCTTTGAGTACATACCATCCTTCCTAATACCTTCATAATTTCCACAATTTCTATCCTCCTTTTTTATGACTTGTCAGGATCCCAATGATCAATTATTCCAACAATAGTTAAATCGCTTGGATAAGATTTGCTTCCGGCTGCTTCTCTAGCAGCAGAACTTCCAACACAAATAACCCAATCTCCTGGCTTACAGCCAACAGCATCAACTGCAACTTTATTAGAAGAACCATCTAATACAACCTGCAGATGTTTATGCTCAAATCCAGGAATCCTATTGGTAGAAACAAGTGGTTTTACAACCTTACAAATTAACATAATTAGTGAGCCTCCTCTGTTTTTTTATCTAAAGACATTCCAATAATTTGGGCGGAATGAATGTTGTCCCTATCTCTAATAGTAGAGCAAGTATGTAACAAACCTTGATCAACTAAATTTTTATATCTAATTGATATCGCATTATTAACTCTTTCACAATCATTTATTGCCCTCTCTTTTGCACCGGGGACTTTTCCAGAGTAATCAAATCTTATTACTACCGGAATAGGTAGATCTTGAGAAACATTTAATCCAGTAAAAATCTTCACTCCTACATCTAAATCTGGAGCCCCTTCTTCAACTGTATCTAAATGAGCAAAATAAGTTAAATTTCTGAGATGTACTTCTTTGAAACCTATACCTACTCCAATAAACCTCTCTGCATGTCCAATATCTTCATAAGAACCATTATGAAAACTCTTAACATAATCAATTTGAGAAATATTATTGACAATTAATTTATACGTAAATTTTTCCAGTCCACTGAGTTTATCTTTTGAAGATTGCTTAGAAATTGTCTGGCAAATTTCTCTTTCTGCATCCTCACTTGAGAAATTTATTGTTGAATTATAAATTTCTAATGTAGAAATAGTTTTTTCTAAATCTAGACCGCCATGGCTAGTTGGTAAATGTATTTTTAATGAATCAGTGTCTGTATCAAGTCCAATTAACATTAAATCCACAGAAGCTCCGCAGCAAAAGCTATTCTCTACAGCCTCTTTGAAAGCATATAATTTATTTCTACCTTCTGCTGCAGCTAACTCGTCATTACTCCCATGAGCTGCACATCCCTGATGCAAAGGATCTACCGAACTAAAGTGATAAGTTACAACTTTTAAGTACCTGGTATCTTTATGAGCTTCATTAGGAACATTCTCTCTATATCTTTTATGTTCAGTTTTTACCCATCGATTAACGGTATTTTCAATATCAAACAGTGCTCCAGCATGGGATCTTCTTCTTACTGAACTAAAAGGTATTCTCATTACATAAGCAACTGAATGTGCTAATCTTCCATCTGAACAAGGAGTTATATCAAGTAAATGTATTCCACAATCTAAAAGAAATTTTTCAAAGTCTTCCGCATCCCTACTTCCAGCAGCACCTTTAAGTGGATCATTGTTAAAAAAATTGTCGCTAAGTTTCTCATGCTGTTTGAAAGCACACCATGCATATAAAGCCCTCATATCAAGAGGTTTAACCCAAGATTTATCTAATACATGTAGGGGTAAATCTATTCCCAAATTTTTTCTTGATATTTTCTGAGCCTTATTTATAAAATCTTCGTGATGTTGAATTCGAGCAATTTCCTTGAGAGTTGGAACAATTTCGTCAAAATCACTTTTTATTTTGCTTTCATACCTAAATAGATTTTCATTTTGGATTTTATTGGTTAATTTATGAGACTTTCCAGAATTTCGGAAATTATTTGATTCTTTAGTTTGTATATGGATATTTTCAGTAAAAGTTTTCATTGGAGCTGTTGGCCCCAATGTGAAGTTCTTGGCTTTAGCCAGTCCTCTTAAAGGCATTATTTACTTAACCTCTTGCACCACCTGAAAAGGTAACAAGTTGTCCTTCACGAGTATTACCACTTGATCCAGTTATCAAGAAATCTGGTTTTTCTGTTTCGTCATTTCTTTTAACTTCCATAGGGGGCATTGCACTCATGAATCCTGCTCTTGATGGATTTCTCTTTCTAGAAGAAGCTCCCTCTGTGCCTGTTACCTTATCACCGCGATCCCAATCATCACCAGTTACGTTTCCCACTGATTGTCCTTCACCAGTAATCCTTGATGCGACTCTTTTTTCTGGTGTCTTTGCAGCACGGTCTGCCTCTTCAATTTCCATTTTTTGTTTATAAGTAATATTTTTATTCGGTTCAAATCTAAATTTTTCAGTGCCAGTGACTTTATCAACTGCCATATCAAAAGGTCCTGTTACCTTCGAACCATTTTCATATTCATTACCCGTAACACCTTGAGTATTTTTTTCAGAATATTTATCTCTTGATGGTGATTTAACAGAGAATTCCTTCCAAGAGTTACCTGCTGACTTTTCCGGATTCGCATAAGCCGTATCATTTGGAGGATTATCACAAGCTTGTGAGAGCTGATCTCCACCAACATAGGGAGTACCTGTTAGATTTTTACATGCACCTTTCTTAGCACCTGTCATTACTCCGCCAATTCCTGGTTGCTGTCCTGTAAGTCTGGCATTTGAATTATTTCCAGAATTAACTGTTGATCGGGATTTCATATCTTCAGAAATCTCAGTACTACAATTTTCATTAATCTGATCTAAGCCTGCATATGGTGTTCCTGTTAAAACTTTGCATGAACCTGGTTCATCTCCAGTTACTATTTCTGATCTTCCTGTCATAGTGCCGCTTATTAAATTTGACTTTGAAGAAAGGCTTAAACCTACTTTTCTAGCTTCTGGTTTTGGTTTTGAAGCGCAAAACTTCTCGTATTGTTGAGATCCTATGTACTCATCGCCAGTTACATTCTTACAACTCCCATGTTCATTGCCTGTCATATGGTCTGATCTTCCAACCCCTGTACCAGTTACATTATTCCCATTAAGAGTGTTATAACTGCCTACTTTTTCAAATGCTTTACCTTTTGGATTTGGCTCAGAGCCAAGATATTGATCTCCAGTTAACTGATGTCCAGAACCTGATTCATCTCCAGTAACTAGGGTTGACCTACCAGGAAGTGATCCAGATACTTTTAATCCATCGGTTGTAGTACTGTGTTTAACCTTTGAAGGATTTTTTGGAACATCACCACAATACTTCTGTGATTGATTAGAAGATATATATTCAGTACCTGTAAGGTTTTTACAAGTACCTGGCTCATCGCCTGTGACCTTATCAGATCTACCAACTTCATTGCCAGTTACTTTATTACCTGATGTTGTAGAGGTAACAGTAGATCTAAGTGGTTGTTTATAACTTGGTCTATCTTGACAAAATTGATCAATAACTTCTGCTCCCATATATTGGGTACCAGTTACAGTTCTGCATGTACTTGCTTCATTACCTGTAGTTTTTACAGATCTATTAGCTTGTGTTCCAGTAACTATTTGACCTGAATCAGTTTCACTTTTACCAACTTTCAAGCTAGCATCTGCAATATTTTGTTTGGCGCCATTTTTATTAGGACCACATGGTCTACATTTACCATTACCTTTTTTGCCTGTAGCACCAGTTTTACTTCTTAGCTCTCTCACTCTCTGAGAAATTTCTCTACTACTTAAATCTGGGTCTCCCCTTCTAGCTAAAGAAGCGGCACTGGTATTTTGTTTGGTTGCTGATTTACCATGCTTAGATTGAGCTTCTCTTCTCGCTAAAACAATATCTCTACTTTTATTAGTAATAGGCTTTCTCTTCTGATTAATTCTTCTCTTAACGTTGGGTTTTAGGGACTTAGATTCTGTACTAGTTGAATCCTGACTTTCTTGATTTTTATTTATAGTTGATTTAACTATATTTAAAGGATTTACTTTTTTAACATCAGTACGGGTTCTATCGGATGAAGTTATAGCTGATTTCCCATGGGTAGACATTGCTTTTCTTCTCTCTATTACTAACTCTTTACTAGATAAAGTTGTTGAAGAATTTCTGTTTACCTGAGTTTTTGGGATATGCTTTGTAGCTGGTTTAGAAATATTATGATTATTAGGAGAAGACTGAGTCCCAGAAATCTGTATATCTTGAGAAGATCTAACTCTATCTTTGGTAGTTGAAGAATAAGCAGCAGCTTTTTTACCGCTATCACTCATCGCCTTTCTTCTTTCAAGTGCAATCTCTCTACTGGTTTTTTTTGACATAATCTTCAAGTTTGAAATTCTTTAAAAACTTTTTTGAAAAACTTTCTCCAAAAAAAGTTTTGGAGAAAGATATTAACTACGATAAGTAGCTTTAACGTCCTTGGAAAACTACAAAAGCTGTTCCTTGACTTTGAGTGTAAGCATCGTATCCGATGATTCTTACATGATGATCAGGGTATGCTCTATGGCATGCCTCTAATTCGCTCACGATCAAGTTAAGATCTTTTTCCCCAAAGAATGGGAGTTTCCAATAAGACCAATAAGTTTGCATACATCCAGTTGGATGAACATGCTCAATAACTGGACTCCAACCTTGAGCAATTATGTACGCAATTTGGTCATATATTTCTTCCTGGGTCATCGGTGGTAAAAAACCGAATGTTTCCAGGGTTGCAACTGTTTGATAGTCGCTTACTGTGCTCTGGAAAGGCATAATTAATCAAAATGTGAATGTAATTACTCGTAAAAACGAGATTTTAATAAGTTTGAGGAGAATAAATCTCCTCAATTTCGAAACTTGAGTTAACCCTGAACATCAAGCTTGTCGACAGTGTCAAACTCGAACTTAATTTCCTTCCAAGTTTCTAGAGCAATAGCTAATTCAGGACTATGCTTAGCAGCTTCCATAAGAATGTCTCTACTCTCTTTTTCGATTTCGCGACCAGCATTACGGGCTTTTACACAAGCTTCTAAAGCAACTCTGTTAGCTGCAGCTCCAGCAGCTGAACCCCATGGATGACCATGTGTTCCTCCACCGAACTGAAGGCAGGAATCATCCCCAAATATCGCTAGAAGTGCAGGCATATGCCAAACATGGATACCACCTGATGCGACTGCAAATACTCCAGGCATTGAACCCCAATCTTGATCAAAGAAGTTACCTCTTGATCTATCTTCAGGAACAAATGACTCTCTTAAGTTGTCAATATAACCAAGAGTTGTTTGACGATCGCCTTCTAGTTTTCCAACCACGGTTCCAGTATGTAATTGGTCTCCTCCAGATAGTCTCAAACATTTTGCTAGAACTCTGAAGTGAATACCATGCTTTGGATGTCTATCAATAACAGCATGCATAGCTCTGTGAATATGCAGAAGCATGCCATTTTTACGACACCAATTAGCTAATCCAGTATTTGCAGTAAAACCACCAGTTATATAATCATGCATGATGATTGGCATATCTAGCTCTTTTGCAAATTCAGCTCTTTCATAGAGTTCTTCAGGAGTGTTAGCAGTACAATTTAGATAGTGACCTTTAACTTCTCCAGTTTCTCGCTGAGCAAGCTTAACTGCTTCTGCAACAAACTCAAATCTTTCTCTCCAACGTTGGAATGGTTGAGAATTAATATTCTCATCATCCTTAGTTAAATCAAGACCGCCTCTAAGACATTCATATACAACTCGACCATAGTTTTTACCAGATAATCCTAATTTAGGTTTGATGGTACAACCAAGTAGAGGTCTTCCGTATTTGTTAAGTCGATCTCTTTCAACTACGATTCCGTTTGGTGGACCACCGCAAGTTTTAATGAAAGCAATTGGGAATCTAATATCTTCTAGACGTAGATGTCTTAGAGCTTTAAATCCAAAAACGTTTCCTACAAGAGATGTTAAAACGTTTGTAATTGAGCCTTCTTCAAAAAGATCTAAAGGATATGCAATAAAAGCATAGAAAGCTTCAGGATCTCCAGGAACGTCTTCGATTCGATAACAACGTCCTTTATAAAATTCTAAGTCTGTAAGTAACTCGGACCAAACTGTTGACCAAGTACCTGTTGAAGATTCAGCGGCAACAGCTGCTGCAACTTCTTCTCTTGGAACACCTTCCTGACCTGTACATTTGAAACAGGCTAGCAAATCGGTGTCTAGGGGTACATATTCTGGAGTCCAGTAGGTATCTCTGTACTCCTTTACCCCTGCGTCATACTTCTTACTCATAAGGATAAATTTAGGTCTGTGTAGGGAAAATAATTATTTTGCAAAATTTATAAATTTTGCTCTACTTAATTAGTCCTTTTGACCAAGAAATTCACCGTTACCTAGAGCAGGTTCAACTTCTCTATGAGGACGAGCAATAATGTGAGCTGCAACTAAACCGTCACCAACTCTTTCACAAGCATCAGCACCAGCTCTTACAGCTGCGTTAACTGCGCCTGTTTCGCCTCTAACTAATACTGTGACATAACCGCCACCAACGAATTCACGACCAATAAGGCGAACTTCTGCTGCCTTTGTCATTGCGTCTGCTGCTTCGATTGCAGGTACAAGTCCGCGTGTCTCGATCATGCCGAGAGCGATACCCATTGTTTCTGTAGCCATTGTCTACTAAATACTAAATGTGGAATGTTCAATTCGAAGAATGCTTCATTAAGTACTTATAAGTCAAGCGTTTTCGACAAAATCTCCATTAATGTTTTTTCTATCATTCATAAGTTAAACTTATCACCCTTGGTACTATTGATATGTCAATACTTATGCAAATTAGTTAGTGCATCAAAACATACGGTTGTGTTAAGAAAAAATTTACATTATGTTATTTCCGTACGAGACAGGCCCTGTCTACACAGGTGTGGAATGTTCAACCTATCCTGTCTCCGTATCAACCATTGAAGTAAGATAATATTTACAATAAATTTTTATATTATTTTGAACCTTCCAGTTCTAACTATTGCGAGTGGCAATCAAAGAAAGGTATCTGAAATTTCAGAGATGCTGGATGTTTTGTCTTTAAAGGTTGAGAAGCAACCAGAATATTTAAATGTCGAAGAAACTGGGGAAACATATTTTGAGAATGCACTACTTAAAGCCAAGGCAGCTTCTCTAGAGACAAAAACTTGGGCATTAGCTGATGACTCGGGTCTTGAAGTAGATCTTTTAGATGGTCGACCAGGAATTTATTCTGCTCGATATGCCAAAAATAATGATGAGAAAATTAAAAAATTAATTAATGAACTTTCTGATAGTCCTTATAGGAGTGCAAGATTTGTAAGTTGTATGGTTTTGTGCGATCCCTCAGGAAACTTAGTTAAAAATACAACAGGAATATGCTGGGGAGAGATTCTTAAGTACCCCAAATATCCTAATGGGGAGTTCGAATCTATTTTTTGGGTTAAAGAAGCTAATTGTGTTTACGGTGAGCTCTCACAATCACTACTAAATAAATTAGGTAGTAGAGGTAAAGCTGCAAAAATTATGTCACCTTTTTTAAAAAAAGAAATAGGTTTAAGTTAAAAAATTCTCAATAATTTGAAATTTCTTCAATTGCTCTTATAGCAGCAGCTGCAGCCTCTTCTACATCTCCTTCTTTCCCAGCGAGAGTTAATCTACCAAAAGCTCCAACTGCCTTAACATCAACAACAGTTATATTTGATGCTTTTTCTGCTTCATTTGCTGCTTTTAAAACATAACCAGCTGGTTCAGTTTCTAGTATAAACATGCTCATTCCAGATTGAATCATTGATCCACTTCTATTTTGTCTATTTATTAAAACTGCATGATCTGGAGTAATTGCTCTAATAACTTCAGTCCAACTAGTTGCAGGTTTTGTTCTTTTTGTAACTTCACTCCCTATAGCATCTAGAACAACATCTCCAGAATGTAAAACAGTGCTTTGATCTTTGTGGTAAAGAGCAAGAGATCCAAATGCTCTTTCAACAATCATCTGACCAAGTCTTACATTACTTGCTTTTAGGGCAATATCAGTGACTCTATGAACTGCCATCCCAGGTGAAACTTCCATCCAAAGACATGAATCACCAGGAATAGGTAAAAAACCTCTACTAACAGTTCCCATATATGCGGCTAATTGAGGTTGAAGAGAATCTAAAAAAACATATGTTCTCAACTCAATTTGCTCAACTTGACTTGCTTGTCTGGATACGAGAGACTTTTCTGAATCAGTAGTAATAAAACAGCTAGCACCACTGGCCTGAGATTGCACCTCAGATCCTGTTACTAGAGAACTCCCTTTTTTTCGTTTCCCTCTGTTTAAGCTAGAAGTTGGTTCCATTGTGGCGACTATAACGGATTATGGTTCATTTTTTCTATTAAATTTACTTGCATGCTTACCACAAAACGATAACTTCAAGTAAAAGATACGCATTTTTATGGGAACTTCTCAAAAAAAAGAACCAAATGTTACTGGTACTGAAAAAGAATTAACTCCAGATCAAACTCTTGGATTAGTTAGCCTAAGCTTAATGCAAAAACTATCTCAGAAAGACCCATCTTTTAGTTGGTTAGAAGAAGATAAAATTGAGAAAGTAAATCTTAAGAACCTTAGAGATAGATTGGAGTTAACCCAATTAGCTATAAATACTGGAGCACCTTTAACGACTTCAGAAGTGACAGCTTTAATTGGCGCAAAGCCCGGGAAATCTAAGTTAGAAAGAGCAGGATTATTAGCAACGAAAATAGCTAGAAATGTGTGGAAGATATCAAAAACTAGTCAAGGAAATTCCTTCTACAGAAATTAAAACACGCCCCAAAAGTTTTTTTCATAATTCCCATTTAAGTATTTAAACATTCATATAAGTTTTTTAAATGTGTTCATTTTGTAAGAGAACTTATTAATTACTTTCTTAAATTAAAAAGTTTATGCAAGCTTGAAATATAAGCTCTTGAAAATTTTTAATGAGTAAAGTTGAATTCAATAAGGAAACTGGGCCCAGGGAAGTTTTTTGTGGGTTAACTTCAATAGTTTGGCTCCACAGAAGAATGCCGGATGCATTTTTTTTAGTTGTAGGCTCAAGGACATGTGCTCATTTAATTCAAAGCGCTGCTGGAGTTATGATTTTTGCTGAACCAAGATTTGGGACAGCTATTCTTGAAGAAAAAGATCTTGCTGGTCTAGCTGACGCTCATGAAGAATTAGATCGAGTGGTAAATGATCTTATTGCGAGAAGACCAGAAATAAAAACTCTTTTTCTAGTTGGATCTTGTCCAAGTGAGGTAATCAAATTAGATCTTGCCACTGTCGCAGAGAAATTAAATAAAAGATTTTTAGGTCAAGTGAGATTCGTTAATTACTCTGGCAGTGGGATAGAAACAACTTTTACTCAAGGAGAGGATGGCGCCTTAAAAGCTTTAATTCCATTAATGGATTCATCAGATGAGGAGAAATTATTATTAGTTGGGACTCTTGCAAATAATGTAGAGGATAGGTTTAAAAAGATTTTTAGAAATTTTGGAATTTCAAATATTGAGAGCTTCCCACCGCGTCAATCAACAGAATTACCAAAAATTGGCAAAAATACAAAAGTTTTATTAACTCAGCCTTATTTAAGTGATACCGTTCGAGACCTTAAACATCGTGGATGTGAAATAATTTCGGCTCCATTTCCTCTTGGTATCGAAGGAAGTACTGAATGGTTTTTAGCTGCAGCGAAAGCTTTCAATGTTAGTGAACTTAAAGTTCATGAAATTATTTCGCCTTTAATTAATAGAGCAAAACTTGCTCTTGAATCTCACAAAGAAATACTTAAGGGGAAAAGATTATTTCTTCTTCCTGAATCGCAACTGGAGATATCTTTGGCAAGATTTTTGCATAATGAATGCGAAATGGATCTTATAGAGGTAGGCACTCCCTACCTAAATAAAGATTTAATGAAAGAGGAGATTAATTTATTACCTGATAATACAAAAATTGTCGAAGGGCAACATGTAGAAAAACAATTAGATCGAGTGAGAGAATCTAATCCAGACTTAGTAGTATGTGGAATGGGTTTAGCTAACCCTCTTGAGGCGGAGGGGATTAGTACTAAGTGGTCAATAGAAATGGTATTCAGTCCAATTCATGGAATTGATCAAGCCGCAGATTTGGCTGGTCTCTTCTCCAAGCCTTTAAAGAGAAATCAAATACTAACTTCAAATACTTTAGTAACTCATTAAAAACTATGGAATTAACTCTTTGGACGTATGAAGGACCACCACATGTTGGTGCTATGAGAATTGCCTCGTCAATGAAAGACATTCATTATGTGCTTCATGCCCCGCAAGGAGATACATATGCAGATCTTCTCTTTACAATGATCGAGAGGAGGGGGCAAAGGCCTCCAGTAACCTATACAACTTTTCAGGCTAGAGACCTTGGAGGCGATACAGCTGAATTAGTTAAGAAAAATATTAAAGAAGCGGTTGAACGATTCAAACCCAAAACTCTTTTAGTCGGAGAGAGTTGTACAGCAGAACTTATCCAAGACCAACCTGGAGCTCTTGCGAAAGGGATGGGGTTTGATATCCCGATTGTAAACCTTGAATTACCTGCTTATAGCAAGAAAGAAAATTGGGGGGCCTCGGAAACCTTTTATCAATTAACAAGAACCCTTTTAAAAGAAAAAGTAAGCTATTCAGAGAAAATAAGTCCTCTAAGGTGGAAGGAATTTGGCCGTAGACCAAAAGTCAATATACTTGGCCCTTCATTACTAGGATTTAGATGCAGAGATGATGTAATAGAAATCCAACGCATACTTTCAGAGCAAGGAATAGATACAAACGTAGTTGCTCCATTAGGTGCTAGTCCAGATGATATTGAAAGACTAATTGATGCTGAAATAAATATTAATCTTTATCCAGAAATTGCGGAAGCATCATGCGAATGGCTTAAACGGAACTTTGGAATGGAATATACAAACACTATTCCAATTGGAATAAAAAATACAATTGAATTTATAAATGAAGTTCATAAGAAATTAGATCTTCCTTTGACGAATAAAAAAGAATTAGAAAATAAATCAAAACTTCCTTGGTACTCAAAATCAGTTGACTCAAATTATCTGACTGGCAAAAGAGTTTTTATTTTTGGTGATGGAACACATGCAATTGCAGCAGCCAAAATTGCTAAGGAGGAATTAGGTTTTGAAGTGGTGGGTCTAGGAACATACAGCAGGGAGATGGCCAGACAAGTAAGAGCTACTGCAAAAGATCTAAATGTAGAAGCTCTGATAACTAATAATTATCTAGAAGTGGAAGATGCTATGAAAAAAGCTGCCCCTGAACTAGTTTTAGGGACCCAAATGGAAAGGCATAGCGCAAAAAGACTCGGCATTCCATGCTCAGTAATTAGTACTCCAATGCATGTTCAAGATGTTCCTGCAAGATATAGCCCTCAAATGGGTTGGGAAGGAGCAAATGTGATTTTTGATGACTGGGTACATCCCCTAATGATGGGCTTAGAAGAGCATCTTATTGATATGTTCAAACATGACTTTGAGTTTGTTGATGGTCATCAAAGCCATTTAGGACATACAGCGACAAACACAAAGGATATTTTAAATTCTGACGAAAAAAAAGAAAAAAATAGTAAAGAAGGAATTATCTGGACTGAATCTGGTAGAGCTGAATTAATAAAAGTTCCATTTTTTGTAAGAGGTAAAGTTAAAACAAATACTGAAAAATACGCAATCTTGAGAGGAATTCCAGAGATAAGCGATGAAACTCTTTACGATGCCAAAGCATATTTCAGTTAATTTTTACTAATAAACTATAATTAAGTCATGAGTATTTTCACTCATAATCTAATAGATTTAATCTTAAAAATCCAGTTATAAGAACATATTTCCCGCTTTTAATACAATTAAATACATATTTGTTTAGAAACATATTTCATGTGTATTTGCGCTGCAAGAATATAAATAATAATGTGTTTTTAGATTTAAATGACAAGTACTTTAAATAGACCTCTTGATGGAGAAGGAAGTGTTCAAGTAAAGCAAGATCCAAAAATAAATATTGAGGAAGGGGCTTTAGTTATTGCCGTGTATGGGAAGGGTGGCATCGGAAAATCAACTACATCATCAAACCTTTCTGCAGCATTCTCAAAATTAGGTAAAAAGGTTCTACAAATTGGATGTGATCCGAAACACGATAGCACTTTCACTTTGACGCACAAAATGGTTCCTACAGTAATCGATATTCTCGAAGAGGTAGATTTTCATAGCGAAGAATTGAGGCCAACCGATTTCATGTTTGAAGGTTTTAATGGCGTAATGTGCGTTGAAAGTGGAGGTCCTCCTGCTGGGACAGGGTGCGGGGGGTATGTAACCGGTCAGACAGTTAAACTATTAAAAGAACATCATTTATTAGAAGATACTGACGTTGTTATTTTTGATGTCCTAGGAGACGTCGTTTGCGGAGGATTTGCGGCTCCATTGCAACATGCAAATTATTGTCTAATTGTTACTGCTAATGACTTCGATTCAATATTCGCTATGAATAGAATTGTCTCTGCAATTAAAGCAAAAGCAAAAAATTATAAAGTCAGATTAGGTGGGGTAGTCGCAAATAGATCAAAAGACACAGATCAAATTGATAAATTCAATGAAAGAACAGGTTTAAAAACTATGGCCCACTTTAAAGATGTCGACGCCATTAGAAGATCAAGACTAAAAAAATGCACCATTTTTGAAATGGAACCAACTGAAGATGTTATTGAAGTTCAAAATGAATATTTATCTCTTGCCAAAAATATGCTTGAAAACGTAGAGCCTTTAGAAGGTAATCCACTTAAAGATAGAGAAATTTTTGATTTATTAGGATTTGATTAGTCTAAATTAATCTAATCCAACTAATTGGCTTGTTAAATCATAAGTTTGTTGAGAGGTCTTCGTATCAATTATTCTTTTTGACAACTTTTGAGAAAAAGCTTTTCTGCCAGTTTTCTGACGATTTCCCCAGCTCCAATGGACTGATGGTTTAGCAAATTCTTTATAAGTTGCCACTTGAGCGACCCTCTCTCCTGCCAGTCTTTGTGAAACATATCCTTTTGTTATGAATTTTTGAAATATCGGGAAAAGGAATCTAAATAACCAAGGTGTATCTCTAAAAAGTTTTGTATCAGCAACACATCCAGGATATAGAGAATTTACAATAATCTCCTCTGCAGGATATCTTTTTGATAATTCCTGAACGGTCACCATATTGCAAAGTTTACTATCCTTATAAGCCTTACCAGGTTTAAATTTCTTTCCATTCGCCATACTTATTGGAGATAAAAAACCATTTTTGAATCCAGATAAATCTCCCAAATCAGCTGGGGCAGGGATGGGGATCCTTCCTCCAAGTTCTGAATAATTAGCCGTAACAGTCCCTAATACTGTAATTCTTGGCTTGAATACAGTTGATTTGCCATTTAAAAGAATTTCTCTTTCAGAAGATAAAATATTTTCTATGAGTAGGTTTATCATAAGAAAATGCCCAAAATGATTTACTGCCATAGAGTTTTCAAACCCCTGAGCAGACCTTTCAGGTCTCTTTAGTCTCGGTTTATAAACTGCTGCATTACAAATAAGAGAATTTATTGGCTTCTTAAATCTTTCTAATATTTCATCGCAACCTTTTCTCACATCATCCAAGTTAGAAAGATCTATTTCTATAAAGTGAACATTTTTAACTTCCTCTTTTGTCAAGAATTCCTCAGCTATTTTTATAGCTCTTTTATTTGATCGATTAACAGCTATAACCTCCCATCCAAATCTTAATAGAGGTTTTAGAGTATTTAATCCAACTCCTGAAGTTGTTCCTGTTATTAGGACTAAACCCTTAATGTTCTCACTCACTAGCAAAAAAAATAATTGAAAAATGAAAAGTAGAATGATTCAAGATCATCCTTATCAACGCCATATTACTCTGATTATGTCCCTAGAAATTATTTGATCCTGATCCTTCATAAATCTTTGCTCACCTTCATAAGAGAATAAATTATCAAACTTATCTGTTAAAACATTAAATCTATATCGTTCGTATAAAAATGAGTCTTCAATTTCCTTTAATCTGGTCAACCTTACTTTAGAACTATAGCCAAGTTTAATCAGACTTATTATTGCTAAAAGGGAAAAGCTAATTTTTATAATTAAAAAAATAAATGATACAAAATTATCCTGTTTCTGTTGTCTTTTTATAAATAGAGACCCTAGATATTTTTTGTGGAAAATACTATTTTTATAAAAAGATTTTGACAAAATAAGTACTTGATATTTTTACTGAATAAATCAATTCAGTCTTACTTTATTATTACCTTATAAATTTTAAATTTTCTAATAAACTTTAGTTCCTACCTAAACTAATTCCTAGTCTTAATGCTAAAACTCCTGCATGCATAACAACTATGAGGCTTAATGCAATAAGATTTATTGTTTGAGTTGGCTCCATGGTAAAAAAATTATTTTCTATATTCTCCACCGAAAAGAGAAGATTTGAGACACTATTACAAAATGATGTTACGTAATTAACAAATTGAAAGAAAAAATTTATTGAAATTATCATAAATAAACCTACAAAGTTAATTTTGGGAATTGAAAATCAGGCTTTAATTTTTTCAACAAATAATTTACCTGGATTTGATCAAATGGCTTTAGATTTAAATTCTTTAGATCAGACAATTTCGAATCCTGAAATAATTCTCACATTGAGGTTCTACTATTGGACTGGGGATTGGCTTTCAATTGGCTATCACCAAAAGGAAATTCCTATTCATTGGAAAAATTTATTATCTAATGGAGAAATTAATATTGTTAGACGTCCCTCTGGAGGGGGGGCAGTTCTGCATTCGGGAGGCATAACATATGCATTAACATTTAAAAAAACTTACTATAAAGTCTTAAGTTATGAAATGGTTAATAATTGGTTAATTAAAAGTTTTAGAGAATTAGGTCTAAACTTACAATATGGTAATTTACGAAAATCAAGCATTAAAACAAATTGTTTTGGGACTTCATTAATTTCCGATTTAGTTGATCAGGATGGGTTTAAGAGAATAGGTAGTGCTCAATTTCGTAAAAAAGGCGCATTCCTTCAACATGGAGAAATCCAAACAAATCCTTCAAGAGATTTGTGGTTCAAATTATTCAAAGAAGAAGCTCCACCAAAAGTAAATTTAAAACTAACAAATGATGAAATAGTTCAATATTTGAGAAATTCATTCCGAAAAAATAAATCAAATATAAATTTCAAAAATATTGCCATAGATAATAAAAAATAGAAAATTTTAATGACAAGAATTATTAAAGATCTCCTTTCTGCTTCATTGAATTAATTATTCTAGGCAATTCAATTCCTAAGGGATAATGATTTTTAAAGTTTAATTTGTTGACAATATCTGAAGGCAAATTAAAACCTAATTTATTCAATACAAAGTTTCCAATTTTTGACCTATCAATTATCCCCAAAGGAATATCTGCAGAATTGAGAACCAATAAAAAACCTTCATTTGTTTCTTCAAGTCTTTCTATAGTTCTCCATAATTTATAGTTATGAGATACACTTTCAAAACTATCGATTGGTTTCTTAAAATCTCCAACAAAGTTCCGTTCCCATTTTTTTAAGGAAACAGTTTTTAAAATATTCTCGTCAACAAAACCGGTCCATCTACCATTATTAGTAACAAAAAAATATTTATCCGATGCATCTTTCTTATTTTTTATTAATTTATTAAATTCTGAGAAATTTGAATCGTATTCAATTTTCCTCAAAGGCTTTAGTTTGATCTCAGAAACTTTACTAAATTTAAGTATGTTTTCAATTTTAAAAAATTGACTTTCAGATTTCGAAGAATTAACTCCAAACAAGCCTAAAAAAGAAAGAATAAAACCAAAGTAAAAGTTAAATCTAAATAAACAAACTATCCCAAAAAATAAAACAAAAAAAGATAATAATAAATTAACTTTATTGAGGAAATTTCTTCCTTTATTTTTACTCCCAGAGAAATGCCAAATAATACTTTTTAATAAATTCCCTCCATCTAAAGATCCAATTGGAATCAAATTTAAGAAGCCCAAGAATAAATTAAATATACCTACTCTAGAAATTACATTAACTGCTATTTGTTCTTGAGATGCACTGTTATTACTAATTAAAAGTAGGATAGATGCTGTAGCGAAACATAAAAGAGGTCTTACAATTGCAATTTTTATATTACCTAAAGCAGTTTGACAATACTTATCTATTTGTAAAATTGCACCTAAAAAATAAAAAGTAATTTTTTTTATTTTTACACCCTGATTAAGTGAAACAAACGTATGAAAAACCTCATGAAAAATAATTGAAGATAATAAGAAAAAAGAAGTTAAAAATCCTATCATCCAAGATTCTCTAATATTATAAATATCACCTGAAGTTAAATTAACCTGATTACTTATACTCCATGAGAATAAAAAGAGAATAGCAAACCAATAAGGGTGAACTTTAAAGGGAATTCCCCATATTTTAAAAATTTGCCAACTTCTCAAAAATAATCTCCGCTATATTTAGCAATAATATTAATTTTACATAAAGGCTAATTATATGCCCAAGAGTAATACTTTAATTAAAATTTGTGGCCTAACCTCAGAAGAACAAGCTCTTCAAGTAGCAAAATTAGGAGCGCATGCTATCGGCATTATTTCCGTGGAAGAGTCACCAAGATATATATCAGCTGAAATTAAGAAAAATATTTTTACAACCTTAGAAAGGTTCTATCCAAAAATCGAGAGGGTATCAGTTGTACAAAATTGTCCCATAGACTTAATTATTAAAAATTTCTTAGGAAATCCAAGTGAAACTATCATTCAATTACATGGAGATGAAGATATTGATTATTGCAAAAAAATAAGGAAAAAAATTCCCAATATTAGCCTATGGAAGGCTTTCAGAATAAAAACGGAAAAGGACATAGATAAAATAAAACCTTATGAGGATTTTGTAGATGCGATACTACTTGATTCTTGGAATAAAGAAACTTATGGAGGTTCAGGGAAAAAAATAAATTCTATTTATTTAAAGAATTTGCAATTTAGCAAACCATGGTGGCTGGCAGGTGGAATATCAATTGAATGGATTGATGAAATCCTTACTGACTTCAAACCAGATGGATTAGATATCTCAAGTAGTATTGAAATATCTCCAGGTTTAAAAGATATTAAAAAAACAGAAGATCTTTTTAATTTTTTAAAAAGAAATTAGTAATTATTAGTAGCGGACTGCTGTTTTACAAGCTCAAAAAATTCTTGTTTTAAACTTAAATCGTGTCTAAAATCGCCTCTAACCACAGAATTAATCATACTTGTATTTGGTTCTTTGACTCCCCTCCACTTCATACAATAATGTTGGGCCTTTACAATAATACCTAAACCTTTAGGTTCACACAGTTTTTCAATTTCATCTGCAAGGATCATTACAGCTTCTTCCTGAATATGAGGTCTTGAAAAAACCCAATCAGCAACTCTCGCAAATTTTGAAAGTCCTATGACTTTATTTCCAGGTTTAATACCTATCCAACACTCTCCTAGAATTGGAACTAAGTGATGTGAACATGCAGATCTGACCGAAATTGGACCAACTGTATAAATTTCATCAAGATTCTTGTCATTAGGGAAACTTGTAACTTTAGGTTGTTCATGATATCTGCCTTTAAAAACTTCATTTAGATACATTTTTGAAACTCTTTCAGCAGTTTCTTGAGTATTATGATCATTTTCAACATCTATTACAAGGGACTTTAGTAAGTCTTTAACTCTTGAGGCTACTTCTTTTTCTAAAATTTCTAATTCACCAGGATTTATAAAATCAGAAATATTATCGTTAGCACTAAATCTTGTACCAGAATTCTTGATTCTTTCTCTTATAATTTCAGAAATTAGTTTATTAGTAATCTGGTCGTCAAAGTTTCTAATATTATCGTTGGGTAATGTAGAGGTCATAAAATTCTAAACAGAAAATTGTAAGCAACTTAATTAACTGTATCTTTCTAAAGCTTAATTGCTCATATACTATATCACATTCTCTTGTTCAATCGGGTTCAAATAGCACTAAAAAAAAATCACTGTTTAAAGGTTGAGCAGATAAACAGAATGTTTAAAAGGCTCCGCCAGAAGGCATCAAAGTCAAGTCTTCGATCAATTGTGATTCAGGTTTTTGAGCCATGTAGAGAATAGTTTCTGATACCTCGTTTGAGGAGAGCATAGAAGTTCTATCAAAATCAGAATTGATTGATTCGGAGTCCCAAAGAGGAGTATTTACTGAACCAAGAGTTATTGTGCACGCTCTTATTGAATTAGATCTCTCCTCCTCCCTCAAGCATTTAGTAAACATAGCTAGTGCAGATTTTGAAACACAATAAGCTCCCCATTGGGGGAATGCATTATAGGAAGCATGACTACTAACATTAATAACTAAACCACCATTTTTTCTCATTTGAGGAATTATTGAACTACAAATTTGAAAAACACTTGTAAGGTTTATTTGAATAGTTTGTTCCCATTGACCTAATTCCATTTCAACTAAAGGGCCATTAAATGCGCAACCTGCATTATTAATCAATACTGAAGGGCACCCATACTTCTCAATTGCCTCTTTAACACAATGCTCTATTTCTAGAGGATTAGATAAATCACATTTTACTAGGTTAATTTTTGATTTAGTGGTCAACAATTCGCTCTTTAGTTTCTCCATTAAATCCATATTCCTGGAGAGTAAAATTAAATCCCAGCCAGCATTGGCAAAAGTAATTGCGGTAGATCTACCAATACCTTTCGTAGCACCCGTTATAAAAGCTAGTTTCAAGTTATTCAGTTTTTTGGGGAATTTCACTATAAATCTCTTCAATATTATTTGCTTCGATAAATTTACCTAAAACCCTAAATTTTTTGTATCTTTCCTCAATTAATTCGTCTTCAGGCATTTGCAGTAAAGCATTAAGGTGTTTCTCAATAGCCTCTTTTAATGTGTTACCAGCATCTAAAGGAGCCCAATTATTCCCACCAGAAGGTTCTGGTAATACCTCATCTATTATACCTAATTTAAGTAAATCTTTACCTGTAATTTTAAGTGCTGATGCAGCTTCTGGTGCCTTCGCAGCATCTCTCCACAAAATTGATGCACATGCTTCCGGACTAGCAACTGTGTAAACACTGTGTTCAAACATTAGTAACCTATCGGCAACACCTATTCCAAGTGCGCCTCCTGAACCTCCTTCTCCAATGACAGTAGCCACAATTGGAACTTTCAATCCAAACATTTCTCGAAGGTTTCTTGCAATCGCTTCACCTTGACCTTGTTCTTCAGCTTTTAAACCAGCATAAGCTCCAGGAGTATCAATAAATGTAAGAATTGGCAGAGAGAATCTATTTGCATGCTGCATTAATCTAAGAGCTTTTCTGTAACCTCCTGGTTTTGCCATCCCAAAGTTTCTTACTACATTTTCTTTTGTGTCCCTTCCTTTCTGATGACCTAACATCAACACTGGTCTATTATTTATCGAGCCTATCCCCCCAATTAGTGCCATATCATCGCCACCATTTCTGTCTCCATGTAATTCGATCCAGTCATCGCAAAACATTTGAACAAAGTCCAAAGTACTTGGTCTTTGAGGATGTCTAGCTACCTGAATCTTTTGAGCAGGGGTGAGGGATTTAAATATTTCTTCTCTTCTTCTAGCAGCTAAGGTTTCAAGCTGTAAAAGTTGTTGACTAACATCTACCTCTGAATCTCGAGCCAATTCTTTAATTTGCTCTATCTGCTTCTCAAGTTCGACAAGAGGCTTTTCAAAATCAAGAAGGTAACGTTTAGCCATAATTTAGACAGTTAATACTTTAGGCTGCTTATCAAGTCCAATAGCGGAAAAACCATGTTTTAAAGAAGCTGCTCCAATAAATTCCATCTTTTCAAGGGAAATGTTATTTCTTCCCCAACTAAAGTTTGTATGACACTTTTCAAATTCTAAAATCATAGCTTCTGCAAAGCAAGCAAACATCTCTCGCTGAGGGTTTTGCATTTCCGCAAGTTCCATCATATTCCAACCAATATCATTGAAAAACTCTACTATGCCTCCTTTTAAAACATAAATATTTTCACCCTGAAATTTCTCATCAAGATTTTTGGGGTATCCACCATCAATCATTAAACATGGTTTTTTTAAGTTATCAGTATCAATTTCAATAGTTTTAGGCATACTTGCAACCCACACAACAATATCCGCTTGAGGTAATGCCTCATCTAAACTTGTTATGGTGCCACCATCTAATTCTTTTTGTAACAGCGCTAGAGGTTCTTGTTGTCTTGCTACCATAAGAAGTTCTGAAATCCCAGTTTTATTGATAAGCCACCTACAAACAGCACTACCAATATCACCTGTAGCACCAATTACAGCAACAGTTGCTTTTTTAAGGTCTATCCCAATGCGAGGCGCATTTATCTCTAGTTGCTTACAAATAACCCAGGCGGTATGAGTATTGCCAGTAGTAAACCTTTCCCACTCTAATGCTGTATTTCTAATTTGTTTATGCTGTAGAAGATTAAAATTCTCAAAAATAATAGAAGTAAATCCTCCTAAAGCGGTAATGTTAATCCCTTTTTTCTGAGCTAGTTCCATAGCATTTAGTACTTTTCTTCTAGCGGTTTTAAACCTAGAAAGCATTTCAGGAACAAAGCAAGAATCTATGTAGGAACCTTCAATAGATATTCCAGTAGCACTTTTAACTTCTACATTCTCAACCAATTGAGGAGGAGCTGTACACCAAACATCTAGGTCGCCATCTGCTATGTGATCAAAACCTAGTAATGAAGCTTTTCTTTTTGCATCTTCAAAACTAGTTGAGTGGCCTATTAACCCAAACATTTAAAAATTTATTAATGATTTCTATACAATGTTATGAAGAATAGCACAGAGGTAACTACTTAAAAAGAAAGATTAATTATTAAAAAGCTTAATTAAGTAGAACTGTGATTAGACGATAGCTGCCATAGCCATTCTTGCAATTTCTCTATTATCTAAACCTATTTCCATCAATGTATCTTGATAAGCAATCATAAATTCTTCCATTAATTCTTCTTTGTCCATAGCCAAAACAGATGCGTCTTCTGCTACTTCATCTAACATCTTTTTAATTAAGGGAAGGTTAACCTTATTAGCTTCCATTAATTCCTCTTTACAAGTAGATAAATTCTCCTTAAGCCATTCTTGACCATAATTTAAATGAAGGTATTCATCTTTAACCACTCCCTCTGTTATTTTTTTTGCAAAAGGATCAGCAACTCTTATGTAGACGTTATAAGCAGAGATTGCAAATGCTTCGATTAAGATAGCTTGTATTAAAAGACATGTTGTTAAATTTCCTTTTTCAAGAGCAATTTGAAAATTACCATGTAATTTAGAAAAGAATTTTTTTGCAAATTCCATATCAGCTTCTACGCCTAAATTTCTTCCACAGGCAGTAAAGCCTTTTTTATGTTTCATTTCCATTCTCGCCAATTTAGTTAACTCCTCTAACTCATTTGGTATTAAAGATGCTATTGAAATGTAATTATCATGAGCTTCTTGCTCTCCCTCTATAACAATTGCATTTATTCTGCTGTATGCATCCTTATAAGAATCTGTAGTGAAGTCGGGTAAATCTAAAGAGATCGGATTAGTCGATTCTTCAATAGTTTTTTTATTTGATTCTAGAGTTTGCATGTCAGTAATCTTTAGCTCATTATGCATGAATATTACATGATTATAGTGAGTTTATTTAAATATCATGAAAATAGTTTCAATTGTTAAGTCACATTTTTTACTTAAACTTTTTAAGAATTGTTTGGCCAATCTGATTGCATCAGATTCATAATCAATTTGAACCAATGATTAATCAATAATTCCTTTAAATTTTTCCCTAAAGACTCATTTGCTCCTCTGCTATCCCCAATAACACCTGATTTACTGAAGTCGTCAGTAAGCCAAGCAGTAGGCGCATTTCCCTCTAGACTCCAGCCTTCTGGGATCTTCCCTTTAGTGCCCTCATTTGGCCGTTCATCGCCTACTAATTCTGGTTTTAAAGCGAGCATCAAACTTGTTTCAGCTAAAGAAGCATGAAGCCCATCCTCGATCTCAGTTTTTGTTAACAATTCATTTAGTCCATTAACACCACTCCATAAGAAACAAGGGAAAACTGCCATCCCTGGTGAGCAACTTCTTAGCTCTCTTGCCGCTGTATTTAGTAGCGAGATTTGACCTCCATGTCCATTAATCAATATCAATCTTTTAAAGCCCATTTCAGATAATTGGCCTCCGACTTCTTTAATCATTGAAGTTATTAAATTTGAGGAAAGTGAAATTGTCCCAGCAAAACCCTTATGTTCTGGCGAAAAACCGATATATTGAGTAGGAAGTTTTTTTAATGGAATATCGGCAGGGATTAATTTTAAAACTTCACTAATGATTTCATCAACAAAAATACTATCTGTAGCAAGAGGCAAATGCGGTCCATGTTGCTCAACAGCACCGAATGGCCAAATCACTGTTGATCGTTTTTCTTTTGCAATACTCTCAATTTCTTGCCAATTTAAATATTCAAATTTATTAGGTATTGGTTTAAAGTTCATTAATTTTAATTTTGAGTACTAACATTTAGAGTATGTTAATAATTAATTATTCTTATTTTACCTACGATGGGAGTCAGTAATAAAAATGCCCAAGATAATATCCAACCAAAGGGCAATAAAAAACCTCTTCAGGTACTTCACATAAGCAAGAAAGATTCTCAAAAAAAATCTCAAGAGATACATAATGAGCAAACCAATTCGCAAGAAGATATTAAAAAAGAAAATATTGCAATCAAACCTCAAATCATTAAAGATGATTCAGTAAAAGAAATTGAGTACAGTAATGAAAAAACCAAGGATCTTGATATTCCTCATCAAGATCTAACTCGACAAGACTTAAATAGACCCCTTGATTTTTCTGAGCAAAGCACAGGTTTTCAATTAGAAAGAACAGTTGATGAATTCGATTTTGATGAAAGTGCTTTTTTGGAGGCTCTAAATGCAAATGAGCCAATTGGGGCCACTGGAGAAATAATTTCAGGTAAGGTTATAGCAATCGAAAGTGATGGATTATATGTTGACATTGGTGGAAAAGCACCTGGTTATATGCCCAAAAAAGAATGTGGTTTGGGTGTCATAACTAACTTTAAAGAAAAGTTTTCTGTAGGCCTTGAAATGGAAGTTTTGGTTATCAAAGAACAAAATGCTGATGGGATGGTAACGGTGAGCGCTCGGGCATTAATTCTGAGGCAAAGTTGGGAGAAAGTATCAAGTTCTTCAAAAAATGGAGAATTAATTAACGTTTTAATTAATGGATTTAACAGAGGTGGGCTTACTTGTGATGTAGATGGATTAAGAGGATTTATCCCAAGATCTCAACTTGAAGATGGTCAAGACTATCAATCTTTTGTTGGTAAAAATCTAAAAGTCGCGTTTCTTGAGGTTAATCCAGAATCCAGAAAATTAGTTCTCTCTGAAAAGAAAGCATCATTAGTATCTAAACTTACAAGTCTAGAATTAGGTCAATTAATTGAAGGAGAAGTTTTAGCTGTAAAACCATATGGCTTCTTTATTGATTTAGGTGGAGCTAGTGGACTTCTTCATCAATCCTCATTAACAAATGGATCGATTCGTTCTTTAAGAGAAGTTTTTAGAGAAGGGGAAATTATAAAAGCTTTAATATCTGAAATTGACCTTGAAAAAGGGCGCATTGGCCTCAATACAGCACTCCTAGAAAACTCTGCTGGAGAATTAATTATTGATAAGCAAAAAGTTATGCAAGAAGCTACAGAGAGAGCACTAAAAACTAAAGCACTCTTCGATAAAAAAGAACAAGATAAATGAACATTAATAAAAAAATGCAGTCAAGTCTTAAATTAAAAATTTCAGATTGGGAATTAGACTTTTACTCAAGACCAATTATTGAATCAAATGGAAAAAAAAGGTGGGAGTTAATTATTTGCTCTACTAGAAATTATAAGGCAGAAGATATTTTCATTTGGAATAAAAAATGTCCTGCCAATGAAGTTAACTCAGTATGGCTTACAAAAGCACTAAATGAAGCAATAAGTGAAGCAAAAGAACAAGGGTGGGGGAAACCTTCAATAGTTCGATTCTGGAGGTCGTCAATGAAATCGATCATTAAGAAATCTCTGGAGGCTCTAAGTATTGAAGCTATTGTAAGTAGGAGAACTTACGATTTATTAGATAGAATCGAATTCCTTGAAAAAGAGATTTATCCAAAGGAAAAAGGTTATGTAAAAGGCGTATTAGCCCCTACTTTTACTTCTAAAATGGAAAATTCTCCTCAACCTCTGCCAGAAGCAGTAAGGGGCGATGCTTTAACTATCTCTGAAATATCAATTGGCGAATTAAAATCAGCAGAAAATTGGCCTATAGAATTTGGAGATATTTTCCCAATTCAGCAAGATTTAGATAATAATTACTTAGTTCCTGGATTAAGACTTTTTAGCAAAGATAGATGTTTAGCACTTTCTGCATGGTTCAGTTGTTTAGAACCTATTAAATTAGTCATCAATAAGAACCAACTCATACTTGAAGCTTCAGAAGACGATAAGTGGCTGGTAACTGATTTACCAGAAAAAGATGCAAACATTTTGAGTGCAAAGTTTTTAGAGAATAAGAAAAATTCTTTTGGTTATCAATTTATTTCCATACAGTCGACGCCATACATCGAAAAATTTGCAGGATTCTGGATCTTGAGAGATATTGAATTAATTTCATAAATTCAGTTTAGGAGCAGGAACTATTCCATACAAAGAAATATATTTCTCAAAAGTTGAATTTTTTATTCAAAACAAAAAATTTGAGTACTATAAATCACCTATCCTTAGTCAAAATAATTTCAAACATGCATACTTTACGAAGTCAAGCTCTGAGAAATTTCTTCAATTATTAGGGAATCACTTTAATCAAAATTACATAAATTGTGTTTCCAATCAAATTCACAGTAATGTGATAGTGATTGGATCTCATTCGGAAGAAGGGATTAAGACTGATGCAGATGGTCTTGTTGGTAATAAATGCAATCAAAACTTATGGGTTTACACAGCTGATTGTATGCCAATATTTTTTGCAGATAAAAGGACAAGAAATGTAGCAACCTTGCATTGTGGAAGAAAAGGTTTAGAAAAAAAAATAATAAAAAATCTGATTAAAATTTTTGATAATTATGGGACATCTAGAGATAACTTACTTGTTGCAATAGGACCAGCGATTTCGAAGGAACATTATCTCGTTGATCAAATGACATTCAAAGAATTTTATAGAAAAGCCGAAAACAAAAACATAACTTTCAATTTGACTAAAGCTGAAAAAGATCTTTACTTTAGTGATTCAAATCACTTCAAAGAGCAAAACTTAAATCAACTTGATCTTAAAAAATCTGCATATAGACAACTTTTAAATGAGAACATCCCTAATACAAATATAGATATCTCAAATTTATGCACATACAAATTAAAAAATGAATTTAATTCCTGGAGAAGGAGCAAAACATTCTCTAGACAATGGAATTTTATTTGCACATAGAGATAGTTAACTTGGACAAATTTCACTAGTTAAGTCTTTAGTGACTAATAATTCAGTCATCTCCTTATTACCTTTAATATTAAAAACTTTTGCTAACAAAATATTCTCTTTGAAACCAAAAGGTTTTATTTTAACTTTGCTTCCCCTTGGGAATTCTCTCTTAAGTAAATTAGATGCTTCAAGCTCATCATTTTCATTTACATCTACACAAAATAATCCAATAGTTAAATTTCTATTTTGATCCCCCACCAAAATAGTATTGGAACTTTTAATTTGAAGAATTTCAGCCGAGTTAACTTCTACAGGATTAAAAGTAATCAAGCAGATTATAATTAAAATTTTTGAAAATTTTTTCAATTCAGAAATATCTAAGTTTTTGAATTATGTTAAAGAAAATTTTTTAAAAAAGACGAATTTTAAAAAATTAGTCTTCACAATTAACATATCCAACCATTTGAGCATTACTTTTTCCCGGAGGAACCATTGGATAACAATTTTCACCTCTTCTGACAAGAATATTAATCAAGGCAGGGCCGTCATGATCAAGCGCATTTTTTAATTCATTCTGTAATTGTTTTCTATCTGAAATTAAGTATCCCTTAACTCCAAAAGATTCAGCAAGTTTTACGAAATCAGGTTCACCACAACTCATATCAGATGAGGAATATCTTTCATCGTAGAAACTTTCCTGCCATTGTCTTACCATCCCTTGCCAGCGATTATTTATAATAATCAATTTCACCTTTAGACCATATTGAGATAAAGTTCCTAATTCTTGAATATTCATTAAGACACTTGCATCTCCTGCAATACAAATTACATCTGAATTAGGTAAGGCTGCTTTTACTCCAATTGCAGCTGGCAATCCAAAACCCATAGTTCCTAAGCCTGCACTACTAATCCATTTTCTTGGAGAATTCCTAAGATATTGAGCAGCCCACATCTGATGTTGTCCTACATCTGTAGTTACATAAGCATCGGGTGAAAGTTCCCTCACTTTTAAAAGAACCTCCTGAGGATAAATTTCTCCTTCTTTAGGTGGGTCATATAAAGGGTGCTTATTTTTCCAAAAATCAATTTTTTCTAACCAGTTTTTCGTCTGACAAGTAAATTTGTTATTTAGAGATTGCTCATTAATTTTGAGAACAGCTTTTGAAACATCAGAAACAATTGCAACATCTACACGTCTATTTTTATTAACTTCTGCCGGGTCAATATCTATGTGAATTACCTTTGCATTAGGTGCAAAAGTATCTAATTTTCCTGTCACCCTATCATCGAATCTAGCTCCAATAGCAATTAAAAGATCGCATTCTGTAACAGCGAAATTTGCGTAAGCAGTTCCATGCATTCCTAACATCCCTAATGATAAATTGTCTTTTTCATCAAAAACGCCCTTCCCCATTAAGGTTGTGGTAACTGGTATTTGATAATTCTTAGCCAAAGTTTTTATTTCATCATGAGCCCCTGAAGATATTGCCCCGCCTCCTACGTATAGCAGAGGCCTTTCAGAATCTTCTATTAATTTAATTGCTTTATTGATATCGCAATCATTAATTTCTCCATTCCTTTTAAATCCTTTAGGAATAATCTCACCAGGCAAAACTCTTTGGTAATTAAAGAACTCCTGACCTACATCTTTGGGTATATCAATTAAGACAGGGCCAGGCCTTCCAGATGATGCTATAAAAAAAGCTTCAGAAACTACTTTCGCGATATCTGAAGGATCTCTTATTACCCATGAATGTTTCACTATTGGAAGAGTTATCCCAAAAATATCAGTTTCTTGAAAAGCATCTGTCCCTATAGCAGGTCTTGGGACTTGACCTGTAACTACAACTAGGGGGACTGAATCCATCTGCGCAGTGGCAATTCCAGTTACCAAATTTGTTGCACCTGGGCCTGAGGTCCCAAAACATACTCCTACTTCACCAGTAGACCTTGCATATCCATCAGCCGCATGTGAACCACCTTGTTCATGCCTAACCATATAATGCTTTAACCAACCTTCTTGTTCTGCCTTATGAACAGCATCATATATTGGTAGTATGGCTCCTCCAGGATATCCAAATATAACTTTTACCCCATGAATTTTTAAAGAATCCATTAGTGCATCTGCACCAGTTATCCAAACTGGATTTTCATGTTTTGGACTACCCTTTGAAAAGGATCTCGAAGTAAGGGTCACTAAAGAAATTCAATATTTAATATAAATAGTAAACTTAATTAAATACTTTTGCCTCATTTAGAAATGTAATGTCAGAAATGTATTCAAAAAAATCTTTCAATAAATTTAAGATTTTCAAATAAATTTCACTTGTTCTTTATAAAATGCCTAATTTATGTAGAGGTCCAGAGCCTGAAATAAGTTCAATAAAAAGTACAAGAAAAATAATCATTGCAACCCTTCCGTTCCAAACTTCTGAACTATTATTCCAACCCCATTGCCACTTCTCTTGGGGATAAAGTTTAACTTTTTCAGGCAACTGAGAGGCCTCCTCTATATTAACAAGAGGGCCTTCCAAGCAGGAAATCACTAGATCACTAAGGCCTTCAATAAAAGTAGGATGAGTATTTAAAGCCTTAACTCTTCGAAAGTTTTTAATACCAGCCTTTTCAGCAATTTCTTTATATTCAATATCAATTTCTTGCAATGTTTCGATATGCTCTCCAACGAAACTTATAGGAACCACAATCAGATCATTAACATTTGACCTTCCAAGATCAGCTAACACTTCTTCTGTATAAGGCTTCAACCATTCAACAGGACCAACTCTACTTTGATAAGAAAGTGTATAAGGGTTACTATGCCCTAAACATTTTTCCAGCTCATTTATAATTAACAAAGAACAATCTTCAATTTGTTGTTTATAAGGGTCTCCAGCTTCTTCTACGTAACTCTTAGGGACTCCATGAGCAGTAAAAAATATATGGGCTTTTGAAGGTGATTCACAAATTGAAATTTGTTCAGAAATTAATTCGACCATAGACCTTAAATAACCTGATTGACTGAACCAACTCCTTACACATCTCATTGGAACCTTCTTAAATTCATCATCAGAATCTCGCAATTTTTTTAATTCCCTAAAGCTCGAACCACTAGTACTTATCGAAAAATGTGGATACAAGGGTATTACAACAACTTGATCTATGCCATCTGCTTTCATATCAGCAATTGCTGATTCGGTAAAAGGATGCCAATACCTCATAGCAATATAGGTAGTAGCATTAAACCCTTTGTCCCTTAATTTAGATTGTAATTCTCTTGCTTGTTGTTCAGTTATCCTTCTGATAGGTGAACCTCCACCTATAGAAAGGTAGGCCTGTTGTGAAGTAGTACTCCTAAGCGTACTAATTAACCAAGCTAGGGGCTTTTGAAAAACGGGGAATGGAGTTCTGATTATTTCTGGATCAGAAAAGAGATTGTATAAAAATGGGCCTACATCAGTAATGCGTTCAGGCCCTCCTAAATTCATTAGTAAGACGCCTATTTTATCCATTTAAAATTTATGGAGATTGAAAATCAACATTTAAAACGTCATTATATGGTCAATTATATAATTAAATGAACGTAATTCAGGAAATTAATAATGTCAATGATAAATTTGCTACTCAAGGCAGCAAGCTTAAAATTGAGAAAAGAGGAGAGAAATTAAATATCCGTGGTTCACTACCCTCTAAAGAAAATAAAAATAACTTTAAAATTCAAAGAATATCTCTTGGTTTAAAGGCTGATATTTCTGGATTAGAGGAGGCCAAAAAAAAATTACAATTAATCAATTTGCAATTGGAATTGAATCAATTTGATTGGATTAATTGGATAGGCAAACCTTATAAAAAGGAAATAAAAGATGGTTTTGAATTCCCCAATAGATTAAATCAATTTGAGGAATTTTTTTTTAAAGAAAATAAAAGTGATTTTCTAACCAGCACTAGAAAAACTACTTGGAGAAGTTCTTACAAACCATATATGAAAAGAATCCTAAATATTTACAATGATTATGAGAATGAAGCTTTAGAAAAAATATTTCAAAAAACACTTGAAAGTTATAAGGAAGGTACTAGAAGTAGGAAACAATGTGCTACTTCTTTAAATGTTTTAGCTAAGTTTTTGGACATTAAACTACCAGAAGATTGGAAGTTAAATTCTAGAGGATATGGTTTGAACAAAGCAGGATTTAGGGATCTCCCTAAAGACGAGTTAATAGAAAAACTGTGGGAGACGATACCAAACAAGTCTTGGAAATTTGTTTTTGGTTTGATGGCTACATATGGATTGAGGAATCATGAAGTATTTTTTTGTGATTTAAGTTCTCTTACTAATTTTGGGGACAAAATTATTAGAGTTTTACCTACCACTAAAACTGGGGAACATCAAGTTTGGCCATTTCATCCTGAATGGGTGGAAAAGTTCGAATTATCAAAACTTGGTGAGAATCCAGAACTTCTTCCAAATATCAATAGAGACCTTAAAATTACAACCTTACAAAATATTGGGAAAAAAATTACAGATCAGTTTAAGCGTTACTCTTTACAAATAAAACCTTATGATCTACGGCATGCTTGGGCAGTAAGAACAATTTTTTATGATTTACCTGATACTGTGGCTGCCAGAATGATGGGACATTCGGTTAGCTTACATACTGAAACTTATCACCACTGGATTACTAAAAGAGATCAACAACAGGCCGTAAATAATGCACTCTTAAAAGTTAAAAGATTATAAACATTTAAAGATTTATAATAATAAAATAAAAATAAGGGTCATATGCAAGAAAAACCTTCATCTTCCGAGAAAATATTTAACCTCGATAATCAAGCAAATCAACTTGGAATGGGAGGTAAAATATCACCAGATAGCGATGAAAGCTCATATAAAAAAAGAATGCAGCAAAGAAAAGATATTCAAGCCGAAAGACTACAAATTAGAAAAACAAAAAAAGGATTATTGATTGTTTTCACAGGAAAAGGTAAGGGCAAGACAACTGCATCTTTAGGTATGGCTTTAAGGACGATAGGGCATGGTTATAAAGTAGCAATAATTCAATTTATCAAAGGAGGCTGGACCACTGGAGAAGAAAAAGCACTTAAGAACTTTTCTTCAAACCTATCTTGGCATTCATTAGGAGAGGGATTCACTTGGGAAACACAAGACAGAATAAGAGATGAAAAATTAGTTCAAGAGGCTTGGCAATTAGCCAAAAAATACATACAAAACGAATCTTATAAACTTATCATTCTTGATGAAATTAATATTGCGACAAAACTTGGTTATCTTGCACCCGAAGAAATAATTTCTTTTTTAAAAAGCTTAAATAATAGAAAAAATCATATTGTTTTAACTGGAAGGGGAGCATCTGATTCAATTATCAATTACGCTGATCTAGTTACAGAAATGAAACTTATAAGACATCCATTTAAAGAGCAAGGAATAAAAGCACAAAAGTGTGTTGAATTTTAGTTGAAGTAAATTATAATTTAAAATTTTCTTTAACCAGGTTTAGAAATGTTTAAAGAAGCAAGCAATATCAGAACAAAAAATAAATTTGGTGCATTTACTTGCTAAGGTCTTAAAAGTACAATTATTGAATGACTTACAAAAGAGTTCTCTTAAAACTTAGTGGTGAAGCACTAATGGGTGAAAAACCTTATGGTATTGATCCTGCTATAGTTCAGTCAATTGCAGAGGATGTTTCAAAAGTAGTCGAAAATAATGTGCAACTTGCAATAGTTGTTGGGGGCGGGAATATTTTTAGGGGGCTCAAAGGGTCTGCAGATGGCATGGATAGAGCGACAGCTGATTATGTTGGGATGCTCGCAACAGTAATGAATGCTATTTCACTTCAAGATGGTTTAGAAAGAGTAGGAGTTGCGACCAGAGTTCAAACTGCAATAGAAATGCAGGAAATTGCAGAACCCTATATCAGAAGAAGAGCCATGAGACACCTCGAAAAAGGGAGAGTTGTGGTCTTCGGAGGTGGATGCGGAAATCCATTTTTCACAACTGACACTACAGCGGCTCTGAGGGCAGCGGAGATAAATGCTGAAGTTGTTATGAAGGCGACCAAAGTTGATGGAGTATATAATTGTGATCCTAATAAATTTAAAGATGCAAAAAAATATGCCTCTCTTAGTTATCAGCAAGTTCTTAGCGATGAAATCGCAGTAATGGATAGTACTGCAATTGCACTATGCAAAGATAACAATATCCCTATCATGGTATTTGATATATTCAAAAAAGGGAACATTTCTAAAGCTGTTGCTGGGGATCCTATAGGTTCATTAATTAGTTAAAGCTTATTTAAATTTTTTTTATTATGAAAGAACAAGAAATTCAAGAAAATATGAATAAAAGTATTGAAGCCACACAAAGAAACTTTAATACAATTAGGACAGGCAGAGCTAATGCTTCATTGCTAGATAGAGTAAGTGTTGAGTATTACGGAGCAGAAACACCAATTAAATCACTTGCTACAATAAGCACTGTTGATTCACAAACAATATCAATACAACCGTTTGATATTTCATGTTTACAAGCGATTGAGAAATCTATTTCTATGAGTGATTTAGGTATTACTCCAAATAATGATGGTAAAGTAATAAGAATAAATGTTCCTCCTTTAACAGAAGAAAGAAGAAAAGAATTCTGTAAATTAGCCTCTAAATATGCAGAGGAAGGAAAAGTAGCTTTGAGAAATATAAGAAGAGATGCTGTTGATAAAGAAAAAAAAGACGAAAAAGATAGTCTCATTTCTATTGACGAATCGAGAGATAATCAGTCTGAGATTCAGAAAATAACTGATAAATATATTGCCTTGATAGAAACTAAATTGTCTGAAAAAGAAAAGGAAATTCTAAAAGTTTGATAGGATTTGATGTCGTAATAATTGGTGGAGGTTTATCAGGATCTTCCACCGCTCTTAACCTATCAAAGAAAGGATATTCAGTTTTAATTATCGAAAAAGAAAAATCCCAAGATTACAAACCATGTGCAGGCGGGATGGCATCTTCAATGCAAAGATTTCTTCCTTTAGATATAAAAGATTCCATAGAATCAAAAATTAAGAATGTTGAATTCAGATGGAAGGCTTCAGATAATGTAACTGCTGATCTGACTGGTGAATCCCCATTTTGGATTATTAAAAGAGAGAAGCTTGATCAATTATTACTTGATGAGTCCTTGAGTAATGGAGCTCAGATAATGAGACAGTTATTGATAGAAAAAATCATAAAAAAAAATGATAAATGGGAAATTATTTGCAATAACAAAATAAAATATATTACAGAATTTCTTGTGATTGCAGATGGGTCCCAATCGAAATGGGCGGGTTATTTCAATTTAGGGCCAAGAAAACCGAAATTTGCGAACACACTCTCATTAAGATTGAAAGGGTTAGGTGAAATACCTAGAGATGCAGTTAGATTTGAGTTTGGATTTATAAAATATGGTTTTGCATGGGCATTCCCCCTAAGAGAAAGCTTAAATATTGGTCTAGGTACTTTTATAAATAATGGTCTCCTAGAAAATCAGGCTATAAATAAACAAGTAATCAGAAGCTTCGGTTTTGATGATTTTCCTCATAAAACAATTAGCAAGAAACTGAGAATATGGAATGGCTTCCACTCAATTAATGGTGACAAAGTTTTAGCGGTTGGAGATGCAGCATCTCTATGTGATCCATTTTTAGCTGAAGGAATTAGACCATCTTTAATTAGCAGTTTTTATGCAGCAGAATGTATAGATCAGTACCTATCAGGAAAAGCAGATGATTTAAATCTTTATACAAAAAAAATAAATAACATTTGGGGGAAATCAATGGCTTGGGGGAGGAGAATAGCCCAGGTATTTTATAGATTTCCTAGAACTGGATACCAATTAGGTGTCAAAAGAAAAACAGCACCTAAACGTATTGCTCAAATATTATCAGGAGAAATGAGTTATGAAGATATTGCAAAAAGAGTTATAAAGAGACTTTTAACAAAAAGTGGGACTTAATTCTTTTTCAATTAAAACTTAAATTTAGTTAGCAGAAATCAATTTATGATTTTTAATTTCCGAATATCTCTTAAGTAGCAGCTCTTCCAATTCTTCTATAGCCTTACTGAATCCAGTGATACCTTCACTAAGCTTTTCACTTGCCATTTGATCTTCTAACATTCTTAATCTGAAATCTTTTTCTTCAAATTCGTAGTTAATAGAATGATTTATTTGGGTACTTAGATCTAATTTTCTAACTAACTCTCCTTTCTCTTTTTTTAGTTCCTCTAGAAATTTTGGTGCAATTGTTAAAAGATCGCAACCTGCTAATTCTTTTATTTCATCAAGATTTCTAAAACTCGCTCCCATTACTTCTGTCTTGAATCCCTTTTCTTTAAAGTACTTGTATATTTGTGTAACCGAAATAACACCAGGGTCTTCAGCGCCAACAAAACTAGTTTTACCAGTTTTTGCTTTATGCCAATCCAATATACGGCCAACGAACGGAGAAATTAGAGTTATCTTTGCATTGGCACAAGTTACCGCTTGGCAGAAGTTAAAAAGTAAAGTTAAATTGCATCTAATACCCTCTTTTTCCAAAATTTCAGCTGCCTTAATTCCCTCCCAAGTTGCAGCAATCTTAATCAAAATTCTTTCCTTTTCAATTCCAAAATTTTTGTAAAGATTGATCAATTTTCTCGCTTTTTCTAACGTAGCTTCAGTATCAAAGCTAAGTCTTGCATCAACTTCTGTAGATACTCGCCCTGAAATAATTTTCAATATTTCTTTTCCAAAAAATACTGAAACTTGGTCAACAGTTTCTTTAATTAATTCAATTTCGGAGAATCCTTTGGGCAATGCATTTTCTGAACTTTCTAAAGCTTTATCAATTAATTTCACATAATCGGGATTCTTAGCAGCAGCCAGTATTAGCGATGGATTGGTGGTGGCATCTCTTGGTTGAAATTTTTTTATCGAATCTAAATCTCCAGTATCAGCGACAACAACGGTCATTGCGGACAATTGTTCTAAAATTGATTTCATGTCTAGATAATCATACATATACACAAACTAGCTTTAATTCCTGATGAAATCATCAGATAGTGAATTAAATATTTATAAAATTGGAAAATTTTAGGGTTTTTTAACAATCATTCCATGATCTTTAATCTTAGGAGGTATTTTTTCAATTACTATCAAACTCTCGATAATTTCTTTCGCAACTGGTACTGCAACAGTTGAACCATATGCATATGATTTAGATGGCTCATCAACGACTACAAAAACTGCATATTTTGGATCATTAACTGGTAAGGTCGCTACAAAACTACAAACTTTTTTGCTTGTATAAGAACCATTTAAAGCTTTTTGAGAAGTGCCCGTTTTCCCAGCTATCCTATATCCCTCGATTTTTACTCCAGATCCACTACCTTTATCAACTACGCTCTCCATCCATTCAAGAACAGTTTTAGAAACCTCGTGTGAAAAAAATTGTTTTTTTGGATTTTTATTAAATCTTTCTTTAAAAGTTGAGGTTACATGAGGAGTAACTTCAAAACCCCCATTTGCTATGGCGGCATGAAGTTGAACCAATTTAAGTGGCGAGATTGAGAAACCTTTACCAAAAGAAGTTACGGCAGGCTCAATTGATTGATTTACAAATAAATCTTTTCTCTTTAGTTGGCCAGCAGTTGATTCAAATAAGTCAGTCTCTAAATTTTTATTTATACCTAAATTTTTTAGCCAATCCCAATAAATCGCGGGGTCTAAATTTTGCATTATTTTTACCATCCCAACATTACTTGAAACCTGCAAAACTTTTGGATAGTCAATGTATCCATTACCTTTTTTATCCCAATTAGAAAGTGTCCATCCTCCAACATTAATCTTTCCAATATCTTCAACTACTCCATCTTTCTGGATTACTTTTTCTTCTAAAGCTAAGGCAAGATTGATAGGTTTAAAAGTTGAACCAGGCTCAAATAAATCTTGAGAATACCAACCCTTAAAGAGTCCAGAATCATACTTCCAAAATTTATTTGGATCATACGACGGAACTGTAACCAAGGAGAGAATCCGACCATTATTAACATCCATAACTATGGCAAATCCCTTCTTTGCTTTCCATTCGTTTACTTGCTTTGATAAAGCATTGAATGACGCTTTCTGTAATTTTGAATCTATAGTTAGGCCTAAACTTTTGTAATCAGAAATAAAATCGCCTGGGGATGAATTATCCGGCAGAGGAGTTCCATCTCCTCCTCTTTTTATTAAATTACTTTTATTAAAAACTTTAATTTGATTATCTAAATGAAGCTCTAAACCTGCTGAAGCTATATTCTCATCATTAACAAAACCGACAAGATTCGAGTAAAGCTCCCCTTGTGGATAATATCTCTGAGAATATTTAAACAAATCAAGTCCGCTTATTTGAAGGTTCTTAATCTTTTCTGCCTTTTCTTCAGAAATTTTATCTAAAAGCTTGATACCATTCATTTTATTATTGAATTTACTCAATAGTATTTCACCATTAATATCCAAGATAGATGACAATTTTTCTGTAACTTCTTCAATACTGCGAACTCTGTTAATTGAATCCCCAGGAAAATTAAAATATTTTGGATGGGCCCACAATTTATAGAGCGGTTTATCGTAAGCAATTAGTCTATTATTTCTATCAACAATCGCTCTCCTTTTTTTTAAGGCGTTAGTTTTAGAGGACTGTATTAATCTGGCTTTCCTTTGCAAATCAGAGGCGTTAAAGACTTGCAATTTAACTAACCTACCAAACAAACAAAATATTAATAGTAAGCTAAAAATATAGAGAAATTTAAATCTTCTTTGATCAAGTGGTATTAGATGAACAATTTTTTTGTATTTTTTCATCAATATCCCCTTTGATATTTGCTATCACTAAAACCTTTAATGAAACTCCTTAAATTGTTCTTAAATAAACTTTCTTTTTTTTCTGGAAGTTTTTCTAGATAGATTAAATCTTCAGGTTTAGTTTTTCTATAAGTATTGATAGACTCAAGTTCACTAATATAAAATTCCTCAATTTTAGAAATATAATCAATGAGATTATTATTGACAGCTCTTGTTTTAGATAAGTTTTTATATGTATTTGACCATTTTCTTTGACTATTAAAAGACAAGAAAAATAAGGTGAAAATTAATACCAAAAGAGAGATATTAATGGTGTCAAAAATTTGATGAATTAATTTGATATTAATTATGGATATTTTTTCAGAATTTTTTTTACTTTCATATGAAACTTTTTTTTTAAAATTCAGTTGATTCCCATAAGGTTTCATCTATGATTTATTATTTTAATTAAAGAAGTGTTATTAATTAAATAAACATCTTTTTGTTTGATTCGCAAGTAAAAAATTAAATTCTTTATATCCTCAATAAGAACAAATTTAAGAAAGTCAATCCATTCCATAAAGAATGCATAATGACTGAGGAAAACAAACTACCTGAAGCAATCCTTGTAATTGCTAATCCAATCCCTAGAACAAATAATGGCGGCATTTCTCCCAAACTTAAATGGGCTAATGCAAAGATAAAAGCTGAAACTATGATGCCAGAAATTACTCCAAAATCTCTTGAAAGAGTTGGTAGTAAAATACCTCGAAATATAATCTCCTCAAATAAAGGAGCTAATATAGTTGTTGTTACAAATAATAGAAAAAATGATAAGTAATTATTATTATTAAGAACAATTTCCAGCAAAGGGTTACTACCATTCTGATTATCGATCAGACTATTCATAATTAGAGAGATCAATAAAACAAATGGAACAATTGTTAACCAACCTTTAATTCCCTGGATAATTGCATATTTTATTGGCAAGATATTGAACTGCAAATAATCCTTTTTAAAAGTAAATTGACCATTCAAACATTTAATTTGATAATAAACTACCCCTAATGGCGGAATAGCCATAAAAAGATATCCAAAGAATATTTTTAAAGATTGAGATAATTCATTAGAGATATTTTTAGAAAAAAGTTCAACTAAACTGATAGAAAACAAAGGTGATACCACTTCTCCTAAAACAACAAATCCACCTGCAATTAATAAGACCATATCTATTAATTCGAAATCTAAGGATTTAATTTCTTGCCAACCAAACTTTTTCAAAGATATGGTGGTCCATAATGTTTTTAAAGCCAAAATAGAGCCAATAATTATTGTTAAAAGTGGTATTAGTCTTATGGCTAATATTTTTAAAAACATTTTGCTTGAAAATGATTTTGTTATTAATGCACTATCGTCAAAATCAAATTTCCGGCTTAAAAGGTGATATAAAAATCTATCACCTTTAAATAAATCAAATTTATCAGAATTTGATTTATATGAATTATTGTTAGATTTTTTTTCTATCTCATCAATCAGAAATTTAAAGTTTTTATTTTCAAAATCTTTGGATATATTTTTATAGATCATAGGGTCATTTGATTCTGAAGTAATAATTCGAATTAATTTATTTCTCTCTGTTAGCTCTTCAAATGAGACCTCAGATAGTGATTTATTTATTTGATCAACAGGATCACTAATGATAAAAAATTTTCTAAGATTTACAGGTATTGATTGGACAGATAATTCAGCAATTTCTTGCTCTTTTTGACTAATATCAAATGAGACAGATGCTCTATTTAAACTATCTTTTAAGCCTTGCTGCCATACAAAAAAAGTTATGACTATAGAAATAAAAGCTAAAGTGAGTTTTGACTTAGAAATATTTTTAAAGATCATAACTTATTATATTGTTGAAACTATGGTTAGTTATCATTGAATTTCCTTATATTTATGTATCTATTTTAATCACGCCATGAGATGATTAAATTATCTTAATTTTAAATTTATATAATGGCTATACGACTAGTTTTAGTTAGGCATGGACTAAGCAGTTTCAATTCAAAAGGATTAATTCAAGGAAGAACAGATGATTCATTATTAACTGATGAAGGATATGTACAAGCCCAAAAAGCAGGAAAAGCATTATCAAAAATAAACTTCGATAAAATCTATTCCTCCCCACTTGTGAGAGCGGCAGAGACTGCAAAAACAATTAAACAGACCTTCAATAAAGAACAAGATATTGTATTCGATGAAAATTTGCTAGAGGTAGATCTTAGTGAATGGTCTGGTCTAAAAATTGATGAAATAAAAAAGAAATTTCCAGAAATTTACCCTATATGGAAAAATGATCCAGAAAATCTAATCTTAAAGAAAAAAGGCAATAAAACTTATAAACCAATTCAAGAGTTATTTTTTCAAGCAACAAATTTTGTACAAGATATTTTAAAAATTTATATAGATAAAGATGATGTAAATATTTTAGTTGTAGGACATAATGCAATTCTCAGATGTTTAATACTCTTGTTATTAGGAAAGCCTAAGCAAGGTTTTAGAAAAATTAGATTAGAAAATGCCTCTTTCTCGATACTAAATATTTCAAGGAAAGATAACTCTTATAAGACCCAAATTGAGTGCTTAAATCAAACTTCCCATCTGAATAAAAATATTCCAAATCAAATTGGCGATTCCAGAATATTTCTAATAAGACATGGCGAAACTAACTGGAACAAAGAAGGTAGATTTCAAGGGCAAATTGATATCCCTTTAAATGAAAACGGAAAAGATCAAGCTAGAAAGACTTTTGAATATTTGAGAAATATTTCTTTCAATAAGGCATTTTCAAGTTCCATGCATAGGCCTTACGAGACTGCACAAATAATTCTTCAAAATTGCAAAGATTTAAAAATAGAAAAAATAGATTCACTTGTAGAAATTAGTCACGGATTATGGGAGGGTAAACTGGAAGTAGAAATCAGAGAAAAGTGGCCTGCTTTACTAAAAAATTGGCATAATAAACCAGAAGAAGTAATAATGCCCGAGGGGGAATCTATAAAAGATGTATCAGAAAGATCCGTAGAAGCTTTTGACAAAATTTGTTCATCTCAAAAGGATAATGATCTAAGCCTTCTAGTTGCTCATGATGCAGTCAATAAAACTCTAATTTGCAACATCCTTGGCATTAATTATTCAAACATTTGGATGATAAAACAAGGTAATGGTGGCATAACTATAATTGACCTTTTTAATGATCCCAATAAGCCCCCTGTGATTAGCGCTCTAAACATTACAACCCACCTAGGAGGAATAATTGATTCAACTGCTTCAGGTGCACTTTAAATTAAAACCCTTTTTAAAATTTATTTTGATCAAGTCAGATGCAGAAAAAGGGGGTTAATTATTGAAAAAGCCAACTTGACTAAGAGGCCAAAATCTGAAATATGCTTTACCAATTATCTCTTTTTTATGAAGAAATTTACTTCCAGGCCAATATCTACCGTCCCAGCTATTTGACCTATTATCACCTAAAACTAAAAAATGATCTTCAGGAACTTTTATATTTTCAAATTTACCACATTGATTAAATAGGGATAATGAGCACTTGTAAGAGACATATGGTTCAGGAATAAATTTATTATTTATCATTAATTCACCCTTAGTATTTACACTTACAATTTCTCCTGGAAGTGCCACCACCCTTTTTATATAAGCATCGCAAGCTTGATCCCTCAAACCAGGAATAAACGACATTGGAGGAAAACTCATAAAAAAACAATATCTTTTTTTGGGTAAAGGCTTAGATCTTGATGAAATTAATTTTTCATCAAAGGAGTAAGGTGAGTTAAACACAACAATATCTCCTCTTTTTGGTAAAGAGTTTCTTAGAGAAAATTTTTCAATAATTAACCTATCGTTTATTTGTAATTCTGGGAGCATTGAACCAGAGGGGATATAACGTGGTTCAGCGAAAAATGATCTACAAGAAGAAACAAAAAAAGTTAATAGAATGAGTAACCCCCATTCTTTTAAAAAACTTTTAATATAAGCAGGCATAAAATTAATAAAGTCTTGATTTTTTAAATTTATATAAATTGTTTGGCATATTGAATTTCGTTAAAACCTAATATTACTTTTTTCCCTTCGTAAATCAAAAATGGTCTTTTTATTAATTTGCCATCACTTAAAAGAAGTTGAATAATTTCTTCCCTTGATAAAATATTTATATCAAGATTGAGATTTTTAAAAGCTTTACCTCTTGTATTAAAAATCCTTTTCTTATCATCAGAGTATTGTTTTAAAGCTAGATTTAAATACTTAGCAAGTGGTGGTTCTTTTACAATATCAATTAATTGGAATTCGAAATCTTTGCTTTTAAGCCACTTTGCAGCTTTTCTACAAGTAGAGCATTTTAAATAACTATAAAAAATTATTTTTTTCAATTTAATTTACTAATTTTTGATTTCTTAAGTACTTTAAAGTTTTTCTTTTTTAGGGGTATACAACTTTTTAATAAATTTTCAACCACATCAAAATCCCTCCAACCGTCAATTTGAACTGTTCTTCCATCAAGTCCTTTACTTGTTCTAAAAAATTCAGCAACATCCTCAAGCTGATTAGGAGCAATTTGATTAATGCTCACTATATTATCCTGCCTAGGATTAGCCATAGGCACACATAAAAGTTTTCCATCATATGCACCACAATCATGCATATCCAAAACTCCAATAGGTCTAGCTTTTATTAAACAACCAGCAAAAGTTGGCTCATCCATTATCACCATTGCATCAAGAGGAGCACCATCATCAGCGAGAGTATTTGGAATAAAACCATAATCAAAAGGGTACCTCACTGAAGAATGCAATACTCTGTCTAAAGCCATTATTCCTGCATCAGAGCAATATTCATATTTATTCCTACTCCCTGCAGGTATTTCAACAACAATATTTACTATTCCCTTCATTGGAGATGGAGGTATTGAACTAAGGTCCATCTTTTTTAAAATCGTGATTATGAATTATCTCGTTTCCTTGAGATAAGGGTCTTCCAATTAAAATGCTTATTAAAGGTAAAAGAATTGTCAAAAAGGCAAAAATAATACCTAAAGATGTTATTGATAAACTCCTTATACTTAAGGGGTCATCATCATCTCTATCAAAATCACTTCGAGCAGAAGATTCTTCGCTTGATTTACTTTGAATAAACTGCTTTGATTTCGTGTAACTCAAGAACTCTTAATTGGTAAAGATTAAGGAGATAATTAAACATCATTATCCTACATTCAAAATGTCAATAAATCAAAACATTGATTAGTAACTTTTTAATTACTCTTTTTCTAGCAAAGACCTAATAGATTTTAGTTCGTCTAATATTTGCACCAGTATATTTTGAGCAGCGGAGGAAGGTGTATTAAAGACCTCCACAGTAACCTCCTTAATTCTTAAAATATCTTTTGCAAATCTTGCTACTTCATTAGGATGAAACTTTAAAGGATCTTTTTGATCAGTTCTAAATTCGGGATTTAATTTTCTTGGATTAAAGCTTGGGTTTAGATTTCTTAAATCTGTATTTGTATACCTATAGACAGAAGCTCTTGATCTGTTAAGGAATTTTTGAACTTCATCAATACCTACTAATTCCTCTTCGCTAGAAATATTGGAATCTATATTTTCCATAAACTTAAGAAAATGTTTTAGTAATAATGAACTTTTAAAAGAATTTGAACTTCATTACTGAAGAAGTTAGCAGAAACAATATTTTTAGACTAGCCGCGTTGAGGGACTCAAGACACTTTAAATTATTTTTTCATCTTAATTGATAAAATTAAATAGTATTAAGGATTTTTTTTGTATGCGCGTGACAACCTCATTTCCTCTGGGGACACTTCGTGACACACCTTCTGAAGCTGAGATTATTTCACATCAATTACTTTTAAAAGCTGGGTATATTCGCAGAGTTAACAGCGGTATTTATGCATACATGCCAATAATGCTTAGAGTTATTGAAAAAATATCCGCAATAATAGAGAAAGAACTTAATAGTATTGGTTGCACAAAATTACTATTACCCCAACTTCATCCTGCAGATTTATGGAGAAAAAGTGAAAGGTGGGAAGGATATACTGCAGGTGAAGGAATAATGTTTAATCTCAAAGATAGACAAGGTAAAGAATTTGGTTTAGCTCCAACTCACGAAGAGGTTATCACGAGTATTGCATCAGAGACCATCAACTCCTATAAGCAATTACCTCAATGTTTCTATCAAATTCAGACAAAATTTAGAGATGAAATAAGGCCAAGGTTTGGATTAATGAGAAGTAGAGAATTTATAATGAAGGATGGTTATTCTTTTCATTCTTCAGAAAACGATCTGGCTTCTTTCTATGAAAAGGTGGGCAATGCTTATGAAAATATTTTTAAATCTTGTGGACTACAAACAGTAGGGGTTGAAGCTGATAGTGGAGCAATTGGCGGTGCTTCATCTAAAGAATTTATGGTCACTGCTGACGCTGGGGAAGATTCCATTTTGTTTACTCAAAGTGGTTCTTATGCTGCCAATATTGAAAAAGCTGTTTCTCAACCCTCTCAACCTACTCCACTAAAAGATAATATTGCAGAGTGGTTGGAAACACCTCATCAAAAAACAATCCCAGAAGTTTGCGATAATAATAATTTAGACCCTAGTCAGATTATTAAAGTAGTAATATTCCTTGCACAGTTCGAAGGTGAATTTGAGGTCCCAATTCTTGCATGCATAAGAGGTGATCAACACATTAATGAAGTAAAGCTTTTTAACTTAATCAATAAACTTCATAACTTCAATCTCCTTAATCTTAAAAAGATTGAAGACAAAAATACTATAGAAAAAAATCTAGTTGATTTTCCCTTAGGTTTTATCGGGCCAGATTTAGATAATAAAACTATTAAAGCTAGTTCTAATTGGGATAAAAAATGGACAAGAATAATTGACCATTCTGCAAGTGACCTTTCAAAGTTTATAAGTGGTGGGAATAAAGTTAATTTCCATAAAGTTTTTCGAGAATTTTCTTTTGCTTCGAAAGATTATCTAATTGGGGATATCAGGAATGCCAAAAAAGGAGATAAAATAAGTATTGATAATGATGAGGAACTTAAAGAAAAAAAAGGCATCGAGATTGGACATATTTTCCAACTAGGTCAAAAATATAGTGCAAAATTAAATGCAAAGTTTTCTGATAAGGATGGTAAGTTAAAAAATTTATGGATGGGTTGTTATGGAATAGGAGTGACAAGAATAGCTCAAGCTGCTATCGAACAGAATCATGATCAAAAGGGAATTTGTTGGCCTATCCAGATTTCTCCTTTTGAGGTTATTATTATTCCAACAAACCTAAAAGATCCTATACAAAGTGACCTTACTGAGCAAATCTATAACAACTTTTTAATTAATAAAATTGATGTCCTTCTTGATGATAGAAACGATAGAGCTGGAGTGAAATTCAAAGATGCGGAATTAATTGGTATTCCGTTTCAGATAATTGTTGGCAGAGATTCGGTTAACAAAGAAGTGGAACTTTTATGCAGAGCAAATAATACTAAGTCTAAAATTAGTACTGATAAATTGTTGGAAACATTTATTTCCGAATCAGAAATAATGTACAATAAAAAGTCTTAAGGCTAATTTTTTGGGAGCTACGTTATGTTAATGAAATGTACATCAAAATTATTTTTAAAAAATCTTACCAAAGCCATATCTTTTTCAATATCCTTAATTGTTGTTTTTACACTATTTAGTTCTCCTTCAATAGCTGCCAAAACCTCTATGACAGGCGACTATACAAAAGATACAATTTCAGTTGTTAAAACATTACAAACAGCTGTTGATACTCCAAAAGATTCTCCTAATAAAGATGAAGTAAGAAATGAGGCTCTTACACTTATAACTGACTATATTTCCAGATACAGGAATAGAGGGATGGTGAATAAAACTCAATCATTTACCACCATGCAAACAGCATTAAATGCTATGGCAGGTCATTACAAAAACTTTGCAAGTAGACCTTTACCAGATAAACTTAAGGAGCGTTTAACTAAAGAATTTTCTCTTGCTGAAAAAATGGTTCTAAGAGAAAGTTGATACAATTCATTTACTTTTTAAAAGTAAACCAAGATTTTTGAATATATTAAATATTCGCACAAAAATAATGCTCTTCTAAAATTGGCCAATGTTGTTGTAATCGGAGCCCAATGGGGTGACGAAGGAAAAGGTAAAATAACGGATTTACTGAGTCGCTCAGCAGATGTTGTCGTACGCTATCAAGGGGGAGTAAATGCAGGGCATACTATAGTTGTAGATGATAAAGTCTTAAAATTACATTTAATTCCCTCAGGAATACTTTATAAAAATACTTCTTGTCTAATTGGGTCGGGAACTGTTGTAGATCCAAAAATCTTGCTAAAAGAAATTGACATGTTAATTGATAATGGGATTGACATCTCAGGATTAAAAATTTCATCAACATCACATGTAACAATGCCCTACCACCGAATATTAGATGAAGCGATGGAGGCCGATAGAGGTTCAAACAAAATAGGGACAACAGGTCGTGGGATTGGCCCAACTTATGCGGACAAGTCACAAAGAAATGGCATTAGAATAAGAGACTTGCTTAATAAGGAACGGCTAAGTGATGTGATCGAAATTCCTTTAAGAGAAAAAAACGGTCTACTACAAAAAATCTATGGCATTAAACCACTTAAATTAGAAGATATTGTTGAAGAATATCTTGACTATGGGGAAAGATTATCAAAACATGTTGTTGACTGTACGAGGACTATCCATGCAGCCTCAAAAAACAAGAAGAATATTCTTTTCGAGGGAGCTCAAGGTACTCTACTTGACTTAGATCATGGGACTTATCCTTTTGTTACCTCATCAAACCCTATATCAGGAGGGGCATGTATTGGTGCTGGAGTAGGTCCCACATTAATTGATAGAGTCATAGGTGTCGCAAAAGCTTATACCACAAGAGTAGGTGAGGGGCCATTCCCAACGGAATTGCAAGGGAGTATTAATGATCAACTCTGTGATAGGGGCAGTGAATTTGGAACCACTACTGGGAGAAGGAGAAGATGTGGGTGGTTTGATGGAGTTATTGGTAAATATGCTGTATCTGTAAATGGTCTTGATTGTTTAGCCGTTACGAAACTAGATGTGTTAGATGAATTAGATGAAATTCAAGTTTGCATTGCATATGATCTCGATGGAGAGGAAATAGACTACTTTCCTACCAATTCAGATGATTTAAAAAAATGTAAGCCAATCTTCAAAAAATTAAAAGGTTGGCAATGTTCAACTGCAGATTGCAGAAAACTATCTGATCTCCCAGAGAATGCTATGAATTATCTCAGATTTTTAGCTGAGTTAATGGAGGTTCCAATTGCCATTGTATCGTTGGGGGCTAATAGAGATCAAACGATAGTGATTGAAGATCCAATTCATGGTCCTAAAAGAGCACTTCTAAGGTAATTTAGTTCCAAATGAAGGGATCCTTTAGACATTTTGAATATAATAAAAAGGTTGATCTCGTTGGTCTGGGCAACGCAATAGTAGATATTATTGTAAATATTGAAGATGAGTTTCTTGAGATAAATAATCTAGATAAAGGATCAATGAATCTCATTAATTCTGAAGAATCTCAGAGATTGTTAGAAAATTGCAAAGTCATCAAACAAATATCAGGAGGATCCTCAGCAAATACCGTTGTTTGTTTAGCAGAATTAGGAAATCATGTGCAGTTTATAGGAAGAGTGAAAAATGATCAATTTGGGAAATTCTTTTCCGACGATATTAAAAAAAGTAAAACTATATTCAATACTCCACCAACTATTGAAGGCGCTTCAACAGCTCATTCAATCATATTGATTACACCTGATGCTCAAAGAACTATGTGCACTTACCTAGGAGCATCTATAGAGTTTGAACCAAAAGACATAGATTTTAGTGTACTCAAAGAAAGTAAATACTTATATTTAGAAGGGTATTTATGGGACAGCGAATTAGCTAAAAATGCTTTTCTTAAAGCCGCTCAAATTGCAAATCAGTCTAATACAAAAATTATTCTTTCATTGTCTGATTCATTTTGTGTAGATAGACATCGAGAGAGTTTCTTGGAATTCATTGATAACCATGTAGATATAGTTTTTTGTAATGAATCGGAGGTTTTAAGTTTATTTAAAAAGGTTAAATTAGCAAACTGCCAAGGAGAACTATCTTCACTATGTGAATTAGCAGTGGTAACTCTTGGTAGCAATGGTTCTCTCATAATTAACAAAAATGCCATTGAGGTAATTATGTCAATCAGTAACGGGAAAGTCATTGATACTACAGGAGCAGGAGATATTTATGCTGGAGGATTTATTCATGGATTAATAAATAATTATTCCCTAAAAAAATGCGGAGAGTTAGGTTCAATTTGTGCTGGGCATATAATTACTCAATTAGGATCCAGATCTGATATCGATTTTAGAGAGTTAATAAGAGAAATTTAATCAAATAGTCTTATCGATCCAATCATAATATTTCATCTCAGAATAGTATTTTTTATAAATAATTTGTGGGACATCATATGTAGAAATTTTATTTAAGAACTCAATTAAATAATCTTTAAATTCTGGTTTACTTTTTATTGTAATTTCAAACTCTTTAGTTTCTTCAATATCATCATCCCACTTATAAATTGAAAAAATTTGCTTTATCGAAACACAAGCTGCAAGTTTATTTTGTGTTAGTAATTTAGCCATTCGCAAAGCATTTGCTTTACTTGATTCAGTTGTGATCATAACTAATACTTCCATAATTAATTAAACATCAATATTTTTTAATTATGTGATCTATCAAATTGTGGTATTGATTAAAAGAGTAAGAATAATCATTTTTATTTTTTGGCCTTTTAACTAAAAATAACTTCATTTTACTTCCAGAAACTATACTCTCCCAATTTTTCTGAGAATAACTTCCAGATTCTCTGCATAGAACATAATCTATCTCCCAGAAATCACAAAGTTTTTTTTCTAATATGCTTTCATTATTTTTACTCGGTTCAAGTATCGCTATGTTTGAATTTTTAATACATGATCCAAAAGCTATAGTTATACTCTGGTAAGTTGGAAGTACCCTAGTAAATACATTTGCTTTACAATTCATATAATAATTAGCTGTATCGTTAAGGAATCTTGATCCTATCGCCAGAAGAATATTCTTATTTTCTAGATCAACGTTATTTATATCCTTTAAATCATCAATATAAAAAAAATTATTAGTATTATTTATTAGAGATTTCCTCTCAAATAGTAAGAGAGGTATATTAATCTCTTTACATGCATTATTAAGATTTTTAGAAATTATCACGGCAAACGGATGAGTAGCATCAACAACACATTTGATTTTATTCTTTTTTATGAAATTAATTATTTGATCTTTATTATTTAATTTACCCGTAATGATATGTAACTTTGGATTTTCAATATAGGCTTGCCTTGCTTTATAAGTTAAAACACTTGCAAAAACTGAATAGTTAAGTTCAAGAAGCCTATCAGCTATTACAGGTCCATCCGAAGTTCCTGATAGGATCCAAACATTTTTATAGCAATTTTTTTGATTCTGCATCAGTATGTCTTTAATTAAATAGTAAATAATGAATCATTGTTTAATTCAAGGGGTTATTAATAGCGCTCCCCAAATGAGGTATACCAAAGAGAACCAAACTCCAATTGCAGAGATGATTGTTAATTTTAAAGGATTACGTAGTGAAGATCCAACCAGAGATCTCAAGATCATAGGATGGGGGAATATTGCCCAAGAAATGGTAGATGAACTAAAGGAGGGGCAAAATATTGTTATTGAGGGACGTCTAAAAATGAATTCTGTCACTAGAAAAGACGGAACTAAAGAAAAGCAACCAGAACTAACAGCTTCAAAGATTCATCAAATATCGCCAGTTGACGTTATTAATTCTGTTCAAAAAGAAAATAATGAGTCATTTAAAAATAAAGAAAACACCAAAAAGTCTAGTTGGGATAGTTCACCTTTAGTACCCGAAGTTGACGAAATACCTTTTTAAATCAAATATCAACATTATTTTCTTGAACACTTATAATTAACTTGCTTAATTTTCTTTCAAGCGCAGCAAGTTCGCTTCTGATTTCTGGCCATTTACCCTTATCAAGATTTTCTAATAGCCATGCTCTATCTTGATCAAGTTTAAAAATTAAATCTTCTTGATTTGCAGTATTAGTATCTTGCATAATACTTGTTAACCCATTTAAAACTAATTCTAGTAAACAAAAATGAAGAAATACTTATCACCTGGAAACTTAATAGTAACCGTTGGGGGTTTATTAGCTTTTATTGGAATGACTGCTTATTTTACAGACTCAGTAAATTTAAGTGTACCTACTTTTTTTTATGGAGTACCTATTTTTCTAATTGGTTTAGGTTTAAAGACTTCCGAAATACCTCCTGTAGAGTTGTTTGACAATACAAATTTTGCGACAAATAAATTTAATAGACCAAAAGAATTAACAGCACTAGTTAAAGATGTTACAAGATGGAGGTATGGGATAAAAGCTCATCTTGAATCGTCATTAGAATCTTTAAACTTGTGGGACGAAGATAATCCCCCTCAACTAAAAGAAATAGAAGAAATTACAAAGGAAGAAAAAAATGGTCTCAGAATGCGTTTCGAATTAAACGCTGTCCCTCTAGAAAAATGGATTGAAAAACAAGAAAGATTAAACAGGTTTTTTGTCAAAGGTCTTGAATCAGAATTTATTATCGACGATAATAAAAAAGAATTTGATTTTATTCTCTTTTATTGAATATAGGGATATATTTATAAAAACCTAATTTCTCAATTCAATCAAGATTTAATGATTTTTAATAATGAATGATTCTCAAAGAGTATCAATATTAAGCGAAGCACTTCCATACATACAAAGTTTTTCAGGTAGAAAAATTGTTATTAAGTATGGTGGTTCTGTTATGGAGGAGGATGATTTAAAAAATGCTTTTTTTAGAGACATAGCACTTTTATCAACCGTGGGGGTTTGTCCGATAGTAATTCATGGAGGTGGGCCTGAGATTAATAATTGGTTAAAGAAATTAGAAATATCTCCTAAATTCGAAAATGGATTAAGAATTACTGATCAAAAAACAATGGAAATTGTCGAGATGGTTCTAATGGGTAAAGTTAACAAACAAATTGTAAAAGGCATTAATAAAACTGGATCCTTGGCTGTGGGAATATCAGGTCTTGATGGAAACTTAATTCAATCTAGAGAACTAGGAGATGGGAGCCATGGGTTAGTGGGAGAGGTTACAAAAATCAATCCTGAGATATTAGATCCTCTTATTTCTAAGGGATATATACCTATTATTTCTAGTATTGGATCAACCTTGGAGGGTATTTCCCACAACATTAATGCAGATTTTGTTGCTGGAGAAATTGCTGCTGCAATAAATGCAGAAAAACTTATTCTTCTTACTGATACTCAAGGGATTTTAAGAGAAAAAGACGACAAAAATAGTCTTGTTGAAAAAACGAATCTCAAAGAGGCAAGAGATTTTATTGATAAAAAAATTGTGACTGAAGGTATGATTCCAAAGACAGAATGCTGTATAAGAGCTTTAGCACAAGGAGTCAAAGCAGCTCACATAATTGATGGAAGAATAGAACATTCATTACTTCTTGAGATTTTTACAAATTCCGGAATAGGTACAATGATAGTCGCCTAACCTATGAAAACTTATGAGCAAGTTTTAGGAACAGTAGAACTTGCCTTAGCTAAAGGTGAGTATCATTATTGTATTAAATTTCTTTTGCCTTTAATCAAATCATTTCCTTTGTCAAGTAAAGAGGGAGTGAATTTAAGAACAATCTTAATTACTGCTCTTTGTGGGATCAATAAAAAGGAGGAGGCTAAAAAGTTTTGTAAAGAACTTCTAAAATCTTACGATAATAAAACGAGAGAAAATGCAAAATATTTGATGGAAGTTATAGACTCTCCTGAAATTAAAAAGCCAGAAAATTGGAAAATACAGTTTGAAAGTGACCCATCACTAGATAAAAAATCTCTTAACTCACTGCGCAAAAAAAGAGAAGTATTGGAGAAAAAGAAATTTATTAATGTAACTGACACTCCAACTGGTGAAACAAAACCCTTTCAGAAAGGCTTTTCACTGATCATTTTTTTAATACTATTATTATTAATCCCACTCTTAAGTGGCTGCGTTAAAGTTGAAAATACCCTTGATCTTAGTGAACTTGATTCAATAACCAATAATTTAGTGATAGAGAGTAAATATTTAAATAAATTCCCTTGGCAATTAAAATTTGAAGAGAAAATGAAAGATATTTTTCCTGACGAAGAAATTGAACAAGACGTATCAACCTTTTCTTTAAAACATAAAAATCTCAATTTAGAAGATACAAAACAAGTTCTTAGAATCACCCAAAATACAGCTGGAGATTTGGCGGGAGGATCTACAAATATAGAAATTAATACTACTCAAAAAAACTTCATTTTTTTTAAAAAATTCTTTTTCAGGTTTGATTTGGATTTAAATTCTATTCAAGGTATTGATAATTTAGAACTCATTTTCAAGATTATTCACCCTAATAAAGCTACTCTTACTGATCAAAATAATTCAAATTTAGAAATCACAAAAAATCTAATAATTTGGAATTTAAATCAAGGTCAGATAAATAGTCTTGAATTTTCTTTTTGGAGCCTTAACAAACTTTTGATTGGGATATCTACTATTTTGTTAATTATAGTATTGGCTTATTTATTAAGATTCTATAGATTTAAATTAGGTACAGATTTACCCCAACTTCCATCAAAGTAATTACAACTCTGCTGGATTAACATCAATTGTTAAAAAAACATTTTTTGGAATAAGTTTCCATAATATTGATCTATCAGGTAAAGGTATCTTTGTTCCTTCAGGACCATGCATTAATATCTGCCATCGAAATTTTTTACCGACTTTAGCAATTAAACTAGGAGCAGGACCAATTAATTTCCAGTTCTTTTTCTCACAAAAATTGAGTAAATATTTTGCCAATTTTATTGCAATTGACTCAGTTAATTCATAATTTTCACCTGATAATTTAAGAAGGCAAATCGTGCAAAATGGAAATAAGCTAGCATCTTTTCTCAATCTCGAGTTTTCACTTAAGAATCTTTCATAATCTCTTTTCTGAAGATACGAAATTACCGGGTGGTTAGGTTTATATGTTTGAAAAATTACTTTTCCTTTTTTTTGAGCCCTGCCAGCCCTGCCAGCTAATTGCAAAAACAATTGTAATGATTTTTCTTCTGCCGAAATATCTGGGCGATGAAGCAACCCATCTGCTGCAATAACTACTGAAAGAGTAATATTGGGGATATCAATCCCTTTTGCTAACATTTGAGTTCCTACAAGAATATCAGCATCACCTTTAGAAAACTTTGAAAGAATATCTCTATGACCATCCTTTCCGGAGGTTGTATCTTTATCAAAGCGAAGTACTCTTAAGTCAGGAAATTCTTCATTTAAAAACTCTATTACCCTTTGTGTACCTATTCCAAAAGGTTTAAATGCAGTTGAATTACAATCTGGGCAACTATTGATCAATCTCGACTTATGATCACACCAATGACAGCTTAACCATTTTTTTCCTTGTGAACCGAGATGCACTGATAAAGGAACGTCACAGTTAGGGCAATTTATTAAATATCCGCAATTTCTACAACTTAAAAACCCACTATGCCCCCTCCTAGGGATCAAAATTATTGCCTGCTCTTTTTTTAAGCTTAGTTGAGGAATTAATTGTAATAATTCATTGGAAAAAATTTTCATATTTCCCTTCTTGAACTCATCTCGCATATCAATAATTCTTATTTCAGGAATCTCATTACTAGATATCCTTTGAATCATTCTTACCAATTTAAAATTCTTTTCAAAAATACACTTTTTCCAAGTCTTCATTGATGGGGTTGCACTCCCAAAAATTAACTTTGCAGAATTCCTTTTTACTATTTCAATAGCAATCTCTCTTGCGTCATAACAAGGCATAGGACTATCTTGTTTATAAGAAATATCATGTTCTTCATCCATTATTATTAATCCTAGATTTTTCATTGGAAGAAAAACTGCGGACCTTGTTCCTATTACTATTAAAGGTTCATTAGCATTAATAATTTTCTTCCAAACTACAGTTCTATGACTGGGAGAACAGTTACTATGATATTCGTAAACGACATTATTAAATCGATGACTAAACCTATCAATAAGTTGAGGAATTAGTCCAATTTCTGGGGCTAGTATCAAACAACTTTTTTTCTTAAGAAATTGATCTTCAGCAATTCTCATATAAACTTCTGTTTTGCCTGAACCTGTTTCACCCCATAGAAGTAAAGCATTTCCAGATTTCATGGTTTGGAATTCTTGAAATGCAATTTTTTGCTCATTTGTAAGATTTGGTTTTTTAATTGCAATATTATGATTTAAAAAGGAATTTAATTTAGTATTTATATTTTTTTTTCTTTTAGATTTAACAAGATAATTTTTACTGACCATTGAGTTAATTAGAGTGTAATTAAAACCAGACTTTACTAATTCACTTTGCCAATTACCTTTTTCAGGTAAAAAATTTATTAAAAACAATTCTTTTTTTGTTAATCCATTTTTCTTAATATCAAATTCTTTTTTAGTTTCAATCCATATTTGATCTTTTAAACCGTTAGAAAAATTCTTATATTTCCCAATCCAGCCAGGAGGAAATGCAGTTTTAAACATTTTTAAATTACTAACCATATAAAAAGAGGCTAGGGACTCTATCCATTCTCTCCAAGAGTCATCAATTATTTTTTTCTGCAAAATACTTTCAACGAACAAATATCTTATGCTTTTTTCTCCAGTAATATTTGCATCATCATTATTGATTATCGAAATTTTTTTTTTGGAGATCACCAACCCATTCAATAATCTCCCTCTTAGTCTCACACTTACAATATCTCCAACTTCTGCCCCAAGATTATTTCCATCTAAATAGTAAAAACTTTCATTAGTACTGCCTATATCAAGCAAAATTTCCAATTTGTAGGAGATATTTAATAACTGATTACTTGCCGGCTTCAAAACTTTTTCTTAGTATTGGATTGTTGAACATTCCACAAAGTGTTTTTTGCACATTGTAAGTATCCTGCTCTTAAGGGAGACATGAAGCTTTGATCATTAACTGAAAATTCAAAAAATGATCTGCCTGTCTGAGAAATCCCAAGACTTTTTACTTTAGGTAATCTATAGCACTATTTAAATTTTTCAACAATTTAGAAAACTTTTCTTATTCTCATTTTGTGAAAAAGTTTTTTAAACATAAAGGGGGAGTTTACTACTAAATGTTCAAATTAGCCCTAAATAAAATTTTATCTAGTTAAATTCACCGTAGAAAGGAGTCAATTATGTGTCCAGTCGCAGCAGAATCAAAGAATTCCAAGCCTAGTTCAAAAAAAAAGCTCAATAAAAAAATTAATACAAATTTAGAAACAGTAGTTGAAGGAGATAGTAATAAAAATAGTCAAAATTTACAGACATCTTCTGAGTTAAACGAAAGCAGTATTCAAAATAATAATGAATTTAGTAATGCTGAAGAAGAAGATAAAGGGCTCGGAAATATAAAGCTTGGGCCAAAAGGTATCTACACTGAAGATTCAATAAGAGTTTATCTACAAGAAATTGGAAGAATTAGACTTTTAAGACCAGATGAAGAAATTGAGCTTGCAAGAAAAATTGCTGACTTACTCCAATTAGAAGAGCTGGCAACTCAATATGAGTCAGAAAAAGGACATTTCCCATCAGTTAGAGAATGGGCCGAGTTAATAGATATGCCTCTTTCCAAATTTAGAAGAAGACTTCTCTTAGGTAGGAGAGCTAAAGAAAAAATGGTTCAATCAAATTTAAGATTAGTTGTTTCCATTGCTAAAAAATATATGAATAGAGGTTTATCATTTCAAGATTTAATCCAAGAAGGAAGTTTGGGTCTAATTAGGGCCGCGGAAAAATTTGACCATGAAAAAGGTTATAAGTTCTCTACATATGCAACTTGGTGGATTCGCCAAGCAATTACGAGAGCAATTGCGGATCAAAGTAGGACTATTAGATTGCCAGTTCACTTATACGAGACGATATCCAGAATTAAAAAAACCACAAAAGTCCTCAGCCAAGAATTTGGCAGGAAACCTAGTGAAGAAGAAATCGCTGAGAGCATGGAAATGACAATTGAAAAATTAAGATTTATAGCTAAAAGTGCTCAACTTCCTATTTCTTTAGAAACTCCAATAGGGAAAGAGGAAGACTCAAGACTCGGAGACTTCATAGAGGCTGATATAGAAAATCCAGAGCAAGATGTTTCTAAAACTTTATTGAGAGAAGATTTGGAAGGAGTTTTAGCCACTCTTAGTCCAAGAGAAAGAGATGTTCTCAGATTGAGATATGGAATTGATGATGGAAGGATGAAAACTCTTGAAGAAATTGGCCAGATTTTTGATGTGACGAGAGAAAGAATTAGACAAATAGAGGCAAAAGCCCTAAGAAAACTTAGACATCCAAATCGAAATGGGGTTTTAAAAGAATATATAAAATAAAAAAAGTTAAGTATAATATTTAGCTTTAAAAACTTGCAAAAGAATAGCTTAAAATAGATTCGACTTTATTTTTAATTCAAACTCAAAATAATATTTAATGACAAATTTTAAGCTGAAAATAGCTAGTAGAAGAAGTAAACTAGCAATGGTTCAAACTTTATGGGTTAAAGATCAACTAGAAAGGAATATTCCCAATTTAGAGGTATCTATAGAAGCTATGGCAACGCAAGGTGATAAAATCCTCGATGTAGCCTTAGCAAAAATAGGCGACAAAGGCTTATTTACAAAAGAACTTGAAGCACAAATGCTCGTAGGCCATGCAGATATAGCAGTACATTCACTGAAAGATTTACCAACCAATTTGCCTAATGGCCTTAAATTAGGATGCATTACAAAAAGGGAAGATCCTGCAGATGCTTTAGTAGTAAGCAAAAAAAATGATTGTTATAAATTAGAAACCTTACCTGAAGGTTCGATTGTTGGAACAAGCTCGCTAAGAAGACTTGCACAATTAAGAAATAAGTACCCACATCTTTTTTTCAAAGATATCAGGGGAAATGTTATTACAAGAATTGAAAAATTAGATGCAGGAGAATTTGATTGTATAATTCTTGCGGCCGCTGGTTTAAAAAGATTAGGCTTTGAATCAAGAATTCACCAGATTATCCCAAGTGAAGTTTCCCTTCATGCCGTCGGCCAAGGAGCTCTAGGAATTGAATGTAAATCTGATGATAAAAAAGTTTTAGAAATTATAAATGTCTTAGAAGATAAACCCACTAGTCAAAGATGTCTTGCAGAAAGGGCTTTTTTAAGAGAGCTTGAAGGTGGATGCCAAGTCCCAATAGGTGTTAATAGTAATATTAATAATGGACAACTTTACCTTACAGGTATGGTAGCCTCTCTTGATGGAGAAAGGCTTATTAAAGATCAAGTTATTGGCAATATTAATAAACCTGAATTGGTAGGCATAGAACTAGCAAAGAGACTAAAGCTCCGAGGTGCCGACAAAATACTCAGCGAAATATTTGAAGAATTCAGAGAAAACAAAAATTAGTTAATTTACTAATTTAGGATCAATTTCTTTTTTGTATCTCTCTTCACAATCTTTAATCACTTTAACAGCTTCTTCTATCCCAAAAAAACCGCGAACAATACATGTTCCAGGTTTTTTTAGATCTTTGTAGTGCTCCCAATAATACTTTGTTTCTTTTAACCAATGCTCTCCAAGGTCTTCATAACTTGAGATATGATCCATTCTTTTATCATCTGCGAGAACCGCTATTACCTTATCATCGACTTCTCCACCATCATCAAATTTCATCACCCCAATAATCCTTGCCTCCACAATAGATCCAGGTATCAATGGCTCAGTTACACTAACAATTTCGACATCAAGTGGATCTCCATCTTCATCCCATGTCCTTGGTATACATCCATAAGCAAAAGGATAAGCAAGTGAAGAATAACCTACCCTATCAAGTTTAAGATGGCCCGTTTCTGTAATTAATTCATATTTATTTATAGTATTAGAGTTCAATTCAACAATAGTGTTTATTATTGTATTTGAGCTATCAGTGAAAGCATTTAGTATGTGCAATAAATTTGGTGTAACCCTGCTTGGGGGTTGATTAAGATTTGCCATCAAGAAATAATTTTTATTTATCTTACATCCTCACACTCAACCAAATTCTTTAAAAGTAATTTTTCAGCAAAAATCATTTATTTTAGTCTTTAAATGATTAATAAAATAGTTTGGGGATAGTTCTTCTTTAGTGACCGTTCTTATCAATTCCATAGAATTAACTGACCTACCATATTTATGAACATTATTTCTTAACCAAAATATGATTTTTTGATATTCACCATTTTGGATTAAATCATCTATCAAACCAATTTCTCTTTCCATTTGAGAAGATATTTGCGCACTTATAAGATGACCTAATAAATATGAAGGGAAATATCCAAACGCACCTTCACTCCAATGAACATCTTGAAGACAACCTTCTGAATCATTAGATGGTTTTATTCCTAAAAGTTCATCATATCTTTTATTCCATTCCTTTGGAATATCTTCAGCAGGTAACCCTCCTTCAATTAAATCTATTTCAAGTTCGGTTCTAACCAAAATGTGTAAACCATAAGTCAATTCATCTGCCTCAACCCTATTTAATCCTGCTTCCAAATGATTAATAGATTTCCATAGATCAAAATAATTATTTAATGTACAGCCAGCTGAAACAAATTTTTTAAAAAATCTTTTCGAAAAAGATTTGGATTTAACTATTCTATTTTCCCAAAATAATGATTGACTTTCATGTATGCCCATAGAAGTTGCTTGACCTAAAGGCCAAGCAAACCATTGATGACTTTGTGATGGCAGACCTTGCTCATAAATTGAATGTCCCCATTCATGTGCAGTTGCTAAAAAACTTGATAATGGTTCACCTTCAACAATTCTTGTCGTAATCCTATAATCATTAGGTCCTAGTGTAATCGAAAAAGGATGGGGAGATTTACCAACAACAACTAGATCTTTATCTCTCCCAAACTCATCAAGTAATTTAGAACATAAATTATGTTGAGATTGTTGACTTAAATCCCAGTGATATTTCTTAGACTTGTTAACTCGCCTAATCAACTCTGGAAGAGTGTCTTTCAAAGGCTGAAACATTTTATTCAACCACTTTAAAGTTAATTCAGGCTCAAAGGGTTGGGCTAGAGTTTCCCATGGTGAATATTGATCTGATATTTGTTTTGCCTCTTCAATCCTTAATCTGACTAGTTCTTCAAAGAATGGGAGAAAAACTTTAAAATCTGATTTTTTCTTAGCTTCTTGCCAACTTTCATATCCTTTAGATTTTGCCTTTGCTAAAGACTCAACTAATTTAGGATCTAAATTTTTTGCTTTATTAAATTCCTTGATTAAAAGATTAATGTTTCTTTCTTTTCCTTTAATAAAGAGTTTATTATTGGAATTTTGTTCAGTATCTAAAAGTTCATTTTTAGCAGATTGTATTAAATTAGAAAATTCTTCAGAAGAATTTCTTCTATGCAAGATTTTTGCAATATAGGTAAGTTGTTCAGACCTCCAAGAAGCTCCTTTCTTGGGCATCCCAGTATTCTGATCCCAATAAAGTGTATTTTGGATTGAACCTAAAATTTGAGTTTCTTTAAGATAAGCCCCCAGCTTATTCCATTGAATTTCAGCCAAAAATTTATATATAAATTAAATTCATTTTAAGATAAAAATTTTGATGTTTAAATAAAACATACATCGTTTATCCATAATAGAATATTAATTAATGGAGTTTTTACTTATATGGAACAAATATTTTCAAAATTAGAATTTATAACTCATGGTGAGGGTTTTATTGACATAACAAATGATTTAAATTTATTTATTGAAAAAAATAATTTTGATTCAGGAATTTTAAATTTAACTTCACTTCATACTAGTTGTAGTTTAACTATTAATGAGAATGCTGATCCAAATGTACTCAAAGACTTAAGAGAATATATGCAATCCATAGTCCCATATAATTCCTACTTAACTTTATCAAAAAGTAGAAAAGAAATTTCTTATAAACATTATCAAGAAGGAGCTGACGATATGCCAGCACATATTAAAACATCCCTAACAAACACTTGTTTATCTTTAAGTTTTCAGGACAGCAATATTATGCTTGGTACATGGCAAGCAGTGTATTTATGGGAACATAGATTTGATCAAAAAGAAAGGATTTTAAATGTACATATAATTGGTGAAAAAAGGCAAAATATTTATAATATAATTAAAAAAAACTAATATTAATTATTTAATGGAACCTTACCTTTTGCAAGATGAAGAATTGAAGGAATTAGTTGTCAAAATACCGGGCTGGGAAATTAAAAATGAACAAATTCAGAGAGAATTTAAATTTTTTAATTTTATTGAAGCCTTCTCATTTATGACTAAAATTGCTTTAATCTGCGAAAAATATAACCATCACCCTAACTGGGAAAACGTCTATTCAAGTGTAATAATTAGGTTAAGTACACATGATTTAGGGGGGATAACAAATCTGGATCAAGCATTAGCTTCAGAAATAAATAAAGTTTTCGATCAATAACATTAAAAATTTAAATTAATTCATTTAAAAAATTAGTCAAAATGTCTAAAAAGTTTTTACCTGTTACGATTATTAGTGGATTTTTGGGTTCTGGCAAAACTACGCTTTTAAATCATATTTTAAAAAATCAAGTTGGTCTCAAAACAGCTGTTTTGGTTAATGAATTTGGAGAGATAGGAATAGATAATGACTTAATAATAGAAGGTTCAGAAGATATGATCGAATTAAATAATGGCTGCATATGTTGCTCTATTAATGGTGAATTATTAAATACAGTATCAAAAGTTTTAGAAAGATCTGAAAAAATAGACTATTTGATTGTCGAGACTACTGGGCTAGCAGATCCATTACCTGTAGCCATGACTTTTGCAGCTGGGGATCTTCGAGAAAAAGTAAGATTAGATTCAATCATAACCGTTATTGATGGAGAAAATTTTGATTTTGAAATTAATAATACAAGTGTCGCCTATTCTCAGATTTTATACGGAGATATTCTCCTCCTAAATAAATGTGATTTAGTCAACGAAGAACAATTAAATAACGTCGAAAAATTTATAAATAAAATAAAAAAAGAACCAAGGATATTGAGATCAATCAATAGTGAAGTCGGATTACAAACAATAATGAGTGTAGGGCTATTTGAAACAGA
>QCIB01000007.1 GCA_003216915.1 Prochlorococcus sp. AG-402-I23
TCATCATTTACTAAATTATTTTGTAAATCTTCATTTTGGCTTGTTTTTTCTAGATCATTAAAACTACTTTCAAGAAAATTTCCAATACTCCCTCCAGAGCATGATTGCAAGAAAATTAAAAAAATTAATAAAAAAAATTCTTTTTTTTTAAAAATCATATTTTTTCTAAATTTTCTTTTTCCTTGTAGTACGTTTATTACTTATCTTTGTTTTTTTTAAAATAGAGCCTTTTTTATCTTTTAGTTTTTCTTCTAAAAGAGATACAGCATCATCTATTGTGAATTTTTCTAAGTCAGTATCTTTTGCAAGAGAAACATTAGTTTTGCCATATTTTAAATAGACCCCATATCTTCCATTTAATATTTGAATTTTTTCATTAAATTCTTTTGGCTTTCCAAAGTCTTTGAGTACCTCTTGACCACCTCTACCCATTTTTGGCATCGCAAGAATTTCTAATGCTCGTTTTAAATCAACCTTAAAAACATCATCCTCTTTTTTTAATGATCTGTTTTCAGATTCATTTTCATTTTTAGTCCATTTAATATAAGGTCCAAATCTTCCTCTATCAGCTTCAAGAACACCTCCTTCAGGATGAACTCCTAACAATCTAGGCAAACTTAAAAGTACAAGAGCCTCATCTAGAGTTAGATCATCAGTTTTTAACTCTTTGGGTAATGAAGCTCTTCTTGGTTTAGCTTTATCTTGATCATTATTTCCCAATTGTACGTAAGGTCCATAAGGGCCAAATCTTAAATAGACTTTTTCCCCAGTTTTTGGATCAGTTCCAAGATCTGATGGGCCACTTAAAATTTGATCAACTTTCTTAATATCTAAATCTCCAGGAGTAATATCCATTGGAAGATTACCTTTAGCCTGGATTTCGTTACCAGATTCATCAATTTTTGTACCTTCAAGCCAAGGTCCATTAGAACCTATTCTTACTACGCAAGGCAGATCTTCGAAATCAACTTGTCTATAAGCCTTACCATCAATATCACCCTCTGTTTTCTGGACTTTTACCTCCAGACCATTTTTCCCTTTATAGAAAGTCTCGAGGTAGGGTAGCCACTCAAGGTTACCTGAAGATATTTCATCCAATGAAGATTCCATTTTTGCAGTAAAAGTAGTATCAACCAAATCAGGAAAATGTTCTTCTAAAAGAGCTGTAACAGCAAAAGCTGTAAACGTTGGAGCCAAAGTATTGGAAGATATATTTGCATAGCCTCTATCCACAATTGTCCCAATAATGCTTGCATAGGTAGATGGTCTTCCAATCCCTTCTTTTTCAAGAACTTTAACTAATGCAGCTTCTGTATATCTTGCGGGCGGTTTAGTTTCATGAAAAGTAGATTCCTTATTAGTAACTTCAAGACATGTTCCGGTAGTTAAGCTTGGGAGAATAATTTCTTGTTGTTCAAGGGATGAACTTGGGTCATCACTTCCCTCGACATAAGCTCTGATGAATCCTGGGAAATCAATACTTTTACCACTCGATTTAAATAATCCTGCCCCCACACTAATTTCAGCATTAATCATTGTTAGCCTAGCTTCCGCCATTTGACTGGCTACAGTTCTTTTCCAAATTAAATCGTAAAGAGATAAGTCTCTACCAGTTAGATTAGTTTCCTTTGGTGTTTTAAATACCTCACCTGCAGGCCTAATTGCTTCGTGTGCTTCTTGAGCATTTCTTGCAGTTGAATTAAATTGTCTTGGTGAGTTAGATAAATATTCTTTTCCATACATAGAACTGACACATTCTCTAGCAGCTTTTGTGGCTTGTTCGGAAAGATGAACCGAATCAGTCCTCATATATGTTATGAAACCTCTCTCATATAGGCCTTGGGCGCATCTCATAGTTTCTCTTGCAGACAAACGAAGCTTCCTGTTTGCTTCTTGTTGCAATGTACTAGTTGTAAATGGAGGCACTGGCTTACGAGTAGATGGTTTTTTTTCGATTTTTGAGACTAACCAATCCTCAGAGGAAAAATTTTTCAATAAGTCATTTACTTTTTCTTCTCCGATTATTAAAGATTTATTTCCTTGTTTTAATTTGCCCGTCTGTTCATCAAAATCTGAACCATTAGAAATTCTTTGACCGTTTAAACTAAATAATTTAGTTTCGAAAGTAACATTATCTTTTACTAGGGAAGCTTTAATTCCCCAGTAACTAGCTTTTTTAAAGGATCTTCTTTCTCTCTCTCTTCTAACAAGAAGTCTTACAGAAACTGATTGAACACGACCAGCAGATAAACGGGGGGCTACCTTCTTCCAAAGTAAAGGAGATAATTCATATCCAAAAAGCCTGTCCAAGATTCTTCTGGTTTCTTGAGCCTGAACAAGTTCCATATCAATTTCTCTGGTTTGATCTAAAGCTTTATTAATTGCCTTTTTTGTAATTTCATGAAAAACCATTCTCTTAGTGGGTATCTTAGGCTTAAGTATTTGCAGAAGATGCCAGCTAATACTCTCTCCCTCTCTATCTTCATCAGTAGCCAGCAATAGTTGGGTCGCATCTTTCAATGCATCTTTCAGCTCTTTAACAATCTTTTTCTTATCTTTTGGAACTATGTAAAGCGGTTCAAAATCTTCTGTTGTATTAACTCCTATCCTTGACCATTTTTCCTTTTTAACCGCAGCAGGTATTTCAGCAGCTCCTTTTGGAAGATCTCTTACGTGTCCCATTGAAGCGAGAACTTCATAATTAGAAGGCAAAAACTTTCTTATAGTTTTTGCTTTGGTGGGACTTTCAACAATAACAAGTGTGTGATCCAAGGTTTATTTCAAAAATTGGTGTTTTTGTTCAGTTAGGGCATATTATGATTATTTGAAGCTTTTTCAAGTAATTTCTTCTGAAAATTTCAAAAATCATAACCACAAATTATAATCAAGTTAAGATTAACTCCTAGACCCTTACAATCAAACATCTAATTTAATCCAATTTAATAAAGTGCCCAACGAAATCTTTACAATTAATTTAAATGCTCAAGCCATTATTCCTGAGGCTTTTATTTTATTAGGTATTGTTGGAACACTTCTTGTAGATTTAGCTGGAGAAAAAACTGCATCAAAATGGACACCAACAATTTGCTATTTATCAATTGGCAGCTCTCTTTTAAGTTTAGCCTTGCAATGGAGTAATCCAGTAAATAGTGCATTTATTGGTTCCTTTTATTCAGATAATTTGGCAATCGCATTTAGAGCAATAATTTCTTTGTCAACCTTAGTGTCTTTACTTATAAGTTGGCGGTATACAGAACAAAGTGGTAGCCCTATTGGCGAGTTTGCTGCGATAGTTCTTTCGGCCACCCTTGGAGCAATGCTTTTGTGTGGATCTACTGACCTTATTAGTGTATTTATATCTCTGGAAACTTTATCTGTAGCAAGCTACTTACTTTCTGGTTATCTCAAGAGAGATCCAAGAAGTTCAGAAGCGGCCTTAAAATACCTCCTTGTTGGATCAGCTGCTGCTGCTGTCTATTTGTATGGATCCTCTTTTCTTTATGGATTAAGTGGTTCAACAAACTTAGCTACAATAGGTTTAGAGATTATCAATAAACCATCCTTCATTACTTCACTAGCTCTCGTATTTGTCTTATCAACAGTTGCATTTAAAATTGCTGCCGTTCCCTTTCATCAATGGACTCCTGATGTATATGAGGGTTCACCTACACCTGTAGTAGCTTTTTTATCTGTTGGTTCAAAAACAGCGGGCTTTGCATTTGCAATAAGAATATTAAGCACAACTTTCTCTTCTTTTGACGAAGAATGGAAACTTTTATTTACCATTTTGGCAATATTAAGCATGGCTCTAGGAAATGTTGTAGCTCTAGCTCAAACCTCAATGAAAAGGATGCTAGCTTACAGTTCTATTGGACAAGCCGGATTTGTAATGATTGGAATAGTATCTGGCACACAAGATGGTTTATCAGCAGCTGTTTTATATTTGGCTGCATATTTGTTTATGAATTTAGGTGCATTTTCTTGTGTAATACTTTTCTCACTAAGAACTGGTTCTGACAGAATTCTTGATTACTCAGGACTTTACCAAAAAGATCCTCTCATTACATTAGGCTTAAGCCTTTGTCTTCTATCTCTTGGAGGCTTACCTCCAATGTTAGGATTTTTTGGAAAGATATACTTGTTCTTTGCAGGTTGGGCAAATCATCAATATCTATTAGTAATAGTTGGATTAGTAACTTCAGTTATATCTATTTATTACTACATTTCAGTGATAAAAATGATGGTAGTTAAAGAACCACAGGAAGCTTCTGAAATAGTCAAATCATATCCTGAAATTAATTGGGGAATTGTAGGATTACCTCCCTTGAGAATTGCACTTTATACTTGTGTCGCAGTAACTGCTCTTGGAGGAATCCTATCTAATCCTCTTTTTAAATTAGCTAATACAGCAGTTTCAGAAACTCCTTTCTTACAAGATATTATTGCTACAGCAAACAATATTTCCTAGAAGAATTCTTCAATAAATGTCTAAGAAAGTCGCTAGTTTAGAAAATTTATCTAAAACATATGGGAAAGAAGATCTAACTGTTAAAGCCTTAGACAGCATAAACTTAGAAATTTATAAAGGTGATTATTTAGCTGTAATGGGAGCAAGTGGCTCAGGCAAAAGTACAGCTATGAATATTATTGGATGTCTAGATAGACCATCTGAAGGTATTTATAAATTAAATGGTATTCCTGTTGAGAATTTATCTGATGATGAGCTCGCGGAAATACGCAACCAAAAATTAGGCTTCGTTTTTCAACAATTTCATCTTCTTTCAGACGCAACTGCACTTGAAAACGTAATTTTGCCAATGATTTATGCTGGTATTGAGCCTGAGCAAAGATTAGTGCGAGGTAAGAATGCCCTAAAAAAAGTTGGCCTTTCAGAAAGAATGAATAATCGCCCAAACCAATTATCCGGAGGTCAACAACAACGAGTTGCTATTGCGAGAGCTATTATCAATAACCCAGCAATTTTGTTAGCAGACGAACCTACTGGAGCACTAGATTCAAAAACCACTGAAGATGTATTAGATCTTTTTGACAACCTGCATGAATCTGGAATAACTATAGTTTTAGTTACGCACGAAGATGAAGTTGCAAATCGCGCAAAAAAAATAGCCAAATTTAAGGATGGAAGAATAGTTGAATTAAAAGTTAATTAAATTCAAAACCTTCTAATTACCTTCAGTTGAGTTTCATTTTCAATTCTTAAATTCCCATTCGAATCAATATCTTTAATTTTCCATGAATCATGACAATAACCACTAGGTAAAAAACTTTTAGTAAGAAACTTATTTGCAGATTTAATCACATATTCTTTTTTCTTGTTACATTCAATTGAATCATAAAAAGCTTTAAGAACTTTGGCTGTCCAATAATGTTGATTAATATTCTTAGTTTGAAGTACTTTTGATAATGAAATACCTTCTGATGGGGTGTAATTTAAAACATTCATGCCAAGTCCTAATCTTGCATAGATAATTTTTTTGCCTCTTGTTATCACCCTTGGTAAAAATCCAATCAACTTTTTTGAACCAAAAAAAATATCATTTGGCCATTTCAAACAAACATTTATATTCTCTTGTCTAAGCATTTCACATAACTTAATACCTAAAGATAAATTAAATATTTGATATTCAAATTCTTTTGAAAATATTGGGTAAGCTGCACTTAACCAAATCCCACCTTTTGGAGAAACCCAAGTTTTTGAATTTTGGCCAACCCCTGAGAACTGTTCTCTTGCGATTATCGCTACTGGCTGGTTTTTCTTTATTTCAGAATATTCAAGCAAGTTTGTTAGCTCATTTTCGGTACTTTTACATTTTATTTTGTAATGAAGTGTCCAGGTTGGATATTGACCCTGAATTTTTTTTAAATAAGAAACTGTCTTAGCTGCAGGTCCAATAACTTTCACAAATTCTTTATTAAAACAACGAGCATCTTTTTAAAGATTAGATTAACTTTAGTCTTAATAAGTAAATTTTACAAATTGGACAAAAAGTATTTGCCAATAGTGAATAGAAGGAATCCACATCCATTAAAAAATTGTCTTGATAATTTCAAAAAATCCTGCGGAGACTTAGATAAACTCACTAAAATCAACGAAAACTGGAAGAACTTAATCGGCTTAGAGCTATTTCAAGAATGTAAACCATTAAATATTGAAAAAAAAATACTTACTATTGCAGTAAATCATCCACAGTGGCGCCAAGCTTTAATCTATAACAAGCATAAATTAAAAGAGAGAATCGAGAAAATTGGAATAACTTTGAATGAAATAAAAATAATACAAAATTATGAACTTAAAAATAAAAATATCAAAGCTACTAATGCAAAGATAGTTTGGGCAAAGCATCCATGCAGAATCAATCAAAATAATATGTGCATTTGTACTCTTTGTAATTCCCCTACTCCTGAGGGCGAAATCAAAAGATGGGGAAAGTGTTCTTTTTGTTGGAGAAAAATAAAAAACTAAATTCTTTATTTAGTTAAAATTAGTATTCCCATTTGCCCCCCACAAATAGTCCTATATTCAGCTTTTTTAAATCCAACTTCCTTAGCAATATTTATAAGCACATTTTTCTTTGGAAAATTACTAATACTTTTTTCAATATATGCGTACTCTGGACCTAAATTAAAAAGCCGCGAAATGGTTACTACAATTAATCTCAAATAAATTTTCTGAAAAATATTGGATAAAGAATTTCTTGTTGAATGATTAAAATCCAAAAATCCTGCCCTTCCCTTATCCTTCAAAAGATCAAAAACTTTTTTTATTCCTCCTTCAACATTATTCAAGTTTCTAAGTCCATATGACATGCAAATGCCATCAAAATTTTTTGAATAATCATTAATTTCTAATACATCTTTAATTTCCCACTTAATAAATTTATTTTTTTTTAGCTCTGATTTTTTTTTTGCAATATTTAAGATATCCTTTGCACTGTCAATCCCAATAATTGAACCCCTTGGACTAACTCTCTCAGAAATTAAGAATGCTAAATCTCCAGTTCCACAGCATAAATCTGCCCAATCTTCACCATTTAAAGGTTCCAACAAATTAACTAATTTCCTTTTCCATAATCTGTGAAGCCCAAAACTTAATAGATTATTTAAAAAGTCATATTTATAAGAAATTTTATTAAATATATTTTTGACTTCGATAGTTTTTGTGAATTTCATTTTTAAATTTTAACTTATTTCTTTTTGGTATTAAATTAAATTTTTTATTCATATGGTCTAATTGGAAGTTTTTTTTCTAGTAGGAAAGTCTTTATTTCTCTTAAAGAAAGTTTCTTATCATGAAGTAATGATGCTAAAAGTGCGGCAGATGCCCTGCCTTCATTGAAAACATCATAGATATCTTCTAAACAACCTGCTCCTCCAGAAGCAATCACTGGAATATTAACAATATTGGTAACAGATTCAGTCAGATGTAAATCATATCCATTCTGAGTTCCATCACCATCCATTGAAGTAAGCAAAATTTCCCCTGCGCCTAATTCCTCAACTTTCTTTGCCCAACTTAATACATCTATTCCAGTATTTTCTCTCCCTCCTTTTACATATACCTCCCATTCATCATTCTTATTAACTTTTCTTTTAGCATCAATTGCTATCACGATACATTGATTACCAAATTCTCTAGAACTTTTAGAAATTAAATCTGGATTTCTAACAGCAGAAGAATTCAAACTCACTTTGTCCGCTCCAGCTCTTAAAAGATCATTAATTGAAGAAACAGAATCTATTCCTCCACCTACTGTAAATGGGATTTTTACTGATTTTGCGGTCCTAGAGACAAGGTCAACTAATGTATTTCTATTTTCTACACTAGCTCTAATATCTAAGAATACTAATTCATCTGCGCCCTCATCAGAATACCTACAAGCCAATTCAACAGGATCGCCTGAGTCTCTCAAGTTAACAAAATTTACACCTTTAACCACTCTGCCATGGGCCACATCTAAACAAGGAATTAAACGAAGAGCTACCATTTTAGTAAAAATTGTCCAAATGCTGTTAATCTTGCATAATAGCTTCCATTTTACCTCTTATGGCTGAAACAAAATTATTACCCAAAATCGGTAGTAAAATCAAAATTAACATTAACAAAGTAAAAGATAGACTACCAGCTAAATTAATCGATCAAATATCCTCAAATCCTAAAGCCGTAATAACAGGCTATAAAATGACAGACGGCAGAAGTATTGGAATCACCGCAAAATTTCAGAATGGTGAGCAAAATTGGTTTTTCCCAGAAGAAATTGAGAAAGGTTAAAGAGTAAAGTGAATGATCCAAAACAACTATTAGGAATTAAGGGTGCCTCTGAAACATCAAGCATATGGAAACTCCGTATACAGTTAATGAAACCTATAACGTGGATCCCTTTGATATGGGGAGTTATTTGTGGAGCAGCTGCAAGTGGGAATTTTGAATGGACCTTTAGTAATGTTCTAGCTTCATTAGCATGTATGTTAATGAGTGGACCACTTCTGGCTGGTTATACCCAAACCATAAATGATTTTTTTGATAAAGAAATTGATGCAATTAATGAACCAAATAGACCAATTCCTTCTGGCAAAATTTCAATTAAAGATGTAAAAATACAAATCTGGGTATTACTTATAGCGGGCTTAATAGTTGCTTTTTTATTAGATTTATATGCTAAGCACAGCTTCCCCTCCGTCTTACTTTTGGCATTAGGAGGTTCATTTGTTAGTTATATATATTCTGCTCCACCACTCAAATTAAAACAGAATGGTTGGCTTGGAAATTATGCATTAGGAGCATCTTATATAGCTTTACCTTGGTGGGCAGGACAAGCCTTGTTTGGGAAATTAACTATAGTGACGGCGATACTAACACTTGCTTATAGTCTCTCAGGACTTGGAATTGCTGTAATTAATGATTTCAAAAGTGTTGAAGGAGACTCAAAGCTAGGCTTAAATTCTCTACCAGTAGTATTTGGAATTAAAAATGCAAGTAGAATAAGTGCAGGACTGATTGACATTTTTCAATTAGCAATGGTTATAGTATTAGTCATTATTGGTCAACATTTAGCCTCTGTAATTTTGGTTTTATTGGTAATTCCACAAATTACATTTCAAGATATGTGGTTACTAAGAGATCCTCTAAAGTTTGATGTCAAATATCAAGCAAGTGCCCAACCGTTTCTTATAACTGGAATGTTAGTTACAGCTTTAGCGATAGGACATAGTTTTTTAGTTGCTTAAGGTGCAAAAGATTAAACTCAAATCTTTTGTTTTAATAATTCCAATATTAATTTTTTCTGGAATATCTTTTTATTTTTTTAGTCTAATATTTAGTACGTTAAAATTTGACTTATCTAAAAATAAAAAGTTTCGGGAAACCAAATATTCTTATGTAATATCATCTTCTGATAATAAGATACTAAGCAAATTAAGCCGCAAATTTGAAATAGATAATAGTAATCATAAAATTCCATTTTTCCTTAAACATTCTTTTATATCTTCTGAGGATAAAAGATTTTATAAACATAATGGAATAGATTTAAAAAGTATTTCTCGTGCCCTTATTCAAAATATTAGAAGTGGTTATGTTAAAGAGGGAGGAAGTACGATTACACAACAAGTTGCTAGATTACTTTTTCTAAATAATGATTTAAGTTTTCAAAGAAAAATCAAAGAAATATTTATATCACTCATACTTGAATTTAGATTTAACAAAAATCAAGTTTTAAAATTATATTTAAATAATATTTATCTAGGATCAGGAGCATACGGGGTAGACGAGGCTGCCCAAGTTTATTTTGGAAAATTTATAGAAGAATTGACATTATCAGAGATCGCATTAATTACAGGATTAGCTCCAGCTCCATCAATTTATTCACCTTATCAAAATTTAGAACTAGCTATTAAAAATAGAAATAAAGTTCTTGAATCAATGTATGTTGATGGATATATTTCTCTTGCAAATAAGAATAAGGCTATTAAAGAAAAAATAAAATTAAATTATAAAACAGCTGATAATTTTTTAGATGATAAATTACTAATAAACTTTATTCTTCAGGAAACAGATAAAAAAATTGGAAGTAAAAATGATTATAAGTTTTTAAGAATTAAATCTTCTATTAACAAAGATTGGCAAGAAAAAGGTCAAAAAATATCAAGATATGCAGGGCCTAAAGAACTTGAATTTGGTCTGTTATCTATCGAATCAAACACAGGACTAATAAGGACAATGATAACCAGTAAAAATCCATCAATTAATGAATACAATAGAGTGATTTCATCTGTAAGACCTTTAGGTTCTACTTTTAAAATAATCCCTTATGCTGCTGCATTAATAGAAGGAATAAAATTAAGCGATAAATTTGAAGACTTACCAATATGCTGGGAAAGTTATTGCCCAAAAAATTTTTCAGAAGACTATAGAGGTTCAATATCTTTGATTGAATCATTTAAAAGTTCATCAAATATCGTTCCAATATCAATAACAAAAAAAATCGGCTTAAAAAATATTATTAATTTAGCGAATTCATTTGGACTAGGTTACGAGCAAGAGTTTGAGGAATTCCCATCATTAGCTATTGGCTCCTACGGAGATAATCTTTTAAACATCACAAATGCATATTCTGCAATAAACAATAATGGGAAGATTCAAAGCCCTGAAATCATAGAAAAAATAGAATCATTTAAAAAACAACCTATTTGGGAAAACAAATCTATTTCCAAGAAAATATTAGATTTAAAAATAAACAAGAAAATAAATAAACTTCTTGAAAAATCTGTAAAAGAAGGCACTTCAAAAGCAGCCTCTATAAAAGGAAAGAAAATTTATGGGAAAACAGGAACATCTGATGGAAATAAAGATCTCTGGTTTATTGGTTCCATTGATAACTTTACAACAGGGATCTGGATAGGTTACGACGATAACAAGGAATCTGAATTATCTAGTGGGAATGCAGCTTATTTATGGAAGAAGTTCATATCTGAAATTTATAAAATTCCAATTAAAAAATAAATTATATTTTTAAGATTTATAAGAAATTATTGCAGAATAAAATCCATCGCCAGGATAATCCAAGCTAGGTAAAATTTGCTTTTGGCTAACCAATTTTAAAGTTTTGTTTTTTTCAATAAATCGTTCAATTAATAGATTATTTTCATCGGGACAAATAGTACAAGTTGAATAAACTAAAATGCCCTCTTTTTTCAAAAGAGGAAAAATACTCTCCAAAAGTTTTTCCTGTAATAAAGTTAAAGATTTTATTTTTTCTTTACTTAAAGACCATCTAGAATCTGGATTCCTGGAAAGAGTTCCAATGCCTGAGCATGGAGCATCTAATAAAATCTTATCAAAATAAGATATAAACTTAGGGTTTAATTCAATCAAACCCGTAGCATCAGCCTTAAGGGTATTAACAGATTTCAAATTTAACCTTTCTAAATTTGATTGAAGTATTTTCAATCTTTTTGCTGATCTATCTACTGCAATGATTTCAGCACTATCATTTGTTAATTCTGCTAGGTGGGTAGACTTACTTCCTGGAGCTGCACAAGCATCTAAAATCTTTTCACCTTCTTTTGGATTTAAGAGAGGTGCTATCCACTGAGAAGATCTATCTTGAATTGTCCAAAGTCCATCACTATATCCTGGTAAATTTTTTATAGATCTTGGATTAGATTTTAAAGTAATTCCATTATGTAAATCTTTAATAATTTCAGCATCAATTTTATTTTCATGAAGTACTTTCAAAAAGTTATCTAAATTAGTTTTTAATTGGTTAATTCTCAAATCAATTGATGGTTTTTTATTAAATGCCTTAATGATATTTTCACCCTCGCTATTGCCGACCCACTTATAAAGATCCTTCACAAGCCATAATGGAAATGATTCAAGATATGAAATTCTTTCTTTTCTATCAGAAGATAATTCCGGAAAAATTTTTTGTTCTAATTTTCTTGATGCATTTCTCAATATCGCATTTACAGTTCCGGCTAAACCATTTAAATCTGTTTTTTTAGCTACTTCTACAGTGGTAGAAATAGCAGCAGGAAATGGAATTTTATCCATTTTCAATAGTTGATATAAACCTATATGTAGAAGCCATCTTAACTTTGGAGGCTGCTTTTTATGAGTAATTTTTGATGTATGATCCGTCCAAAGATCAAGAAATTTTCTATACCTTATGCATCCAAAAGATAATTCAGTAATAAAAGCTATATCAAGAGGATTAAATTGATAATTTTTTAGAACCTTTTCAAGAGCATGATCAGAAAAATCACCAGAACTAACTTTTAATAAAATTTCCCAAGCTGCCTTTCTTTGTAAATATCCTATGCTCAAAATATAATTTATTTTTAAAGATAACTTTAATATACAAAAAATGCAAAAATTTAAACTACTTTTTCAATTGCAGTATTAAACCAAATAAAACCTAAGATAGAAATAAGTGACAGATTAAATCCTAAAAAAAGAAGGATATTTAAAGAGTGGATTCTTTCACGAAAAAATATTTTTTTTTCTTCTTGATACTTCATTAGTAAAATAAAAACTTAATCAGGATTTCAAACGACAACCAATATTGACAGATCCTGCATCAAGCATTCTGCCTAATTTAATTGCTATGGATTCCTCCAACCTTGTGAAGTTAGATTGATGGGTAGTTATCCAATCTAATTCAGAAAAAGTGATAATACCTGTCGAATTACTTTTTAAAAAAAGTGTACCAATTTCCATTAGATAAATCTAATTTTTCCTAAGCTAACATCCGTACTTAATATTTAGTCATAACATAATATTCTTTTAATTTTTAAAAGAAAACTGTAGGTTATTACTCTTAATTTATTGAATATCTCTTAAAAATTTATCGGCCGTTTTTAGGTGATTATTTAATTTTTCCTCTGACATTTTATCGAGATTTCTCGTTAACATTGCCAGACGATATTGCTTTCTAAAAAAGCTTTCATTATCTTTAATAAATTTCCAAAATAATCCATCCCATATTTCACACCATGGGCCACTTTTAAAATCCGACATTTTTTTTACATAATTAGAGCTTGATATATATGGCTTTGTTGAAAAGATACCTCCATCACTAAACTGACTCATTCCGTAAACATTTGGGACCATAACCCAATCATAGGAATCAATAAACATTTCCATAAACCATTTATAAACTCGGTTGGGATGAATTCTACATAGAAGCATAAAGTTGCCAACAATCATTAGCCGCTCAATATGATGACAATAACCAAATTTAATAATATTTTTTATAACAACGTCTACTGGTTCAATTCCAGTATTTCCTTGATAAAAAGATTTTGGAATTGGCTTATCTTCAAAATTCCAAAAATTACTATTTCGCATTTTTGTTCCATACTTCTTATAGACAAGGCAAATAAATTCTCTCCATCCAATAATTTGTCGAATAAAACCCTCTAAAGAGTTAATTGGAACATTATTATTTTTGGCATAAAGTAATGCTTTATTTACTACTTCATTTGGCGTTAGTAAGCCACTATTTAAAAGAGGAGAAAGTAAACTATGCCATAAAAAAGAATTTTCCTTAGAAATAGCATCTTCATAATCTCCAAAAAAGAAAAATCTATGTTTAAAAAAATCATTTAACCATTCATCTGCTTCATCAAAATTAGTTGGATATAAAAAGTTATTACTTTCTCCAATAAACTCAATATCAAAATTGGCTAATGACCTTTCTGCATTAACTACAAATTTATTTTTTTGTAATTTAGGAGTATCAGGTATGTTTATTTTCTTTGGTAATTTTTTTCTGTTCATTTCATCGAAACTCCATTTACCACCTTCAGGCGTATAATCAGAATTAACTAATATCTTTTGGCTCTTTCTTTGGTTCTCATAAAATCTCCCCATAAGAGGTTTTTTTGTATTTGATGCAAATAAATCTTTTAAATCTTCACTGCTCATAAACATAGGAGAAGGCAAAATATTTAAAGCTAAATTATTAATTTCAACAAAATTATTTATCCTCTTCATTATTAAAAAATCATGTGGGTCAATGAGATTTATTTTCTGATATTTATCTTTAACAAATTCCGATAAGTAGTCGACTGTAGAAATATTATTCTTGTTTTCAATATATAAAACTTTAAAGCCAGATATTTCTAAATAACTTTTATAAGCGAGCATAGATGCTCTATGAAAAACTAACTTGTTTTTATGGTTAATTAATTTATGAAATTTATCATTTCCAAAAAATAATGAGTCTTCCAAAATTAAAATGTCACAATTTATTTTTAAAATTGAGCTTTCTCTAAAAAGTTGATTCGGGAAAATAATTGATACTTGTTTCATCTTTGCGATTTCCTGTTACTGCATCTTTTTGAACAGTAGACAACTTCATCCCAACAGTTTTTCCATTTTTTTCGCCACTCAAAAGGCCTATTGCAAACAGGACAAGTTTTAATAGAAAGATTTTTCAAAATTTATAATTTTCTTTTATGAGTAGATTTAAATCTAGTTGAATCTTTAAGCGCCATATGTTTTGTATTTCTTCCAGAAACTCTCTTTCGCCAGACTTTAAAGGATTTAGGTTTAAGATTTTGACGCATAATTTTTATTGCATCTTCCTCTTTTAAACCAAATTGATACTCAATGGCTTCAAATGGTGTTCTATCTTCCCAACACATTTCTATTACTCTGTCTATGTCGATATTTTCCATATTTATTGTTCACATTGAGAGGTACAAAGTTTTTCAATATCAGATCTACCTGTAATTTGAAGTCTATATTTTGCCCAATATCTGTAAATCATTCGCAATAATGGAGATAAGAGCTTAATCTTCAAGGGATAATAAACCCAACCTAAACCAACTAATTCATAAGAATATGCAAGTACATCTAGTCCCTTAATAATTTCACCATTTTCCATAATCCCATGCAGATTTGACATAGCTTCTGAATATGAGATGTCATTAAAAAGACTTTGATCATAATCCTTACTATTAATATCTATAAATGCAATTTGATTTAAGATATCTCTTTTTTTTAGAAAATTTGTTTCTCTCAAACAAAGTGGACAACCACCATCGAATAAAAAGGTTAATTTAATTTTCATATTTTTATTCAAATATAGAAATTAAATAACTTTTTTGTGGAATAAAAAATTTTTTTTAGAGTACAAGCTTTATAAAGCCTTAATAATTGCCAGTTCTAATTTAGTGAAATTATATTATCTTATAAATTAATAAGCCATTGATTAAGGGATACATCAATGGTTTAAAACTATTTATGATCAATCATCTAAAAGATGAACTCCTTCTCCTACGTCAGGAGTAAATTTACAATATTTTTCAAAAATAATTCCAACACCTCTCATTTTTTCTCCTAATTCATCGTTAAATTTATTCCATTCTTCCGATTCACGCTCAGGTAAATCCCACCCTTGTTTTTCTACCATACTTGTTATTACTGTATAGTCCCATTCTATGTATGCCATTGAGTTAATTCAAACTACCAAAATATTATAAACCAAGAGATTTAATAGGTAATCAATATTTTTTGAATATAATTTAATAGTGTAAAAAAATTATAAATGTCAATTTTGCCAAGAAGATTTGAACGAATCAGAAGTGTTTTAGATTGCAGAATGAAAAACTTGACTGTTTTAGTTGAGGATGTCAATAAACCACATAATTTATCTGCGATATTAAGGACATGTGATGCAGCAGGAGTTTTCGAAGCAAATTTTATTAGCAAAACGAATGTCGTTAAGACTTTTAATAATACTGCTCAAGGAAGTCAAAAATGGGTGAAACTGAATAATCATGAAAACACTATCACTGCAATATCTGATTTAAAGAATAAGGGTTTTAAATTATATGGAACGACTCTTAATAGTGAATCACTAGATTATAGAAATTTTGATTATTCTCAAAATACATGTTTTGTTTTAGGAGCAGAAAAATGGGGACTTAGTAATGAACTTATATCAATGGTTGACCAATCAATTTTTATACCTATGAGAGGTATGGTTCAATCTCTGAATGTTTCAGTTGCTGCTTCCATATTATTATTTGAAGCTATTCGCCAAAGAAAAAATAAAGGTATATTGCCCGCTAATGGAGAAGGGTTAAATATAGATGAATATCAAAAAACACTTTTTGAATGGTGTTACCCAGAATTAGCTGCGGTGTATAAAAAATCAGCTAAAGAATATCCAAAGTTGAATGATCAAGGAGAACTTTATCCTATTACAGATAACTAAATTTATTCAGAATTTTGAATATCAAAAATTTCTTCAAGATTCTCTCCTATAAAAGAAAGACCTAAAACCAAAAAAAACATTGCCAAACCTGGAAACAAAGCCGTCCACCATATACCTGTAGGCAAAGCGGCAAGAGCAAGATTTAAATCACTTCCCCACTCTGGGACATCTGCAGGAACACCAAGACCTAAAAATCCTAAACTTCCTAATACCAAAACAGCATCCGCAGCATTTAGGGTAAGCAGAATAGGCAAAGGTGTTATTACATTTGGGAGAATATATTTAAAAATAATTTTTTTAACATCAGCTCCTGAAACTTGAGCTGCCTCAACGTAAGTTTCGGATTTAACCAATATTGTCTGATTTCTGATTAATCTAAAATATTGAGGCGAGTAAACAATACATAATGAAAAAGCTGCGTTAAGGATACCCTTACCCAAGACAAAAGCCACAACAACTGAAAGCAAAATTACAGGTATTGAAAAAATTGTATCCATTATTAGTGACAAACATTTATCAAAAAAACCACCAAAATATCCACTTAATAATCCTAATGGCAAACCCAAACTCAATGAAAAAAGAATAGCTAAGAACACAACTTCTATTGCTAAAGATGATCCTTGCAAAGTTCTTAAGCAAACATCTCTTCCTAATCTATCTGTACCACAGAAATGATTAAGCGAAGGAGGGGCAAAGATATCATTGCTTAACATTGAAAATGAATAACCAAAAAAATTATTGGCCTCTAAAAGTTTCATTATTAAAACAACAAGAAGATAAAAAAGTACAATTAGAAATCCAGCTTTTCTGATATTTGCTCCGACACGATTAGATGAGTTAATATCCAAAATCTTTTTTTACAGATATGACTGAAATATACCCAATTCTTTAAAAAAAAAATAGCTATTAATTTTAAATTTTAAAAAATTACTGGTTTAATTTTAGAACTGCCATAAAAGCTTCTTGAGGGACTTCAACTTTACCCATTGCTTTCATCCTCTTTTTACCTTTGGCTTGTTTCTTTAAAAGTTTCTTTTTCCTAGAAATATCTCCTCCATAACATTTAGATAAAACATCTTTTCGTAAAGCACTTATACTTTCACTTGCAATAATCCTGCTACCTATTGATGCTTGAATAGGTATTTTAAATTGTTGTTTTGGAATAAGTTCTTTTAATTTTTCAACTAAACTTCTGCCAATTCCATAAGCCTTATCTTTATGAACAATAGAAGTTAATGGATCTGCTCTTTCTGAATTTATTAGAACATCTAATCTAACAAGGTCATTCTTTCTGTAACCAATCAAATGATATTCCATTGAGGCATAACCTTGGGTTCTACTTTTCATTTGATCAAAGAAATCTGTAACTACTTCTGCTAATGGAATTTCATAAATCAACGTAACTCGATCAGTTGTTATGTATTTCATATCTAAAAATACTCCCCTTCTTTCCTGACATAAACCCATTAATGTTCCATTAAATTCATTGGGAGCATAAATTTCCATTTTCACATAAGGCTCTTCTATTGATTCTCTAAGTTGTGGATCAGGAATTGTAGAAGGGTTATCAATAAAGATATGTTCCAGCTGATTTAAATTAACCTTATAAATAACTGATGGTGCCGTTACAATTAGATCCAGATCATATTCTCTTTCTAATCTTTCTTGAACAATCTCCATATGAAGAAGTCCTAGGAATCCGCACCTAAAACCGAAGCCCATTGCGCTACTGGTTTCGGGCTCATATTTTAAAGCTGCATCAGATAATTGTAATTTTTCAAGAGATACCCTTAAATCTGGGAATTGATCAGCATCAGTCGGGAATAAGCCACAAAAAACCATAGGATTTGCTGTCTTATAACCAGGCAAAGGATCATTTGCAGGTGAATTTAAAAGAGTAATCGTATCTCCCACTCTCGCATCAGCAACTGATTTTATAGAAGCAGCTAAATAACCAACTTCTCCTGCATGTAATTCATCAACTTGCTGCTGATCAGGTGCCATTATTCCTATCTCATCCAGTTCATAATTTTTTTTACTCGCCATTAATAATATTTTTTCTCTCTTATTAAGAGACCCAGATATTACCCTGAAATAAACAATAACTCCTCTGTACGGATCATAATAAGAATCAAAAATGAGTGCCTTTGTAGGCAGTTTAATTTCATCTTGAGGAGGAGGAACTCGTCTTACGATTGCCTCCAAAATATCTTTAATACCAACTCCAGTTTTTGCTGAACAATTTATTGCATTAGATGTATCAAGTCCAATAATTTCCTCTATTTCTTGTTTTATTTTTTCAGCATCAGCACCTGGCAAATCAACTTTATTTAAAACAGGAATTATTTCAAGATTATTTTCTAAGGCAAGATAAACATTAGCTAAGGTTTGAGCTTCTACTCCTTGACTTGCATCAACAACGAGTAAAGCGCCTTCACAAGCTTGAAGAGATCTACTAACCTCATAAGAGAAATCAACATGCCCTGGAGTATCTATTAAGTTCAAAACATATTCTTGGGAATCGTCAGCTTTATATTTCATCCTAGCGGCCTGTAACTTGATAGTAATTCCTCTCTCTCTTTCAAGATCCATACTGTCCAAAAATTGTTCTTGCATATCCCTTTGCTGCACAGTACCAGTATCTTGAAGCAACCTATCTGCAAGGGTAGATTTACCATGGTCAATATGAGCGATTATGCAGAAATTTCTAATTTTTGAAACCGATATATCAGTCATATAGAAATAAAAATTCTCCTCTTATTACATCTTGATTAATATTAGCTAATTAGAATTATGGATGGAAACCAAAAATGGAATTATTTCTTTTTTTAATGTCTTTTATGAAGGTACTGTAATTTTCAGAGACTGATAGTTCTGGATAAATTAAGTCATTTATTTTTTTCTGAAGATTATGCTTATCGTTTAAAAATAAAACAGATTTTTCTAGAACCTCAACCATAATTGAAACCGCAGTACTTGCTCCTGGAGAGGCTCCCAACAAAGCAGATAATGATCCATCAGATGAATTTACAATCTCAGTTCCAAATTTCAAAGAACCACCACCTTCAGTTTTTTTAATTATTTGGACTCTTTGACCAGCATTCTTTAAATACCAATCAGAAGGATTAGCTGATGGCATCATATTCTTTAAACTCTCAACTCTTGAGTTATGGTTCTTTAATGATTGTGATATTAGGTAATTAATCAAATCGTTGTTCTTGAAACCAACGTCTAACATAGAAAAAATATTATTCTTTTTAATTGAACTAAATAAGTCAAAGTATGAACTTTGTTTTAGAAATTTCGTTGTAAATCCAGCAAAAGGTCCATATAAAAGAAGTTTTTTATTATCAATCCATCTGGTGTCTAAATGAGGCACAGACATTGGTGGCGATCCAATATCAGCTTTACCATAAACTTTTGAGTTATGTTTTTCTGTTAGATCTTTTTTCTCGCAAATAAGCCATTTCCCACTAACAGGAAATCCACCATAACTTTTTGCTTCTGGAATTTTTGATTTTTGTAAATAATTAATTGTTTTTCCACCAGCACCAAGAAAAACATAGCCAGTTCTAATTGAAGTTTTTCTACCTTCAGAACTGATTTCTAGTTCCCATTGTTTTTTATCAATTTTCTTTAAATCTACTAGTTCTGTTTTGTATCTAATTTCAACATTTTTGTTTAAGGAAACTAATGACAAATACTCTTTAGTTAAAGCCTCAAAATTAATATCAGTTCCTCTACCTATTCTGGTAGCAGCAATTTGAGCAGATGGATTTCTATCTTTTGTTATTAGAGGAGCCCATGATGAAATTTCATCAAAAGATGTCGAAAATTCCATATCGATAAATTCAGGATTTTCGTTCATTTTCTGAAATCTTTTTTTTAAAAAAGAAATATTATCCTGACCAGACACAAAGCTAATATGAGGAATAAATTTTAAAAAATTTTTAATATCAATTTTCCCTGCTTCATACAATGAGGCCCATAAAGACATGGATCTTTCAAAGGATCGATTTATTGAGAGCGCTTTATCTATTTTTATATTTCCTTTTTCATCTAAAGGTGTATAGTTTAATTCGCAATTAGCAGCATGTCCTGTACCTGCATTATTAAAGGCGCCAGTACTTTCACTTCCTGGAGCATTTAATTTTTCTACAATTAGAATATTTATATCGGGTAAAACTTCTGAAATTAAGATGGCTAAAGTACTGCTCATTATCCCTGCTCCTACTAAGACTGCATCAAAGTAGCTATTATCGTTGGTGGAATTTTGAAATGAAGTCACAACAGAAAATTATCTTTTTTGCAATTAATCAAATTTCTTTCTAGGCTTATTATAAAGTTAATACAAAATTATGAGTACTGAAACACTCTCTTTGACAAACGAAAATGTAGAAAAAGTCCTTGACGAGCTAAGACCTTTTTTAATATCTGATGGAGGTAATGTAGAGATTGCAGAAATAGATGGTCCAATTGTCAAAGTCAGACTTCAAGGGGCATGTGGAAGTTGCCCAAGTAGTACTATGACCCTAAAAATGGGTATTGAGAGAAAGTTAAAAGAAATGATTCCTGAAATAAGTGAAGTTGTCCAGGTTTTATAAAAATTCTAGACTGGTATGTATTATTTAGTTTTTAATTCCTTCAACAAGGATGATTCCATATCAAGGCAATCAATTGGAAGTCCTTGCCCAATAGCAATTAAAAGAGGAGCAAGAATTCCAATAGTAAAAACTAAATTTGATTGGCATACATCATATTTACCCAAAGTAAAAGTTATCAAATAAATAATTGAAAAATACGCATGTAGGGAAAAAAATTCTTTTGGCTTTAGAACTGGCCATCTTAAAGTATTTCCCAAAAAATATAAAAAACCTGTCATAAAAAAAATAGTTACATTGAGATTAAATCAAATATAAACATAATCCCTTTTACAGACTATTTATAAAAAAATTTACCTAAGATAATAATTAAAAAAATATTAAATCTTCATTTCTATTTGTAAAAGCTAGACATCCCGAGGGAAATACGCTTATAATAATTTGGTAGCAATCGCTACTTTTTCGTTCACCCTCATTTGAGGGCGCAGTTCGAGTCATACCATGGAACGGGGGATGGCCGTGTTGTCACATCGAAACATGACTACTTTAACTTACAGAGGTAAAAACTACGTTCAAAACAAAGAAGCTGCTAAAAAGCAACTTGTTGAACTTACCTACAGAAGAAACGTATACACCAACAGAATGGATGACGCTTCTTCAAGTAATGAAAAAGCAGAATTAAATTACAGAGGTGTTAATTACACTAAATAATTTAATTAAAAAAATTAAAAGTCCCTTTTTCAGGGGCTTTTTTTTTGGCTATATTTATCAAGAGTCCTTTAAAAAATATGTCTGAAAGTTGCTGTAATACAAACACATCGAATAAAGCACCTAATCAATTCGATCATAAAGATGCGATTCAAGAAAGATATGGCTCAGCGGCACAAGAAAAAGAAAGTTGTCTTTGTACACCAGTTGGGTTTGATCCCGTTTTACTAGAAGTAATTCCTCAAGAGGTTATAGAAAGAGACTATGGGTGTGGTGATCCAACAAAATATGTTCAAAAAAATGATATAGTCTTAGATCTTGGAAGTGGTAGCGGCAAAAATGCTTTCATTTGTGCCCAAATTGTTGGGAAAGAAGGGAAAGTTATTGGAGTTGATCAGAACCCTGACATGCTTTCTTTATCTAGATCAGCATCTAAAGAAGTTACAAAAAATATAGGTTTCAACAATACAGAATTTCTAGAAGGTTCAATTGAAAAACTTGATGAATTAGATAAAGATTTAAATCCATTAATTGCAGATAAATCAGTTGATATTATTTTAAGTAATTGCGTTTTAAACTTGGTAAGTCCAGAATCTAGAAATAACCTTCTAAATAACATAAAAAGAGTTTTAAACGATAATGGAAGAATTGCAATTAGCGATATCGTCTCTAACAAAAAAGTTCCTTTAAGATTGCAAAATGATCATGATTTATGGACAGGATGTATTAGTGGAGCATGGTATGAGCCAGAGTTTATAAGTGATTTTAAAGAACTAGGATTTAAAAATTTAAAATTTGTAGAAAGGAGTTCTGAACCTTGGAAAGTAATTGAGGATATTGAATTTAGAACAGTAACTTTAGTGGGCAATATTTAAAAAAATTCAAGAGTTGAAAATATAATATAAATTTCCATGAGAAATAATCTAAGAGATCAAATACCCGCATTAAAAAATAAGTATTATTTCAACTATGGCGGTCAAGGACCATTACCAAAATCTTCTCTAGAAGCAATAGTTAAAACTTGGGAGATTATCCAAGATTTAGGACCATTTACCAATGATATGTGGCCTTTTATTTACAAAGAAATATTGACCACAAAAAGAATCATTGCGCAAAAATTAGGTGTCAATTCAAAGAATGTAGCTTTTACCGAAAATATCTCTTCCGGTATGATTTTGCCCTTTTGGGGAATAAAAGTAAAAGAGGGAGAAGAGTTGTTAATAAGTGACTGTGAACATCCTGGAGTAGTGGCTGCAAGTCGAGAATTTTGCAGAAGAAATAAATTAATATTCAAAATTTTGCCAATCCAAAAAATTAAAAATCTAAACGACGAAAATATAATTTTAGAGATTTTGAAAAATCTAAATAGTAAGACTAAGATCCTAATTATTTCTCATATATTATGGAACTTTGGATATAAAATTCCTTTAAAAGAAATTTCTATCGAATTAAAAAATAATCGAGAAAACTCTTATTTACTTGTAGATGGTGCTCAAACCTTTGGGCACATAAATATTGAAAAAGAAGTTTTTTATTCTGATTTATATTCAATAACTTCTCACAAATGGGCATGTGGACCAGAAGGACTTGGAGCCATTTATGTCTCAGATAGATTTATTAGTGAAACAGATCCAACAATAATTGGTTGGAAATCATTAAAAAAAGAACAAGGCATTTATGAGCCTTCAGATAATCTTTTTCATGATGATGCAAGGAAATTTGAAATAGCTACCTCTTGTATTCCTTTACTTGCTGGGCTTCGGAATTCTTTAGATCTTTTGGATAAAGACTGCCATGAAAAAGAAAAAAACAAAAATATCAAAAAATTAAGTGGAAAACTTTGGGATGAATTAAATCAATCAAAGGGTGTTGAATTAGTTTTAGAAAAAAAATATTTAAATGGGATTGTTAGTTTTAATATCGAAAATATTAAAGATAAGGATGAATATGTAAAGAAACTTGGAGAAAAGAAAATTTGGATTAGAGTTTTAGAAGATCCAAAATGGTTTAGAGCATGCGTACATCAAATGACTACAGAAGCTGAGATTGATTTACTTGCTAGAGAAATAAAAAAAATATTGACTTAAAGATCTATTGATAAAAAAATTTAGTTTACCAAGGTATCTCCGAGTTGTCCCATGCAATAAATTTTCCTGTAGATTCTGGTGATTGATTTTTAATAATATTGATCAAGAATTGGGAGGATTTTTCTTTACTAAATAATTTATCTTCTGGAACAAATTTATGAAAAGGTCTAGATAAATCAGTATCTACTGTTCCTGGATGAAGCAATGTGATAGCAGCCTTTGGGAAACGTCTAGCCCATTCAATACTTAAAGATTTAAAAAACTGATTTTGCGCAGATTTTGCAGCTCTATATGAATACCAACCTCCAGTTTGATTATCTCCAATGCTACCAACTCTTGCACTTATACTTGCAAAATTAAAATCAAAATCTTTTGGTATAAATTCTTCAATCGCTTTAGCTAATAAAATAGGAGAAAAGGCATTTATTGAAAAACTTTCCATCATATTTTTTTTATCAAGATGTTGTAATCTTTTTTCTGGTTGAAGAGAATCACTATGAAGTTTACCTGTAGCATTAACAACTAGCCTTAATTTTGCAGGATGATTTGATATTTTATTTTTCAACTGCAAAAGGGATTGAGAATCCTCTATATCTAATTCCCAAAAAGGGTTAAATTCACTTTTTCTTCCACACAAAACAACATCTAAATCCTTTTCACTTTCATTCAGATCTTTAGCTAGTTGTGTTCCAATTCCACCTGCGCCTACAACTAAGGCTAAGCCTTTCATTTTATTAAAAATAACTCCATTGATTCTAAGAAACTTTTCTTATGATTTGCGTAAAAATCTTTCTTATTTAATTAGGAAATTTTATTGAGATTTATTTTTTTCTTTTAAAAATTTATAAGCTATTTTTCTATCATCAAAATTAATAACTTTATCATTGAGAATTTGGTAGTCTTCATGTCCTTTTCCTGCAATTAAAACAATATCTTTTTTGTTGGCAAATTTAATAGATTCATTTATTGCTTTAAATCTATCAATTTCAATTGTTATTTTTTCTCTTTTTTTTATACCCATCAAAATATCATTTACTATCTTTTGGGGTTCTTCTGATCTTGGATTATCTGAGGTTATAAAAAGTTGATCAGACAACTCTTCAGCTATTGATCCCATCAAAGGCCTTTTACTACGATCACGATCTCCGCCACAGCCAAAAACAGTTATTAGTTTCCCTTCACAAAGTTTTTTAATTGATTGCAAAACTTTTTTTAATCCATCAGGAGTGTGGGCATAATCAACAATTACTGTTGGAAGAGATCTTGAAACGTCATTATCATCAATTTGTATTTTCTCCATTCTCCCAGGAGCACCAGGGAAAGATTGTATTAACTTTGATAAATCTTTTAAAGAAAAATTCAGTTTATACAAAATTGTTATTGCTTGAATCGCATTCATTAAATTAAATTCACCAACAAGTGGAACAAAAAGTTGAATTTTTTCCCTAGGTGTATGAAAAATACAAGTAGAACCACTTTCAGTAAATTTTTTATCTGTTACGAAAAAAAAATCATCATTTTCAAATTCACTTTCAGTAATCTTTGTAGAGACTAATAAAGATCTTTTTTTAAGATCAGATGATAATTTAGATATCCAATGGTCATCATGATTTAATACACAAATCCCATCTTTTTCTTTTAAGTAAGGTGGGAAAAATAATTTTCTTTTTATTTGAAAATATGATTCCATATCTGGGTGATAATCAAGATGATCTTGAGTTAAATTAGTAAAAATAGCCGCCTCAAATTCGCATCCTGATATCCTGTTTTGAGCAATAGAATGAGAACTTACCTCTAATATCGCGAATTCAGATTCTGCCTCAACAGCAGCATTTAATTTATTTTGAAGTTTATCAGCGAAATCAGTTGTATGAGAAGCTACTTCAGAGAAACCGGGCCATCTATTGAATAAGGTTCCAAACAATGCAGTTTTTTTTCCTAATTTTTTTAAAAGATATTCCAATAAAAAAGTAATCGTCGTTTTTCCATTTGTACCCGTAACACCAATAAGTTTAAGTTTTCTTGAAGGCCTATTCCAAAACTCAGCGACTATTTGACCAAAAATATAATCTAAATTCTCCTCTATAACCAAAATCCTTTCTGGATCAATAGATCCAATTTTCTCTTTTGCAGCAGACCCAATAATGGCAGCCTCTGCACCATTTTCAATTGCCTCAATACAATATTTTCCTCCATCAACATTTAAACCAGGCATACCTAAAAATAAAGTTCCTTTTTGTAATTCTTTAGAGTTAAAAGAAATATTATTTATTTCATGATCGATTAAATGTAATGAAGGAATAATTCCTACCAAATCTAAAAGTTTATGTAATTTTATAGATCTCATATGAAAAATTATTTCTCCAGAATGGTACTAATATTTTTTTGAAACCAATTCTTTAATTGATCATCTTTTAATCTTGGAGAAATGCGAGGCAATTCTATAATCTCCTCGGACCTAATTCCTTCAACAGCAATAACAGGTACTTCATAATCATATTTTTTATATTTATCTTTATATAAATCGACCCTATCAATATCAATTTCTTTAAGCTCCTCCAGATTAGGGAATAACTCATTAAGATTTATTTTTGCCAATTTATTTTTTAATGAATCACAAAGGCAACATCCCTGCCTAACAAAAATAAATATTTTCATTCATTTAGTCAGGCACAGGGTCACATCCACAAGGCGTTAAAGGATGACATCTGCTTAATCTTCTTAAAGTTAACCACCCTCCCTTCCAAGGACCATGTCTAGTAATTGCCTCATATCCATAAGAGCTGCAACTTGGAATAAATCTACATCTTGGTCCGAAAAAAGGAGAAAACCACTTTTGATAGAACGAAATCATAAAAAGAAGTATAGAAGTAATTGATTTGTTAATAGTTTTGAACACTTTAATGATGTAAAATAATATTTCAGTAGTAATTAGTTTAATTGAATTTAATCAATTATCCAATTTATTGCAAATTTCTATTTAATTTAAAATTATGTCAAGATACCGCGGCCCCAGATTAAGGGTTACGCGTCGCTTGGGAGAACTACCAGGTCTCACCAGGAAAGCTTCAAAGAAGTCTAATCCTCCAGGTCAGCACGGCCAAGCCCGTCGCAAGCGATCAGAATATGCTATTCGTCTAGAAGAAAAGCAGAAACTTAGGTTTAATTATGGAGTTTCTGAAAAACAACTAGTTCGTTATGTAAAAAAATCTAGAGCTCAAGAAGGATCTACAGGAACTAACCTACTAAGACTTTTAGAAAACAGACTTGATAATGTTTGTTTTAGATTAGGTTTTGGAGGTACCATTCCAGGCTCAAGACAATTAGTAAATCATGGCCATGTAACCGTTAATGGAAAGGTTCTTGATATTGCAGGTTATCAATGCAAATCAGGCGATGTAATCGGAATTAAAGAAAACAAAGCAAGCAAAAAACTTGTAGAAGGTAATATAGAATTCCCTGGTTTAGCAAATGTTCCACCTCATCTTGATTTAGACAAACCTAAATTAACGGGGAAAATAAATGGAAAATGCGATAGAGAGTGGGTGGCTCTTGAAATAAACGAACTACTAGTTGTTGAATATTATTCAAGAAAAGTTTAATACTACTTTTCTTTGGATTATTAAATCTCTCTTTTAAAAAATGAGAGATTTAATTTAATTCTTATTTTTAAAAATAATGGGAAATAAGGAAAATAATATAAAAAAGCCAGGTTTTAAGACCTTATCTATTCACCATGGGGAAACATTTGCTGAAGAGACTGGATGCGTTATGCCTCCTATTTTTTCTACATCTACTTTCAAACATGGAAATAAAGATAATTTCGACTACACCAGATCAGGTAATCCAAACTTTAGAATTCTAGAAAACATCCTTAAATCAATAGAAGATTCTAAATACTGTACAGTTTTTGGATCTGGAATTAGCGCGGTAACTGCAATTTCATCAACACTGAAATCAGGTGACAAGATACTCTGCGAGTCAAATCTCTATGGTTGTACAGTGAGGATGTTCGAAAAAGTTTTCAAGAAATTTGGACTAGAAGTTTTATACACAGATTTTACAAACGAAAATAATGTCAAAAAGATTTCAAACTTCGAGCCAACCTTGATATGGCTAGAAAGTCCAACTAATCCACTTTTGAAGGTACTCGATATTAAGGCGATTTGTGATGAAGCGAATAAACTCGAAATCCCAGTAGTTGTAGACAACACATTTTCTACAGCGCTTATTCAAAAACCATTGGACCTTGGTGCAACACTATCGGTTGTAAGCACCACAAAATTCATTAATGGACATAGTGACGCACTTGGCGGAGCAGTACTTACAAATAATGAGGAATGGAATAGTAAGATGCTTTTCTCTCAAAAAGCTCTCGGGCTTCAACCATCTCCTTTTGATAGTTGGCTCATTACGAGAGGAGTAAAAACTCTTCCTTTAAGAATCGAACAACAAACTAAAAGTGCAGAATTTATTTCTGAAGAATTAGGTAATCATAAAATTATTAGTAAAGTAATTTACCCTTTTAATCAAGAACATCCGCAATTTAATTTAGCAAAATCGCAAATGAGATCTGGAGGTTCGATGATCACCCTAAAATTAAATTTAAATAAAGAGGATACTTTTAAATTTTGCAAATCTCTCAAATATTTCTCTCTAGCAGAAAGCCTTGGAGGAGTTGAAAGTTTAATTTGTCACCCTGCAACGATGACTCATGCTTCTGTTGATGACAAAACAAAAACTCTACTAGGGATAGATGATGCTCTTGTCAGATTATCAATTGGATGTGAAGATACAAACGATTTAATCTCGGACATTTTATTTGCTTTAAATAAATTCTGAAAATTGAGAGATTTACTTAAAAAACCTATATGGAAAAATTTAGAGTTGGGATATGCAATTCCTGATAGTATTCATGCTGTTTCTGTAGCATTACCAACTTGGAAGGATGTAATAAATTACGAGGAAAAAGATCAAGAATGCATGAATTTATTGAAATCCATTTACCCACGATTCGGGCTAAACCCCATAGTGAAAAGATTATGCGAAAAAGTAAAAAAACAAAATTATGACAACAATAAAAGTATCTGGCCATATCCGAATGAAAGAATAGCTTTTAAAGCTAAAAAATACATTGATAGAAATACTTCTGAACAAGTCTCGTTAATAGAAAAAAGAAATAATTTAGCTTTCTTGATAACTGAAAAAGAAGGAAGTATTTATGCAAAATATTTTTGGCAACATACTGGTCTTGGTCTATCTTCAAGAGCTGCCGCTATAGAACTAGGTCTTGAAGATTGCCCTCCAAAATCTTACGTAAATGAATGTTCTCAAAGAATAAAAAATAGAATTTCTAAATCTACAAAAATTGACTCTAATGATATTCGCTTAACTTCATCTGGAATGTCTGCATTGCATACATCATTAGAAATCATATATAAATTATTTCCAGCTAAACCAACACTCCAAGTTGGTTTTCCATATGTAGATGTACTTAAATTACCAATGAAAATCTTTCACGGAGCAAAGTTAATTACAGAAGAAAATTGCGAGGATATTGAATTAGAAATCAAAAGAATAAATCCATCAGCATTAATTATTGAACTTCCAAGTAATCCAATGCTCAAATGTGTAAACATTAAAAAAATTTCAAAAATTGCAAAAAAGCTAAATATTCCGTTAATTGTTGACGATACAATTGGTTCGAATTTAAATATAAATTCCATAGAACATGCAGATATAGTTTTTACTTCACTTACAAAAATTTTTTCAGGTAGTGGTGATATTCTTGCCGGATCATTAATACTAAATCCAAAAAGCAAATGGATTGATCAGTTTAGAAATGCATTAAACGAGATTAATATTCCAATACTTTCCGATGGAGATATAGTTTATCTAGAGAAAGTTAGTAGAGATGTAAATCAAAGAGTTTTTAAACAAAATAAAGCATGTTTAGAATTAAAAAAAAGATTAGAGACTCATAGCGAGATTAAAAATATTTTCCATCCTGAAAATTGTCCAAATTTTAATTCTTTACTTACTTCTAATGGGGGATACGGCTGCTTATTATCGTTTGAATTAAATGGAGGATTGAACAAAGCTAAAAAATTTTATGATTCTCTAAAAGTATCTAAAGGACCTAGTTTAGGTACAAAATTTACTCTAGTTTGTCCTTATGTTTTACTAGCTCATTATGACGAATTGGATTGGGCTGAAAGTTTTGGTATACCCTCGCACCTTATTAGAGTATCAGTTGGATTAGAAGACCAAGATCAATTATGGAAAACCTTTTCTGAAGCACTAAATAATTTCTAAATTCCTAGTATTTACCGTATAGAAACTTATATACTCTTTTTCTGAATAATAGTTAGTATTAATATATATTTTCTCAATATATAAATGGCAAAAATTTATGAGGACAACAGTTTTGCTATTGGAAACACTCCATTAGTAAAATTAAAATCAGTTACTAAAAACGCGAAAGCTACAGTACTTGCAAAAATTGAAGGTAGAAATCCCGCTTATAGTGTCAAATGTAGGATCGGCGCAAACATGATCTGGGATGCCGAGAAAAGTGGGAAACTTACAAAAGACAAAACTATTGTTGAGCCAACTTCTGGAAATACAGGAATTGCTCTAGCTTTTACTGCTTCAGCAAGAGGTTATAAACTGATCCTTACAATGCCAGAATCCATGTCAATTGAAAGAAGAAGGGTTATGGCAGTGTTGGGTGCTGAAATTGTTTTAACAGAGGCATCTAAAGGTATGCCTGGAGCAATAGCTAAGGCTAAAGAAATTGCAGAAAGTAATCCTTCTCAATATTTCATGCCAGGTCAATTTGATAATCCAGCAAACCCTGAAATTCATTTCAAAACTACTGGTCCAGAAATCTGGGATGATTGCGATGGTGAAATTGATGTCCTAGTTGCAGGGGTTGGAACTGGCGGCACAATTACAGGAGTTTCAAGATACATTAAGCAAGAGAAGGGCAAGAATATTACTTCTGTAGCTGTAGAACCATCACACAGTCCTGTTATTACACAGACAATGAATGGAGAAGAGGTTAAATCCGGACCACATAAAATCCAAGGAATTGGAGCAGGATTTATTCCTAAGAACCTTGACTTATCAATTGTTGATAAGGTCGAACAAGTAACAAATGACGAATCAATTGAGATGGCTCTTAGGTTAGCTAAAGAAGAAGGTCTATTAGTAGGAATATCTTGTGGGGCTGCCGCTGCTGCTGCTGTTAGATTAGCAGAACAAGATGAATATGCTGGGAAGACAATTGTAGTTGTTCTACCTGATTTAGCAGAGAGGTATTTATCATCAATTATGTTTACTGAAGTTCCAAGCGGAATCATTCAAGAACCAGTCAAAGCCTAAATCTATTTTTTCTCCAGTAGTGAATCTGGTGAAATAAACATAGCATCGCCATAAGAGAAGAATCTAAATTTTTCTTTTATGGCTTTCTTATACAATTCTAATAATCTTTCTCTACCAATCATCGCACTTACTAAAAGTAATAATGAACTTTTAGGGAGATGAAAATTAGTTAATAATCCATCAACTACCTTAAATTTATAACCTGGCTTAATTACTAAATCTACGTATTTAGCTATGGGAATAAAGTCATTAATTTCGTGAGAATAACAACTTTCAAGAGCTCTTACGCTAGTTGTACCAATAGCAATTATTTTTCTATCTGTTTTCTTTATTCTTTTTATTTCCTCCACTACTTCCTTATTAACACTTACCCATTCTTTGTGAAGTTTTAAGTTACTTAAATCTTCTTGATCAATTGGTTTGAATGTTCCATAACCCACGTGCAAAGTTATCGGTAAGATTATTACGCCTTTTTTTTTTAGATTGGAAATAAGACTTTTGCTTAAGTGTAAACCAGCTGTTGGTGCAGCAACTGCCCCCGGATTTGTTGCATACTCAGTTTGATAACTTTTCTCATGAAAAGATTCTTCTTCGGAATTTTTTATATAAGGAGGAAGAGGGATTTCCCCGTATTTATCAAGAAGTTCATTCATTGAATTGAGACAAGTTATATTTTCCGGAAATTTAATAAATCTCCCTCCAGTTTTTTCATCAACTCCATCAACAATCAAATTAATATCTTGTGCTAATGGAGATTTTAATTTTAATTTTCTATTTATTTTTAACTTTTTTGCTGGCTTTGCCAAACATAACCAAACACATTCATGGGATCTTTCTAAAACTAATAATTCGACTAATGTCTTATTTTCTAATTCAACCTTTAACCTAGCTTTCATAACTTTAGTATTATTTACAACTACAAGATCCCCTTCTCTAAATTCATCTAAAAGATTCTTGGTAAATTTATTAGTTAAGTAGTCTTCTTCTATAACACTATTTCTAACTATCATCAATCTTGATTCATGCCTAATTGCAGAAGGTTTACTAGCAATTAATGAAGGATCAAGTGAATAATCATAAGCTTCAAGCTTATAATCTCTTTCTTCATTATTAATTTGAGAAATCAATTAAATTCAGGAGACAAGAGTCTCTGGCTCATCTTCAATTAGGGAAGCCAAGTCTTTTAAGAATGAAGCTCCATCAGCTCCATAGATCACTCTATGATCAGCTGTTAGATTTACTTGCATTATTTTTTTAACAGATATTGAACCATCACTATTAGCAACAACGGTTGGTTTCGATGATGCTATGGCTAAAATAGCACCGGTACCTGGAGGAAGAATTGCGTCAAATCTATCAACTCCAAACATCCCAAGGTTAGATAAAGTGAAGGTTCCCGTTGAGTATTCATCAGGTTCTAATTGTTTTGATCTTGATCTTTTTACGAGATCTTTCCATTCCCTAGACAATTCAAATAAATCAGTATTGCATGGTTCTTTTAAAACTGGAGTTATTAGTCCACCATCTTCCATCGCAACAGCAACAGCAATATTTATATTTTCTGGATAAGAAATTCCATTCTCTGAAAAACTTGAGTTAACTTGAGGATGTTTCTTTAGTGTCTTTGCAACTGCTTTTACTAGTAAAGCAGTCATAGTAACTCCGTTCTGTTTTACTTTTTTGTAGAAATTATCTAATTTATCTGTGTTAATGGAATAACCCACCCTAAAACATGGCACATCTAAACTAGATTCCATATTTTTATTTACCGCTTTCTGAAGAGTATTAAATTGAACTGTTTCTCCGGGATTACCAAAACTATTTCCTGAAGTTTCTGGTTTACTTTCAACTCCCAAATTTGCACCAGGTATACTTGCAGGAGAAACACCTTCACCTATCCATGGTATAGAGACTGGTTGGCCATTAGCTTTTAAAATATCATCGGCTTGAATCCTTCCGTGAGGTCCGGATCCATGAACCTTTGCTAGATCAACGCCCATTTGAGAGGCAAGTTTTTTAGCTCTTGGAGATGCAATCACCCTCGAAGAAACATTACTCGTAGCAGCATTTATTTGATCACTATTAAAAGATGAGGCTGCCTTTTCACTCATTAATACGACTTCTTTTTCTTGTTTTTCAACAATTTCACTTTGAATCACAGGTTTTTCTTCAGTTTTATTGCTTACCAATTCAAGTTGATCCGAACTAGAAACTTCGGGTTGTTTTCCTTTATTTTGTTCTTGAACAGAAGCTATCTCATCCTCATTTTCTACAATAAGACCGATAGTCTCTCCTACTGGTGCAGTGCTGCCAGCAGGCATTAAAACAGCCGCAAGATATCCATCTTGAAAAGATTCAACATCCATATCTGCCTTGTCAGATTCAACAACCAAGACAGATTCACCTCTTTCAACTTTATCTCCTGGATTTTTCAACCATTCCACAATCTTGCCCTCTGTCATAGTAGAACTCAAGGCAGGCATGAATATTTCGTGAGACATAAGAAAATTGTTATTACATAAGTTTCAAGGGATTTCTACCAAACTTCCTAAAGTTTTTATGGTTAAGAACCCTTTAAACTCTTGTTTTAATTATACGAAATCATGTTCACAGTGGGAACTCTTAAAACTTAAGAAAGTAATAATTTAGATCGATTAGAATTTAAAACTTTTCGAAATTAAGATTTACTTATATTTATCAAAAATACTAAATCTTCTCTATTAATTATTATCTATAGATTGAATAACTCCATCCTTAACCGTAATCGATACTTGCATTTTTTCAATAAGATTGTCTCCCACAGTGACATCACAGAAACTATCCACTTGCCCTTGATCAACAATTTCGTCCATTTTTAATTCGCGAACTTGACTCTGTTGTTGAAGAAGATTTCTTTTTTGTTCTTCAATTTCATTTCGTTTTGCTGCGACTTGTTGTTGCACCTGACTAACCTGTTCTTGAACTCTTGGATCTAGGGGATTAACCGATTGGGATCTAATATTATTTACTATTTGCTGCCCCTCTTGCTCCAGTTGCGATAATTGCTGATCAATGTTTGAAATTGCTTTACTTAATTCTTTTTCAGCATCTTCCTTCCAAGTTGGTGTAACTACAGCTTTAATAGCTATTGAGCGCTTTATAGATATTGAGTTTTTTGTTTCCATAAAAAATTAAATTACCTTTTCAATATAGATAGAACAAATCAAATTTTCTTACTAAATTTGTTTTCATACATATTTTCTATTTGTAATGAATACTTTTTTTCTATTTCTTTTCTTTTTTGTTTAAGAGTTTGTGTTAATAACCCATTTTCTAGAGTAAAGGCATCAACAAAATAACAATCTAATATTTGTTCTTCTGATCTTGCTCCTAATCGACTTTTAAGCAAATTATTAATTTGTGATTTGAAAAATGTACCAATTTTCTTATTCAGGTTTAATTTTGAAAGGTCTTCTTCCAAAAACTTGCTTTTAACCAATTCAACATTAGGAACTATGAGAGCTGTTAAACATTTCTTATCTTGTCCTACTAATTGAATCTGATTAATAAATTCAGAACTAAGAATTTCAGTCTCTAGGGGATTCGGTTCTATATTTTCACCACTTGATAGCACTATTGTATCCTTGGCTCTTCCGGTTATAAAGAGAGAACCATTTGGTATTAGAAAACCTAAATCACCAGTATCAAACCAACCATCCTTGGATAAAACATCATTTGTAGCTATTTCATTATTAAGATAACCTTTCATTACTTGCGGCCCCCTAACAAGAATTTTCCCGACTTCTCTGAACTTCAGAATCTTTTTTTTATCATCATTCACTATTTTGATTTCAGTAAATGAAAGAGGCTGCCCAGATGATCCTCTAACATTTAATTCTCTTCTCCTACAAGTTAATACTGGACTAGTTTCTGTGAGTCCATATCCCACCAAAACATCTACACCTAAAGATTCAAAAAAAAGATCTACATGTTCTGGCAATGCACCTCCACCGTTGATGGGAAATTTCAGTTTTTCTCCACATAGTTGTCTAAGAATATTCGGCCATAAAAAAATAGTAGACAATTTATGTAAAGGGTATCGGCTAATAACAGAACACAGTAAGGGGATTTTTGATTTAAAAGTTATTTGATTTATATCTATATTTCTTATCTTTCTAAGACTTCTTTTAGAAACCGAACTATTACTTATCAAAAACTTAATAAGTTTTTGCTTTTTGGAAGGCATTTTTTTCAAAGCCTGAAAAAAACCATCATGTATTGCTTCCCATAGTCTCGGTACAGTAGCCATGACAACAGGTTTTATTTGTGTAATATCATCTTTAAGAAATTTTGGAATTGTATAGTATTGAGAACAACCGCATGAAAAAAAGAAGTATTCAGCACTTCTCTCATAAGAATGCCAGATAGGCAAAACGCTTAATACAGAGGTCCCTGGTTCTGGATCAGCGATATAGGCTAAATTGATTATTTGATGTAAAAAATTTGCATGAGTCAAAGGCACACCTTTAGGTTTTCCGGTCGTCCCAGAAGTGTAAAGAATAGTAGCGACGTCATCAATTTCTGGATTAAATTTTGCAAGATTATTATTTTGTGAATTTTCTTTTTCTACTGAACTTATGAATGTACTCCAACTTATTAAACTTTCAAATTCTTCATCTTCTAAATTGATTATAAATTTGAGTCTTTTTTTTAATTCTTCTTTGTTGTTTAACTTTAGCCAAATTTCCTTAGATTGAACTATTAGTCCTACTGAATTAGAGTGCCCAATAATATAGTCTAATTCTACTGAAGGAGAATTAATACCTCTCACTGCATTTATAGCTCCTAAACGCATTAAGCCTTGATCTACTGCTAGCCATCTTGGAGAATTTTCAGATATTACAGTAACTACATCCCCCTTTTTTAAACCATAATTTTCGAAAGAAAAAGAGACTTTTGTTATTAAATCAGCTAGCTCAGAATAAGAAAATTTTTCTTTGTATTTCCCTCTTAAATCGCAAACAGCTAAAGTATCACCACATTTAAATTTTAATTTTTCCCAAATTTGATCTATATGATCAAGGTTCTTAATAAAATCTCTATTTTTGGCAAATGTATTTTTTTTAGAAAGAGGTTTGGCTGAAGGCCAATACGCTAAATCACCCATATTAAATTGATTTTGAAATTTTAATTTCTATTTTGATATAAAATCAAAATTAAATTCTTCCTCGATGGTTTTTTTAACAATTCTCTTGACTTCTTGAATATTTAAATTTTTGTTGTAATCAATCATATTTGCCATAAGACAATTTTCTATTCCGCAAGGAACAATCTTATTAAAGTTTTCTAATTCGCAGTCAATATTGATTGAAAATCCATTTATCGTAATCCATCTTTTACACCCAATTCCAATTGATGCGATTTTCTTATTTCCTATCCAAACACCAGTAAACCCTTTTCTAGAGTGACAATCTATATTAAAAGCTCCAAGGATTTTTATAATAATTTCTTCAATTTTTCTTAAGTACCAATTTAAATCTTTATTAAAATTTTTCAAATCTAAAACCAAATACGTTACTAATTGTCCTGGCATATGACAAGTTACCTCACCACCTCTATCAATCTTAAAAACATCATATTCAGCATCATTTAGAGAAAATAGTAAATTATCGTAATTAGATCCTCTCCCCAATGTATAACAGAGTTGATGCTCCCCTATCCAAATAAAATCAGGGTTAGAATTATCTAAAATCAATGCCTCCTGATATTCTTTTTGTAATTTATAAACATCATTAAAAGAAGAAATATTATCAGGTTGTTTAATTATTGCTGTTCTATTATCCATATTTAAGTAGATTTAGAAAGTAAGTAAATATTTTTAGATTTGTTATGAAAATTTTAATCCATGGAAAGAACCTTGAGCTCACTGGAGCATTAAAAGAATATACTGAGGCAAAGATAGAAAAAGCAACAAATCACTATAAGGATATCGTTAAAGAAGCTGACATACACCTTTCAATTGAAAAGAATCCAAGAGTTTCGTGCCAAACTGCAGAAGTTACTATTTTTGCAAATGGTACCGTAATTAGAGCTGAAGAAAAAACTGAAAATCTATACTCAAGCATTGATTTAGTTTCAAATAAACTTTGTAGAAAATTACGCAAATACAAAGAAAGAAACAATAAAACAATTCATAATAAACAATTTAAAAATAAAGATTCTTTACCAATTGAAAGTATGGAATCAAATTTTTTAGATAAAGCTTTATTTAAAGGAGGAACTGAAGCAAGTCTGCCTGAGCCATCTATAAAAAATAAATACTTTGAAATGACTCCAATTTCATCAGAAGAAGCTAGAAAACAATTAGATCTAATTGATCATGATTTTTACGTTTTTCGAAACAAGAAAAATAATGAACTTCAAGTTATATATAAGAGGAATCATGGAGGTTATGGACTGATTCAATCTAAATAAGTTTTAAATGCCTAATATTGAATATGAATTAAACGAAAAAATTCATGCCATTATTATTAACCCGTATTTAACCTGGGAACATTTCTGCGCGAATTGCGATTTAATAAAAAAATACAATATCAAGAATATTTCTACTTCACTGAATTATTTGGCTCATTTTAAAGAAACTTTGGGTAATTACAGCACGAATATAAACGCACTCATTTCTTACCCTTTAGCAGATTTACCAGTTACAATTATTGAAGAATTAGTTTATTTTGCAAAAGATAAAGGTGCAAACGGAATTGAATATATCCCAAACTTTATCAATTTATACAAAAAAAACTTAGAAACTTTCGCTGCTGAAATTGAGCAAGTCAAGCTATCTGGATTACCAGTTTCAATAATCATAAATAAATCAAAACTACAAGAGAAAGTTTTTATTAATGCGATAGAAATATGTTTGGAATTAGGAATAAAAAATTTTCAATTCGGGGATGGTTTTGGGTCTCCTCTTACATCTAATGACGTCTGCGAAATACTAAAAATAACAGGCTCACAAAATCAAATCAAAGTTGTTGGTGGCATAAAAAAACTGATGCAAGTAATTGATTTGTTTGATAATGGAATTAGTTGCGTGGGAACTTCAAATTTTTGTGAAATTTTTGAAGAAATAAACGTTATTTAAATGTCTGGTTCTGGTGAGTGCAGACTAAAAGGTCTCTGTATTAAAGCTTCTCCATTAGGCGAGAATGATAGATTAATAACTATCCTTACCGATGAGCAAGGGATTGTTAGATTAGCGGTACCTGGTGCTAGGCGTCCTAAAAGTAGTCTTGCCGCAGCTACTCCTTTAACATATTTAAGTCTGCAGATTTTTGGGAAAAGAAATCTTAAATCTGTACGTCAAATTAAAATATTAAAAAGCTATTCTGGTCTAGGAAAAAATATTGAATGTCTTGCAGCTGCTCAAGCAATAACTGAATTAACATTTTTATTAGTAGGTAATAATGACAAGCAACAAGACTATTTATCTTGCGTTCTTGCACATCTAGATAGGATTTATTTATATAAAGAGTCTCAAGAAGAAGATATTAAAATGCTCTCAATGAGTATTCAATCTTTAATACATCTATTAGCCATCGGGGGTATTAATTTACCAATTCATCATTGTTGTAAAACTGGAGAACCTATTATTCCACCTTTAGGAAATTGGGAATGGAGTTGTTATTATTTGCCAATTGAAGGATTTTCATCCATAGAAGATCCTCAAAGTAATCTAAAAGTAAATGCATCCGAAGTTGCTCTATTACAGAGACTTCTTTTCCCAGAATTACCAATAAAGTCTAATGGAGAGCTGTTGGGACCTAAAACAGTCTGGCTTAAAATATTATTTATTATTGAAACTTGGATCTCTACTCAACTAGAGAAAGAATTATCTTCACTAAAAATGTTGAGAGAAATATATAGTTAAAATTTTCATAAACTATGAATAAATCTTAAAAATATGATTATAGCCACTCTGACTGTTAATTTAATAAATAGTTAATTCAATCAATGTGGTTCATGTTGCCTGGTTGGGTAAGAAATCTCCTTTTTGTGGAAATGTAACTTATGGTAATTCAACTACTGAGAAATTAAAGGCTAAAGGTCATAAAATTAGTTTCATTCATTTCGACAATCCTTCTAGTTCAAATTCATCAAAGCCATTATTTCTGGCAAATGATCCTGATGTAAGCCTTCCATATTTAATTAAGTCCCAAGTTTATACAATACCCTCACCAAGAGCAGAAAAAGAGCTAAGGCTATCATTGGAAAGATTAAAGCCTGATTTAGTACATGCAAGCTTAACTTTATCTCCTTTGGACTTTAGACTTCCAGAGATTTGTGATGAAATTAATCTTCCACTCATAGGAACATTTCACCCACCATTTGATGCAAAAAATAGAAATTTAACTGCTAGCACTCAACAGTTAACATATCAACTTTATGCCCCCTCTCTATCAAAGTTCGATAAAATAATCATTTTTTCCGAACTTCAAAAAAATGTTCTTTATAAATTAGGGGTACCTAAAGAAAAACAAATAATTATTCCAAACGGTGTTGATGAGAATATTTGGAAACCTTTTTGCGAAAAAAATAAAAAATATGCTCAGGTAAAAAACAAACTTGGAAATGAAAGAATCTTTTTATATATGGGTAGGATTGCTAATGAGAAAAATATCGAGGCACTTTTACGTTCTTGGCGCCAAACAAAAACTCAAAATTGCAAATTAGTTATTGTTGGGGATGGACCAATGAAGCCAACACTTGAAAATAGTTTTTCTAACCTTGGTAATGAAAAATTAATTTGGTGGGGTGCCGAATTAGATTTAGAAACTAGGATAGCAATAATGCAAATAGCAGAAGTATTTTTCTTACCAAGCTTAGTAGAAGGTTTATCATTATCACTTTTAGAGGCAATGTCTGCTGGTACTGCTTGTGTAGCTACAGATGCCGGAGCTGATGGTGAAGTTTTAGATAACGGAGCAGGAATAGTAATTTCAACTGATAATGTGGCTTCACAATTAAAAACTATAATCCCAATTCTTGTAGAACACCCTTCATTTACAAAAGATCTTGGAGAAAAAGCTAGAGAACGTATACTTGAGAGATACACAATTACTAAAAATATAAATTCACTTGAAAAAGTTTATATGAACTTAAAAGATAATTGAAAAACCTAATGAAACTCTTTACTTCGATTACTAGCTGAAACTATTGATTCAATTAATGCTGACCTTACACTCTTATTTTCTAAAACCCTTAAAGCAGAAATAGTTGTTCCACCTGGAGAGGTTACTAAATTTTTAAGCTCAGAAGTAGTAAGTTTATTTCCCTTTATTAGACAAATAGTCCCTAGTATCATTTCCATAACAAGTTCCTCTGAAATTATTTTTGGTAATCCCCCGCTTAATCCTCCATCACTTAATGCTTCTATAATTAAAGCAATAATTGCAGGACCTGATGAAGTTAAAGCTAAAAATATATCAAGGTAATCTTCAGTAAATTCATAAATTTTACTAGTATTTTCAAATAATTTTTTTGTAAATTGTTTCTGATCTTTTGTAATTTCTTCTCCCCAAGAAATCCCTGTTAAACCTTTTCCAATAGTTATTGGAATATTTGTAACCACCCTTACACATTTATGATTAGGAAACTTTTGAGTCAGTCTATTTATTGAAACCCCTGCAAGAATTGAAACTATTAGATTGTCCTTGTTTTTTATATAATGAGCTTCACTTATATCATTAAATTGTTGGGGTTTTATCGAAAGAAGTTTATATTGACAATCCCAAATTATTTTTGACTCTTTAGAGCCTGATATATAAACGTTTATATTATGTTTATAATTCTTTTTTATATTTTCTAAACTTTTTTCTGTATTAACAACACAAAAAATATTCTCTGGCTGAATTAATTTGTTATCTAATAATGGGGTTACTATAGCACTTGCAATATTTCCAAAACCAATAATCGCAATTTTTTCAGTCACAGATTAATCATGAATAAGCACTTAATTTAGAATTACCCCATGCTGGTTCAGGAGTAGTATTTTTGCCCAAATTATATTGTGGTGTGTTTTCTGTAGACACAGAAGAAGGAGAAGCTTCTTCTGGGGAAGAACTAGTTACATTTACACAACTTGGAGCAAAAAGAAAAATACTTTCACCGACTCTCTCTTGATGTCCATCAATTGCATATGTACCCCCAGCAATAAAATCAACCGCTCTTTGAGCTTGATCAGGATCCATCATAGTTAAATTGAGAATTACAGTTTTTCTCTCTCTTAATGCTTGTATAGCTTGAGGCATCTCATCAAAACTTCTTGGTTCCATTAAGCTTACTTCTGAGGATGAATTTGAGATCCCAGGCATACCAACTACTTTTGATGATCTGTTGTTATTCATAAAATCGAATGGATTTGAATTTGCAAGGGCATTTGCATTCTTTGGATTTTGTTTGAAATTATTAATATCATTTAATTCATCCTCTGAAGCATAATCCAACTCATCAAAATCATCATCGAGATACTCATCCCCTGCAACAACCGCCTTTAATCTAGAAATAAGTGACACCTTTTAAATCCTCTTGAAATTGATTACTAAGGTTTAAGAACCTTAAGTAATAGATTCATTTTTTAAATGAATAAACTACCTATACTTAAATAACGTTAGTTGAACTTTACTGCAAGTTTATAGATAAGATTTTTATAAAAAATAACTAATTAGGATCTACCTCCAAAAATCAATGATCCTAATCTTAACCAAGTTGATCCAGCGTCAATAGCTTCCTCCCAATCACCTGACATCCCCATGGAACAATCTGGGAGTTGCAGTGAATCAGCGAGAGCACGACATTTTTTGAACAACCCTGAATTTTCTTTAGAGCTAAGTCCTTTAGGATTGATAGTCATCAAACCGGTTAATGAAATATTTTTCAACTCTTGAATTTCTCTCCATTTCAAAATTAAAAATTCAGGATTAAAGCCTCCTTTATTAGGGTCATCACTCAACTTTACTTGCAACATTATTAATGGATTTTTCTTCTCTTCACGTGAAATATTAGAAATCTTTTGCAACTTTTCAAATGAATCTACTGAATGAATGTATTTAAAATTTTGAACTATTTTTCTTATTTTATTACTTTGTATTCTTCCAATAAAGTGCCAGTTTATTTGTTTAAGATCTTTTAAGGTTAATTGTTTTTCAAACGCCTCTTGAACCTTACTTTCACCAAAATCGTTCTGACCTATATTTTGAATAGTTTTGATTTCTTGACTTTTAAATCCTTTACTTACAGCAAGAATATTTACATTTGATGGTATTTTATTTTTTATTTTTAAATAATTTGAAGGGTTCACCTTTTATAAGAAAGTTTGCGTAAATAAATTCTCCCATTTAGATAGTTCTTCAGATCCTTTTCTTCTAGCTTTTTGAAGGTTTAATTCGGCCTGATTACGGGCATCTAAATAAGGTATAACTTCAAAAAAGACTTCTCTCTGTCGAACTTCTACCAAGAAAAACATTTTTTGAGCGTATAAAGTTGCATAAATATCTCTCCCATCATTTCCTGGAGAAACTTGATATAACATGCCAAATGTTGGATGGTTTAAATAACGCTCAGAACTCAAACCTAAAATATTGTGTTATTTATAATGCACCATACAGTTTTCTAAGAAAAATTGCTATGCAAATAAAACAAATCGATAATGTATTAACAATTACATTGAGAGATTTTGAAGGATAAAGAGTTCTAAATCTGTTGGTTTTTGTAATAATTTTTTTCTTTGAGAGTAATGATTCTGCTCCATGATCAATTCTCAGAAATATATTTTGAAATAACCTTTCAACTAAGATTAATAAAACATTAAAGGATTTCTTTAATCCTAAATTTCGAAAATTAATTGATCTAACTGACACTGATTTAATGATATTTTGAAGTTCTTCCTGCACTAGAGGAATAAAACGTAATGCAATTAACAACTGAAAAAGCCACTTACTAGTTGGCAATCCAATCTTTCTTAATGGATACATAAACCAACTTAATCCCCATACAATATCTTCCTGCAATGTGGTTAAAAGCATCAAATTTACACTATGAATAACGGTAAATATCAAAGTGGAGGTTTTTATTCCTAGTTCAAAAGCTTTTCTTGATAAGTTGTAGGGGCCAAAATTAATAAGCCATATCTTCTGCGAAGGAATTTGCAAAATATTCCATTCTTTTTGGCTTTCCAGTACTACTTCCAACTCATTGGGATTTCTTAAGTAGCCATCAAGAGATTGAATATCAGACGAAGCCAGTATTGATATACATCCAACTAAAAGTGACAAACATGAGAGAAAAAATAATGATCGCCACCATACTCTAGATGGCAATAAACTTAAAAAAGTAATGAATAGTAAAAAACCAACTAAACTCAATCTCCATATTGGACCTGCCCAAATTGGAGTGATTAAAAATATCATTACCATAATTATTTTTAATCTACTATCTATAATTCTTAGCCAACTTCTATTACCATGAACGTATTGACCAACAGAAAATTTGGTAAGCAAATTCATTAATCTTTTTGAATTAACTCAATATTTTCTCTTTCGACTTCTTTATTTAAAGCTCTTTGCTGTTTTCCTCTCCAAAGTAAAATGATGGGTGTACCTTCAAAGCCTAAATTTACTCTAATTTGTTTTTCAATATATCTTCTATAAGTTATTCCGAATAATTTAGGGTCATTTACAAAAAGAGTAAAAGTGGGAGGTTTGTTCTTTACTTGAGTACCGTAATAAAGCCTACCTTGCTTGCCGCTTCTCTTCGTTGGAGGACTTTTCCAACTGATTGACTCTTTAAGTACTTCATTAACTACAGATGTTGTAACTCTTCTTCTATGTTGATTTACAGCATTAAGAGCATGCTCAAAAATATTATCAACTCTTTGACCAGTTAGGGCAGATATAAAAATCATTTTTGACCAGTGTAAAAAATAAAGTTTAGATCTAAGTTCTTTTTCTACTTGATAAATTGTTGAACTATTTTTTTCTACAAGATCCCATTTATTAACAACAATTATGCAAGCTCTACCTTGTTCCTCTATGCGCCCAGCCAGCTTCTGGTCTTGATCAGTTACTCCATCTATAGCATCTATAACTAAAACACAAACATCACTTCTATCTATAGATTTAAAAGCCCTATTAATACCAAAGAATTCAGTACCATATTTAACATTTTTCTTTCTTCTAATCCCTGCAGTATCAATAATTTTCCAATGATTATCACCTTTTTTAATAAGCGTATCTATTGAATCAGTTGTCGTACCACTAATATCACTAACTATTGCTCTTTTTTCTCCACAGATTGAATTTAACAAACTAGATTTACCAACATTAGGCCTACCAATAATTGACATCATTATCTTTTCTTCATCATCCTGGATATTATTTTCAGGAAGTTCTCCAATAACGAGATCTAAAAGATCCCCAGTACCTGAACCATGAATAGCCGAAACAGGGTTAGGTTCGCCCAATCCTAATTTCCAGAACTCCGAAGCTAGAGATATTCCTAAAGTAGTCGATTCGCATTTATTAACAGCAACAATTGTTTTACAGCTTGAGTTTCTTAACCATTTTGCTATTGATAAATCACCATCAGTAACGCCTTGGTTCCCATCGACCACCAGTAACGCAAGTGAAGCCTCTTCTAGAGCCAAGAAAACTTGTGTCCTTATCTCTGGGAGAAATTCACTATCATCATCAAAAACTAAACCTCCAGTATCAACTATTTGAAATTCCTTCCCTCCCCATGAAGCATTTTGATAAGTTCTATCTCTTGTAACTCCAGGTACATCAAATACTATTGCATCATTACTTTGGCAAAGACGATTAACTAAGGTAGATTTCCCAACGTTAGGTCTTCCGATAATTGCTATTGTAGGAAGAATCAATTCTTCTCTCCAAAGAAAGTAGTATCCATTACAACTATACCTTTAATAGAATCATTTACCTTTTTCAAAAAAACTTATTTAATTTCTGGATCGCCAAAATGTCCTTTAACTGGATTAACAGGGGGTTCACTAGGACTGGGCATTAATCCACTATCATTTGAAAAACAATCATTTTCAATCGCCCAATAAATCAACCAATTTACTGCCGTCGCTCTTCTAGTTCTTCTTGGATAGAGTTCATTAATCTTATAGCCTTTAAAATTAAGAAAATTTTTCAATCCCTGTTTATACTCTTTTGGAATTGATCGAGTCAAATGTACTGAGGCTGTTCGCTCTGAAATGATTTGCGGAGCTTTTTCAAATTTTTCTGACCAATAAGAAGGAGTTAATGCGCTAAAGGCCCAATCATTTATAGAGAGTTCTTTAGTATAAAAAAGTCTTTCCCAAACCAGTTCACAAACAAAAACATCACTAACCCTATCTTCGAGAATAAGAAATAATAGATCCTTACATATTGGCCATGTAAATTGATTTTCAACTAATTTTTCTTTTTTATACATTAATCGAACCTTATCAAAATCAAAGAAAAATAAGGCATAAATTCCTTTTTATATTGTGATGCATATTGAATAATTTGATCAGGCATTCCAACACTTAAAGCTATTAATGTTGTATTGATGATATCCTCTTTTTTTAAAATTTTCCTAACTAAATTCCATCTTTTGCCAACTTTCATAATTGCCAATACCGTTTTATTTGCCTTAGATTCTCTAATTAGGTTTGTTAATTCCGATTCTGAAGAAGGGCATTCTTTAATGATCAATGTCTCGCCTTTTTTTACCAAATCAAAATCATTCAAAGCTGCTGCTGCTGAAATAGAGGAAATACCAGGTATTGTTTTGGTAATAATTTCAGCATGATTATTTTTTATTAACCTCAAAATATTAGAAGAACTTGCAAATAGTGAAGTATCTCCAAGACAAAGTAAAACAACTGATTCGCCATTTTGTATAAATTTCACAATTTTTTCTACAGCATTAGACCATATTTCATCTGGATCAAAATCCTTCCTAGCCATTGGAAAGATGATAGGAATATTTTTTTTAAATTTGGTGTATTTCTTGACTATTTCCGCAGCGAAACTCTTTTTATTATCATCTGATATTGGGAAAACTATAACTTTCGCTTTTTTTATTGCATCCACTGCAGCAATTGTTAAAAGCGATGGATCTCCAGGGCCTACACCAACGATGGTGAATGTTGGTGAATCAGTTTTATATCGATTAAGTAAACTTAAGAACTTGTTTATTATCATTTTTATTTTATTAACTTTAGCTATGTACCCTTGGCAATAAAAAAGTTTCAGCTAGTATTGATGACTCAATTTCAGACAATTCCTCTAACCTTTTGAAAGTTTGATTTTTAGAGAATTTAGTTTGCGCTAGTTTCCAGTAAACTCCAAAATGTCTTGCCTCACTTTCAAGCAGAGACTCATAAAGGGATTTAAACGATTTATCTTCAGAATTCAGCGCAAGCAAACTCAATCTTTCATGACTTCTTGCTTCAATAAGTCCTGCTATTAAGAAACTATCAAGCATTCTATTGGGTTCTTCCTTTCTTATATTCCTTGATAATTCAGCTCCATATGGAGGGGGTTTTAATGACTCAAGAGAATGTCCAAGATCCTTTAAAAAATAAAGTATTTTTTCAAAATGCTCTAATTCCTCTCTCGCTATTGGACTTAGAACTTCTGCCAGATTTGGTTCTGATGGATATCTAAACATCAATTGAATTGCTACTCCTGCTGCTTTTCTTTCACAATGAGCATGGTCAATAAGAATATCAATTGGATTGGATAATGCGAGTTTGATCCACTCATTTGAGGTAAATGACGATAAATATTTTATATGAGAAGTGGGCCTTTTAAAATCGACTAGCATTTAATCCTTACTAATTAAATATCCAATGATTCCTTCAAGAGCTAAGGAATAACTTGATATGCCAAATCCACTAATAATTCCTATAGCTTTATCTGTAAGAAAAGATTCTTTACGAAAATCTTCTCTACTAAAAATATTTGAAATATGTAATTCTACAAAAGGAATTTTTGATCCAATTAAAGCATCACGAATAGAAATCGAGGTATGAGTAAAAGCGCCAGCATTTATAAGAATACCTTGGATACTTTTTACAGACTCCTGAATTTTATCTACTATTTCTCCTTCGTGATTACTTTGAAAACATTCAAGATTAATACTTTTTTCTTTAGCAACTTTAATTAAATCTTTTTCTATATCACTCAATTTTTTATTACCATATATTTCAGGTTCTCTAGTGCCCAAAAGATTTAGATTTGGTCCATTTATCAATAAAATATTCATCATCAATAAAGTCTTTTCTTTACAAATGCTATCTAGAAAGAAACAAAAAAACCAAAACAATTTCACACAAAGTGTCCATTAACTGATAAGTTCAAATAGTGGGGGTCGGTGCCCGAGTGGTTAAAGGGGGCGGACTGTAAATCCGCTGGCTCTGCCTACGTTGGTTCAAATCCAACCCGGCCCACTTTAAAATTGCCCTTGTAGCTCAGCGGTAGAGCACTCCCTTGGTAAGGGAGAGGTCTCGGGTTCAAGTCCCGACGAGGGCACTTGAGCAATTAATTAATATAACTGAGATCTCGTAGATCAGCATTTTAACTAGAATTCAAATATATTTAACATAGTTTGTCTTTAGCAATGCCACTATCGTCATACCGGATGCACAAAATATATATTGCAGCAACCATGAATTATGGACTTGGTTCTGATGATCCAGAGGAGTTTGCCTACTACAACAAAATCAGAAAAGAGATGGATGATATGAAAAAACAACCAATTAAAAAAGGAATTTCCCTAAATTGGGATACTCCCGAAGGAATGGATAAATGAACCTGAATACTTTTTTATTAATTGATGGGAGTTTAATGCTTATTGGTCTACCTTTATTGATGATTCTTAAAGGCAAAAATTGATCAAAATTTCTTTACATTTTACCCATATTTAAATTCAATTGTTGATCCTTTATCCGTATATGGGAGTACCTCAAACCGTACATATTTATTAGTCGAATGGCCTCTCTAACTAGTTAGAACGTAGATGTAGTCGTCATGAGCAAATGTCTACCAAATCCACACTAAAAGAAGATTATAAATCTGAGATTGAAGAAAGATCAGAAGAAGAACTTCTTGAAGAAGAAATCAGGAATCAGCAAACATTGGATAACTTTGTTGAATCTGATAAAAACTGGAGCTGATTAAATTTTATTTATTTAGGAGAAAGTTATGAACTTAAAAAGATCACCATTCTCAATTCTGGACAAAGACAAAAGAGAAATTGACTATATCAAAGGAGTTTACAACAGAAAAATTCAAGCTGAAATTGAATCTTATAAAGATCCCGAAGACGAAGATAAGAGAGATACAATCCAAGCTCAAGATGTATTGATACTTGATAGGATCTCAATTTAGTTATTTTTTTTCTTCTTCTTCTTATCTTTCTTTTTCTTCCTTACCTTTTCATAAACCTCATCAGCCTTCTGTTCAATACTGTCCAGCTTATTTGAGATTTCTTTTATAGCTTCTGCTTTTCCTTCTTTAACTACAGTATCTTTTACCTCAATAATTTTAACTGGCTCTCCTTTAACTACAGTATCTTTTGTCTCTTCAGTTTTAATTCCAAACTTACCTTTAATAAAATTGACTAAGAAAATAAGAACAGGTACATGAGCTAAACCGCCTATTACAATTCTTGTTTCTGAATAAGCCATTTAATAGTTAAGAGAACTGAGATATTAAAGCATAAATTTAATTTTTAAATTCGTTTTATTAAGCCAATAAATATTAATAATCATTTCTTGATCCGTAGATCAATAATCTTGCTATTAATAGATTAGAGACTTTTTTATTAAATGCCATTAGACGTATTTCTAATGAACATGTGTGTTGTAGTTATTGCTTTGCTAATCAGAAGAGAAATCAAACTTAAGAAGGCGAGATAAATCATGCAAACAAAAATTTTTAAAGGGCAATACATTCCAAATATCCATGCGATTACTCTTCTACTAATGCTTCTTCTATGTCTATGGTTACCTCTAGCACTCAGATTCTTATTAATAATTTAGTCAAATTAATTAGTTAATACTCTTATCCTTAAACTCTGCTATATCCTAATTTTGTTTTAACGATCTTATGTGGAACTCCTTTTCACATTAAACTTGATAGTTAGTTTTTCCACTAATCAGAAACCCAACTTGTGATTTTCGTTGTGCTATAAATATGTCCTCCAGATTCTATATTCTTAATGGTTTCAGGATCTGAAAAAACATGCTTAGCCACACCTTCTTCAGCTTGATGAATAACAATAACTTCTTTTGGATCAATTAAACTTTTGCCACGATATAGAGGAGTAAGTCCTACCGTTTTATGAAATGCATCTATCTCTGGACTATCAAACATTTTTACCCATTCCTCAAATGTATTTGAAAGTTTAAAGGTGAAAACAGTAGTTTCAATAGTCATAAAAAAAAGCTAATTGCTATTTATTTTAGATCGACTGTCAATTATCAAGAAAAAACTGGTGGATAAGGTGTTTGTCCATTCATTAATGATGTGTCAATTTGTTTACAGATATTCATCAATGCATCTTGTCCGAACCCTGGACCAGAGGGTCCATCTATAAACTCCTGAAAATCTTCAGCAGAAATACCCTCTTTTACTTCCCAAAAACAATATACAGGACCAGTTTTAGTTACGGCATTTGCAGAATGGTTAAAAAATCCTTTTTCTTTATTAGCTGCTACCGCATCATCCCATCCACCACCTGGTGACATTGCCGCATAAGCTGTTTCCCACCATTTTTCAGCTTTTCCTGCCTTAAATTCATGATGAACAATATAAAAATTTGATGCCATAAAAATAATATTTGTACTGATAATAAGGCTACTTGATATAAGTAAAGGGAAGATTAATTTATTTTGAATTCCTAAATAAAAAAAGGGGGCTAAAAGCCCCAATCGATCGACTGTCAATAAAAACAACCTTTATCAGAATCCAGATATTGCTTCATAGAAATCAGCGTCTGGAAGTATTTCCTTCAAGGGTTCAATCTCCTTAGCTGGGCCTTGGACCTGCACAGTAATATCTGACACTTCAAAAAGCTTGGGAATCATATGTCCCATATTTTTTAGATGAAATAAAGCGGCGGCACCATCTTTATATGCCTCTCTTACATAAGCCTTATCTGATCCACATGTAGTGATATTAAAAAAAAGGCAGTCAGGTTCATTAGCTTTTGTCAGTGCCAAAATTTCTTCTAAAAGAGCTATGCACTGGTCCATCTTGCCATCCTTGATTGTGAAGTGGGGATGGATAGAAACCATGGTTGTATCGAGAGACATGAATTTGTAATTATTTCTCCTATCTTTCTAGCAACTAATCTTTATGAGCAAGTTAAAATTTTGGATTATCAATAAATTAAGAATTTTAATTTGGTATCGCATGTACCGTTTATATGTTTTTTGATAGCTATTAATTGTATATGAGTTATTTTGCTGAACCCAACCATATTGAATATGATGCATGGTTCGATGAAAATGTCGACCCAATAGATCTACTGAATTACTCAGATGAAAAGGAGTTCAGTGATTCGGTACACTTTAAGTTCCATAAGATGTCCACTAGAAATTTAACGATTGGTTCTTCTGATAATTTTCACTGGTAAGTAAAAGATTTTTCACTCCATAGATATTTATGAATCTTACGCAGAATATGTTCCATCACTTTCTCTTCTTGCCTTAGCTAATACAATTTCATCTACAACTTTTTCAATCATGTAAGCGCTTTTTTTACCAAAACATTTTTCTTTTTTAATACTCTCAAAATCATTTGGGATTAAATCATTATGTTCACAACAATCGCATTTAATATCAATTTTCTTACCTCTTAAAACCTCCAAAGCTCTAGAAAAAATCCATTGCTGAACTGAAATACTTTCCCAACTATCAAAATTAGACCATTCATCAAAATCCCTATTCAGGATGCCTTTTAATCCATCAGCCTGATTTAAATATACTAAGTGTGAATTTTTTCTTGGTTCATCTTTAATACCAATTGTTTTGACAGAATTTTGATTCATAAATATAGACTAATTGAGTAGCCCTATAAATCTAAAGGATAATTTCAAAAAATATAAACGAAAAAATGTCTCATATAAGATCATTAATTGCTTTATCTAATCTAGAAGTATGATTTGTATTTCTGAGCAATTCAAAATCCTTAAAATCAAAGCCCGGGCCAACACAACAACTCACTAAAGTAAATTCGCCTTTACTTTTTGCAGCTTGCCAATATCCAGATGGGATCATTTCTACTGGATTATTGGAATCTAAGATTAAATTTCTTATTAACTTATTATCGTTATCTAGGCACCATAAATTCAGAGGATCGCCCCTTAGATAAATCCAAATTTCATCTGCATTTTTTACTCTGTGCCAAGCACTTTTTGCATCTCTCTCCAAAAGATAATAAATTCCCGTAATAAAGTTTCTACTTTGGCCATCTTCCCTTATTAGAGAATTCTTACTCCTTACTATCTCTTTAAACCATCCACCCTCAGGATGAGGAGATAAATTAAATTGTTTAATTATTTCTATATTTTGTTGTTTAGGATTCACTTCACAAAAATATCTTTTAAATTTCTCTTACAGTGAATAACTATCTGAAAATAAATCAAAATAAAATATATTTTCTAAAAACTTAAGCACAAATAACTGACAAATCTACAAAATTTTTATTTTCATCTGCCAGTTCGGTAATGATTCTATTGAGCCATTCAGAGGTAGTTTCACAATAGCCTACATTTAAAATAGTTTTTTGCTTTGCTGTTTCTTCTTTGTTCATAGTAAAAGTATTTTTATGTAAATTAGTCTTTAATTAAATCTATGTGAATAAGTCTTAATTACTATCTATTGAAAAAAGTTGTATTTAATACATATTTAAGAACTACTAGTAAACAAATAATATTAATTAGTTGACAAGAAAATCTATCCAAGTAAGAGTAGAAAAAATTTATTATTTAACCTATGAATAACATCAAGATTGAGGAATTGATGAAAGTAAGGTTTGATGGTATTGCAAATAGAATTGGGCAATTAAGCAAAAGGGAAAGTGAATCTTTATTACTTGAGCATCTTGAGTGGTTGGAGGGAGGATGGGAGACAGAAGAAATTTTATTTTTAAAAAAGCCTTACAGAAAATGGTGGTTTTAACTCCACTTCTATAAATAATTAATTATGGCCTAAGGGACCAGGGCCAGATCCTATTTTGTAGGAATTTAATAAAGATTTCTCAACAAATAATTTCGCTTTTTGTATGGAATCAAGTAACTCAAAACCTAAAGCTTTGTAACCACATATAGCAGCACTCAAAGTACAACCGCTACCGTGGGTATTTTTTGTATTAATAAAATTATTAAAGAGCCACTCTTTTCTACCATTTAAGTCAAGAAAAAAATCCTTCCCTTTCATATCTTTTAAACCGCCACCTTTTATAAGTACCGCTTTTGCTCCAAGACCAATAATTTTTCTTGCGGAATTTTCGATATCTTCTTTACTCCTTATTTCTAAACCAGAAAGTAGATTTGCTTCATAAATATTTGGAGTTACCAAATCCGCAATTGGTAATAAGAGTTTTTTATAAGCATTAATCGCAGAATCTTCCAGTAATTTAGAGCCAGTTCTTGTAACCATTACAGGGTCAATAATTTTGGTTATTTTATATGTATTTAATTTTGAAGCAGTATCATTAATTATCCTTTCATTTAATAACATTCCAGTTTTTAAGGCATCAATACCAAAATCAGCAAATAAAGTATCTAACTGATTTAATAAAGTATCTTTCTCTACTGGTTGAACGCATGTAACCTCTATACTATTTTGTGCGGTAATACATGTAATAACAGAACATCCATGTACTTTAAGGGCCATGAAAGTTCTCAAGTCAGCCTGTATACCTGCTCCACCCCCGGAGTCACTACCGCCTATTGAAAGTGCAATTTTAGAATACATAATTTATTAACTCGTTTATAAAAGTACTATAAATAAATTTTAATTTTAATCAGAAATCTGAATATGCATTAAAAAAATCTAACTCCAATTCCATAGCTCTCTTGTATAAATATTTGGCCTGATCAATATCATATGTTTCTTTATTGGTCTCAATAAGATTTTCAAGTGAATCTGCTAGCTTTTCAAAGCTCTCATCAGAGTAAGTAATTATCCATTCTTTATATTTAATGTCAAAATCCTCTTTATATAAACTTTTACCTATCCAAGAATAAAGTCGCATACATGGAGTCATTGCAAACATTATTTCAAGAGAGCTAAGTTTTTTGGAAGTATCGTCAAGGAAATCTGTATAATTTTTTGTAGCTTTTTTTATATAGTTATTAGATAAATCAATATCCCATTTTTTTGCATAAGTTTCATGAAGTATTAACTCCTCAGAAACTCCCATTAAAAGTTCACTCAACTTCCTTATTGAATATTTATCTTTTGATTTAGAAACTGCAAGACCATATGCCTTTGCAAAAGTCTCTAAAAAGAAATAATCTTGAGCTAAATATTCTTGAAATATATTTTTAGGGAGATTTCCATTCTTTAAACCTTGAACAAATTTTGTATTTAAACTTAGTAAAGCAATCTTATAATTATCCTCCCAAAGTTTTTTTGTTATTTTCATTTTTTTTGATTTTTAGTTATTCTAAAATTTTTTATATTTTTTACCTACAAACTTAATCTTATTTTTCTAGGATTAAAAGAAAAAATTATGAAAGAAATAAATATCTTATGGTTTAAGAAAGATTTAAGAATTCATGATAACGAAGCTCTTTGTGAGGCTATAAAAGATTGTGATATTTTACCTATTTACATTATTGAGGTAGATATTTGGAGCCAAAATACTCATTCACATAGACAATGGCAATTTTGCAAAGAAAGTTTAATAGATTTAAGGAATGCACTTGCTGAGATCGGACAACCATTAATTATTAGAACTGGAAATGTTATTAATATTTTTGATGAAATTAGTTCAAAATTTAAAATCAAAGGTATGTATAGCCATCAAGAAACCGGAGATTGGCTTTCTTATAAAAGAGATCAAAAAGTAAGAGAATGGGCTTTAAGAAAAAATATTATTTGGAAGGAATTTCTACAATTTTCAGTTTTCAGAGGAAATTTTGATAGGAATGATTGGTCTAAAAAGTGGCAAAAAAATTCCGAAAAAAACTTACTTAAAGCTCCATTAAGAATTAATTCTATTAACTTAAATATTGGAGAAATACCCTCAGACGAAATTTTTAACTTTAAAAAAGAAACTTGTCCAGGAAGAATGCTTGGTGGAAGAAAGAAAGGTTTAGAGAGAATGCAATACTTCTTTAGTAATAAATTAGATTCTTATTCAAAAGATATATCTAGCCCAGAAAAATCATTTGACAGTTGTACAAGACTATCTCCATATATTTGTTGGGGATGCATTTCATTAAAAGAAATTTTTAATAAGGCAAATATATCAAAAAACAATAATTCTATGATGTTAAAAAGCAGATTAACTTGGCATTGTCATTTTATTCAGAAACTTGAAAGTGAACCAGAACTAGAGTATAGGGAATACCATCCTTTTTTTAAAAATATTAGAGAAAAAAATAACGAATTACTTTATTCATGGAGTTCAGGTAATACGGGCTTTCCTTTTATAGATGCATGTATGCGTTCGTTAAATTTCAATGGATGGATTAACTTCAGGATGCGAGCGATGTTAATGTCTTTTGCTAGCTATAATTTATGGCTACCATGGCAAGATTCAGGTTCTGAATTAGCAAATAAATTTGTAGATTATGAGCCTGGTATACATTGGAACCAATGCCAAATGCAATCTGGAACTACGTCTATAAATACCAATAGAATTTATAATCCTATTAAGCAGGGAAAAGATCATGATCCTCAAGGAAAATTTATAAAAAAATGGATACCAGAATTAAAGGATATATCACTTAATTTCATTCATGAACCATGGCTATTATCTATATTTAATCAAGAAGAATATGAACAAATTAATTACATAAGACCAATAATTGACATCCCAAATAGCACTAAAACTGCAAAGAAGAAAATTCAGGAAATTACTAAAAAGGAAGGATATTGGAATATCTCAAAAGAAATTTATTTAAAGCATGGCTCTAGAAAAAGGCTTAGAAAAAATATAAATAATAAAAAAATTGTTTCCAAGGAAAAGGAAAAGCAATACGAACTGAAATTAGATTTCTAAATTTTATTTTCAGAAATTTCCAGATTCCTTTTAGCGCCTAGGAAAGTATTTTATATTTTGAAATTAAAGATATAAATCCACGATGAAGTAATGCAAGCTTTAGTGTATCTATTAGATTTTATTAATTATGTCTGAAAGATTTGAATGGGACGATACCAATAGTTCAGGTATATGGTGGAGTACTAATGTAAGTATTAGAGACGAGTGCATTTTGCTTAAAGAAGATTCTCAATGCGAAGATTCTGATATCGTCGAACTTCTTAGGAGTATTGCACAAAATATTGAAGATAATGGCCTTTAATTTTTTAAAAGCTTATTCTCTATATTAGATATTTTCAATTCCTTTTACAGCTTTTATTAATTCGATGGTTATACCTTTTTCACTCATTGAATGACCAGCATCATTAACTATAGTTAATTCAGAATTCTTTAATTTCTTATTTAGATCCCAAGCACTTCTAACAGGACATACAACGTCATACCTCCCTTGAATTATTTTTGTTGGAATCGATTGTATTGTTTTTATATTTTTCAAAATAAAATCATCTTCTAAGAAAATATTATTAATAAAATAATGACATTCTATCCTTGCAAAGGCATCTGAAAAAGAATTAACTTCAGACTTATCAAAATCAAATTTTTTATTTATTAAATGACTTGTTGAGAGTTCCCATTTTGTCCAAGCTGCTGCTGCTTTTGATCTAAGATTCGCGTCTGAAGATGTTAGATACTTATGAAAAGAACTTATTAAATCATTTCTTTCTTCTTTTGGTATTACAGAAATATATTCTTCAAATTCATCGGGGAATATCTCACTTGCACCATATTGATAGAACCATAACAACTCAAACTTTCTACATAAAAATATTCCTCGCAAAGTTAAGCTGATAACTCTTGAGGGATTTTTAATCGCATATATAAGTGAAAGTGTTGAGCCCCAAGATCCACCAAACAAATGCCAAGTATCTATTTTTAAAAAAATCCTTAATTTCTCAATATCATCAACTAAGTGATTGGTCGTATTTTCTTTTAATTCGGAGAAAGGAGTTGAAGAACCGCAACCTCTTTGGTCAAATTGAATAATATCAAATTTATCTGGGTCAAAGTATCTTCTATATCTTGGTTGACTTCCTCCTCCTGGACCTCCATGAATAACAAGAATTTTTTTGCCATATGGATTACCAGATCTTTCCCAATAAATAGTATGAATATCACTTACTTGTAAAAAACCCTTTTCACGTACTTCAATTTTCGGAAACAAGACTTGATCTTTCATTTTGAAATATTTTTAATCACTTTATTAATCTATATTATCCAAAAAGAAGTCTAGTTTATAAGAAATTTGTTAAACAAAAAAGGACTGCTTGTACAGTCCTTTTTAATATTTGATTTCCTTCTTACAGGATATAAAATTACATATTTTAAAGTCTATTTACTCATAAACCTAGAATACGTGAATTCGGGGATTTCTCTCGATAATTTTAGTCCCTATTGTCGCTAGTAATTATAAAGCGAAGTCTTATCAGACTAATTGATTGAACTTTAATTTTCGAATAATCCCATTCTCAGGAATACGCTTCCTATATTTTGGAATTTGCTAAATTTCAGGCGGACTATCAATCATTTAGATTGCCTCCGAACTCAACATTTATAAATTACTCCTTTTTATATTTTCAGTAAATCCGTAAATATGCTGATTTACTTTTTTCTTAATTTGTAAGAGGATTTTAATGATCCTTTGTTTTTTATAGATAAATATAAAAATTAAAGTCTATGATCCCTTATTTATTAAGATTCATAGAGCAAAATAGATTCAATTATTCTTTTATCACTATCAGAAAGTTTATAATCTTCTAATTTCCACTGAACAAATTTTACACACTCATCAATAGAAGGATTCTTATCCCAGCACTTACGCCACTCTCTAATCCAATCTGCCAAAGCAAAAGTAATTTTTGTAGTAAGCATATTTACCAATCAGGGTAATTAAAATCTCCGCCAATAGGTTCTTCATAAAATTTCCCTTCTTTTATACCTTTATCATATTTTTCAATAATCTTTTTAGAAGAAGCTATTGAGGGAATTAAATCTCCTACATATATTGGCTCCATCGTAATTGATATAATGATTTTAATTATTTATTATTCTATATAAGAACTTAATAAATAGATTATTAATATGCATTATGGATTTCATCAAAAAAAACAAGATCTTAACGCTAATGGCTGTAATTGCAGTTTTATCATTTGCATTAGAAAAAGTAGGCATAATACACCCTTAAATTAATTAAGTTTATTTGTAAATACTTCCTAATTAAATAAGTAAACCGATACTATTACTGCAAAAATAAGCAATGGAGATAATAATGTAAAAACTAAAGTTGAAAGATTAATCAGCATAAATTTTAAATAAATACACAAATTTAATAAACATCACTTTTAAGCATTTGCAATAAGTAAAATTTAAATTATTACGATATAAAAAAAATTTGAATAAAGAAAGATATAAAGAAGAATATGAAGAGGGCTCAGACTTACTATGGCCTAGTGATAAAGAAGATAAAATAACTCGGCAATTTTATAAAGATTTATCTAATCTTTCAAAAAACATAAATTATAGTAAAAAGAAAAAGCTAAAACTTTTTAAACAAGTAGTTAGAATAATAAAAGGCAAAGGCTGGGGTTAATAAATATTCAAACTAAAATGAAAAATTTAATGATACTAATTAGAAGTTTTTTTCTTTTAAGACCAAGATTTTTATCCACTATATTTTTTATTCCTATTCTTTATGGCATTGGCTGGGCTTTATCTCAGCCACTTTTATTATTTAATTTTGAAAAAGAAAATTTATCCTTAATTGGTACTATTATTACTTTCTTACTTTTTATCTTTTTACTCCCATATTGGTTTTATATCAAACGAAATAAATCAAGTGCTTGGATTATTCTTGGGATAACAAAAGACAAATTCTTAAAAAACTTTTTCAATTTTTCTCAAGGTATTTTATTTGCTTTAGTTTTAATAATTATAATTCTGGTACCACTATTGCAAAAAAATTATATTTCTTGGATAGGTGAATTCTCGCCAATAATACTGTTAAATTCTATTGTACTGGGATTAGGTGTTGGATTCGCAGAGGAAATAATTTTTAGAGGCTGGTTACTAGAAGAATTAAAATTTGAATATGGTACAAAAATATCAATAGCTTTACAAGCTATAATTTTTAGCTTCGTTCATAACTTATCAAATGAGATCTTTTGGAACATAGTAGGCTTACGTTTGGGATTTATTTTACTTGGGATATTTCTATCATTAGTAAAAATTAGAGATAAAGGTTCTTTATGGAATTGCATAGGAATTCATGGAGGACTTGTGGGTATTTGGTTTTTATTAAATAATGGCTTAATAGAATTCAAAGAAAATACACCTTCTTTTTTAGCAGGGCCTTTTACACAAAATATTCCAAACCCAATCGGAAGCTTTAGTGCAATTTTAATACTACTTTTGTTATGTATTTTTTATACAGTAAAATCAAAAAAGATTTTTACTAGACGTTTTAATTAGATATAAATACCGATTGATTTTTGATTAATAATTGTCAGATTAAAATAAAGCTTAATATTCATATGAACTTTGATGCAGGAATAAGATTTATTGTGTTTTTAATAATTTTTGGAGTTACAAACTATCTAATGATGTTGAGAAGATATGAAAACGAAGTCAAAAAAAAGAAATATTTGCAACAGGAAAAAATTTCCAGGCTATACCCTAAAGGTTCATTTATGTTCTGAAATAAAAAAAAGTTTTTGTAGAATTTCCTCACCATTTTTTATTAGTTTTTTGCCAACCTTCATTTAACAATTTTTGCCATAATAATCTCGCTTCTTCAATAACAATTTTTTTTCTAGTTTTCATTAATGGAGGATTTTCTCCATGAATTCCCATAATAATTCCTTCTTCAATAAACATATAATCAATAGATTTATCAGAATAATCTCTATCTTTGTAGAAACGCATCACCCCTACAAAATTAGAGTCAATTAACCAGAAATCATTAGTTGAATTCAATAAACCAAAATAAAATTAAATTTATCATATGCTTTGATTGCAATCTGCTAAGAAAATATTTATATAGTTTATTCATATTTGATATATTTTTTCTTTTTGTCTACTTTTTTTCAATTCGCCACGTTTTTTCTTAACCTCAACTCTTTTCTTTTGTGATGCTTTAGTAGGTTGTGTAGATTTTCTTAATTTAAGTGGTTTATTTAAAGCATTTTTTATGATTGAACTAAATTTCATTAAAGCTAGCTGCCTGTTTAATAATTGATTTCTGTGTTCTTGAACCGCTAAACGCAAGCTATTATTTACTAATTTGTTTTTCAAGTTTCTTTTAAGAATTTCTTTCTGATAATCATTTAATACTTTGGAATCTTCTAAATCAAAAATAATCTCTACTCTGCTTTCAATTTTATTTACATTTTGCCCTCCAGGACCAGAGGATCTGGAAAATCGCCACTTAATTTCGTTGGATGGGATTACTAATGTTTTAGTAATTTTTAAATCCATTTTTAGTTCTTTTTGATTTAGATTCTTAGAATCATTTATTTAATACTTTAAAACATACCTTAAAATTCGATCGGTAAATACTGGGCGGTTATGTAAGGCAAACCGAAATTCGGTGTATTTGCCGTATCAATATCTTCGGTATTTATCCTTTCATATTCCAAAGAATTATCAGATATTGAATTTGTACTAATTCAAAGGTCACTTATGTATTCAATGTTTGATCTTCTTTTTGAAACACCTTCATATCGCCCTGTATATGTTATTTCCGATAGTGAAATGAAGGAGTTAAAGAAAAACCAACATCAAGAAGAGCTTGATGAAATTACAACACAAAAAGTAAGACTTGAAGATGCTTTTAAAGCTCAACTAAAACATCTTGAAGAGAGAGAAAAAGAAGTAAAAAAAGAACTTAAAGTACTCTCAGCCTCAAAAGATAAATAATTTATTTTTAGAGAAATTACTTTTTTCAAAGACGGTTAAAAACCGTCTTTTTTAATTCTTCTAGTTTTAAGGTATCTATTAAATCCACAGATTTTAAAAATATTTTCCATAATTAAAAAATGAATAACAATAAAGAAAAAATAAGAATGTTCTTACCCTTTAGTTGGGTAATTTGTGCAGCAATATCTTTTGCTTATATAAATTCACATTTAATAAATACCTAACCTAAATGTCTTATCCCTCAAGAGACGAAATACTTGCATCATCAAAAGGGTGGGTAGCATCTTTCCTAAATTTTCTACCTGGTTTAGGATCGGGTTATTTATATCAAAGAAGATGGAAAGCCTATTTTTTTACCATCACTGCTAGTACTGCATGGTTCGCTTTAGGTTTTTTTTTACAAGGAGATTCAGAACCTTCTCAAAATGAACAAATAATTGGATTATCTGGTCTTTTTTTCATATCAATAGTTACAGTTATAGAAGCCAACTTGGCTTTCAAAAAAGCAAGTAATAAAACAAAATCTGAAAAAGAGAAAATAATGTCCCTTAACAAAAAAGGATGGTTTAAATAATTCAAAAAATTAGATCTAAAAAAATAATTTAATTAGTTCTCAGTTTTTAATTTAAGTAAAATTACCATATATAGTTTTAGATAATTAAAAATTTTTTTAGTTATAAAAAAATAAAATTTCCTTTTCTTTGAGACCTTCCCATCCCGAGTCTATTAATAATTGATTCAATGTTTCTTTATCAAAATGCTTAGAACCCGTTTTGACGCATCTATTTCTCATTGATTTTTTAACACCACTCCTTTGTCTTTTATTCTCCTCATCCATAATTCTATTGTATAGATCTAGCATTTTTTGAGGGATTGGAGTACCGTCAAGATCCACTCCATTTTGAATAGCAAGATCAACAGCCTGCATTCCCATTTTCTTCATATATTAAAAAAAAGCTGAAACTATAATAAAACAAAACTTATTAATCTAAAATTCTTTGAATAATAATTTATTGATTTTGAATTTCCTTAAGTACTCTAATAGCCTCTTTAATGTGTTCAGGACCATTCAATAAATCTCTAAAAATATGCCTAACTGAACCTTTGCGATCAATAACGTAAGTTACCCTACCATCCATAAAACCTAATACTTTAGGAACTTTAAAAGTTTTCCTAAGAGAGTCATTCGTATCACAAAGTAATGGATATTGTAATTTATTTTTATTAGCAAATGCCAAATGACTTGAGGTACTTCCATTACTTACTCCCCAAACTTGTGCACCTAATACTTTAAATAAGTCATATTTATCTCTAAATCCGCAAACTTCTATAGTGCAACCCGGCGTATCATCTTTTGGATAAAAAAACAAAACAAGTGGATTTTTTAAACCCTTATTTGATCTTTTAACTCCATTTTGATCCAGTAAAGAAAATTCTGGAATTTTATCTCCAATCTGCACAATGATTCTTATAAAGTTCCATATTAGAGGTTAATATGTTTTTTTTGTGGCCTTAAAATAAATAACTGATATTAAAGTCAGTTTTTTTGTTTTAAAAGATACTAAAAAATTATTGAAATAAACTAGGGTGAATTTAACTATAGTGAATTTATTAATTCAATAATATGGAATTAATAATTTATATTTTTTTATTTCTTATTCTTTTTTTGGGAGTTATTTTTAACTTAAAAATAACTAATTTTAAAAAAGTTAAAGAAATACGAAACAAAGCTAAAGATTATTCAAAAAAGAATAATTAAATATGTATTTCTAAGATTAAAATTCAATTTTTTCATTTGGGGTAAATACTGAGCAATATTTTTTTACTAGGTCCTTTGGCTGACTATGGGAAGAATTCGTTAATTTTAATTTTAGTTTTTCTATAGCCTCATTAGCATTAATCTCACCGAGTCGATATCTTGCACACGTATCCAATACTTTAAACATTTTTGTGGTAACGGCTTCAGCTGGATAAATTAGAAAAAATAGGTAAAAAACAACAAATAAGTACTTCATTTTTTTTTAGATAGTAGATATTTAGCGAATAGTTTCAATAATTTAGAAAAAAATTAATTTAGAAAAAGATTAAAATTTAATAGAATAATCTAATTTGAGTTGAATATAGGATTTCTATAAAATAATAATAAAATAAATTAAGTTAAAATAAGTAATAGTAGTAATAATCTCGGTGAAAATGAGAAAATTAATAGATAAACATAAAACTCTTATAAATTGGTACCAAAAAAAATTCAAATTGAGTGATTATCAATTACTTTGGTTAGTTTTCTTTAAAGGAGTATTAATAACAATAATATTTTTCAAAATTTTTTAATATTAATAAAGCTATTCCGAGAATGAAATTTTCACATGATTTGACTATATTTAATAGTAGATTTCCTAATTATTTAAATAGTTATCAGCTATGAATATTTTTGGTGTAGGTTTGCCTGAAGTTACTGTAATACTTATCTTAGCTCTTTTAATTTTTGGTCCAAAAAAGCTTCCAGAATTAGGAAAACAGCTTGGTAAAACTTTGAAAAGTCTTAAAAAAGCGTCGAATGAATTTCAAAATGAAATCGATCAAGTTATAAACGAAGAAGATAAAGATAAATCTCCTAATTCTATAGAAGGCAATCAAACCAATGAAATTAATCAAGAAAAAATAGATTCAGAAAACAGCAACAACTAATATCTTGGATAGGCCCATAACCCCCATAGACGAATTTGAAAGAGCATTAGATAAAGCAGCTCTTACTAAAGAAGAATATGAATTGATAGACTACATCCGCTATACAAGTGTTTTTACACAACCTAGTCTTATTAAAGATTTAAAAAGACCATCAAAACCTCCTCTTTTGTCAGTTTTATGTCAAATTTGCAGAAAAATTGGTTCGGAGATGCCAGATCATTTCAAAAAAGTAATTGAGTGGTCAATTGAAATAAGTGATCACAATACAAAATGGGATGCTCATTTAATTTGCGCAGAAGCATTGAATATAGACAAAATCCCATTAAGTCCTATTAATGGCACAACTTTATTTGATGTTCTTGTTGTACATAAAGAATTATTTCTTGGATTTGATTGAATTAAATTAAATTAATCATCTAAAGGCACCGAATCAGTATCTATAACTTCCGAATCATCATAATTATTTATTTTATTTTCAATCCAGTTATTTATATAACTAACTAAAGGCAATGAACCTCTAAAAATAAAAATAGAAGTAGGCAATGCGCTTAATAAGCCGAATACAGGACTTTTAAAAAGTAATCTTCCAGCTTTAATGTTAAATAAAATAATAAGCGCTGAGGGAACTATAACTTTAACTACTGTTTTGAGAGCCTCAAGCCAACCAACACGATATGTCCACCATATTAAAATTACGCCAACTATATATAGAAATAAGTAAGTCATAAAAATAGTATAATAATTTTCTATTTATCTTGTTCTTACTAAGAAAAAGATTTTATAAATTTTTTTTACATCAATTAATCAAATTCTAGTAATGAGTTTTTCTGAAATAAGAAAATTTTTAATTAAAATGCAATCTGATGAAGACTTAAAAAAGCAGGTTACTACGTCCTCTACAGCAGATGATGTAGCACTGATAGGTCAACGCTTAGGTTATGACTTTTCAGGAGATGATCTCTTAAGATTTAATGGACAAAAAGTTGATAAAGTTACCGTAAGAAAGGTAGATCATCCAGGAGAATACCACTAAATTAAGACTTAACCCATATTGCAAGCCCTCCGCCCCTGCCTCGAGCACATAACCAATTATCTTTAGTGCTAATTCCTACAAGTGAAAAAAAAGGCATTTTTTTATCTTCTGGTTTTTTTAATTCCTTTTTAAATATTGGAAGACTACTAATACTAATTTTCAATTCTTCAAAATAAAAAACCAATAAAGGTCTAAGCCCTTTTAATTCTGCCCTGCCTATAAAAGTAATATTTAATAATCCGAAATTAATTGAATTTTTTATTTCATAATTTATTTGATCCTCTTTATTTTTACTTTTTAATTCGAGTTTTGCCGACAATAATTGGAGAATCGAACTGGGTATATTTTTGATTTCATCTGACTCCTTTCCCCATACATACTTAAACTTCCATATTCCTAACAACTCCTCATGTACAATGCCGCTACCATTTTTTTGAGAATTTTTTTCTAATAGCTTTATCTCATTAATATCAGGAAAATTTTTCATAATAAATCTTAATCTAAGAATCAAATACTAAGATAACTTCACAAAAAATGTTCTTAGTTAAAAAATCTCTCCAAAAAGATTTCTTTGTTTCAATATATTTCCAAGAAAATAATTTTTTGGCACACATATGGAACAAGATCTCGTTATTATGTTTACATAAAGTAATTAAGTTAATGGATTTTATTTCTAAAAGTCAAGGATACATACCTCTTAAAGCAGTTCCTTACATATTTTTCCTAGCTGTTGTACTAAGTATTACAACCTCAACTAATATAATTGTCTAAAACGAATTAGTTTTAAGAAAAGAGCAAAGTAAATATTTGATGGATAAGTTTGATGTTGTAATAGTCGGTAGTGGAATAGGGGGATTATGTTGTGGTTCGATTCTCGCCTTATCAGGTAAAAAAGTTCTTATATGTGAAGCACATACCCAGCCTGGAGGTGTTGCTCACAGTTTCAAAAGAAAAGGTTACACTTTCGAATCAGGTCCTTCATTGTGGAGTGGAATAGGTAAATGGCCGACAACCAATCCCTTAGGGCAAATTCTTAAATTACTTGATGAAGAAGTTGAACTATTGCAATACAAAGGTTGGCAAGTAATTGTCCCAGAAGGCAATTTTAATCTTGATGTGGGGGAAGAACCTTTTAAACAAACAATTAAAACTTTAAGAGGTGATAAATCTGTTAAAGAATGGGAATCATTTATTTCCGGAATAAAACCTCTTAGCCAAATAATAAATGAAATACCTTTACTCTCATTTTCTCCCGAATCAATAAATTTCTTAGATCTAATAAATTTAACCTCAAAAATTTTACCTAATATCAAGCAAATACCAAAAATTAATAAGGGCTTTGGGAATTTAGTAAATAATCATCTAGAGGATCCATTTCTCAGAAATTGGGTTGATTTATTGAGCTTTTTGATAAGTGGTATGTCAATGCATGATACAAATACAGCTGCGATGGCTACTTTATTCAACGAATGGTTTGAACCAAATTCATACCTTGAATACCCTAAAGGAGGTAGTGAATCTATCGTAAAAGCCTTAATTAATGGATTTAAAAAAAATGGAGGAGAATTAATTCTCTCTTCGAGAGTAAAGATAATTAACTTCAATAAAAATTTAGCGACAGGTATAACTCTTAATAATGGTTCTAGTTATAGTTGTGAATATGTTGTCACGAATACTGATGCTTGGAATTTAAAGAAGTTAATTCCAAATGAAATTTCAAAAAAATGGAATACAAAAGTTTTGCACCCTAATAAATGTGATTCTTTCCTTCATATACATCTAGGTTTTGATGCTGATGGTCTTGAAGATTTGCCAATACACGCGATACATGTTGATGAGTGGGAAAAAGGTATAACAGCAGAAAGAAATATAGCTGTATTTTCAATCCCATCTGTTTTAGATAAAAATATGGCCCCTAAAGGGAAACATTCTCTTCATGGATATACTCCCGCAAATGAACCTTGGGAAATTTGGGAAAACCTAAATCCAAAGGAATTCGAATATAGAAATTTGAAAGAAGAAAGATGTTCAATATTCCTTAATGCAATGCGGAAATTCATCCCTGACATAGATGAGAGGATTGATTTAAAAATGCTAGGAACCCCAATCACTCATAAAAAATTCACCAATACCTATTGCGGTAGTTACGGCCCTGCATTATCTGCAGCAAAAGGTCTTTTCCCAGGGTGCAAAACTCCAGTGAAAAATTTATTTACTTGCGGTGCAAGTACATTTCCAGGTATTGGAATTCCTGCTGTTTCAGCAAGTGGGGCTTACGCAGCTGAACAAATTATTGGTAAAAAAGAATTTAAAACTCTTCTTAAGAAAATAAATTTATGAATCGAGTTTTTTTTATAACTCTAAAAACACTTAGTTAAGAAATAAGAATAAAGAAAGCAAAAACTTTCAATAATGATAATCTTTATCTGAACATAAACTTAACTTATAGCTCTTATATGTTTTTCTTATCAATTCCTCAAGCTTGGCATTTAGTTGGCACTTGGTCAGAACAACTTCCAAGCGAGTCAAATCTTATAGGAATGGGCCAAACAGAATTAATGATGACTTTACATTCAATATTCGTTCCTCTCTTACTTGTAATTTCATATTACCTATTCAATAGAATTAATAAGAACGAATCAAAGAAAATCAAAGGATGATCTTTTAAGGTTTATTTAGCTGAACTTCTTCTAACTACTTTTCTGCCTGTAGAAGTATCAACTCCGCTTGAATCGTTAGTTTGTGAATTAGTTTCAATATTATCAACATCACTCTTATCCATCTCTGCACAAACACCTACTACCATGGCAGCTTGCATTTGATCTGGCAAATCTCCAATAGTTAATAAGGCCTTTAAAACTAATTGAAGTCGAGTTTGCCGATCTATTTCAGGTCTTAGTTTTTTTACGGTATTCCAAAGTTCTTGGGTAACTTCTTTTAAAAGTTCTCGATCTACAGCCAAATTAAATCCTTCTTGTACTTCTACTAATCTAACAAAAAATTGGATCTCGTAAAATAATATTCACTAAAAAGATTGTTAGTTAATATTTTTCTAACCGAATACAAGTTGCATTTGTTGATGCAATTCATTCTTCTCTTGCAAAAGTTCATCTTTTTCAATCTTTTTAAGAGTAAAAGTTCTATAAAATTTTTTTTGAATCTTTATTGGAGTATTTTCAAACTTTGCATTTTTTCTTATTAGAGAATTCCACTCTTTTGAATTAAAAGGGGCATAAGGAGAAGATGAAATCACTTTCATATCTTAATAATACATCTGTACTAATAATAGTACATAATTACTATAGTGCAACAACCCCATCCACTTGTCTTAATTTTAAAGTACCTTTGCAAATAGATTGATTTTTTTTATCTAATTTGTAGAATCAATAAGTTTCATAAATTAATCAACGTATCATAGATAACTTATTGATCCCTTTTTTTAGTGTTTTAAGACTTTTCTTGCTAAAAACCATTTAAAATAGTGAATTTGTTGAAATTAACATTGACATGATATTTTTAATAATCCTTCCTATAAAAAGAATAATAAATTGATCAAAAATGCTTCTTAGTAATTCAAAAAGACTTAGGATCCTAGGAATAATTAAAAAAATTGCTCATGATAAATCAATTACATTAGAAGAAAGGATATATGTTGAGAAATTTGCACGCCATAATTCGACAATTTCTCTTTGGCTGAAAAAAGCAAACAGCTTTAGAAGAAATGGTATAAAAAATGATGGGGGGATTGATAACCTCTTACAATCATTTGGGATAGATGGACTAGAAAAAGAAAATCATTTCAACCCAAATGAAGATGATATATCTGATTGGTTTGGCGGTGCTCCTGGTTGGCTAAGGAGAAGTTAGATTCATTAATTATTCAACTTACCCAGGCGATACCACACAAATATATACTCATAAAAGATATAAATACCCAAAAAACCCATGGTATAAATTTAATCGGAACTGAATATTTCTTTGAAAAGGTTTTCATATACATTTTTCTTTTAGGTTATTTCTTCCTTACTGTTTTTGAGAATAGGTTTAATTGCTCTATTTATGGATTAAACAATATTCGAAACCTCAAAGATATTAAATCACTTTAACTAGATAAAAGTTAATCAGCCTTAATCTTCACAATCTAAGCAACTTTATTTTCAATATTCATTGTAAAATTTACTATTTTTGCCTCATCATGGTCTGAATCATTCCAATATTTTATAAGTCTTTGTAATTCATCAATCCTCTTTTTGGCATTTGCAATTTTTTCAGTAGTTGTCATATAAAATTTTTATCTATCCAATTAATGCATGAAAAAGAAATATTTCAATGGAGTTAACAACATTTAGACTATAAATATTAATTTTTGGTTAATTACTTAAATATATTATGGACTTCGAGCGAGTGAGTAATTATACTTAAAGAAAACCGAAATTCATGAAGAAATTAAATTCTTTGATTTTGAATATTACTGTTAACTTCTTAGACTTCATATACTCTGGTAGATCTTTACAAAGATTTTGGGTTTTAGAAGTAATAGCTAGATCACCTTATTTTGCATTTCTTTCAGTTCTTCATTTTAAAGAATCCCTAGGAATTAAAAATGAAAAAACAATGATTTTAATGAAAGAACATTTTTATCAAGCTATTAACGAAACTGAGCATCTTAAAGAAATGGAGAAAAGAGGAGGAGATAGGTTTTGGATTGATAGATTTTTTGCGAGACACCTTGTGCTTTTCTATTACTGGATCATGGTTTTTTATTATTTCTTCTCTCCAGCTAATGCTTATGATGTCAATATAAAAATTGAAGAACATGCATTTGAAACTTATTCCAAATATTTAAAAGATAATCCAAATGATCAAAAAATAAAAGAAATTGCTCAAGATGAATTAAATCATGTCCAAGAACTTAACGAAGCTTTGTCAATGCTTACTACCGTTTAGATTAGTGCTGAGAAATCTATTAACAATATTGAGAGCATCGCTGAAGAAGATATTAATCCTAGGCTAATCATCAAAGAGACATAACCTTTTTTTCTAGGTAATTTATAAAAAGATATTCCAACAATAAATATCATTATTAATGAGAAAAAAATTATAATTTTTTCATTTACTAAATTGAGATGTATAACTAATTTTTTTTCTTCAAAAGATTTAAGAAATTCAGATATAACTAATTCTTCTTCTATTTTCTTAAAATAATCAAATAAGCTTATAAAAGCAGAACTTAATAAAGATAATGCAACCAGTGCAGTAACTGGTTTTGTTAACCTGTTAAGAGTTCTGTTAAAACTTACCAATAAAATAAAAATAAATAAAGAGGTAACTAAAGGTATTAAAGGTATAAGAATTGTTGAATTTATGAAATTTCCCACGAAAATAAATATGTATCTAACTTAAAATTTTATATTATTTTGCCGCTTTATTTTATTAAATAAGATTTTTTAAAATCTTAAATGTAATTAGTACCTATTGCATTCTGTGTAAATAGATACCAAAATTAAATTAGTATTGAAAAATAAAATGTTAGCCATTTCTGAAATTATTATTGCAAGTGCGGTCTTCTTAGGAATTGTATATTGGGAAGTAAAATTTCTGTACACCAAAACCACCATAGCGAAATAACTTCACTCAAAAAAGGAAAATTAAAAACGTAGAAAATTTAAATAAAATTTAAGAATTTAAGTTGACAAAAAAAGCTCTAAATATGAGAGAATAAACACAAATATTCAGGCCCTCTAATGAGCGAAGTCCAAAATCCTAATACTAACTCAACTCAGCAGCAACAACAGCAACAGCAACAATCCTATTCAGACAGCAAAATTAATTCTGCTGAAAGCGAAAGGCTTTATCTTGAGATGAAAGAGGCTTGGCTTTAAATCTAATTCATGCTTGAAATAATATTTCTATTAATTTGTAAAAAATTCTTTTTAATTTTGAAGTAATCAATACTTTTTTATTTTCTATAACCTTTAAATTTTGTTTAATAGCAAAATTAATCTATTGAGAAAACTAAAGCAGTTAGAGAAAATTAATGGAAGACTCGCAATGGGAGGGTTGATATATTTAGTTTTTACAAAATTAGTCTCCAACCGTGCCGACATATTAGACCAGCTCAAATCTTATTTAATTTAAGAAATGAATTGGAAATTTTATCCAGGAATATTTCTTTCTATATATGCGTCAGTTAAAGCTAAAATTAACCCCAATAATGCTGAAAATATAGCAATTTCAGTTGATTCCATTTTATTTTTTGAATTACCCCTAGTTTGCGAAATAATTCAAAGTTAGACAACAAAGCCAATAACTTAATATAGTACATATATACTATTAGCTATTTATTGTGAGCTCGGTAACTCCTGAGTTTCTTTTCGTTAAGCCTGGTGATTATGTCGCAATTAAAAAAGAAAATTGCGAAGATCCTAAGGAAAAGAATAAAAATTATTGGGTCGGTCAAGTTATCGACTGTATTGGAGGAGCTAGAAATCCAAATTCATGGACCTTGTTTCAAGTTGCCAATATTGATAATGGAGAGATCTCTATAATCAACGCCGATATTGTAGAAAAAATTTTGAAACCTTCTGAAAGTTAAGCTTATGGATAATCAAACAAACTTCTTTCAGTATTTCAGAAACATAAAATAAATTGAACGCTTTAAAGGAAATCAACCCAGTTCCAAGCAGGCAAGTCCGTATACTTGATTCATTGGGCAGGGAGGTTGAATGCCTTTATACATTCTGTAAGTTTTTGATATTTCTTCAAACCCCAAACTTGACAAAAGATAATTTGCATAAGGATTCAGATTAGAGCAATCCAATAAGATTTGGGCATCTAAATCACCAACTAACTCCCTTATTAAAAGTTCAGCAAGTGGTGGAGTATCAGCTAAAAGAGGTCCGATTCTCCAGCCTTGTTCATTATCCTCCAATATACAAGGTCTTATTCTTCCAAATCCATGGCACATCCCATTATTGTCGAGAATTGCACTGACATTACCATGAGAATTTTTCAACCAGTCATTTAGAAAATGTGGCCTGGGACTAGGTTCTCTTTGATCATCATAAATTAAGACCGCTTCAGAAGAAATTTTATTACCCGGGACAACTTTAAAAGAATGAAATTGATCTTTATAGAAATTTCTCAATGGCAAATCTTGAGAACCATTTAATTTCCATCGATTTGTAATGGAAGATTTTATAAACCCCCACTTTGCGTAATCATTCAATCTATCTGGGGCAGCCTCAAGACCAATACAATCAACATTTTTCAAATATTCGAGGGCATGTTTCCATAATCTCACTCCATATCCATTATTTCGGAATTCTTTTTTAACGATAAATAAACCTATAAAACCATACGAGGAATTATATTTTATACACGCGATAGAGCCTATAGGATTATTGTCGAGACAAGCTACCCATACCCCTTGTTTATCTGTATTTCTATAAATTGATACATCATCCATTCCAGGAGAAAATCCTTCTAACCTTGCCCAGTTTGTGACTTCTGGTATTTCATTTATAGATATCAATCTAATTGAAAAATTTCCCCTCATAGAAATATACTAACCAAGAAAAATTTGAATTTTTAAAGTCAATATTAATAAATTTTGATTATTTCTCAGAAATCATTCGCTTTGATTTAATTGGCTAAAAACCTTAGTTATTTACAATTTATCCTCTGATATATTTAATACTATTCAAAGGTAAAAAATGAAAATTTCTGATAAATTTCATTTAGAAGACATTCATAAATTAAAGAATACAGTTCTCACTGGTAAAACTGAAGATATAAAATGGCGGATCCATCATATCAATATAGTTTCTAAACTTTTGGATGAAAATAAAAAAGAGATAATAAAATCACTTTTTGTTGATCTCGGTAAATCTGAAATTGAAGGGCTTTCAGAAATCCTTTTAGTAAAAGAAGAAATTTCACTCATAAAAAAGAAACTCAATTCTTGGATGCGACCAAAAAAGATTGATACACCTTTTTATCTATTTCCATCATCCGCACAAGTTATTTATGAACCTCTTGGGTGTGTCTTAATTCTTGGTCCTTATAATTATCCATTACTTTATGTTTTAAAGCCATTGGTAAATATTTTCTCAGCAGGAAATACTGCAGTTATAAAACCATCAGAGAAATGTCCTGCGACCTCAAAACTTATTAAAAAGCTTACTTCCAAATATTTCCATAAAGATGTCCTAATAACAGTAGAGGGTGATAATAAACAATCCATAAAATTAATTGAACAAAATTTTGACCACATTTTTTTTACAGGAAGTACAGAAACTGGTAAATCTATAATGAAATTAGCTTCAAAATACTTAACTCCATTAACTCTTGAGTTAAGCGGAACAAATCCTGTAATTGTTTTCAAGAATGCAAATTTAGAAGTGGCTGCTAAAAGAATTGTTTGGGGCAAATTTTTTAATTCTGGACAATCCTGTGTGGCTCCGAATCATATCTTTGTAGATAAAGAAATTGAAAATATTTTTATAGAAAAATTAAAGAAATACATAGTAAGTTTTTACGGAGATAATCCAATTATTTCCGAAAACTTATCAAAATTAGAGAAAAAGCAATTTACATCAAGTGTAGAAATTCTCAGAAAATATAAAAAAGAAAAAAGAATTTTATTTGGGGGCACTTTTAGTAAAAAAAAGTTGAAAATATCTCCTACAATCTTGAGAACTAAATTAAATGAAACAGATATTTTGCAGAAAGAACTATTCAGTTCACTACTTCCAGTAATTGGAATAAATGATAAGGAATCAGCTTTAAAACAGATTAGTCAAACATCAAAACCATTAGCAATTTACTTATTTGGAGGCAATAAAAAAATCCATAATCATATTTCAAAAGTAACCAGCTCAGGAACAATTTGTATAAATGATGTGATGTTACCAGTCCTTATTCCAAATTTACCGTTTGGAGGCGTTGGGCAAAGTGGTATTGGTAAATTTCATGGAGAAGAGGGGTTTCGCAATTTTTCAAATCAAAAATCTATTACTTTTAAAGGTTTTTTATTTGATTCAAATCTTCGGTATCCTCCCTACGAAAGAGTTAAGAAATTTTTAAAGTTTATTTTTCAGGTTTAAATTACTTAAATTGTTTTCAAAAACCTAGCGATTTTAAATTTAAAGATTATCTTTAAATAAATAGTGAGTTTTATGAAATTTGCATTTTTAGTAATTGCCATATTTATTAATTTTTTTAATCACTCATTGATGAAATCAGAAGAAAAAGGATTTTCAGCAAAAAATAGAATTGAGAATATTGCTAAAAAAGAACCAATTACTGAAGAAAAAACTGAAATAAAAAAAATTCATATTGTAAAAAGTGGAGATACAATATCAAGTATTTCAAAATTCTATTCGATAAATAAAGATTTAATTATTAAATTGAATAACTTAAAAGATGAAAATTATATCTTTGTTGGCCAAAATCTTATTATTTCCGAATCTACTGAAAATCTTACAAAACAATCTGATTTAATAAATAATTTTCATATTGTTCAAACTGGTGAAAATCTTACTGAGATATCAAACAATTATGATTTAAAAGTAATCGATCTGATAGAGATTAATAATCTCAATAATCCTGATTCAATAAAAGTTGGTCAAAAGCTCATAATAAATAAAAAGAACACAATTAATTCAGAAAATTATGAACCAAATAAAAATTATAAAAATAACGACTCACTTGAGTTAGATAAAATAATTTATGGTCCTATAATCATCCAAAGTAAATCATATAAAGATATTAAAGGTAGAAAAGTTTTAAACGTACTAAATCAAGAAAATAAAAAACTTATTCTTTCAATCAATTGCGATACAAATGAATTAGATGTAAGAATACCTGGCAGGAGATGGATGGGAAGCAAGCCTGCTAAAGAAGAATTCGAAAATAATTTAATAAATGATTTTTGTTAAAACTTTTAATTAATATGTGTGAATAATTTGTCTAAGAATATTAATGATGAGTTATTCTACAAAAAGTTAAATTAATAGTAATGGCAATTTCAAGAGGAGATCTCGTAAGAGTAAAAAGACCAGAATCATATTGGTACAATGAAATTGGTAAAGTTGCTTCAGTTGATACATCAGGTATTAAATATAACTGTGTAGTCAGATTCGATAAAGTAAATTACGCAGGGATAAGCGGAACTGATGGTGGAGCAAATACAAATAATTTCGCAGAAGGTGAATTAGAGAAAGCTTAAATAATTGCCTGAATTACCTGAAGTAGAAACTGTTCGCAGAGGTTTAGAGCAAAAACTTAATAACTTTATTATTAAAAAAGTGGAAGTCTGTAGGGATTCAACTGTTGCATTCCCATCAAACAAAGAAGAATTCATTAAAGGACTTCGGAACTCACTTATTTATAAATGGGATAGAAGAGGAAAATATTTAATAGCTCAATTAAAAGAAGTTCAAAATGAGAATACTCAATTTCCTCTAAAAAATTCACAAAATAACGGTTTTCTTGTAATTCATTTAAGAATGACTGGGTATTTCAAATTCATTGAAAAATCAACTCATCCTTGTAAACATACAAGAATAAGATTTTTCGATAAAAATAATAATGAGCTTAGGTACGTTGACGTTAGAAGTTTTGGTCAAATGTGGTGGATTAATAAAGGCCTATCGATTAACAAAATAATTAAAGGATTAGGTTCATTAGGACCAGAACCATTTTCTAAAGACTTTGATGCAAATTATCTTAAGAAAGTAATTTCAAAAAGAACAAAATCCATTAAAGCTATTTTACTAGATCAAACAATTGTGGCAGGAATAGGTAATATTTATGCTGATGAAAGTTTATATTCTGCTGGCATCTCACCCTTTAGGGAAGCTCGAACAATAAAGAAGAATGAGTTAATAAAGCTTAAAGAATCAATTGTAACTGTATTAAAAAAAAGTATAGGTTCTGGGGGGACGACATTTAGCGATTTTAGGGACTTGGAAGGAGAGAATGGGAATTTTGGGTTACAGACAAATGTCTATAGGAGAACTGGAAAAGAATGTCGTAAATGTGGAAATTTAATTGAAAGACAAAAAATTACTGGAAGAAGTACCCATTGGTGTCCTAAATGCCAAAAATAAAAAAGGGCTTACTCAAGAAGAGTAAACCCTTTAAATATTTTTACCTGGCATTGAGCTATTTTCTCAAGGGGCTACCCCCTAAATATTTTCGCCGCTTATGCGTTTCACAACCGAGTTCGAGATGGATCGGAGTGGTTCCACATCGCCATGAACACCAGGATAGTGTGAACCTTGAGAACTGCATAGAAAATTATATAAATTAAAAACAATAAATTAAGTTTATTTGGTCAAGCCCTCGGTCTATTAGTACTCCTCCGCTGCACTTGTTACCAAGCTTCCACGTAGAGCCTATCAACGGGTGTTCTTCCCGTGACCTTACTGGCTTAAGCCATGGCAATACTCATCTTGAGGTGGGCTTCCCACTTAGATGCTTTCAGCGGTTATCCACTCCGCACATGGCTACCCAGCGTTTACCGTTGGCACGATAACTGGCACACCAGAGGTGCGTTCCTCCCGGTCCTCTCGTACTAGGGAGAAATCCTCTCAATATTCCTGCGCATACACCGGATATGGACCGAACTGTCTCACGACGTTCTGAACCCAGCTCGCGTACCGCTTTAATGGGCGAACAGCCCAACCCTTGGGACCGACTTCAGCCCCAGGTTGCGATGAGCCGACATCGAGGTGCCAAACCTCCCCGTCGATGTGAACTCTTGGGGGAGATCAGCCTGTTATCCCTAGAGTAACTTTTATCCGTTGAGCGACGGCCCTTCCACGCAGAACCGTCGGATCACTAAAACCGACTTTCGTCCCTGTTCGACTTGTAGGTCTCACAGTCAAGCTCCCTTCTGCTTTTGCACTCAACGACTGATTTCCAACCAGCCTGAGGGAACCTTTGTGCGCCTCCGTTACCTTTTAGGAGGCGACCGCCCCAGTCAAACTGCCCATCAGATACTGTCCGCTTCCCGGATAACGGGTAAGCGTTAGAACTCTAGCTCTAAAAGAGTGGTATCTCACCGATGACTCAATAGTACCCACAAGCACTATTTCAACGTCTCCCACCTATTCTGCGCATTCAGAGCCCGAGCACAATATCAAACTACAGTAAAGCTTCATAGGGTCTTTCTGTCCGGGTGTATGTAGTCCGCATCTTCACAGACAATTCTATTTCGCCGAGCCTCTCTCCGAGACAGCGCGCAAATCGTTACACCTTTCGTGCGGGTCGGAACTTACCCGACAAGGAATTTCGCTACCTTAGGACCGTTATAGTTACGGCCGCCGTTCACCGGGGCTTCAGTCGCCAGCTTCACTAAAAGCTAACCAGCTTCCTTAACCTTCCGGCACTGGGCAGGTGTCAGCCCCCATACATCGTCTTGCGACTTAGCGGAGACCTGTGTTTTTGGTAAACAGTCGCTTGCGCCTCTTCACTGCGACCAGCTCTCGCTGGCACCCCTTCTCCCGAAGTTACGGGGCCATTTTGCCGAGTTCCTTAGAGAGAGTTATCTCGCGCCCCTCGGTATTCTCTACCACCCTACCTGTGTCGGTTTCGGGTACTGGCATTTGTGTCTTAACGAGTATAGGGCTTTTCTTGGAAGCATGACATCACCAACTTCGCTGCCGTAGCAGCTCGTACTCACGCCTTAGCTCAAGATGTTTTCTCCATCTCTCAAAGCCTCGAACGCTTGAACCAGTAACCAACATCTGGCCTGGTTAGCCTTCTCCGTCCCCCTTCTCAAAACACATCTGGTACAGGAATATTGACCTGTTATCCATCGACTACGCCTTTCGGCCTCGCCTTAGGTCCAGACTAACCCTCCGCGGACGAGCCTGCCGGAGGAACCCTTAGGGTTTCGGGGCATGGGATTCTCACCCATGTTTTCGCTACTCAAGCCGACATTCTCACTTCTATGCTGTCCACGTCCGCTTACGCTAACGCTTCACCCTACATAGAACGCTCCCCTACCATAAATAAATTTATCCGCAGCTTCGGTATAACGCTTAGCCCCGTTCATTTTCGGCGCAGGATCGCTCGACCAGTGAGCTATTACGCACTCCTTTGAGGATGGCTGCTTCTAGGCAAACCTCCTGGTTGTCTGGGCAATCCCACCTCCTTTATCACTTAGCGTTAATTTTGGGACCTTAGCTGGCGGTCTGGGCTGTTTCCCTCTTGACTATGGAGCTTATCCCCCACAGTCTGACTGCCTAGTTACACACAGGGTATTCAGAGTTCATATCGATTTGGTACCGCTTTCGCAGCCCGCACCGAAATGGTTGCTTTACCCCCCTGCTGGAGCACTAGACGCTACGCCTCAACGTATTTCGGGGAGAACCAGCTAGCTCCTGGTTCGATTGGCATTTCACCCCTAACCACAGCTCATCCGCTGAATTTTCAACTTCAGTCGGTTCGGACCTCCACTTGGTATCACCCAAGCTTCATCCTGGCCATGGTTAGATCACCAGGGTTCGGGTCTATAAACACTGACAAACGCCCTATTAAGACTCGCTTTCGCTGTGGCTCCACCATTTCCGGTTTAACCCGCCAGTGCCTATAAGTCGCCGGCTCATTCTTCAACAGGCACACGGTCACCCGATTAGTCGGGCTCCCATTGCTTGTAAGCTCACGGTTTCATGTTCTATTTCACTCCCCTCCCGGGGTTCTTTTCACCTTTCCCTCGCGGTACTGTTTCACTATCGGTCACACAGTAGTACTTAGCCTTACGAGGTGGTCCTCGCAGATTCACACGGAATTCCACGTGCTCCGTGCTACTCGGGATACAGCTAGGTCAACTTATCTTTCGATTACGGGGCTTTCACCCTCTGTGGCACGCCATTCAAACGTTTCTTCTAGACTTGTTGATCCATATTGCTGTCCCACAACCCCGATAGTCAAGACTATCGGTTTGGGCTGTTCCCCGTTCGCTCGCCGCTACTGAGGGAGTCGTTATTTACTTTCTCTTCCTCCAGCTACTAAGATGTTTCAGTTCGCTGGGTTAGCTCGCACCAACCTATATATTCAGTTGGCCGTACATGGGGTTGCCCCATTCGGAAATTCCCGGATCAAAGTGTGCTTCCAACTCCCCGAGACTTATCGCAGGTAACCACGTCCTTCATCGCCTCTGTGTGCCTAGGTATCCTCCGTGAGCCCTTTGTAGCTTGACCAATAACTTCAAAATTGAAGCATCAGCTTAATAGAATTGTTATTAATGCATTCGCATAAATAATAAATCTGCATCATTAAAGATGCTTATTGTCTTTAAAAAATAATCTATGCAGTTATCAAGGTTCTCTGAAAACAATGAAATTAATTCAATGAGTCCAGCATCTTAATGTTTTCATTAGGAAGCTAGATTCGTTCAGAATTTGATCACAACTCAAAATATTTCCTTATCTATAGATTATGGAAGAGGTGGTAATCAGTGGAGGTAAGCGGACTCGAACCGCTGACATCCTGCTTGCAAAGCAGGCGCTCTACCAACTGAGCTATACCCCCAACATAGAGATATGGGCCATCCTGGACTTGAACCAGGGACCTCACCCTTATCAGGGGTGCGCTCTAACCACCTGAGCTAATGGCCCAGGAAAAATAATGGGTGTGACCTAGAAAAACTTAGGAAATGAAATTCTTAATTAATTAAGAACGTGAGATACCGATCGACCTAAGGTGACAAAATAATATTAAACATTTTGTTGTCTCCCTGTTAGGAGGTGATCCAGCCGCACCTTCCGGTACGGCTACCTTGTTACGACTTCACCCCAGTCATTAGCCCCACCTTCGGCGTCCTCCTCCACAAGGGTTGGAGTAACGACTTCGGGCATGGCCAACTTCCATGGTGTGACGGGCGGTGTGTACAAGGCCCGGGAACGTATTCACCGCAGTATGCTGACCTGCGATTACTAGCGATTCCTACTTCACGTAGGCGAGTTGCAGCCTACGATCTGAACTGAGCCACGGTTTATGGGATTTGCTAGCTCTCGCGAGTTTGCTGCCCTTTGTCCGTAGCATTGTAGTACGTGTGTAGCCCAGGGTGTAAGGGGCATGATGACTTGACGTCATCCACACCTTCCTCCGGTTTATCACCGGCGGTCTTTCTAGAGTGCCCAACTAAATGCTGGCAACTAAAAACGTGGGTTGCGCTCGTTGCGGGACTTAACCCAACATCTCACGACACGAGCTGACGACAGCCATGCACCACCTGTCACTGCATTCCCGAAGGCACCCTCAAATTTCTAAGAGGTTCGCAGGATGTCAAACCCTGGTAAGGTTCTTCGCGTTGCATCGAATTAAACCACATACTCCACCGCTTGTGCGGGCCCCCGTCAATTCCTTTGAGTTTCACACTTGCGTGCGTACTCCCCAGGCGGAACACTTAACGCGTTAGCTACGACACCGAAGGGGTCGATTCCCCCGACACCTAGTGTTCATCGTTTACGGCCAGGACTACAGGGGTATCTAATCCCTTTCGCTCCCCTGGCTTTCGTCCATGAGCGTCAGTAATGGCCCAGCAGAGCGCCTTCGCCACTGGTGTTCTTCCCGATATCTACGCATTTCACCGCTACACCGGGAATTCCCTCTGCCCCTACCATACTCAAGCCTTTCAGTTTCCACTGCCATGATGGAGTTAAGCTCCACGCTTTAACAGCAGACTTGAAAAGCCGCCTGCGGACGCTTTACGCCCAATAATTCCGGATAACGCTTGCCACTCCCGTATTACCGCGGCTGCTGGCACGGAATTAGCCGTGGCTTATTCCTCAAGTACCGTCATATCTTCTTCCTTGAGAAAAGAGGTTTACAGCCCAGAGGCCTTCGTCCCTCACGCGGCGTTGCTCCGTCAGGCTTTCGCCCATTGCGGAAAATTCCCCACTGCTGCCTCCCGTAGGAGTCTGGGCCGTGTCTCAGTCCCAGTGTGGCTGATCATCCTCTCAGACCAGCTACTGATCGAAGCCTTGGTGAGCCATTACCTCACCAACTAGCTAATCAGACGCGAGCTCATCCTCAGGCGAAATTCATTTCACCAGTAGGCATATGGGGTATTAGC